>NZ_CP032549.1:1428258-2142388 GCF_012221945.1 Glutamicibacter mishrai | reverse complement strand
GGACCACGACATTAACGCCGAATTTCTTGGCCATATCGGTCATCCAGGCACCGGTAGCCAGCACGACGTGATCCGCGGTGATGGCCCGGCCTTCGGAACCGATTACCGTCACCGAGTTCTTGTTGTCGCGAATATCGGTGACATTAAAGGCCCCGATGATATCGCCGCCGCGTTCTATGACGGATTCAGCCAGCGACGCCATGAATTTCGGCGGGTTGATGTAGCGCTGGTTCTTGATAGCGACACCAGCAGCGACATTATCCGAAAGCGTCGGCTCTATGCCACGCAACTGGTCCCCGGTCAGCAGCTCGTATTCGACATTGCCACCGGTTTTTTCGATCATCTCAAACTCGTGCAGGAGTGAATCGCGATCCTTGAACGAGGTGAATCCGGTCAAGAACGGGTTGGCAGGCTTGGTCTGTTCAGCGACACCTGGGCCGGCGGCCGTGCGCTGGGCGATCTCGTCAAATGCATCGAGCCCGGTGACTCCGATCTCGGAGAAGATGCGCATGGCAGCTTCCCAGCGCTTGGGCATCGAGTGCCAGGCGAAGCCCAGCAGGAAGCGCAACAGCTTCGCGTCGGTCTTCAACGGAATATAAAGCGGCGAAGTCGGATCGAGCATCATCTTCAAGCCGTTGGCAAAAATCGCAGGCTCGGCAATGGGCAAGGTCAGTGCGGGAGTCAACCATCCGGCATTACCCCACGACGAGCCCGAAGCCACGCCACCGCGATCCACAACAGTGACTTTCACGCCAGCTTCCTGCAAGTACCAGGCCGTAGACAAGCCCACGAACCCCGCACCTACAACGACAACATGATCCGGCGCAGCTACCCCTGCCATGACCCACTCTCCTAGCAATCCGTTGGCCTCATTACACGAGGCCGCATGTGTTCACTGTCGCGCGATCCAGCACGAAATTCAACGCATTCTGGGGATTCAACGGTGAGCGCCACCACACTTCGATGTGACTTGTGTTTTCTGCGAAAATTTCGCTATATTGCCGTATTTCCAGCAACTCTCCCCGGGGATACGAAAGCTTTAACCGCGAGGTGCGCCCTGAGGCATATCCGGGAATCTGCTCTGAATCGCACTCTGCGTACACTGAAAGGAAGCGAATAATCCCCTTTCTTTACCGCCATCCCGAAGGAACACCACCACACACATGGCCTCACGCAAACCAGCCAAGAAGAAACCAGCCCAGGGACACCCTGCACGCCGAACAGGTGCAAGCTCAGTACCGTTTGAAACCGAAGTGCGCCAGGCGCTGCAGCCGTTCAAGTCCCAGCTCTTCCGCCATTTTCAGGAAGAAGGGCAGCCCGCAAGCGAGACCCGGGCAGCGCTCGAAGGGTTGACCACCCTTCTGACGGTTCATGCCCAGTTGCGCAAGAGCGTTGACGTCCTGTCGCTGGACCCCACGATTCTCGGCGAGCAGCTTGGCCACCTCTCCTCACTGGGCAAGGAAGTAGCTGCAACCAGCGCAGCCATCCTCAAGCACTACCTGACGTTCTTGGGAACCTCCGCCAATTTCGGCGGCAGCGTTGACGACTTCAAGCAGACCTTCGAGTTCCTTTCTCGCATGGCTGGCGATTCACCGATCGTTGCACCCTACCTCGAAGACGAAGAGGCAAATGGCGCTTTCGAATCCATGCGCTTTGTATTCGCGGCACGCGAGCTGATCCAGTGGGTCGGTGAAGGCAAGCCAACCACCCCGGCCGGCGTGCTGACCGGGGAAACCTTGCAGGACGCAGCCCAGGCATTGGGCTTGTTCATCAAGGTCGATGAGGCAGCCGAAGTCCCCGAAGATGTTTCCTGGGAGCCCGAAGATGGAACCGTAGTTCCTTCGCTGGCCGACATCCCGCGGCTCTCGGCCTACTGGGATGCTCTGATCGGCACCGCGATGTTGACCTACCAGGCGCCTAACGCCAAGCCGACCGAATCGCTGAGCGAGGCGCTGCTGGCATCAAGCGGGGCCGGCGCGCGCGTGGTCAAGGAGCTGATTGCGGAGGTGCTGTACTCGCACATCCTGATCAACACTTTGGAGAAGCCAGGCCAGGCACAGATTGCTGAAATGGTAGCCGGCGTCTTGAGCAATGCCGCCTCATCGACTCCGCCACGCACCGAATTCGCTCTGCAGATTCCCACGAAGGAGGAACTGCCTGAAGAGCAGCACCACCTGATCCCGAGCCTCGAAGAGGTCGTGCCGCAGGTTGAAACCCTGCTGCGAATCTTTGAACGCGAGGGCCTGGTGGAAATCGACGACCAAATCACCGTCCCTGTTGTTCTTCGCTCCTCCTTGGAACGCGCACTGGGCAAGGTTTCGGATCATGTGCTGAAGCTGGACAGCAATTCCACCACCTCGGAGAAGTAGGACCTGCTGGATCCAAGAAATGCGATGGCACCGGAGATTCTCAGGTGCCATCGCGTTTTAAGAACATCTGCATATCGGTGCCGGACCGTTCAGCCGGCGATTAAGTTATAAAAGGTACGCTGCACTGCTGACAGACAACGGCGGGCGATGGGGGCGCCTCCGCCGATGAAAGATCAGTCCGTTTACACAATGCAACGTACCTTTTAATCACCCTCAGGTCCTCCATGATGCCACTCGCAAAACACCACCAAGTACCTTATTGGTGATCGGTCTTCACCGATACATGTCTAACCTATCGCGTTCGCCAGAAATCCGAAATCATACTTTAGTAGGAGGGTAGGGGCTAGAACGGGATGCTTGCGCGCAGGGTCCAGAACCCGTTTTTGGAGCTCGTCGAGAATTTTCCTCCAAAAGTACGCATGCGGTCGGACATTCCAATCAGTCCGCTTCCTCCTTCCGGAAGACCCTTCATCTTTTTCTCTGAAACATCTATCTGATTAGTGATTTCTAGTACCGCTTCAGTGCCGTTCGACAGCAACTCCAGAGTGCAGGAACTTCCCGGGGCACCGTGCTTTATGACATTCGTTGTACCTTCTTGCATCACGCGATAGATCGCGGTCTGCGCCGAACGAGGCAAATCCGAAATTCTTGCATCCATGGTCGAAGTCACTTGAAAATTTGCATCTTTAAGACGCTGGGCAAATAGCTCCGCGCCTTGGAGCGCATAAACGGTCGTAGCCGCCGGCGCGTCGATGCCGGGCGCGGCTTCATCCGACATCGTCCCGTCGGCCCGCAGTACGTTGAGCATCAGGCGCAAGTCATGCAAAGTTTCAGAACTCAACTTGGAAATGACATCCAAGGCTTCCAAGGCCATCTGTCCATCGTTGGCGAATTTCGCTGCCTTCGATTGCATAGCGACGATCGTGATGTCATGGGCAACAATGTCATGGAGATCTCGGGCGATATTCTTGCGCTCTTTATCGATGGCAGTCCTGGTCTGCTCCTGCGCGCGCTGCATCTGCTCGACCGCGTTGGCGTTTTTCTCACGCAGTGAATAGATGCTGCGGGTCACCAAGTATGACAACGCGCTCAATGGGGCCAAGGCGACAAGCAAGACTGCGTCTCCCTGGGCTTGGATTCCGAATTGCACCATCCAAGCCGTTGAAAGCGTGAGGAATAGCGCCCGAACACTTCGTGCACTTGCCGTGCCCGCAAGCGATCCGAAGATCATGAATGCAGTGATCGTCAAGAAGAACATGAAGCCATCGTTGAGGAAAAAGAACGCGACGGCCACGAATAGTCCGAGGGAGACCGCAACCCATCGCAGCCCAACAGCCAGAACTATGCAAAGCACGGGCCCCACGAGAGCACCGAGGATTGTTACTTGCGATGCTCGGCTGAAACCGTCCCTGAACAGGGTGAGGAACTCGCTGCCCGAGAGCAGCATGAGTACTGCGATCCCAACCCAAACAATGACACCCCGACCAGCAAGATGCTTGGTCAGGGTGTCTTTTAGTCGTTCACTCATACGCCGAATAATTCACGGCAACAGCTTTCAAGTCAAATAGCCTATGGGCAGGCTACTCCGTAGTGATCGCACATCCACCGTGAAAAGTCAGTTCCCCATCCAGCCGGAGTTGCAACTGACCCGCTGCTGATCAATGGGCTCTGCGCCGCAGATGCGGGAGCAGCCACAGCAGTTAATGGTGCCAACACTAATGCGGCAACCGCCAGCATTTTCAAACCCTTCATAACAAACCCCACATCTCGTCAACTTATATACTTGCAAGTGAGCAGTCCGTTTAGTGGTCTGCAGCATCGACCCAAAGGAAATAATGGAACAGATCAAAGTCCTAATCGTCGATGATGAACCCCTGATTCGGCATGCGTTGGGCACAATCCTAGCAACGGATCAAGGAATTGTAACCGTATTTTCTGCAGAAAATGGCAAGCAGGCAGTCGACTATTGTTCCGAGAATGAGATCGACGTTGTTCTGATGGATTTGCAGATGCCAATCATGGATGGAGTTAGCGCTACTCGCGCCATTAAATCCCGCAAAGACAGCCCCGCAGTCCTTGCAATTACGGCATTTTCCTCGGATGAGTATTTAGTTCCGGTCCTCACCGCCGGCGCCAGCGGATACCTTGTTAAGGATTCTGAACCAGGCGAAATCATTAATGCTGTGCACGCAGTTCATCAGGGCACCGCTGCCATTTCCCCATCGGTTTCTTCGGACCTAATTTCGGCAGTACGCGAAGCCTATACCGATAATACTCAAGCTGTTGAAGATCTTATTTATGACCTTGGCATTACCAATAGAGAAATCCAGATTCTAAAACTCCTTGCTCAGGGATTAAATAACACTGAAATCTCTAAAACCCTAGGAATCACCGAAACCACGGTGAAGACACACATGGCCAAGATTTTCGTCAAGCTGGATGTCCGCGACCGCGTACAGGCACTTGTGGCGGCCGCGCGCATGGGAATCGTTGAAATCCCCAAGGACTAATCCCATCTTCTCCCCTGTGTGATCTCGAGCGCTCAAAAAGAAATTTTGAACGCCTCGGGAATATCTTGGAGCCTCATACGTTGAACATGAGCATAGACCGCTCAAGTTTCTACTAGGAGGCTCACTTGCCAGCATTTTTTGGTGCACCATCAGACGGCTCGTTTGAGGAATTCCTCTCTCGTTTCCTCTCTTCGCGAGCCCAGGCAGCACGTCCAATCGACATCACCCGCCTGCTTTCCACGCGTACCCACGAGGCAGTAGCTACCGCAGCAGCGATCTCGCACGAGCACGGTCACGACGAAATCGACTCACTGCACCTGCTTGCCGCGCTGATCCGCACAGAACCCATCGGCGAGCACCTCACCGCCATGGGCATCGACATCGAGGCGCTCAGCAAAGACGCCATCGCTCATATGCCAAAGAGCCAGGACAACGGAGAAAAGCCAACTCGGCTATCCTCCGCTGCCCAGCGCAGCCTCTTTGACGCCTACCAGGTGGCGCGCAACTACGGTTCGACCTACATCGACCCGGACCACCTGTTCCTGGCCTTCGTCTTCAATCCGGAATCCCCCGTCAGCCACCTGCTGGCACAGCACGGAATCACCGGCCAGTCCCTGCAGCAGGCCGCAATGGAACAGGCCCAGCGCGCCCAGAATGGCGGACAGGACCAGGGGCAGGACGAATCCGATGCCTCCATGCTCGAACGCTACGGAACCGACCTGACCGCGCTGGCAGCTGACGGACAGATCGATCCGGTGATCGGCCGCGACGACGAACTGGATCAGGTAGTTGAGATCCTGGCTCGTCGCACCAAGAACAACCCGGTGCTAATCGGCGAGGCCGGCGTGGGCAAGACCGCGATCGCCGAAGGACTGGCACGGGCAATCGTCGATGACCAGGTCCCGGAACAGATCCGCGGTTCCCGGTTGATCTCCATCGACCTGCCCGGCATGCTGGCCGGCACCCGCTACCGCGGCGATTTCGAACAACGCCTGACCGGCCTGCTCGAAGAGATTGCCGACTCCGAGGGCCAGGTTCTGGTGTTCATCGACGAGATGCACCTGTTGGTTGGCGCCGGTTCCGGCGAGTCCGGGAATATGGATGCCGCCAACATCCTCAAGCCCCGCTTGGCTCGCGGCGAGCTGCATCTGATCGGTGCCACCACGCTGGACGAGTTCCGCAAGGTGGAGAAGGACAGCGCCCTGGCCCGCCGCTTCGGCAAAGTCATGGTGGACGAGCCTTCCCAGGAAGTCAGCTTGGCCATCTTGGAGGGCCTGCGCGAATCCTACGAGGACCACCACCAGGTGCAGTACACCCCGGCAGCCCTCAAGGCCGCGGTGGCACTCTCGGCACGGTACCTCACCGACCGCCAGCTGCCTGACAAGGCTATCGACCTGATCGACATCGCTGGTGCCCGGCGCTCCATCGCCGCCGGCGATACCGAGGACGTGCAGTCACTGCGCGCCGATCTGGTGGAGGCCGAACGCGAGAAGTCCCGCGCCATCGGCGAGGAACGCTTCGAGGATGCCAGCGCCTGGCGCGACCACATCGCCGAGCTGACCTCACGGATCAATGCTGCAGAGGAAGCCGGTGACGCAGGAATCACCCGTGTGGTGGATGAAGCCCAGATCTCTGAGGTCATCTCCCGCTCCACCGGTATCCCAACTTCCCGGATCACGGGCGATGACAAGTCACGTCTGGCGACCCTCGAAGAGTCCTTGCACGCTTCGGTGATCGGCCAGAAGGATGCCGTCTCCGCAGTGGCTCGCGCCGTGCGACGCAACCGCACCGGCCTGTCCCCTGCAGGTCGTCCGATCGGTTCGTTCCTCTTCCTGGGCCCAACCGGCGTCGGCAAGACCGAGCTGGCCAAGGCCCTGGCTACCAACCTGTTCGGTTCGGCCGACTCGCTGGTGCGAGTCGATATGAGCGAATACGGCGAGAAGCACACCGTTGCCCGTCTGATCGGTGCCCCTCCGGGATACGTCGGCCACGACGAGCCGGGCCAGCTGACCGAGAAGGTCCGCCGCAACCCGTACTCGGTGATCCTGCTTGATGAGATCGAAAAGGCCCACCCGGATGTATTCAACGTGCTGTTGCAGGTGCTGGATGACGGACGCTTGACCGACTCGGCCGGGCGCACCGTGGACTTCTCGAACACGCTGATCCTGATGACCAGCAACCTCGGTGGCGAGTACCTGGCCAACAAGGCCGGAAACTTCGGTTTCACCTCGGCCAAGGCCACCAGCGAGGCCGGAGAGATCCGCGCCAAGGTGATGAGCAAGGTGCGCGAGTTCATGCGTCCCGAGTTCCTGAACCGTCTGGATGAGGTTCTGCTCTTCTCCAAGCTTTCGCAGTCGGAGATCGGCCAGATCGTCAAGCTGGTCATCGCCGATACGCAGAAGCACTTGGCAGATCAGGAACTGGATCTGGAAGTCAGCGAAGCTGCCGTAGATTGGCTGGCTTCCGAGGGCTACGATCCAGAGTTCGGCGCCCGTCCGTTGCGCCGGTTGGTGCAGCGCAAGGTGCAGGATGCCATTGCCGATCTGCTGATCGACGATTCGCTGACTGCCGGTGACACCGTCTTGGTGGACTACGCACAGGACAAGCTGGTAGTGCGCAAGAAGGTTGATGTGCCTACCCCGCCAGCGCAGAGTGAGCACGTGCCTAGCTACTTCGATAACTAAGTCGAAATAGACTCAAGGGGCTTGACCCACCGAAGCTTTTGCTTCGGTGGGTCAAGCCCCTTGTGCATGCAGAGAATGCCAACCGATAGTTAATTGGTCTGATTCGGTAACGTCACCACGTCAGTTCCACAGGTTAAAGTCAAGGCAGTATCCTGTCGCTCAAGAGTGCAATGATCTGATACGAAAAGCCTAGATTCTGAATGACCGCTAATCCCGTCGACCCTTTGATAAACGAAGGGCGACTTCGGGGCATAAACAACGAAATCGGCCGGGTCGAAACCCGGTTTGGAAACTACAACGCTCTCGCCGGTCTCCGCGTTGATCTTGTGGTAGTCGGACATGAGTGCATTCAGCCCCGAGATCAGCCAAAATCCGAGCCAGACCAACGATGCCGCAGTAACGCCCAGGTGTACAAGAATCCGCACCGATACACGAACGCCTTTTCGCCCGATCCGGGTGATCATCTTGGGCACAAGACACAGCAGGCCTGCAACGGCTGACAGGCCGCTGATCAGGAATCCGCAAAATACCATCGGCCATCCCGAGACGATGAAAAAGACCACCTGTCCAGAAGGCGATAGCTGGTCTAACCATGCCCACAGCCAGCCAGCGCCCAGACCGAAAATCGCCGCGACAGCAAGAAGCAAGAAGCCCCAAGCCAGCTGTTTCCGGCTCACCTTGTTGTCTTGCAGTTCAAGGATCCCGTCGCTCTCAACAGCCACCTCTTCCATCTCAGAGGGGTCTTTCAAGAGATGACACAGGAGTGTGCGAGGGCAACAGCGGGATGAAATTCATCCGTTCAGTCTTTCAGGATGCCAACGGCAAAGCCTCCGACCCGGGTATGAATTAGTCCAAGCAAATTACGACGCTCCGCAAACGTGATGGCTCAGCCATGTTAGCCTGAAGCAAATTCATGGACATGCAGGGAGCAATTGAACAATGGAAATATCCACGACAAAAGTCCCCACCCATGAACAGATCATCGCCCTCTACGATTCGGTTGGCTGGAGCGCCTATACCGACCAACCTGACGTTTTGGCCAGAGCGCACGCCAACTCGGATTTCCTTGTTTATGCCTACTACGATGACCACCAGCTCATTGGATTGGCCCGCGCAATATCTGATGACGCGACCATTTGCTACCTTCAAGACATCCTCGTCCACCCGCAAGCCCAGCGCACTGGAGCAGGACGAGAACTGTTCTCAGCCGTCCGAAAACGATTCGAGCACCTGCGCCAGTTCGTGCTCATTACCGATGACGAGCCGGGCCAACGCGCATTTTATGAGTCAATGGGCCTGAGCGAGGGATCTGATTTCGAGCATGGCTCCGTGAGAATTTTCGCTCGGTTTCTCTAATAGATAGCTTTTAGCGCAGACGCCCTAATAGACTGAAAATTCACCACTCTACTAGGAGCAACTTTTGCGCATCCGAAGTTTCATTGCCTTGTCCGTTATGGCCCTTTTGATGAACGGATGCAGCGCGTCCGAAAGCCCTACGCCGACTGCAGAGCCGGTAAAATCAGCGAGCGCTCCAGCTAACCCAACCGTCGCAGCCACAAATCCTGAGACTGAACTTGCCGAAAATTCTATCGCACCGGCGTCTACTGAACCCACCGATTCGGCATTGACTGGACAGGAGTGGGCGGACTCCAAGATTCAGATGTGGAAAGACAATTCCGGCATCAAATCCACCCGAGGATTTCTGTATCCCTACAATCTGATGACCTCGTGGGAGTCTCCCAAAGAGGGCGTTTTGAAGATCTATTTGGACAACAGCATGATCTTCAACCGTGATGGGATGCAGGAAAGCTACCAAACTCGCGAGGACGAGCTTAGAGTCATGGGCCTCGTAATGTTCGAGAGCGTGGGTGAGAAGTCGCCTGAGCTGGAGAGCGTCACTTTCGCGACCGAGGATGGCAAAAATTCAGGAACCTACACCCGTGCTCGAACCGGCGCAGACCCCAACGATCGCAAAGCCTGGGCCAAAGAAAAATACGCACAATGGTTATCGGGCATGAATGATGTTTACGAATCCATGTGCCATGCAGAAATCACGACGTTGGAGGTGTACCGCAACTGTCTTCCTTCTGATCCACACGCGTACGTGGATAAGGTAACCTCGCCTGCATTTGGCGAACTTGTCGTCACGATCAAAGACGGTCCATGGATGGACGGAACCTACGATATGCCAGCATCAAGTTTTGTCTCAGGAAACATGATCATCAAGATCAACGACAAAGCAGCTGTCGGAGAACAAGTTGAAAAGCTGACCGTCATTGCCAGGGACGGCGAAGATACAGGCACCGCCTTACGCGAAGAATGGATGCAATAAGCAGATCCCATAGTCGCCAGCGATTCCCTCAGCATGGAGGACACGCTCTAGGCTTGAATCCATGACGCAAGAACTGATGATTCCATTTAATGATTCCCAGCTCAGCGCACTGTGGTCACCTGCAGAGCAAGCGAGCGCGATGATGATCCTGGCTCACGGTTCCGGCGCAGGCAAAGATCATGACTTCATGACCGGCTACGCCCAAGCTGTCGCGGATCTGGGGATCAGCGTCCTGAGCTTCAATTTTCCTTACATGGACGCAGGCAAGAAATTCCCGGACAAGGCACCCACGGCGATTGCGGTCTGGCACCAGGTTCGCGCTTGGGCAGAAGAACATCTCGCCGACGGCCTGCCCATCGTTGTTGCTGGGAAGTCGTTTGGCGGACGCATGGCATCGCTGGCCATCGCCGATGGAATGTCTGCGCAGGCGCTGATCTTCCTGGGCTATCCGCTGCACGCACCCAAGAAGGAAGACAAGCTTCGCGATGAGCACCTCTACCCGTTGACGCTTCCAATGTTGTTTTTGGAAGGCACCAAAGATCCCTTCGCAAACCCCGAAAAGATGGAAGCTGTCGTTGCAAAGCTCAACGGCTCTTCAGAACTTGCCTGGTTTGAAGGCGGCAACCATTCCTTCAAGGTAGCCCGCTCCCAACGGACCGTGGCGCAAAACGGTGCATGGCTGGCTGAGGCTACCGCTGGTTTTATCGCCAAGCAATGTTCCCAGCCCTAGTTCCAGTCATACCCGCTTGAGCATCTGGGATAACTGCGCGGCCTCAGTCTTCCTGGCGTTGCAAGAAGCTATAAACCTCGGTTTCATCTACGCCAGGGAAGGCACCGGTAGGCATGGCAGCCAGCAGATGCGTATTGGCGCGGGTTGCTGGCCAGGCGTTGCCAAACCACTGATCCGATAGGTCCGCTGGCGGACGGCGGCAGCAGTTTTCATCCGGGCAGGTGGACTGGCACCGTTCTTTGGTATCGCGGCCGCGGAACCATTTCACATGCTCAAAGGGAACCCCGATGGACAACGAGTACAGTCCTGAAGAGTGCCGCTCGGTGCGGGCCGTGCACCAGTAGGTGCCATTGACGGTATCGGTGTACTGCTCAAATGATCGGAATTTGTCCATCTGCTCAAAGACGACGCGGCTGGTCCAATAGCGGCAGATCGTCTGCCCTTCGATGGCTCCGGTGTGATCCGCCGGGAAATTCACCCGATCATTTTCATACGCCTTATGCAAAATGCCCGACTCATGCACTTTCTGGAAGTGGCAGGTCATTCCCAAATGCTCGGTGGCCAGGTTGGTGAAGCGGTGCGCCGCCGATTCATAGGACACGGCGAAGGCATCACGCAGGTCCTCGATGGCCAGCTCCCGGTTGCTCTTGGCCCGGCGCAGATATTCGACGGTCGATTTCTCCGGCATCATCAGCGCCGCAGCAAAATAGTTTGTTGCTACGCGTTGGGAGAGGAAATCAGAGTAATCGGTCGGCGGCTTATGTCCGAGCACGTGATGACCCAATGCCTGCAACAGCACCGACCGCGGGTCATGCTCGGTCCGGTTGGCCTGCGTCAGGTAAATGCGCATGTTTTTCAGGTCGGTCACCGAGCGCGTGGAATGCGGCAGGTTCCCGACGAAGCGCAGGCTGAAGCCGAGGTGTTCAGCGATATCGGCGGCACGGTGATGAGACAGTGGTCCTGAATCGTGGCCGACAGCAGAAAGGACCTTGGAAGCTTCCTGCTCGATCTCTTTGTAGTAGTTGTTGCGGCTTCGCATCTCGTGGCGCAAGGCGGTATTGGCCCGGCGGGCTTCTTCAGGAGTAGCCGCCTGTTCGTTCAACCGGCGTTCGAGTTCGTGCTGCAGTCCTACCAAGGACTCGAGCACGTCCATTGGAAGACGGGTGCCCACGCGTACGGTCGGCAGTCCCAACGACTCGTAGAGCGGGCCGCGCTGGGCGCGCTCCAATTCAATTTCCAGGGCTGCTCTGCGTGAGGGCGGTTCGTTGCCCAGCAGGTCATCCACGCCTACTTCGAAGGCGCCTGCCAACGCTTTGAGCAGGGACAGCTTCGGCTCGCGCTTGCCGTTTTCAATCAGCGAAAGCTGGCTCGGCGCGGTATCGACCAAGGCCGAAATATCGTCGAGTGTCATCTGTTTGCTTTTGCGCAGGAAACGAATCCTTCGCCCCAGGGCAATGGCATCCATCTCCGGGGTTTCGCCGGAGCTATTGCCATTTTCCGGCTTCATTGCGCGGTTCCATGTGGTTGCAGTCACATACCCAGACTAGGTGAAGAATGAGGAACTTTTCCAGAAACCGACCCTAAAAGATGTTTTTACCCCAACATCAAGCGCCTCGCAGAGTGAAATATTTTCAGTTCTTCTATTCGTCTCGGGTTTGCGCCATTCATACCGAATGCACAGCGGGCCAGCGGAATCATGCGCGGCTGTTGCTCGTTGAAATAGGAAACCGGCCAACGCCAAGGAGCACCATGACCGCCATCGCAGAAAAAGTCCTCTCCGCGAAAAACTCTGCCCACGATCCCCCGAGGACCTTCGTTGTCATGGGTATCGACGGGGCAGGCAAAAGCACCGCCATCGCCACCTTGGTGCAGGAATTGCATAATGAGCAGATCCCGGCACGCAGTCTCGCCAATGCTGCTGGCCGGCGTTGGCTCAATAACTTCTCTTTGAACTCCGGAATCCGCATCCCTCGCGTCCTTCAGGAACTGATCGAGACGACCGTGCGGATCTTTAATGTCGTTCGGAATTCCTTGGCCGCAGCGCACGCCCCGGGTCTGACGGTGATGGATCGCCACCTGTATTGCCAGCTTGTTCTTCGCCATGTCCGAGGCCATAAGCCAGGCTTGCTGCTGCCGTGGCTCGCGCGCAAATGCACCGAAAATACAACCGTCATTCTTCTCGATGTTGAGCCGCTGCTCGCTTTCGAACGCATCAATGCAAGAGCGGAAGATGAGGAACCCTTGGAGTACCTTCAGACAGCACGAGCTGAATATCTTCGCCTGGCGAAACTGCATGGTTGGCTGGTACTCGATGCATCGGTGCCCACGACACAACTGGTGGATCAGTTACGCATGATCGCAGGCAAGTAGACTCGAATCATGAGCGAAGCACAGGCCACTTTTGCCCCCGAGTCCATCCTTGGGCTGTCCAAGAGCGCCAAGAAGCAGTGGGAACTGGGACAGGTCCGGCTCATCGCCGCAGGAACCCTTGCCGATGACGGGACCTTGCAGCGCAGTTCCGAAGCCGAAGCAACTTGGCAGGTATCCATTCGCTCCATCGAGAAGGAAGCATCCTTCTCCCCCGCGCTCCCTGCCCAGGTCATTACCTTGGTGGCCGGGGATTTTGTCGAGCTCACCGTCGACGGCGAACAGCACGGCCTGGAACCTCTCCGCCCGCTGAAGTTCACCACCGATGCTCCGGTCGAGGCCAGCCAGCCCACCGAAGAATTGCTCACCGTATATGTTGCCGCAGATCCGCAGAAGGTCCGCCCTACCGTGCGCATTGTCGAGCTGTCCAAGAAGCGCGAGCAGTACCTCTTTGATGGCCAGCTCGGCATCCTGCTGCAAGGTTCAGCGGCCTTGCTCCTCGGTGAAGACCAGCAGCCCGTGAACGTGCGCGATACCGTCGCCGGTTCGGATGGCCGGGAACCTCGCATTTCCGGTCGCGGCGTCATGGCTGTCGTTTCCTTCGACTTGGTTTAGCCAGCCAGGGGCCTAAACACGCAGCTGGTCCCCGTAATCAAGAAACGAAGATTTTTCGAGTCAGTTTCCTTTTTCAGGCGCCCCACTTACACGCTCAATAGCTCATTTCCATGCACCCATCACCTGAGGGCATCTAGAAGTCTTGCTACTCAGCGCTTCACGCTTTTGAACCTTGCGGCCCTGCCTTGTCGTAGCCAAAGCCCTGCTTCCCATCGGTTAATTCCCATATCAAATCAGGGCGGCACCCTGCCCGTCTGGAGACTTCGATCGCGCTCGCGCTCCCGCAATCGTGGGGGGACTGCTAAATTTTCACAATTCTTCTCCGTAATTTTGCTCACCCACGTCAGTTTTTAGCGCTTTGGCTCACTTTCAGCCCAAGAATCGCAAATCTTTCATTTTCGAGAAGAAGTGAAGATCTTAATCTGGAAAACCTCTATTTCGGCTCTTGCGTTTGAGGAAAAGTAGTTCCCACGAAGAAGTTCACACGATCACCTAGCGATCAACATGAACCCGGAACTTGCGCGAAGGAGCCAAGGCAATGACTACCGAGAACACCAACGAAACCTCGATCGACAACCGCATCGCAGCTATCGAAACCGACTGGGAGAACAACCCTCGCTGGAGCGGTGTCACTCGTGATTACACTGCCGCCGACGTCGTGAAGCTGCAGGGACGAGTCCAGGAAGAACACACCCTGGCCAAGCGCGGTTCGCAGAAGCTGTGGAAGCAGCTCACCGAGGAAACCCCGACCGGCGGCTACACCAACGCACTGGGCGCACTGACCGGCAACCAGGCAGTGCAGCAGGTCAAGGCCGGACTGCGGGCCATCTACCTCTCAGGCTGGCAGGTTGCAGCAGATGCCAACCTTTCGGGCCAGACCTACCCGGACCAGTCGCTCTACCCGGCCAACTCGGTTCCGCAGGTTGTCCGCCGCATCAACAACGCGTTGCAGCGTGCCGACCAGATCGAATTCTCCGAAGGCATCCAGAGCGTCGAAGACTGGATGGTCCCGATCGTCGCTGACGCAGAAGCCGGCTTTGGCGGCCCGCTGAACGCGTACGAGCTGATGAAATCCATGATTGCGGCCGGCGCCTCAGGCGTCCACTGGGAAGACCAGCTGGCCAGCGAAAAGAAGTGCGGCCACCTCGGCGGCAAGGTGCTGATCCCAACTCAACAACATATCCGCACCCTGAACGCGGCCCGCCTGGCCGCCGACGTGGCTGGCACACCCTCGGTGGTCATCGCCCGCACCGACGCAGAAGCAGCAACCCTGATCACCTCGGATGTCGACGAACGCGACCAGCAGTTCATCACCGGAGAGCGCACCCCGGAAGGCTTCTACAAGGTCACCAACGGCATCGAACCGTGCATCGCCCGAGCCAAGGCCTACGCACCGTATTCTGACCTGATCTGGATGGAGACCGGCACCCCTGACCTGGAGCTGGCCCGCAAGTTCGCCGAAGCGGTCAAGAAGGACTTCCCGGACCAGATGCTCTCCTACAACTGCTCGCCTTCCTTCAACTGGAAGAAGCACCTGGACGACGCAACCATCGCCAAGTTCCAACGCGAACTCGGTGCCATGGGCTTCAGCTTCCAGTTCATCACCCTGGCCGGCTTCCACGCCTTGAACCACTCGATGTTCGACCTGGCCGCCGGCTACGCGAAGGACGGGATGAGCGCCTACGTCGAACTGCAGGAACGCGAATTCGCTTCCGAGGCTGCCGGCTACACCGCCACCAAGCACCAGCGTGAAGTCGGCACCGGCTACTTCGACGCGATCTCCACGGCGCTGAACCCAAACGCCTCCACCCTGGCCCTGGTGGGATCCACCGAAGAAGGCCAATTCCATTAGACCCTGATGGGTCGATGGTGCTAGCCGGCAGTGTCGCCGGCTAGCACCACCACCATTTTTAATCTTTAAGGACGCTGCCATGAACTCCCCCATCACCCTCAACAACATCACCATCACGGCTACCCCAGTTCGCTACCAGGAGCAGATCCTGACCAGCGACGCACTAGACTTCTTGTCTTCCTTGCACAGCGCATTTGAATCCCGCCGTGCCGAACTCATGCAGCGTCGCCAGGTCAACCGGGCACGCATCGCCAATGGTCGTGATCCAAAGTTCTTGGAAGAGACCCGCAGCATTCGCGAAGATGATTCATGGCAGGTCGCCCCGATCGCCCCAGGGCTGGAAGATCGCCGAGTAGAAATCACCGGTCCGATCGAACGCAAAATGGCGATCAATGCACTGAAATCCGGCGCTAGCGTATGGCTGGCCGACATGGAGGATGCTTGCTCCCCGACCTGGCAGAACGTGATCAAGAACCAGGTTAACCTGATCCGTATTCTGGATCAGGAGCTGGACTTCACCGCACCCGACGGTCGTGAGTACAAGCTGAACAGCTACGAACTGAGCGAACTGCCCACCATTGTGGTTCGCCCCCGTGGCTGGCACCTGCCAGAAAAGCACCTGTTGGTTGCTGGCACCCCGATCTCCGGCGCATTGGTGGACTTCGGACTGCACTTCTTCCACAATGCCAAGCGTCTGCTGGCAGCCGGCCGAGGCCCGTACTACTACCTGCCAAAGCTGGAAAACCACCTGGAAGCACGCTTGTGGAACGACGTGTTCAACATGGCTCAGGATCTGTTGGGAATCGAGCGCGGAACCATTCGTGCCACGGTACTGATTGAAACCATTACCGCAGCTTTCGAAATGGAAGAGATCCTCTACGAGTTGCGTGAGCACTCCTCGGGCTTGAACGCAGGACGCTGGGACTACATCTTCTCGATCATCAAGAATTTCCGTTCCCGTGGACCACGTTTTGTCTTCCCGGATCGTGACACCGTGACCATGAGTGCACCGTTTATGCGGGCTTACACCGAGCAGTTGGTTCGTGCTTGCCACCGTCGTGGGGCATCGGCCATCGGCGGAATGAGCGCCTTTGTTCCTAGCCGCAAGGATGCATCGATCAATGAGATCGCCTTCAGCAAGGTTCGTGAGGACAAGGCTCGTGAAGCTGCCGACGGTTTTGACGGTTCCTGGGTGGCTCACCCGGATCTGGTATCCGTGGCTCGTGAGGTATACGACGAGGTGCTGGGTGAAAACCCGAACCAGTTGCAGCGTACCCGTGAAGATGTTGAGGTTTCGGACACCGCTTTGCTGAACATTCAGAGCGTAACCGGCAAGATCACCGAACGCGGTATCCGTGACAACATCGAGATCGGCATCCGCTACATCGAGTCCTGGCTGCGCGGCAATGGTGCAGTGGCCCTGCGTAACCTGATGGAAGATGCAGCTACCGCTGAGATCTCCCGTTCACAGCTGTGGCAGTGGATCCACCAGTCCGCCATCACCGATGAGGGTGAAATCATCACTCGTCGTTGGGTACAGGAACTGGCCGAGGAAACCATGGATCGCATGGAGCGCTTTGAAGGAGACCGTTTCGAGGAAGCGATGGAAATCTTCGAAGCTTGCGCCCTGCGTGATGACTTCCCGACCTTCCTGACCAAGAATGCTTACCTGCGTTACCTGGATGCGCCAGCTCGCACCCTTGAAATGGCAGGCTAAGCCCCTACTAGACCGGGCCGATTGTCACCAGTCGTCCGAAAGATCGGCCACGAGAAGCGGCATTCATCCGCTGGTAACCAGTCCAGCGGGTGGATGCCGTTTTTTGTGCGCAGTGGCTAGGCTGTTGCCATGGCATTGAAGTTCAAGAGTCCCGCCGAAGATCTCTGGCAGCCCGACCTGTTGGGGGAAGGCTTCTCCTACCGGCCCCTGCCCCTGGCCGATGGCTCGACCGCGACCCTGGTGCGGCATCGTCCGCGCAAGATGCTGCGCCTGGCACCGCCGTTGCGCGGCATCGCGGTGCTCTATGTGCACGGCTGGTCCGACTACTTCTTCCAGAAGGAACTGGCCGAGTTCCTCAGCGAAGCCGGCGCCGACTTCTACGCGCTGGACCTGCGCCATTACGGCCGCAACCTGCCCGCCGATCACGCCAGTGGCCTGTCCGCGACGATCAGCCCCGGGTTCACCACCGACCTGCAGGAGTACTTCGAGGAATTCGACGCCGCGCACCGGATCATTTCAAGCGCCCACCCAGGCACCAGGTTCGTGATGCTCGCCCACTCCACCGGCGGGCTCAGCGCCTCCATGTATGCGGCGGCCAATCCGAACAAGGTCGATGCGCTGGCGCTGAACAGCCCCTGGCTCGAATTCCAGGCCAGCGAAATCGGGCGCACCGCCCTGGCCCGCATCATCCAGGCGGCCAGCACGCGCAACCCTCATCGTTATCTGCCCACCGTGGATCCGGGGTTCTACACCCGCACGGTGTCCAACCAGTTCAATGGCGAGTGGGACTATGACCTGGGTTGGCGGCCGGTCAATGGCTTCAAGCTCACCGCCGGGTTCATCGGCGCGGTATTCGCTGCGCAGGCCAAGGTGAAAAAGGGGCTGGACCTGCAGATGCCCACCTTGGTCATGCTCTCGGCCGAGGACTACCTGCTGCCCCGCTGGCATGACACCGCCACGCGCGCCGACGTGGCGCTGAACGTGCAGGTGGTGGCGCAGCGCAGCCTGG
This sequence comes from Glutamicibacter mishrai, assembly GCF_012221945.1. NCBI lineage: Bacteria > Bacillati > Actinomycetota > Actinomycetes > Micrococcales > Micrococcaceae > Glutamicibacter > Glutamicibacter mishrai. Next base: position 2,124,203 of record NZ_CP032549.1, on the reverse strand, counting down.
ATCTGGGACGCGAATTGCACGTGGTGCGCCTGCCCGGAGCGCTGCACGATATCTTCCTGTCCGCCCCAATGGTGCGGGCCAAGGCCTATCGTTCGCTGGGTTCCTGGCTGGCGGCGCTGAAAACCCGGCAACGCGATTCGCAGCTGGCCTCCTGCATCCGTGCGGTGCTGCCCGAGGGCAGCCAAGTGCTCGACTTCTAGCCGCTGATCTTGGCCGGGACCTCGTCGTTGACCAGTTCCAGCTGCCAGGCGCCATCCTGGTCCTGGCCCACAATGGCCACCGAGCCGTTGCGGATGGTGTCCAGCTTGTAGCCGGCCAGGTGCGAGAGCGTGTAGCGGATGATCGTGCCATGGCAGATGATCGCGACGTTCTTGCCCGGGTAGTCGGCGGCGATCTGCTCAATGGCGCGCAGTCCGCGATCCACCACGGAGGCCAGCGGCTCGATTCCGCCGCCGTTCTTATCCGGCCACTGGGCCAGCGCTTCGGCTTCGATCATGCCCTCGCCCTGGGCGTAGTCGCGCTCGATGAGCAGGTCATAGCTGGGGCCGAGTTCCAGGCCCAGGCCATCGGCAATGATCTGCGCGGTCTCGCGGGCGCGGGAAAGCGGGGAGGAAACGATGACATCCCAGCCGCCGGCGCCGAGGACCTCTACCGCCTCGCGGGCCTGGGCCCTCCCGGTGTCATTCAACGGGATATCGCTGGAGCCCTGCAGCCGGCCTTCGAGATTCCATTGCGTCTGTCCGTGACGGACGAATCCTAGTTTCATAAGCCCATTCTCCCACTGCGCAGGTGCCCCGGGCCAACTGCTGGTGGTTAAGCTCACGGTAGACCTATGCCACGTTCGGCGCATCAGGACCGTGAGAGAACATAGGATTTTCTCGGCTGATTTCTGTTTTCAACGGTTTCAGGCCCACAAACGAATGCACCCGAACAGGATCCGAGCAATACTATCGTGACCGATATCAAGGCCTCACTCGCCCGCGGGCTCACGGCCCGCCACATCCGCTTCATGGCCCTGGGCTCGGCGATCGGAACGGGCCTGTTCTATGGCTCTTCCTCCGCCATCCAGGCCGCCGGGCCCGCAGTGCTCCTTGCGTACATGATCGGCGGCGCGGCCGTCTTCATCGTCATGCGCGCCATGGGCGAGATGGCCGTGAAGCATCCGGTCTCCGGATCCTTCGCGCACTACGCGTCACGCTACCTGGGCAACTTCTCCGGCTTCGTCACCGGGTGGACCTTCAGCTTCGAAATGGCCATTGTGGCCATCGCCGATGTCACTGCCTTCGGCATCTACATGGGCTTCTGGTTCCCGCAGGTGCCGCAGTGGATCTGGGTGCTGGCCGTGGTGCTGCTGATCGCCACGATCAACCTGATGAAGGTGAAGGTCTTCGGCGAAACCGAATTCTGGCTGGCCATCGTGAAGGTCACCGCGATCATCGCCATGATCGTGGGCGGCGCGGCCCTGATCGTCTTCGGCTTCAACGCCCCTGACACCGACACCGCCACCGGCGTGGCCACGCTGATGAGCGCCGGAACCCTGTTCCCCAATGGCTTCATGGGCCTTCTGCTGTCCTTCGCCGTGGTGATGTTCGCCTTCGGCGGCATCGAAACCATCGGCATCACCGCGGGCGAGGCCGACGATCCATCCACCTCGGTGCCGGCCGCGATCAACACCGTGCCATGGCGCATCCTGCTGTTCTACGTGGCTTCCCTGGCCGTGGTCATGATGCTCTTCGACTGGCGCCAGATCGATGGCTCGGCCTCGCCGTTCGTGCAGATCTTCGACGGCCTCGGCTTGCCGGCGGCAGCCCACGTGCTCAATGCCGTGGTGATCACCGCGGCGGTGTCGGCGATCAATGCCGACACCTTCGGCGCCGGGCGCATGCTTTACGCGATGTCGGTAGCGGGCCATGCGCCGAAGTCCTTCGGCCGCGTCTCCCGCAATGGCGTGCCGTGGATGACCGTGGTCATCATGGCCATCGTGCTGCTGGTCGGCGTGGTGCTCAATGCCCTGCTGCCTGAAGCGTTGTTCACCATCATCGCCTCCATCGCGACCTTCGCGACCGTATGGGTGTGGATCATGATCCTGGCCTCCTATCTGGCCATGCGCCGGCAGGAATCCAAGGCCGGCCGCGATAGCTCGCTGCCCCGCGAATACGCTGTTCCAGGTGGAACCATTGCCGCATGGGCGGCGCTGGTTTTCATGGCCTTTGTCGTGGTGCTGCTGGCGCTGAGCGCCGAGACCCGCGTGGCCCTGTACACCGGCATCGCCTGGCTGTTGCTGCTCGGCGTGCTCTACAAGGTGCTGGTGCGTCCAGCAGCTGCAATCAAGCAGGACAGCGACTCCGTGCAGGGCTGATCCGCTTGAACGTAGATGTGGCGCCTGGCTTCCCGATGGGGAGGCCAGGCGCTGTTCTCGTATCCGAAGGCAGGTAGCTACTCGATGAGTTCCCGGTGCGCGCCGCTGGTTGCGTCCGCGGGCAGCTCGCCTTTTGCGCGCAGCTCCTGGAGCAGCGCCAGGGTGGCCCAGAGGAGCATTCCTGCGCCCACGATCCATAGGCTGCCCAAGCCCAGGTGCAGGTAGGCGAGGACGCCGCCGAGCGAGCCTACGGTGATCATGGCCCACAGCACCGCGTAGCGCAGCCACAGCAATCGGTTGGTTCCCCGGTTGGAACCGGTGAGCACTGAGAGGATCGCTCCGCCGAGCGCTTGGCCGAGCTTGACCAAGGTGCCGGTCATATAGGTCAGGCCCAAGGACACTTCGCCAGATCGCGTATAGGACACATTGACCACGCCCATCGCGGCGGCCAATAAGAGCGCAGTGGCGTGAGGTTGGATGGTTCCGGTGGCAGCAGCGGCCAAGAGCAAGGCGGCGCTGAAATACATGGCCACCGGCCTGCGAAGCGCAGCCAGTGGCGAGGTCATCAGGGTCGCGATCACCACGCCGGCGACAAAGCTGGCCACCAGGGACATGGCGTTGATCCACCCGGTGACATCCCCGGTCATCAAGGCGGCCGAGGAACGAGTGGAGTTGCCGGACATGAACGAGAGGAAATAGCCGCCAAAGTGGACGAACCCGACGCCGTCCACGAATCCGGCCATGGCGGTGATGGTTCCGGCAAAAAGGATTCCGCGCCAGCGAAGATTCTTTGCCACGTGCACCGCTTCCTGTGTACTTCTGCGTTCTCGGACTTCTTGTCCTGCTCTCGATTATTCCAGCCACTGGGCTGCTTCAGGTCCACCCGGTACGCGGAATGCATTCGAGGACAAAGTTGTTAGCTCAAGTATGAGTGAAATTATTGGCGAACAGCCTGCTGATCCCAAGCGCCTGCGCGTAGACATCTTCTCCGATATCGCCTGCCCCTGGTGCTTCATCGGCAAGCGGCGTTTCGAGCAGGGTGTCGAAGCGTTTGAATATTCGCAGAACGTCGACGTGTACTGGCACGCCTACCAGCTGGATCCATCCTTGCCGGATAACTACGACGGCAGCGAAGCCGAGTACCTCTCGAAAATGAAGGGCCTGGATCAGGAGCAGGTCCAGCAGATGCTGCAGCACGTCACCGCGCAGGCGGCCGAGGAAGGCCTGGAGTACGACTTCGATAACCTCAAGGTGGCCAACTCCTTCACCGCCCTTCGCGTTCTGGAATACGCAAAGCAGCACGGAGCGGGCAATGAGATGAAGGAGCTATTGCTCTCCGCGCACTTTGAAAAGGGGCTGGATACCGGCGACGTCCAGACGCTGCTGGAGCTGGCTGGCTCGTTGGATCTCGACGTAGTGGAACTCGGGGCGCAGATTGAGGCCGGCGCCTACACCGAAGAAGTCAACGCCGACATCGCGCAGGCCCAGCAGATCAGAATCAGTGGCGTTCCGTTCTTCATCCTTGATGGAAAATACGGGATTTCCGGCGCTCAGCCGGCCGATGTTTTCGCCAATGCCCTCACCCAGGTCTACGCGGAGAATGTGAAAACCCAGTAGGTCTGAAAGCCTTATGCGATTACTCCGCCGGCGCGCACACCAGCTTGCCGGCGGAGGTATCGAGCTTGCGGTCCTTTTGCAGGCCCTCGTATTTCTCACCGACGGCAAGGTCTACTGTCGTGCCCCATTTTTCCGGATCGAAGATGAAGACCGCGCCCGGCACCTGGCGCTGGACGGTGAAGGCCTGGGCATAGCCATCTGGACCGGCAATGACAGCCCCGGTGGTTGCCGACAGCGAATCCCAGCCCGAGGTCAACGAGGCAATCTTAAAGCCGCGTTCTTCCAAGGATTTTGCGGTGTCCGAGGCTAGTCCCGCGATATTCGTGGTGTTCAGCACCCGGATTTTGAAGCTCTGCGGATCCTGATAGGAGAAGTCGACTTCAGGGCACTTGGCGTTCTCGATTTTCACAGGGGTCGGCTCTGCGGTGTCCGCGGCCGTGGCATCCGCTCCGGGCTTCCAGTTTCCGGTCGCGATGAGCAGCGCGCCCACGGTGACAGTCATAACAAGCACGGCCATGACGGCAAACACCGCGTTTTGGCGCCTGCGGGCACGGCTCTTGGCTTTTTGATCCGAGCTGAAACTCAAGTCTTGCTCATCAACAATATGCGCCCCGTGCCATTCGGCCGGGTCTTCGCGTTCACGCATCTTCCCACCTAGCTCCGGGTAGCCCGCGGCTACGACTAGCTGAGGAAAACCAGCTCGTCATCCTCGTGGAAATTAGCTTATCGAATCGCCGTCTAAATCCAATATCCGCGCATGTATTACGGAGCGATGATGAAGCGCGGAACGCAACGCTCGGTGCACGCCATCTTCCAGATAAAGGACACCGCCATACCGGACAACATGGGGGAACAAGTCGCCGTAAAAAGTGGAATCTTCCGAGAGCAGCGCTTCCAAGTCAAGTGTGGACTTGGTAGTAACAAGCTGATCCAGCTTCACCTGCTGCGGAGGCAGTTCGCTCCAGTCGCGTGAGGAGACCAACCCGTGTTCTGGGTATGGACGGCCGTCACCTACTGCTCGAAATATCACCCTTCAAGCATAAGCGCCCAGTAGTCAGATCACTGGAATTACTCGGTGCGCGACAGTGTGCGCTTGAATAAGTTTCGCTCGGCGGGCGTCCCGGTTCTGACCGCCAGCTTCACTATGTTCCGCCCTGTCCGAGACCCGGAACCCACGGTAGTAATCGCGCATCCAGATTACGGACGCGCGAGGCCAGTTGTGGCGCGGGCACGTCAAAAACCCTGTGCTGTGCGTAATCCTTGCATAGGCAGATCACTGGCATCGTATGCTGTACACGCATCAGGATATCCAGGACTAAAAGAACGATATCCAGCGGCCGCATCTTCCAGACAGATTTCCCCGCCGATGGCAAAAAACCCTATTATGAACCTCATTTTCATCCTTCGCAAGGATTGTTACACGGCGAGAAACTTGGGGGAACCCGGCGTAACTTAGGCTGGTAACAATCCCGTCATGAGGTGCACTCTGGGGTTATGAAAAACGTAGTCACCGAGATCCCAGTCCTCGACATCTCTACCTCGCGCAACGCTGACGGCAGCTTCAACGAAGATTTCGTTGCTGCACTTCGCGACGCGGCCCATCGTGTTGGATTCTTCCAAATCGTTGGCTACAGCTCACAAGAAGGCCAAGACCAAGAGCTGTTGGACACCATCGCCGAGTTCTTCAACAAGCCAGTAGAGCAGAAGATCAAGCTCGATAACCGCAACAGCGCCCAGTTCCGCGGCTACACCCGCATGGGCACCGAGATCACCCGCGGCCGCGCCGACGCCCGCGAACAGATCGACTACGGACCCGAGCGCGACACCCTGGCAGTCGTGCCAGCCGATAAGCCTTATTTGAACCTGCAGGGCCCTAACCAGTTCCCTGAAGATTTCCCTCAGCTTGAAGAACGCGCCATGGCGTGGGCCGAGCTGATGAACAAGACCGGCCATGAGCTGCTGTCTGCTATTGCCGTTGGCCTGGGCCTGCCCGAAGACCACTTTGATGAGCCGTTCGCCAACACCCCGTCATGGATGGGCAAACTGGTTCATTACGTTTCCGGCGATGTCGTTCCGGAGTCCGGCAACCAGGGCGTTGGCCTGCACGCCGACTACGGCTTCGTCACCTTGTTGCTGCAGGACCAGGTTGGCGGCCTGCAGGTTCAGCCATACGGCCAGGAAGAGTGGATCGAAGTTCCGCCGACTCCAGGCGCACTGGTCGTGAACCTCGGCGAAATGCTGGAAGTCGCAACCGACGGCTACCTGATGGCCACCATCCACCGCGTGATCGCACCACCTGCTGGCGTTGATCGCTACTCGGTGCCGTTCTTCTACTCGCCACGTTTGGACGCAGTCATCGACAAGGTCGAGCTGCCAGCAGAACTGGCAGCCGAAGCCCGCGGCGTCTCCGATGATCCAGAGAACCCGATGCTGGCTTCCTACGGTGCCAATGTTCTCAAGGGCTGGTTGCGTGCCCACCCCCAGACCGCTGCCATCCACTACCCAGAGGTAGTCAAGGCCAAGAAGAGCGCCTAGTTCATCTGCTCCCCGAATTCCGGGGAGGAAAACACGAAGACCTGCTGGCTTCAGCCCGAGATTAATTTCGGGTTGAGGCTGGCAGGTCTTTTTTGTTGCTTGTAGCTTTAGCTGTTGCCGGAGAGGACGCAGAACTCGTTGCCTTCCGGATCGGCGAGCACTACCCAGCTCACGTCCTCATCCTGGCCAACGTCCGCGTACGAGGCGCCAAGGGACAGTAGGCGATCGACTTCTTGCTGTTGGTCTGTGCCAAATGGCCGCACATCGAGGTGCAGCCTGTTTTTCATTGATTTCGGTTCGGGAACCTGTGCGAAGGTCATTACGATAGCCCCGCTGTTCCCATCGGGAGCGCCGATGGACACCAATCCGGCTTGTTCTTCACGCACTTCAAAGTCCAGCACTTCGCACCAGAAGCGAGCCAGAAGCATCGGGTTCGCGCAGTCCACGGAAATCTCGCTCAATACACTTGCCATGATCTTGCCTCATCGAAAGAATGATCGTCAGTTGGTTCGGATCATACCGGCAAATAATCACTCGATGTCAGAAGGCAAAAAAATAATGTCCCGGGACATCGTTTTACCGATGTCCCGGGACATTAAAAATGGCGGAGGATAGGGTGTGTAGATTCAACACATCGTTCACCCATGTCCTGGGACATCATTCCACTCCCGCCACATCACGATTTGGACACCCAGAACCATCTCCTGACACCACCTACATGTCCTGAGACATCCTTCATCAGCGTGGCGTCAGACCATGTCCTAGGACATCGTTCACCCTCAAAATGTGAATATACGCAACAAACAAATCATCACTGCAGTCGTTCACGGATCGATGAACGCCAAAGCCGCAGCACACCACTTCAACGTCTCGGAACGTTGGGTCAAAGAACTCGTCCGACGCTACGCCTTCGATGGGGAAGCCGCCTACGAACCCAGATCCAAACGACCCAAAACATCACCCAACCAAACACCGGAGATCATCAGAAACCGCATCACCGAGCTCCGCGACGAACTCACCAAAAAAGGGCTGGACGCAGGAGCAGAAACCATTCAATCCCACCTCGAAACAGAAGGACTGACCCCACCAGCAAAATCCACCATCCACCGCATCCTGCGCCAGGGCAACCAGGTCACGGACCAACCACAAAAACGCCCCAAATCCTCATTCATACGCTTCGAATCAGCCCTCCCCAACGAAATGTGGCAATCCGATTTCACGCACTGGACCCTAGTCGACGGCAGCGACACAGAGATCCTCGACTTCATCGATGACCACTCCAGATACCTGATCAGCATCCACGCCTACAGGACCGTGACTGGGCGTTTTGTTATCAAACAATTCATAGACGCTTGCGAAAAACATGGCCGGCCCCAATCATCACTGACCGATAACGGGCTGGTGTTCACCACCCGTTTCACAGGAAAAACCAACGGCGACGGGCCTGCGAAGAACCAATTCGAGAAGTTGTTGCAACAGTGGGATATCAAGCAGATCAACGGCTCCCCAAGCCATCCTCAAACCCAGGGGAAAGTCGAACGATTTCACCGCACCCTCAAGCTTTGGCTCAAAGCCCAGCCGCAAGCCACGACGGTAGCTGAACTCAATAAGCAACTGAAGGAATTTCAACAAATCTACAACATGGAACGGCCGCACAAAGGTGCCGGAAGGAAACCACCCAACGTGCGTTACACCGCGTTGCCCAAAGCCGTTCCCAAACCGTTGTCGCACGATGAACCGCGCATCAGAACCGACACGGTAGATAAAGACGGAAAACTCACACTCAGGTACGCAGGACAGCTTCGACACCTCGGTGTGGGGCGCACCTACTCAGGCATTCCGGTTCGCATGATGGTTGAAGATCGGGACGTAACCGTCATCAACAGAAAAACCGGCGAAATCATCAGGTACTTCAAAATTGACCCTTCGAAGGATTACCAAAAAGCAATTTCGAGCCTGAATAGGTGACCGTTAAAAGACTAATGTCTCGGGACATCGTACGTACGATGTCCCGAGACATTACAATGGCGGAGGATAGGGGATTTGAACCCCTGAGGGCGTTAACCCAACACGCGTTCCAGGCGTGCGCCATAGGCCGCTAGGCGAATCCTCCTCAGTTTGCTCCGTGGAGCAGGATCCAGCATATCTAAATTCTCGCTCAATCACGAATCGAGAGTTCTCCCGCCGTTTCCCATGCCGTCACCGAAGGCGTTCTTCCCTGAATCTAGGCGTTTTTAGAGGTTATACCCACCTCGTCACTTCTTCGTTCCACCTCGTCCAGAAGCGCGAATACTGCTATATATGAGCAAAAGAGAGGTATTTCACAGCAGCGATGATCCTCGCCGCCTGCATATCGGTCCACCCGGGCAACGGACTACGCCCGGAGATTTCGGGCTATGGGCAGCGAATCTGGATCAAGACAATCTGTTCACGCAGGTTGCCGCCACAGCGCGCAAGCTCTACGAACTTCCACCTGCAGCCACAACGGACCAGGGCCTGGAAACGCTCAAAGACATAACCCGGCTCCGGAGCATGCTGGACGCCGCAGAAGCAGCAGTGATTGCAGATTCATACGAGCATGCAGTGAAAGCCTCCACCGCCCAGGGAGCGCAAGACCCGCTCATTGAAGCCCCGAATGACGCGCTCCAGGACCAGTCATCGCAGTACTACGGCATCGACCCTTCGGAAGAAACAGTGATTCGTTCATCATTTGTCGCCGAAACCGCCATAGCCTTGCGGTCCACCGAGGCCAATGCGCGCGACCGCTTATTTATCGCAGAAGGCCTGCGCCACCTTTGCCCCGAGACCCTCGAAGAACTAAGCCGAGGTGAGATCACCACCAGGACAGCGCAAGAAATCGTCAAGCAATCCCAGGACCTCGACCCGGAAGACGTGCAGCATATGCAACAAACCTTGCTGCCCATTGCCCGCACGGCTACCGACTCGGCCGTTGCCCACCGCGCGAGAAAGATTCATGAACGCCTTCACCCTCGCCCCATTGAAGAACGCCATAAGAAGAGCGCCGAGGACCGCAAGGTGAGCTATTGGAATGAGCCCAACGGCATGTCGGTCATCCAGCTGTACATGCCGGCCGAAAACACCCTGAGCATCATCAACACCGTGAACTGGCACGCGGCACAGCACAATGATCCCGACGATGAGCGCACCGAGCAGCAACGCCGCTTGGACATCATCTGCGATGCGCTGCTCGATGGCTGGCCCGCGGGAGGCGGTACCCCATTGAAGGCACGGGTCGCGGTGACTATTCCGGCGCTTGAAATGCTGACCGATCCCCAGCGAGCCTTAGCCGATCTGGAAGGCTACGGCCCCATTCCCATCGGGACGGCGTTACGCATTGCCAAAGATGCCCCGTCCTTCATGAAGGTCCTCACGGATCCATGGTCCGGGGCAGTGATTGATGTCGGCCGTGAGAAGTACCGGCCCTCGAAGGCGCTGCGCGACCTGCTGCGCAATCGGGATATCTGCTGCCGCTTCCCCGGGTGCAATCGTCCGGCAGAGACTTCGGAGATCGATCATATTGAGGCCTGGGCCAGCGGCGGACATACCTCGCGCACCAATACGCACTTGCTGTGCAAGCGGCATCAAATGTTCAAGCATGCCTTGGGATGGCAGGCCACTTATCTTCCTGATGGCTCAGTGAACTGGCGTTCGCCACATGGAGTGGTGTGCATTGAGCTTCCCGGAAGCGTCACGAATGTGCAGAACTTCGACTTCGAGAAGGATCAGACGCCGATGCTTCCGACAGTTCAGCTCAACGAGCGGGTGCGCAAGGTCCTGGGATGGTTCGAATCAACGGATGAGGATACCGGTTGAGAGCAAGCGCACGCTCTCCGATTTTTATCCAAGCACCACCCTCGGGTAGTATTTTCGATGACCCCTCGTGTGGTGTCATCCTGTTGAACTCCCCCAGGACCGGAAGGTAGCAAGGGTAGATGGGCTCTGGCAGGTGCATGAGGGGTCTTTACTTTTTCACGCAAGCCGAATGGAGTCCACGTGGGCGCTGGCCGTTTCGCCCCTAGCCCTTCTGGGCCACTCCACCTTGGCAATTTGCGCACGGCAATCCTTGCATGGCTTTTTGCCCGTTCCACGCAACGCGACTTCTTGTTGCGGATCGAAGATCTTGACCGGGTCCGCTCCGGAGCCGAGGCTGCCCAGCTCGCCGAGCTGGAGTCTTTGGGCTTGGAATTCGATGGTCCGCTCTTGCGCCAATCCGAACGCCTGCCGATTTACTTTGACGCCGTAGAACAGCTCAAAAAACGGGATCTTCTCTTCCCTTGCTTCTGCTCGCGCAAGGACATCGCCGAAGCCGCCAGCGCACCGCACGCGGCCCCCGGCGCGTACCCGGGAACCTGCCGGGACTTGAGCCCCGCCGAGCGTGAGGCCAAGGCAAAGGAACGCCCAGCGGCTCTGCGCTTGCGCGCCGAGGTCACCGAGTTTTCGGTTCACGACCAGCTGGCTGGCGACTACATGGGCGTCGTGGATGATTTCGTCCTCATCCGCAATGACGGTGCACCCGCCTACAATTTGGCGGTGGTTGTCGATGACGCGCTGAGCGGAATCGATCAGGTCGTGCGCGCAGATGATTTGCTCTCCTCGGCCCCGCGCCAGGGATATCTTGCAACGCTTTTGGGCTACGACGTTCCGGAGTACGCCCATGTGCCGCTGGCTTTGAATGCCAAGGGCCAGCGCCTGGCCAAGCGCGATGGCGCAGTAACACTCGAAGAGATCACCGAACACGGGGTACATCCAGCCGATGTTGTGGCGATTTTGCTAGAGTCATTGGGCTTGCCCAGCACGAGTTTGCAGGCAGCCCTAGAAGCTTTCGATCCGGTAAACCTGCCGCGTGAACCGTGGATCGTTGAACCAGAGAATATCGTCCAACAGCTGATGCCCGGGGCATCACGCAACCGATAGGGAACCGGTGTGAGTACAGCGCTATATCGCAGGTATCGTCCCGATACGTTTGCCGACGTCATCGGACAAGAACACGTTACTGCTCCCCTGATGACGGCTCTGGAGAAAAACCGCGTTAATCACGCGTACCTCTTCTCCGGTCCGCGCGGTTGCGGTAAGACGACCTCCGCACGAATCCTTGCTCGTTGCCTGAACTGCGAACAGGGCCCGACTCCGGTTCCTTGTGGCACTTGCCCGAGCTGTGTCGAACTGGCCAATGGCGGCCCAGGCTCGCTGGATGTCATCGAGATCGACGCGGCCAGCCACGGTGGCGTAGACGATGCCCGCGACCTGCGCGAGCGGGCAACCTTCGCTCCGACCCGTGACCGCTACAAGATCTTCATCATCGATGAGGCCCACATGGTCACCGCGGCAGGCTTCAACGCCCTGCTGAAGATCGTTGAAGAGCCGCCAGCGCATATCAAGTTCATCTTCGCGACGACGGAACCCGAGAAAGTTATCGGGACCATTCGTTCCCGCACCCATCACTACCCCTTCCGCCTGGTTCCGCCGGAAGCCTTGCTGGCGTACCTGCAGGTTTTGTGCGAACGCGAGAATGTTGCGGTAGCCGAGGGCGTGCTTCCGCTGGTGATCCGCGCCGGTGGCGGTTCGGTCCGAGATACCCTCTCGGTTCTCGACCAGCTGATGGCTGGTGCCCGTGAAGGAACGCTGGATTATGAGACTGCCATCGCGTTGCTGGGCTACACCCATTCGACACTCCTGGATGAGGTGACGCTGTCCCTTCACGAGGCTGACGGCGCTGGGCTCTTTGGCGCCATTGACCGCATTATCCAGACCGGTTTGGATCCGCGGCGCTTTGTCGAAGACATCCTTGAACGCTTCCGCGACCTGATCATCGCCAAGGCCATGCCTGAAGGCCTGGAAAAGATCCTTCGCGGTGTTCCAGAGGACCAGCTGGAGGCCCTGCGCCTGCAGGCAGGCTTGGTCGGCGCGGGCGAGCTATCGCGCTGGGCTGATGTCACCAATAAGGCGCTGAGCGAGATGACCGGCGCGACCTCGCCACGTTTGCATTTGGAGCTGCTCGCGGCCCGTTTGATGCTGCCTGGTTCCGAGAACTCGGTTTCTTCCTTTGCCGCTCGTTTGGATCGCTTGGAACGCCATGCGATGACCGGCGGGGAGTTACCAGCCCTTGACGAGGCGCAGGCCGAAGGCTCCTCGGCTTCGCTGGGCGCTGCGCCGAATCCTGGCGCGGCCCGCCAGGGTGCTGCCGCGGTGCGTGAAGCGTTGGCAGCGGCCAAGGCCCGCCGTGAAGGCATGCCCGCGCCGGCACAAAGCCAGGAAACCACTGCTGAGCAGGTGCAGGCGCCAGTCGAACAGCAGGAAGCTCCGGCTCCGGCCGAAGAGCCAGTCCAGCAAGTTCAGCAGGCCCAGCCGCAGCCGGTTCAGGCACAGCAGCCTGAGCAGCGTCAGCAGGCACCTCAGGCCGAAGCCTCTGAGCAGCCGCAATCTGCCGATGATGACCCCAACGCGCCCTTGGATCCCGATGCGCAGTCCTCGCTGAACACCGGCGAAGCTGCCGACTGGGGTGCAACTTGGGGGCCGAAGGATGACAGCTATTCGGTGACCACCGAGGTGCAGCCTGGTCCAAGTGTTCCTGCTGCCCGCCCTGAGGGTGTTGCGCCGTTCAGCTTGGTGCCGGATCCGTCCAGCGGTGAAGACCTGTCCTTCGGCACCGGGGTCTCCATCGATGATGTGAAGCAGAACCCTGCCATGGCCGAATTCGCTCGCAAGGCTGCAGCGTCCCGTACCCAGCAGCCGGCTAGCCAGGCGCCACAGCAGCAGTCGCCTGCCCAGACTCCTGCCCCGGCGGCCGCTCCAGCTCAGCAGCCTGACCAGGCAGAGCTCGTTGCCCAGCGCCAGGCTGCACAACAGGCACAGGCTCAGCAAGAGCAGGCGCAGCGCGAACAAGCCGAACGCGAAGCCCAGGAACGCGCTGCCCGCGAACAAGCACAGCAACAGCAACAGCAAGCTCAGCCTGCGCAGCCGTCGCAGCAGCCAGGTGCCGGTTCCCCGGTTCAGAAGTTCCAGCAGGCATGGCCAATGATCTTGGAGCAGCTGCAGGGCAATTCCCGCGTGCTGCACTCGATGGTGGCGACCTATGGGTCCGTGGCCGGCTTTGATGGCCGCACGCTCACCTTGGCGTTCAGCAACACCGGGCCCATCGTGAACCTGCGCAATCGTCCGGATTTGATGAACACCTTGACCGGGGTTGTTTCACAAATCGCCGGGTCCCCCATAGAAATAGTGCTCACCGAAGGCGGATCCAACCCGGCTGGCGGTGGTTCCCCAAAAGGTGAGCGCCGGCCACTCCCGGCGCAAACCCCAGCACCAACCAAGTTCACTAAGCCTGTAACTTCTGCTGGGGTAGCTGCGCGTGCCGCCGCGCGCGCACAAGCCGCCGCCCCGGCACCTGCTGCCAGCCCGTTATCCCCGGCTTCTTCGCCTGTGGCACCGCCTCCGGCGGCGCCGCAGTCGCGCGCCGCCGATGGATACGTCAGCTCCTACGATGATGTGCCGCCACCCTATGACGAGCCGTTCATGGATGAGCCGCCATTCCCGGATGACCCGTACTATTCGCCGGAACCGGCAGCGCAGCGCGAGCCGCAGCGCCAGCCTGAAACAGCGCAGCCTCGCGAGACTATCGAGCAGCCAGCCCCGGCGGCCCAGGCCGCCGCGTCTCCCGAACCACGCCAGCCCAGTGCGCCACGCAGTTTTGGCGGCCCACCGGTAGCACCGAAGCCTCGCATGACCGCAGGGCTCAGCGCCCGCCAGGCGGAAGTCGGCACGCCGAATATTCCGCGGCCGGTTTCGAGCACCCCGTTGCACCCGCAGAGCACCACGGATTCGTTCCAGAACCTGGCCGTGCATGACACCGCGGAACCGGAACTGCAAGTCCAGGAACCGGTGGCCCCGCAACCATCGGCGGCTTCGGCACCGGTGGTTGAGCCAGAAGCGCAAGCTCCTGCTCCCGCCGCGCCACAGCAGCAGGTCCAGGCCCCTGCCCGGACTGAGGCTCCAGTCCAACCTGCACCTCCCAAGCCTGCGCCGGCCCCGGAAGCCGCCCCGAGCTGGGGTGCGCCGCAGCAGGAGCAGGCCGCCGCAAGCGAGCCGGCTGCACCAGCTGCCAGCCAGCGCATGAGCCGCTATCAGCAGCTGATGAACCAGGCCAAGAGCTCTCCGAGCGCGCCGGCGCCAACCCAGGCCGCCGGCGGCTGGGGCGGCCCTTCCGCCTCGGCAAGCCCCGTGCAGAACCAGGAACCCGAGGAGTTCGTCCCGAGTGACGACGACATCGAGGTCGAGGATTCGGCGCTTATCGGCGTGCCCGCAGTCGAACGCCTGCTCGGTGGCATGGTCATTGAACAGCGGGATGTGAACGGCAATGTCGTGGAGATCAAACGCAGCTTGTAGCCCGCACCACGGCATGCTGCCGGGGTGAGACACTAGGGTGTAACACGGAAGATTTCCACAGATTTCCAGCAACGCAGAAAGAAGGCGCACGTGTACGAAGGTGCTGTACAGGAATTGATCGACGAGCTCGGTCGCTTGCCTGGCATCGGCCCGAAGTCGGCTCAGCGCATCGCTTTCCACATTCTTGACGCCGACGCCGAGGATATGACGCGCCTGGCCGCGTCCATCCAGCTGGTCAAGGAGAAGGTCAAGTTCTGCGAGATCTGCTTCAACATCTCGGAGCAGGAGATCTGCGCGATCTGCCGCGATGAACGCCGCGACGGAACCAAGATCTGCATCGTCGAGGAATCCAAAGACGTCATGGCCATTGAGCGCACCCGCGCCTTCGGCGGCAAGTACCACGTGCTCGGCGGCTCGATCAATCCGCTGGCCGGCATCGGCCCGGAGCAGCTGCACATTCGCGAACTGGTCACGCGCCTTGCCGATGAATCCATTACCGAATTGATCCTGGCGACCGACCCGAACCTCGAGGGCGAAGCCACCGCCGTTTATCTGGTGCGCGCGCTCGCTCCCCTGGGCATCCGGATCACCCGCTTGGCCTCGGGCCTGCCGGTGGGCGGCGATCTGGAGTACGCGGACGAGGTGACGTTGGCTCGCGCCTTCGAGGGCCGCCGCACCGCCGGTTCCAGCGCGTCGAACGCGCGCCGCCCGGCGCCTGCTTCTGATGATTCCGCTGCATCGCAGAAGCCAGAGGTTCCGGCGGATCAGGCTTCGGACGCTGCGCCCAAGCTCTTCCGGGCCGTTGACCCGGCGAAGACCCCCACAGGCGAGGCCGACGGCCCATCGCATCCAGTGGTTCCCGAGATGGATAACCACCGCAGCCGATAAGCAGTTCCCGAGCGAGCCCCGCACTTTCCTCTTGGCAGGAAGGTGCGGGGTTCGCTGGTTAATACATCGGTGTGCGATGGAACACCTTAGTTGATAGTCGTCAACTATCGTCGTATAGTTGACATCAATCAACCAATCAGGCCCTCTTGACCTGAACCTAGAATTTTTGGAGCTTCAATGACCGCAATCGCACCGGTCGCCAAGCCCAAGATGACACACCGTGAAATCCTCACCGCTCTTACCGGCATCCTCATGGGCATGTTCGTCTCGATCTTGGCCAACACCGTCGTATCCAGTTCCCTGCCAGTGATCGTTTCCGACCTCAACGGCAGCCAGACCTCCTACACCTGGGTGGTCACCGCCACCCTGCTGGCAACCACCATCTCGACCCCAATCTGGGGCAAGCTCGCCGACCTCGGCAACCGCAAGCTGCTGCTGCAGATCTCGCTGGCGATCTTCGTCCTGGCATCCGCCGCAGCCGGTTTCTCGCAGACCACCAGCTTCCTGATCGCCATGCGCGTCATCCAGGGCCTGGCCGGCGGCGGCGTCGGCGCCCTGGCGCAGATCGTCATGGCCGACTTCCTCTCGCCACGCGAACGCGGCAAGTACATGGGCCTGTTCGGCGCTGTCATGGCCGTTGGCACCGTGGGCGGACCATTGATCGGTGGGTTCGTCACCGACACCATCAACTGGCGTTGGAACTTCTTCATCGCACTGCCCTTCGCAATTGCTGCCGTCTTGTTGATCCAGCGCACCTTGCACCTTCCGGCCATCGCTAAGCGCAAGGTCAAGATTGACTACTGGGGCATCGTGCTGCTCTCCGGCGGTGTCTCGCTGCTGCTGATCTGGATGTCGCTGGGCGGCTCCGAATTCGAATGGGCTTCCACCACCAGCCTGCTGATGGTCGTTGGCGCGGTAGTCCTGCTCGCCGCTTTTGTCCTGGTGGAAATCAAGTCCTCTGAACCGCTGCTGAGCATGTCGCTGTTCAAGAACCGCACCTTCACCTTTGCGGTGATCGCTTCGCTGGCAGTTGGCGTGTCGATGTTCGGCACTTCGGTCTTCCTCAGCCAGTACATGATCATGGCTCGTGGCGCTTCAGCCACCATGGCCGGGCTCATGACCTTCCCGCTGATGGGCGGCCTGCTGGTTATTTCAACCATCGGCGGCGCGATCATCTCGCGCACCGGCAAATGGAAGTCCCTCGTCGTTGTCGGTTCGGTGCTGATCGTCGTTGGCCTGTTCCTGCTGGGAACCATCCACTACAACACCAATTACGCGCTGGTCGCTTCGTTCATGTTTATCCTGGGCGCCGGCATGGGCCTGGTCATGCAGAACATGGTGCTGGTCGTGCAGAACTCGGTTGACATCAAGGAACTGGGCGTCGCCTCCTCCTCGGTCAACTTCTTCCGCACCCTGGGCGGCACCGCCGGCACCGCCGGGCTGGGCGCCATCCTGGCAGCCACCATTCCGAATATGATTGCCGACCGCCAAGCAGATCTGATGCAGGCCATCGGATCGCTGGGCGCGAAGGGCCAGGAAGTCGCCCAGGTGCTGTCCTCGGGCAACCTGCCAACCATTTCCACCCTGCCTGAGCCAGTGCGCGTCATCTTCGAATCCATCTACGGTGACGCGGTCCCATCGCTATTCACTTTCGCCGCTCCGCTGTCGCTGATTGTCGTGATCTCCGTCTGCTTGATCCCCAACCAGTCGCTGACCACTCAAACCGCTTCCGAGCGCATGCAGGAAGTCGACGCCGAAGCCGCTCTGGGCGCCAACGGCTTGGCTGCCGGCAATGAGAATGCCGACGCTGAAATCCAGGAGCAGGTTGCCGCCAGCAACCAGGTTCCGGGAGCAGCAACGAAGTCGACCGGCAACTAGGAGAACCCCAGTGGATACCACCAGTGCGGACGCTTCAAACTGCACCAAGGATCGCGCAGACCGCTACTCATTGGCAGAGCAGGAACTGTTCTCGCTGATTGCGGTCACCGCACGGTTCAAGCGCGAGCTCGCCCATCGGCTCAACGGCCAATTGACGCCCGGCTACTTGCCGGTTCTCGGGCTCATCTTGCGCAACGGCCGGATCACCCAATCGGAAATCTGCGAGAAGCTGCTGGTCGACAAGGCCACGCTCTCCCGCATGATCTCCAAGCTCGAACAGCTTGATCTGGTGGTCCGCGAAGTCAACGCGGAAGACCGCAGAGCTTCGGACCTGCTGCCCACCGATTACGCCAAGGAACGCTGGCACAGCGGTTTCGAAGAATGGCGCAAGGAGCTTCGTTCGCGCATGAGCAACTGGGCTGACGATGATCTGGATACGCTGGTGGAACTGCTGGGACGGCTGAATCTGGAAATCCAGGCGATCTAGCCTAAATCAATAGATCGGTGCGATAGGCCGGGCATCACGGGAAAACCGTGATGCCCGGCTATTTTTCTGCCATCAATCAGTCTGCGTTGCTTAGACTTCACGTATGGGAATCAAGAGCAGCAACACCTCAGCCATCGCCAATGCCACCTCGGTGCCCTGGCCGACCTGGAGCACCCAGCTCGACGAAGCCAAGGCCGGCGAAATGACGCATAAGGAAATCGCTGAACTCGCATACTCCCTCATGCCACAGGCCGTGGAGAACCCCGGGTGGTGGGCGCAATCGGTGGCCGTCGCCTATGAGCAGCAAATCGGCCGCCGCCTTCCCGGCCAGGCCCAAGACGGAACCTTCCAAGGATCGGTCAGCACTACCGTTGCTGCGGATCTGGATACGGCCTTGGCACGCTGGGAAGAACAAGTGGACGGCATGGATGTCTTTAATGGCCAAACGTTGGCCGAACCAGCGCGCAGCAGCGGCTCCGAGCGCTGGCGCTACTGGCGGGCCAGCTTCAGCGATGGCACCAAGGCCCAAGTGGATATTGGGCTTAAGGGCGACAAATCCTCGGTTGCCATTAACATTACTAAGGCTGAAACACCTGATCAGGTGTCTGAATGGAAGAGCTTTTGGCGACAAATATTGGCTGAATTCAAGCAATAGCCCACGCTTTTCAACAACAGCCACTAATCTTCCTAGGCAATATGACCAATGTTTACCGTCACAAGTAGGAGAAGTTGGCCTGTAGCTGTCACAATATTTATTTGGTAGATGCCTCGTGTTGTGCCATGCGCCAATAACGAGTCACAGCTTTCAACAAGTGGAGTGAGTGCCCATGGGCCTAATTGTTCAAAAATTTGGCGGTTCGTCAGTTTCAGATGCCGAAGGCATCAAGCGTGTGGCGCGTCGAATTATTGACACCAAGTCTCAGGGCCACGACGTTGTTGTAGTTGTCTCAGCCATGGGCGACACCACCGATGACCTGCTGGACCTGGCAGGCCAGCTCACCGACGATGCACCTGCACGCGAAATGGACATGCTGCTCTCCGCGGGCGAACGCATCTCGATGTCTCTGCTCGCCATGGCCATCAATCAGTTTGGTGAGCAAGCTGCTTCCTTCACTGGGTCTCAGGCCGGCCTGATCACCGACTCCACGCACGGCAAAGCGCGCATCATGGAGGTTTCCCCCCAGCGTGTACGTCGCGCCATCGACCGCGGCTTCATCGCGATCGTTGCCGGCTTCCAGGGCATGAGCAAGGAATCCAACAACATCACCACCATGGGCCGTGGTGGCTCGGACACTACCGCGGTGGCATTGGCCGCCGCACTGGGCGCCGATGTCTGCGAAATCTACACCGACGTGGACGGCGTCTACACCGCTGACCCGCGCGTTGTTGCTTCGGCCAAGAAGATCGAGAAGATCACCAGCGAAGAAATGCTGGAAATGGCCGCCAGCGGATCCAAGATCCTGCACTTGCGCTGCGTGGAATACGCGCGCCGCTTCGGCGTGCCACTGCATGTGCGCTCTTCATTCAGCACTCACGAGGGCACCTGGGTGCTCCCGAACCCCGACGACAAAATCAAAATTCAAGAGGGAGAACCCTTGGAACAGCCAATCATCTCAGGTGTCGCCCACGACCACTCCGAAGCCAAGGTCACCGTCATCGGCGTGCCGGACATCCCTGGCAAGGCAGCCCAGATCTTCGGCGTGATCGCCGCGGCCCAGGCCAATATCGACATGATCGTCCAGAACATCTCGACCCGTGGTTCGGGCAAGACCGACATCTCCTTCACCCTGCCCATGACCGAAACCAAGAACGTGCTCGGCGCGCTGACCACCGCCCAGGGCGAGATCGGCTTCGAGGATATCGAGCACAATGACGAGGTCGGCAAGCTGTCGCTGATCGGTGCGGGCATGCGCTCGAACCCAGGCGTTTCCTTCACCTTCTTCGAAGCCCTGCACAACGCCGGGGTGAACGTGGACATGATCTCCACCTCCGAGATCCGCATCTCCGTGGTCACCGACGCCGACAAGCTCAATGACGCGGTTCGCGCCATCCACACCGCATTCGATTTGGACACCGATGTGGAAGCCACCGTCTACGGCGGCACCGGACGCTAGGCGCACAGCCCCGCTACAGATCATGCCTGCGGCACTGGATTTTCCAGCGCCGTAGGCATGACCTTTTTCTGCCGGCTTCCTACTATTTCACCGGCTCCAGGGTCTTGGAGTAGACCGTCTCGCCCAGCCCGTTGCGCAGGCTGACGGTAAACATGTCTTGATCATCAAGATCCACATGTCCAAAGAACTGGCTCTTGCCATCACGCGGCGACTGGTTTGCGACCGTACCAGCCAAAGCGAATTCCACCTTGGGACCGAAGGTCCCATCCATCTGGTTCGGACCAAATGATCCGGCATTGACCGGGCCTGCCACGAATTCCCAGAACTCGTTGAAGTCGCTGAAAGCGGCTCGCTCTGGCGAGTAGTGGTGGGCGGCGCAGTAGTGCACATCAGCAGTCAGGAAGACGACGTTCTTGATTCCCTTGTCCTTGATGGCCTTGAGCAGCCGTGCCAGTTCCAGTTCGCGGCCCAGCGGCGCACCGTGATCTGCATTGGCAATGGATTCCTGCGCCTTGCCATCGGGTACGATGATGCCCAAAGGCAGGTCGTTGAGGATGACTTTCCAGGTGGCCTTCGAAGCAGCCAATCCGTCGACCAGCCAGTTCAGCTGCTCTTCGCCGAGGATCGCGGTTTCCCTGCTTTCCTTGCCGTCGGTGTTTTCGGACTTGTAGGTACGCATATCCAAAGCGAAAAGATCCAAGGCTGGTCCCCGGGAAATCTTTCGGTAGATTCGAGCTGCTTCGAATCCGGTGCCGCCGCTCATGGCCCGCGGGTCAGCGATCGGCTGGTATTCCTGCCAGGCCTGGCGTCCACGGGCCGCGAGGGTATTGATGTCGCGCACGGTGTAGCGCTCATCGGTGATGGTCTCGCCCGGCCACCAGTTGTTGTGGGTTTCGTGGTCATCCCATTGGGCAATGACCGGAACCTCGGCGTACATGGCGCGGACGTTGGCGTCCATCATGTTGTAGCGGTGGCGTCCGCGGTACTCGTCCAGGGTTTCGGCGACCTTGGAGACTTCCTCGGTCACCAGGTTGCGCCAGATCTGGCCATCCGCTTCCTCAACCTCGGCAAGGATCGGGCCGTCGGCGTAGATCGTGTCGCCACTGTGCACGAAGAAGTCGGGCTTGGCGGCGTGCATCGCGGCGTAGGCGCGCATGCCGCCGATCTCCTCATTGATGCCCCAGCCCTGGCCTGCGGTGTCGCCGGACCACACGAAGCTCTGGGCGCGGGCGGCCTCATGGTTGCGGCGCCCGGTTCCCGAAGGCGCGGTGCTGAACCAGCCCTGCTGGGTTTCGCCAACGGTTCCGTTCTCATCCTCGAAGCCGATGCTGACCGAGAAGCGTGTTCCCGCTGGCAGGTGGGCGGCGCTGATTTTTGCGGTGAAGTCGCTGGCCTCGGTGGCTTGGGCACCGCGCAGGGTGCGGACGAAGGATCCTCGCCCGCGGATGATTTGGCCGGCTTCATCCACGGCGCGCAGCTGCGCGCGAAGGCGGCCTTCGCCTGAACTGCGGGCCCAGAGCACCGCACTGTTGGTGGAAACATCTCCCATGGAGAAGCCGCTGGTCAGTCCCAAGCGTGATCGGACCAGGCGTGGGCTGCTGGAGGCCAAAGCGGCACCGGTAGGGCCAACAAGGCCGAGGGCTCCAGCGCCCAAGGCTCCGGTGAGCAGGTTTCGACGCGAAATATTAGTCATGTCTCCCACTGTGGTGCCTGAGCTTAGCCAGCTTATGGCACCGAGATGAACATGAAGAAAAACCTCGCGGACTCGGTTGCCCAGCATTCCGTCTAGCTGCTGGCATGCTGGTTCAATGAGCGATGAACGAGTCATCTCCGGCCCGCCTCCCGCCGGCTTCCCGATCCCGGAAGCGGTGCGCTTAGCGGCCGGCACCGAAGCCATCGAGGGCGTGTGGCTCAACGCCCTGGGCGGGGCGACGTTCCGCATCGGGCAAGGAGCCGATACCCGCTACGCCAAATGGTCGCCGGGCCCGATAATCCACCCGGAGATCGATCTTCGATCCGAGGCCCATCGCCTGCGGTGGGCCGGAAGCTACATCCTCGTCCCTGAGGTGTTGTCCTTCCAGGAGCACCCCGAAGGCCAGTTGCTGCTCACCGCGGCATTGCCGGGATTCAGCGCTGTGAGCGATCGGAGCAAGAACGACCAGGAGCGTTCAGCTTATGCCGTCGGCCAGGGACTGAGGCAGCTGCATGATTCGCTGCCGGCAGGGTCATGCCCGTTCAGCTGGGACCTCTCCTCCCGCATCGCTTCCCTTCCCATCAGCCAGCAATCCGCATTGCTCGCCGATGCTCCGCCGATAGATGCGGTGGTGTGCCACGGCGATGCTTGCCTGCCCAATACGCAACTGGATGCGAACGGCGACTTCTTCGCCCACGTTGACCTGGGAAAGTTGGGGGTCGCGGACCGGTGGGCTGATCTTGCCATCGCCGCCTGGAGCACCGAATGGAACTATGGTCCCGGCTATGAGCAATGCGTATATGCCGGTTACGGAATGGATCCTGACGAGGAAAGGATCGCCTTCTACCGGCGCATCTGGGATGCCACCTGACAGTGGTTTCTAGCGTGCCACGTACCGGTGTTCCGGGCGGCCACGTGTACCGTATCCCAGCTGAAGTTCCAACGATTCGTTGGCCACCAGAGCTGCCAGGTAGCGTTGCGCCGTTGCCCGGGCGACACCCACGGCTTCTGCCACCTCCGCCACGCTCATCGGTTCCGAAGCTTCCTTCACGCAGCTGAGCACTGCCTGCTCGGTGGGAGCGGCACCGACCGCCGGAGCCGCTTCTTCGCCACCCTGCAGGGCCCGGAAGAGCCGGTCGACTCCCTGCTGGTTGAACTCCGTCACCCCGGTCAGCTGCCGCCGATACCGCGCCCAGCCCTTGAGCTTGGCGCTGAGCGTTTTGGCGTCAAAAGGCTTGATGATAAACGCCAGCGCCCCATGGCGGATGGCATTGGCGATATTCTTCGGCTCGGTGGCCGCCGAGATCATAATGGCGTCCACATCCAATTCACGCAGCAGCTCAATGCCGCTGACGTGCGGCAGGTACAGGTCCAAGAGCAGCAGATCGGGCTTGAGCGTGCTCACGAGCTTGGGCACCATGCGCGGATCCTGTACTGGCTCCAAAGCTTGGAAGCCCGGAATGGAGTTGACCATCTCTGCATGGAGGGCGCCAACACGAAAGTCATCGTCGACGATCATGACCTGGTAGTTTCCGGTAGCGGTCTCGCTCACGGCTTTGCTCCTTCGATCTCGTTGTTCTCGGGTGCGGTTGGTTCAACCAGCACCGCTGGCAGCCGGGCGGCAAAAACTGCGCCATCGCCGCCGCTGCCCGGATCAGCAATCCAGACATCTCCGCTGCGTGCCTGCGCCAGCCGCTTGATCAGCGGCAATCCCACTCCCCGGCCGTGTTCATTGCCCAGATGGGAACCAGTACTGACATCACGCGCGAAAATATCTTCGCTGGTGGTGATGCCCGGGCCGGAATCCGCCACAGCAAGGTGCAAAGTGGTCGCTTCGGAGAGCAAGTCTATTTCCACCCAGGGTTTCCCCTCGCCCCGCAAGGCAGCGGTGAAGGCATTGTCCAGCAGGTTGCCCAGCACCGCGGTGGCGTCTTGGGCATCGTGGGCCGAGGCGATCTGGCCGAAGAGCATCGACTGGCTCGACACCCGCAGTTCGATGCCCTGCTCATGGGCGCGGACGGCCTTGGCGGAGATGAACGCCGAAAGATAGGCATCCTGGATCGCTTCCAGCCCAGGCACCTGCGCGATCTTCGGCCCGGCTTCCATCACCTCGCGCAAGTAGGCTTCGGCCTGCTCGATCTTGCCCAGATCTATCAATCCAAGGACCGCGTGCATGCGGTTGGCGAACTCGTGGCGCTGGGCGCGCAGCGCGTCGGCCATATCCTGGACGGCATCCAGCTTGGTGCCCAAAGCCTCGATGGTGGTGACGTCGTGGAGCAGGACCACCTGCCCCAGATCAACCCCGTCGCGGTTCACTTCATTCACGCGGGCAATCAGCGAATTCCCGTTCGCTTCCAAGCGCACCGGGGCCGGATCGCGTTCCTTGATGGCCTTGACCAGCCGCTGGTCGAGTCCCGCGGATTCAAAATGACGGCCAACGACGTCCTGCAGCTCGGTGCGGTGCGGCAGGCCCAGAAGTTGCCGGGCTGCCTTGTTCCGCACGGTGATCCGCCGGTCAGCGCCAATGCCCATCACCCCTTCGGTGACGCCATAGAGCACGGCTTGCTGATCGCGCACCAGCTGCGCGATTTCGGTGGGCTCAAGCCCGAGGGTCTGGCGCTTGAGCCGGCGCACGGTCACCCGCCCGGCCACCGTGGCCAGCCCGGCGGCCAGGAGCGCGAAAAGCACGATCCAGCTGAAGGATTGCAGCAGCGCCCCGGTCAGCGACTGGGTGGTTACGCCCACCGACACTTCGCCGATGATCTGCCCGGATTCGCCGCGGATCGGGACCTTCGCGCGGACCGATTCGCCCAGGGTGCCATGTTCCCGGGAGACCGCCTCGATGCCGTCCAGGGCTACCGGGTCGGTGGACACCATCTGGCCGATTTCCGCGGGGTTCGGGTGGCTCAGCCGCAGCCCGCGGTCTTCGGTGATCACCACGAAGTACGCCTGTTTTTGTTCCAGAATGGCGTTGGCCAGCTGCTGGAGCTTTCCGTTGGAGAGCTCTTTTTCGTCGAGGTCTTCGATGGCCGCGTAGCGTGTGACTTCTTCGATGACGTCCGGGAGCACGGCGACGGATCGGGCGATGGTCAGCGAGGTGTCTTCGGCCCGCGAATAGACGCGGTCATAGCTGGCATAGAGCGTTCCTGCGGTGACCAGCACGATCAAGATGCCGATGACGAGGAACTGCAAGCGCATGATGCGCGACGCGAAATGCCTCGAGCGCGGGCCGGAACGGAACATGCCACCCAGCATAGACGCACTCATCGGACAACGCGATTTTAATGAGCAAAAAGATGGCAAAGAACTTAAGCGTTCAATAATCAGCACAAGGCGCGCAACGTGAGCCCCGCCACGTACCTTGAATGGGTGCCCTGAAGCAATTGGGTGACACAACGACGTACACTCACCGAAATGGAGGTCGGGGCAATGCTAGTTGCACTCGGATTCCTCATGGTCGCCACCTTTATGGCGCTGATCATGACCAAACGCATGACGCCACTCCTGGCATTGATTCTCGTCCCAACCATCTTCGGGCTGTTCACCGGCGCAGGCTTCGGACTGGGCGACATGATCATGGACGCCATCAAGGACATGTCCGGCACCGCAGCCCTGCTGATGTTCGCCATCATGTACTTCGGCATCATGATCGATGTCGGACTCTTCGACCGCCTGGTCGCCGGCATTCAAAAGCTTGTGGGCAACGACCCCGCCAAGGTTGTTCTGGGCACCTCGCTGCTCACCGCAGTGATCTCGCTGGACGGCGATGGTTCGACCACCTTCATCGTGGTCACCGCAGCCCTGCTGCCGATCTACCAGCGCCTGGGCATGAGCCCAGTGGTGCTGACCTGCGTGGCCGGCTTGACCAACGGCACGCTGAACATCGTCCCTTGGGGCGGTCCGACCGCTCGCGCCGCTGCGGCGCTGCACGTCGATGCCGCAGACGTCTTTGTTCCAATGCTCCCTTCACTGGGTATCGCACTGGTAGTCATCGGCCTGTTCGCATGGCAGCTGGGCGTTTCCGAACGCCGCCGCCTGCAGCGTGAGCGCCCGGAACTGTGGGGCACCGAAATGGGCGGCGGCAACATCACCTCCCCAACCGGCGGCGCTTCGCCAGCTGGCGCATCGCCAAAGGGCGGCAACCTGGCCGTGCTGGAAGCTGTGGCTCGCAAGGGCGACGGCACCGAGGCAGCCACCATGGATGGCACCGTGCTGGATCCGAACCGCGAAACCCTGCGTCCAAAGACTTTCTACTTCAACCTGGTCCTCACCGTAGCCATCATGGTGCTGCTGGTTGTCGACGTTCTGCCGCTGTCCTACCTGTTCATGGTCGGTACCGCCATTGCCCTGGTCGTGAACTTCCCGAAGGTCTCCGACCAGGTGAAGATGATCGCAGGCCACTCCAGCGAAATCATCGCCGTGGTCTCCATGGTTCTCGGCGCGGCAGTGCTGACCGGCGTGCTCTCGGGCACCGGCATGGTTGATGCGATGAGCCAGTGGCTGGTCGCCATCATCCCTGACTCGCTTGGCCCATTCATGGCAGTGATCACCGGTTTGATCTCCATCCCGGCCACCTTCCTGATGAGCAATGACGCCTTCTACTTCGGCATCCTGCCAGTGCTCACCGAGGCCGGCGCGCACTTCGGAGTTCCTGCCGTGGATATGGCTCGCGCTTCGATCACCGGCCAGCCGGTGCACATGCAGTCTCCGCTCGTTCCGGCCATCTTGCTGCTGGTTTCGCTCTCCCGCGTGGACCTGGGCGATCATCACAAGAAGGTTCTGTGGCGTGCGTTAGTGGTATCCCTGGTCATGCTCGCCTCGGGCGTGCTGCTGGGCGCAATCCACATGGGCTAAGGCCCAAAGGCCTAACGGTCTGTCGTCAGCCGCACCCCGCTGGTCTCGCTTCCGAGACCAGCGGGGTGCGGCGTTTAAGCAGATGGCTGTCGGACTTTGCCGTGCGCCATCGCGCGCAGCGCCCGTCCAGCGGCAGCGCTACCCAGGGATGCTTCCGGTAGCCCACGCGGGAAGGGCTCGTTTGCTCTTGGGCCCTTCGCAGCAGTTCATCGAGCAGGCGCCGCTGCCCGGCCCCAGCGGCCTACTGCCGGAAATAACCTGCGATTCCACTTGTTCTCCACGGACCTGCGCCGCCCGTTCGATGGCGAGATCCACTAAGCCGCTGGCAAAAATCGGCGAGACGCCAAGGCTTTCAGCTCGCAGAAACGTGAGCCCCTCCTCGCGCGCCGTTTGGGCCGCCTCGGTATCCAGATCGTATTTGACCTCCATATGGTCTGATACGAACCCGAGCGGAACTGCTAGCACCGCCTCAACCCCGGAGCGCGATAGCTCTCGCAAGCGGTCGTTGATATCGGGTTCCAGCCATGGCGTGGCCGGGGACCCTGACCTAGAGCAGTACACAAGCTCCGCGTCCAGCTGTTCCGATTCATTCAGCTGGCCACTGATCCACGCAATCAGCTCCTCGTGCTGCTCTGCGTATCCTGGCGTGAATCGCTGTGAAGATTCCTGCATGGAAGTTGGAATCGAGTGGGTAACGTAGAGGATTTTGTGGCGCTTCCCATCGAGGCTTCCTGCCCTCATCGCAAGTTCGGCAAGGCCACGGCGCACGCAGTCCAATTGGGCTTTCGCGAATCCCGGATGGTTGTAGTACTGCCTGATCTTGTCGAATTCCACCGATAACCCTTCGGCGTCTAAAGTGGACACGGCAGCGGCGAAGTCTTCCCTATACTGCCGGCAAGAGGAATATGAGGAATATGCCGAGGTGTCGATGGCCAAGTACTTGCGAGCGCCATGCTCCCGCGCTTGCTTGCGGACCACGTCGGTCAGATACGGGTGCCAGTTGCGGTTTCCCCATAGCAGGGGCACTGCGATCCCCCGGGATTCGAACTCACGCTGAAGTGCTCTCAACAATCTCTGGTTCTGCTCGTTGATCGGCGACTTGCCTCCGAACATGTAGTAATGTTCTCCGACCTCTTCCAATCTCTCGTCCGGAATCCCCCTTCCGCGAGTGACATTTTGCAGAAATGGAAGAACGTCTGCAGGCTTCTCGGGCCCTCCGAAGGACATAAGAACTACCGCGTCGAAGGGAGCCAGCGGATCACTATTTGTCGTTTTCATCTACTGCTTTCCTATCGAACCACTGCTGCGCCGGCAGATTCCCCGCAGGGACCAACCGCCAACAGCATCATGAGATATATAGCTTAGCAACTAGTTAGCTAAACTACATAAATCATTTCCTTAAGGAAACAGCACACGGCACTTTCACTGGAAATCACCGTCCCGGTGCAGCCAGTCTTCCGCTCAAATTGCCATCGACTCTTCTCTGATAACGCCTAGCTTGCGCCCAAGCTATGGGCCAATTCAGCTTCGATGCGCTCGTTGCGGAAGACATGGCCCGCGTCGAGCAGCTTGCGAGGAATAACCCACTGGTCTGCCAGGGCAAGCAACCGGGCACCCTCGGACCCAAGCAGGACTTTGGGCGCGGCCTCCGGAACTGGAATAAAAGCCGGGCGCTTGAGCGCATGTGCCAGCGCGTTGGTGAATTCAGCGTTGCTCGCCATATGCGGTGCCACGGCATTGACTGGACCAGACAATTGGCCATCCCACAGAGCCCGAAGGTAGATATCCAGCAGATCATCTAGTCCAATCCACGACAAACGCTGCTGTCCGCTGCCCACCTTTCCCCCGACACCGGCGGCGAAAAGAGGACGCAGCACCGCCAGCATGCCGCCTTTGGGCGTGAGCACGACGCCGGTTCTGATTTGGACGCTGCGAAGATCGGGCCCCGCTGCGCGCGCCGCCTCTTCCCAGCTCTGGACCACTTCAACAAGAAAGTCGCTGGCTTGGGCTGGCGGGTCATTGGACTCTTCGACGGCCTCTGGACCGGTGCTGGCTCCATAGATTCCTATCGCCGAAGCGCTGACAAATGTGGATACCCCGGATCGCGACGCGAGCAGAGCCAAGGAGCGTGTTGGCCCGATGCGACTCTTGAGCACGGCCTGCCGGTGCTCTTGGGTGAACCGGCCGAAAATGCTGGCTCCAGCCAGATGGATGACGGCATCGCATCCCTCCAGCAGATCCTCCGCCGGATTATCCGGATCCCAGCGGCGCTCATCTGGCGATGCCGGCGCACGTCTCACCAGCTTGATGACGCGATGGCCACCTGTGGACAAGAAGGCGCACAACGCCTCGCCAACCAGGCCGCTGGATCCAGTCACGGCAATTACCTGAGGAGCCAGCCCGGCTTCAGCCGCGCTGCGGTGGGCGGCAAAATCCGCTGCCAATTGCCGATGGCGATAAGCGAGCATCTGCTCGATCCGGCGCCGCGGCACATTCGATTCGATGCGGTCGCTGACCGTAGTCGCACCTGTTCCTGCAGGCTCAAAAAGGTGCTCATGCTTCCACTTAATCGGCCGGGTCGGCAAGCCGCGAAGGCCTTCGGGCTCCAGCTGGTCGACAAAGCGGCGATTTTCGGAGAACTCGAGGGGCTGGTGTTTCGCAATCCACCTCAAACCTCCGGGAATTCCCAACACGGCAGTCCCATCCTCAAGTGACGCCGCCTCGCGAAGGGGTTTCAGAGGCAGCCAAGGGGGAAGAAGGCGGACAATGGCACCTGGCCGGGAGAACCAATCGAAGACAGAGGAAGGATCTGCCGGCAGTTGGCTGGAACGTTCAATGATCATGCGCTCATCATAGGATTCATTTTCCGGCCTGACCCAGCACAGGCCTCGGCAGCACGGGATACTCCCAGCTTTCCTCCGGGCCGGCTGCATGATGCAGCACCACGTACGCGGCCAGGCTGGCGGTTTTCAGAAACGCCCCGCAAGGCGCGTAGCGATCCGAGAACTCCCGCTTTCCTTCAGTCTTCTGGCCAGCACCTACAATATCAACCCGGCCTCACTGGGCATCGCCATGCCCTTGCCCGTCCTGCTCGCCCCCCTCAATGGCCCAGCCTCGCAGGGCTACCCGGCAAGGGGCCCGTGCGTGGCGCGGCCCTTAGCCCTTGAACCACATTGGGAGGAAGTCCTGCGGGGGATCTTCGCCAACGCGCCCATCGATCGCTTCTCGGATCAGATCCGAATGGCCGGTATGCCGTCCATACTCTTCAATCAGGTCGCAGATAATCCTGCGCACCGAGGGTTGTTGCCCCTCGAATCCCAGCCCCGAGGCAGTATCCAGCGTGCCATCGTCAATAATCTGCTGCTGGATCAGCCGGCTCTTTGCTACCGCCTTGTCGTAGCGTTCATACAGTGCCCGAGGGTCTTCATCGTCTTGGACGATAAAAGGATTCTTGTCCTGCTCCAGGAATTCGAGCAAAACCTCTGGGCGCTCGCGCGCAATGAAATAGCTGAATTTCTCGTCTTCCACGGTCGACAGATGCTGCAGCAATCCGCCCATGCTCAGCTCGCTGCTGGGCAGCCGGGCTTTGAGCTGCTCCAGGTTCAAACCATCGGCTTTGTAGCGGAAAGTGGCTCGAAGGCGATCAAGCATGGCGAACAGATGTTCCTGCTCGCTGGCGAAGATTGGTGGTTCCCAGATGGGAAAGTCTGCCATGTCTAGCTCCTGAGGGATGAGATGTGAGTTGAGGTACCAAAGTGGTCTGTTGGGCGGATGAATTGAATAATGAGAAGTATGCCCGTTACCGCCGCCGTTTTGGAAGCCTCCCAGTGGACGCCCCTGGCCCACAGCCATGAGGCTCGTGCGCGCGCCTTCGGAGAACCCTTTGTCGAACGTCGCATGACAGGTCGGAAGCATCCCATAGAGGATTTTCTTTTCACCTACTACACGCAAAAGCC
Source organism: Glutamicibacter mishrai (assembly GCF_012221945.1). Taxonomy (NCBI): domain Bacteria; kingdom Bacillati; phylum Actinomycetota; class Actinomycetes; order Micrococcales; family Micrococcaceae; genus Glutamicibacter; species Glutamicibacter mishrai. The sequence continues at coordinate 2,093,419 of NZ_CP032549.1, read as the reverse complement.
AGGCCAGCTCTATCGCTGGCACCCGGGGCTGAATGTTGTACTCACCGGCCAAGAGGCCCAAGAGCGAGCGACGTGGAAGTTCTATCGCGCAGTGGAAACCGGTCAGGGCACGGGATATGAATTTGATGTCCAGGCCTTCGCCCAGGCGCGAGCTCGCGCCATAGAATTTGCCCGCGTGATCTTGGCCGGGACTTCACAGCGGCCGGGGAATTTCGCCTGCTTCGGTCTGCATGAATGGGCGATGGCGTATAAATCGGAAGACAACGGAATTCGGCATGAGTACCTGCCCTTGCGGCTCGGGGCCAAGGGAACCGACGCAGTAGTGGAGTCCGAGAAGATCCGGTGCACGCACTTTGACGCCTTCCGCTTTTACACGCCGCAGGCTATTGAGCTCAATGAACTGCAGCCCACCCGCGAAACACAACGCGATCTGGAACAGCCCGGTTGCTTGCATGCCAACATGGACCTCTACAAATGGGCGTATAAGCTGTCCCCTGCTGTCCCCAGCAGCTTGGTGATGGATTGCTTCGAACTCGCGTGGGATATCCGCACCATGGACATGCAGGCCTCGCCCTATGATTTGGCCGATTGGGGCCACGAACCCATTCGGATTGAAACTCCCTCCGGCAAAGCCGAATACATCCGGAGGCAAAAGGGTTTTGCGTCGCGAGCGGATCATTTGCGCCTCAAGCTGCTGGAGGTTGCCAACAGCCTGCAGCTTGCACCAAAAGACTAGTATTCAGCCACGGCGCAACGCACAATGTCCCTGTGGGCATCACTGATATTCATCGACGGGCAGTGTCCGGCAGCTGCGTCTTGCTGCTGGCATTTGCCGTGTCCTCCTGCGAGGCGCAACGCCCGGCACCCTCGGAGATAAAACTGGAAATCATTATCAAGGCAGATGGCACTAAAGTGTCCGCGCAGTACACCTTGGAATGCTCTGGCGAACAAGCAATGAATTCCAGTACCTTGCCCGATGCCGCCGCTGCCTGCGCAAGGCTGAACCAGCAGCCAAGCCTTGCAGCACCATCTCTCGATCCGGCGACTGCGTGCACGGAAATCTACGGTGGACCGCAGCGCGCCGAGGTCTCTGGAACGGTCAATGGACAGCCAATTGACAGTGAATTCTCCCGCTCTAATGGCTGTTTCATAAGCCAGTGGGAGGATGCGGAATTCCTTTTCAATTCCGGACTTTGAGAGCAACAATCATCAATTTAGTTGGGTAAATCAACTACAATTGGAAGACTATGGATTTCTTCCTGCTGATCATCGGATTGCTATTCGCCACCATTCTGATCGTTGGCATCGGCGAACGCATTAAGTTGCCATATCCGATCCTGATGCTCATTTTCGCGACGCTGGCGGGCTTCCTCCCGTTCATGCCCGAAATGCATATCGAACCAGAATTGATCCTGCCGATCTTCCTGCCGCCGCTGCTCTTTGCCACCGCGCAGCGAAGCAGCTGGTCGGTCTTCCGATTCAGATGGAAAGCGCTGATCCGCCTTGCGGTAGTCCTCATCGTGGTCACCGCCGGCACGGTCGCCGCCACGGCGTTGGCCTTCTCCCCCATCGTCTCCATCCCCTTGGCGCTGGCCCTTGGCGCCATCGTCGCGCCGCCTGACCCGGTGGCCGTAGACGCCATCGCCACCAAGGTGAATATGCCACGGCGTTTGACCTCGCTGCTGGAAACCGAAGGCCTGTTCAACGACGCCATGGCCATCGTGATCTTCCAGCTGGCGGTCCAGGCGACCGTCAATAATTCCGAAGTCGGCTTGGAAATCATCCCGCAGTTCCTGATCGGCGCCGCTGGCGCCGTGGTCCTGGGCTTGGCCATGGGTTGGGTCATCGGTGCGCTCAACCGCTTTGTTCCCAACCTCGCCGCCCGTTGCGCGGCCACGCTTGTGGCCCCGTATGCGGTGTACATGATCGCTGAAGAAGTCCACGTCTCCGGCGTGATCGCCGTGGTGGTCACCGCGCTGGAAATGGTCCGCCGCGACCGTCCCCAGGACTCGGCGGAGCGCTTGACCCGACAGGCCTTCTGGGAGGTCCTGGAACTGTTGGCGACCGGTCTGGCCTTCGGCTTGATGGGCATCGAAATGAATCAGGTGATCCAGGAAGAAGGAAGCAACCTGATTGGCTACATCCCGGGCATCGCCGCCATCTGCTTCGTGGTGATCGCGGTGCGCGCCCTGTGGATGCTGGCGACCTACTACCTGCCGAACCGTAACAAGGCGAAGATCCCGGCCCGCAAGGATTCGCTGGTCCTGACCTGGTGCGGCATGCGCGGATTGGCAACACTGGCCCTGGCTTTGGCGCTGCCGCATGTCACCGCCGACGGCACCGTCATTGCCGAACGAAACTTCGTTGTCGTCGCGGCCTGCTCGGTGCTGCTGTGCACCTTGGTGGTGCCGGGCTTGACCCTGCCGTACCTGATGCGGGTGCTGAAACTGCGCAACAACGAGCAGGACACCAAGCGCGCTCGGCGCGCGCTGGCCCGCCGGGCCGAAGCGGTGGCCATGAATGCGTTGCGCAAGAATGTGGAGTTGCAGGAGCTTCCGGAGAATTACCAGCAGGCAGTACGCCGACGCATGAATTCCCTGCATTCGATCCTGGCCAAGGATCCGGATCCGCACGATGCGATTTCCGATGAAAAATACACGCAGATCCGCGCCGTGATCGCCAAGGCCGATTCCATCCAGGCTATCGCCCTGGAAGCGGCCCGCGACGAGCTGCTCAAGGCCCGACGCGAACCGAATATCGACCCGCATCTGGTCGATGAGATTGTCGGACGCCTGGACCGGCGCACCGCAACCCTGGACCGCTAGGCGGCGTTGCGCTCCAGCTTCACGATGACCTCGTAGTGATCGGTCTGCGGGAACATGTCCATGACGCGGGCCACCTGCGGGGTGTAGTTCCCGAGGCGTTCAAGGTCGCGGGCCAGGGATTTGGCGTTGCAGCTGGAGTAGATGACGTGCTGGATATCCGATTCATTCAGCCACTTCGAAAGCTCGGCGGAAATACCGCGTCTCGGTGGATTCACGATCACCGCGTCCGGAGCCCAGCCTGCGTTCAACGCGAATTCGGTGGCGTCCTGGGCAACAAAGTGCGCGTCTGGCAGGCCCAGCGAATCGGCGCTGGTCTTGGCGGCAGCCACGGCTTCGGTGCTGGTTTCGATCCCGTACACGGTGCGGTCTTCGCCGGCGCAGTGCAGGGCAAAGCCGCCCACTCCGCTGTAGAGATCCCAGACGCTCTCCGGATTCACATCGTCGATCCATTGGCGCGCCTGGCGGTAGAGCGCGGCGGCGATCTCCGTATTGGTCTGGAAGAACCCCTGGGGGCGCAGGTGCATCGGCACGCCGTTGAGCCCGAATTCCAAGGTGCTGCGGCGAGTCAGGATGATCTCTTCCTCGCCCTCCAGCACTGCCTTGTGCTCGGGCAGGAAATTCACCGAGACAACGCTGTGGTGGGGCAGTTGCTCAAGGAACTGCGGCAGCGAGTCGCGCAGGGCGACAAAGTGCTTTTTGGTGCGCAGCACCCAGCGCACCATCACCGCTCCGGTATCGGACATGGTGAGGATCACATGCTTGAGTTCACCCTTGCGCTTCGGCACGTTGTACGGGATGAGCTTCAGCTCCTTGATGAAGCGTTCGATCACCGGGAGCAGCGAGCGCAGCGCCGGAGCGATCACGCCGCAATTGCGCAGATCCACCCCGTGCCCATCGGCGTCGAGGATGCCGATGGTTGGTTCTTCGGTGGTTCCGGAGATCACCATTTTGGCTTTGTTGCGGAAGCCCTGTTCGTTGCTGGCTTGGGCCGGAAGGAATTTCAGCGAGCCAAAGCCGGAGAGCTGGTGCTGGCAATCCTCAACTTTTGCTTGCAGCTGTCGGGCATAGGGAAGCGTCATTTGCGTGCACGAACGGCAGCGGGAGGCAGAAAAGTAGAGGCATTCCATGGTGTCTACGATTTTAGCGAAGTTCTCTGGGCCCCAACGCCAAGAACTTTTGGCGCTGATTGACCGCAAATTTTCAGCTTGAACAGATAAGCTCACAATTGAAATCGAAAGTTCCAAGCAATATCCCTTGTCAGCATTTATTGCCATGGGGATCGGGTGTTGAAACCGCGAAAGGACAGATGGCACTTCGAACCGGGCTCACCACGCACCGTCGTGGCATCGCGTTAATTGCGCTTCCGTTGGCGGCCGTCATCGGCGCCTGCACTAGTTGCGCAGCTTCCTCACCCCAAGCCCTTGAAGCTCCGAGCAGCAGCCCTGCGGCAAGCACTACGCCCAAGGCTTCCGCTTCCGCCACTCAAAAAGCACCTGCAACCCAAGCTTCAACTCTTCCAACGCCTACGGTCCAGTCCTCTGCGCCCGTTTCCTCATCCCCGGTCCAGAGCAGCACCCCGGCGACGAGCAGCACCCCCAGCAACACTCCGAGCGCTACGACGTCAGCCTCCACGCTCTCCCCGCTGGCCTCCGGGGCCGCCTCCGGCGCATCGCTGAAGGCCGTGGCTCCAGCCGCCCCGGCACTGCCGGCAGCGTCCCGCAAACTCTATGCCGCGATCGAATCCGGCAATCTCAAGGACGTCAAGAAGTCCTTGAAGTCCGGCGCCGATCTCAGCGTCCAGGATGATGCTGGCCGGACCCCGCTGATGCGCGCGGTGATCGTGAAAAACGAGCAAATCGCCAAGACACTGCTTAAGGCCGGAGCTGACCCCAACGTCAAGGACGAGTACCAGGAATCCCCATTCCTGCGCGCCAGCGCCAACGGCTTGACCGGGGCGCTGCAGGCGTTTATCAAGGACGGTGCCAATGTCCACGAGGTCAACCGCATGGGCGGCAGCGCACTGACGGTAGCCAGCGAAAATGGGCAGGTTGCTGCCGTGCGCATCTTGCTGCGCACCGATATCAATATCGACCACGTCAATGATCTGGGCTGGACCGCCCTGCATGAAACGATCGTCCTGGGCCAGGGCACCAACAGCTCGGTGAACATCGCGCAGATGCTCATCACCAACGGCGCGGACCCGCGCCTCAAGGACCGCACCGGCGCCGACGCCTTCAAGATGGCCCGCGATCGCCAGCAGACGCAAATGCTCAACATGCTGGTTCAGGCCGCGAGCAACCGCTAAGGCCTAGAGGACGTCCAGGTAGTACCAGGCCCCGTTTTCCCGCACGAAGGTGCTGACCTCGTGCTGCTGCGCTTCATACGACCCTTCGAGGTAATGCGCCGCGAATTCCACCACGCCACGATTCGCTTCCGCTCCACCGCTGCGCGTCTTGATGATTTCCAGGCCCATCCAACGCATCTGCGGGTCCAGTTCCAGCTCTTTGGGCCGGGTGCTTTCATGCCAGGTAGCCAGCAAATAGGGCACCAAGCCCAGCACAAAAGCGCTGTAGCGCGAACGCATCAGCTGCTCTGCGGTTTCCGGCAGTACCGAGTGGTCTGCGCGCCCGTCATGAAAGGGCTGGCAGCACTGCTGGTAGGACAGCTTCACGGCATCCAGTTCTCGGCAGTAACACGGTGTTTGACTAGAGTTTTCCACGCTTTCAGAATACGCGTTGCGGATCATCATGACTCCCGTGAGCCAAAGATCACATGACTTATAACCAGCGATATCGGGTGCTATGGCACACAGGCACGTCTGGCCCATCACATTCACGGGTAGACTGTTAGGGCAAGCTCGCGGAGCGCCAAATCCCCCTGGTGTGAGACGGCATCTCCGTGTGGCATTTAACTTAACCTCGCCAACAGGAGATATGCCGGATGCCCCGCATCGTTGTAGATGTCATGCTCAAGCCAGAAATCCTTGACCCTCAGGGCAAGGCCATTGCGGGAGCACTTCCCCGCCTAGGCTTCACCTCCTTCGAAGCTGTCCGCCAGGGCAAGCGCTTTGAACTCACCGTGGACGGCGAGGTGACCGAAGAAATCCTAGCCCAGGCTCGCGAGGCAGCAGAAACCCTGCTTTCCAACCCGGTGATCGAAGATGTCGTCAACGTCGAGGTAGTCGAAGACTAATGAGCACCGAACTCCCCCTGATTGGCGATTACTCAACGCCAACGAATGAATTGTCAGGAGCGCGCATCGGCGTGGTGACCTTCCCGGGCACCCTCGATGACCGCGATGCCGCGCGTGCCGTCCGCGCTTCTGGTGCCGAAGCCGTGTCCCTGTGGCATGCCGACACCGACCTGCAGGATGTTGACGCCGTGGTGATCCCCGGCGGCTTCTCCTACGGCGACTACCTGCGTGCCGGAGCGATCTCCCGCTTTGCGCCGATGATGTCGAAGATCGCCGACGCCGCGAACTCCGATGCCAAGCTGCCGGTCCTGGGTATTTGCAATGGCTTCCAGATCCTCACCGAGTCGCACCTGCTGCCCGGTTCGATGATCAAGAACGACCACCTGAAGTTCATCTGCCGCGATCAGCTGCTGCGCGTGGAGAACAACCAGACCGCATGGACCAATGGGTTCGAGGCTGGCCAGGAAATCACCATCGTGCTCAAGAACCAGGACGGCCAGTACGTGGCCGACGAAAAGACCCTGGATGAGCTCGAAGCCGAGAACCGCATTGCGTTCTCCTACGTGGGCTGGAACCCGAATGGTTCGCGCCGTTCGATCGCTGGCGTGAGCAACAAGGCTGGCAACGTGGTGGGCCTCATGCCTCACCCGGAGCATGCCATTGAGGTCGGCTTTGGCCCCGATGCCCGCGGCACCGACGGACTGACCTTCTTCACCAGTGTTCTGACCCACCTTGTCGGAGGAAAAAAGTGAGCCAGGAAGCCACCAAAGAATTCAACATCGACACCGTCGATAACGCCGCCGGCACCCCGGATGTGGAACTGCCTTGGGCAGAGCTGGGCCTGAAGGACAACGAATTCGCCGAGATCGTGAAGATCCTCGGCCGTCGTCCGACCGCTGCAGAATTGGCCATGTACTCGGTGATGTGGTCCGAGCACTGCTCGTACAAGTCCACCAAGAACCACCTGCGCCAGTTCGGGCAGAAGGTCACCGATGAGATGAAGAAGGACCTGATGGTCGGCATGGGCGAAAACGCCGGTGTCACCGACCTGGGCGACGGCTGGGCCGTGACCTTCAAGATCGAGTCGCACAACTCGCCTTCCTACGTTGAGCCTTACCAGGGGGCTGCTACCGGCATCGGCGGCATCGTTCGCGACATCATCTCCATGGGCGCCCGCCCGATCGCCGTGATGGATCCGCTGCGCTTCGGCGCGATCGATCACGAGGACTCGCAGCGCGTTGTGCACGGCGTGGTCTCGGGCATCGGCGGCTATGGCAACTCGCTGGGCCTGCCGAACATCGGCGGCGAAACCGTCTTCGACCCGATCTACCAGGGCAACCCGCTGGTCAACGCGCTGGCTGTTGGCGCCTTGCGCCACGAAGACCTGCGCCTGGCTAACGCCTCGGGCGTGGGCAACAAGGTCGTGCTCTTCGGTGCACGCACCGGTGGCGATGGCATCGGCGGCGCTTCGGTGCTGGCTTCCGAGTCCTTCGACGACACCAAGCCTTCCAAGCGCCCTGCCGTGCAGGTGGGCGACCCATTTGCCGAGAAGGTGCTCATCGAGTGCTGCCTGGAACTGTTCAAAGCCTCGTTGGTCGAGGGCATCCAGGACTTGGGCGCCGCAGGCATCTCCTGCGCCACCTCGGAACTGGCCTCCAACGGCGAAGGCGGCATGCAGGTCGAGCTGACCAACGTGCTGCTGCGCGACTCCACCCTGACCCCGGGCGAAATCCTGATGTCGGAGTCCCAGGAACGCATGATGGCCGTGGTCACCCCTGAGAACATCGAAGCGTTCGAGGCCGTTATGGCCAAGTGGAACGTGGAGTACTCCTGGCTGGGCGAGGTCACCGACACCGACCGCTTGATCATCACCTGGGATGGCGAAGTCATCGTGGACGTGGATCCGAAGACCGTCGCCCACGACGGCCCGGTCTACGACCGCCCTTACGCTCGCCCCGAGTGGCAGGATGCCCTGCAGGCTGACACCTTCAAGTCCTCGGAGGCCGGCAAGAACCTGCCAGCGACCGGGGAAGAGCTGAAGGCTGCCGTGCTGGAGCTGATCGCCAGCCCGAACATGTGCGACAAGTCCTGGATCACCAACCAGTACGACCGCTACGTCGGCGGCAACACCGCGCTGGCTGCCCCGGATGATTCCGGCGTGGTCCGCATCGATGAGTCCACCGGTTTGGGTGTTGCCATCGCTACCGATGCCAACGGCCGCTACACCTTCCTGGATCCGTACGCCGGCGCCCAGCTGGCGCTGGCCGAGTCCTACCGCAACGTCGCCACCTCCGGTGCGATCCCTGCGGCGGTTTCGGACTGCCTGAACTACGGTTCCCCGGAGAACCCGGATGTCATGTGGCAGCTGGCCGAGGGCATCCGCGGTTTGTCCGATGCCTGCATGGAGCTGGGCGTTCCGGTTACCGGCGGCAACGTATCGCTGTACAACCAGACCGGCGACAAACCGATCCACCCGACCCCAGTGGTTGCCACCTTGGGCAAGTTCGACGACGTCGCTCGCCGCACGCCTTCGGGCTGGCGCGAAGAGGCCGACGGCCAGGCGATCTACCTGATCGGCACCACCAAGGACGAGCTGGATGGCTCGGAATTCGCCAACCTGCGCGGCCACCTCGGCGGCGTACCGCCGGTAGTCGACCTGGCGGCGGAGAAGGAACTGGGCGCGATCCTGATCAACGCCAGCCGCGATGGCATGATCGATTCAGCTCACGACCTGTCCGAAGGCGGCCTGGCTGCAGCCCTGTCCGAGATGGTGCTGCGCTTCGGCGTGGGTGCTCGCGTTGCGCTGGATGAGATCAAGGACCGTGACGGCATCGATTCCTTCACCGCCTTGTTCTCCGAAACCCAGGCGCGTGCCGTGGTTGCTGTTCCACGCAGCGAAGAGGTCCGCTTCAACGACATGACCAGCGCCCGCGGCGTGACCGTGGCCCGTTTGGGCATCGTCGATGCGCAGTCCGGTTCCTTGGAAGTCCAGGGCGAATTCACCGTCTCGGTGGATGAGCTTCGCGAGGCTAACGAAGGCACCATGAAGAAGTACTTCGGCTAAAACCGCTGGCCGGTTTGCCCCTTATTGGCCCGTCTCCCCTTGCGGGGAGGCGGGCCTTTCCCGTTGGCGCGGCAGGCCGCAATGTTGATACCTGCAGCCGAGCCGTCTAGATTTATACCCATCAGCACCGGCTCCACTGCTGCTCGCGGGCATCACCCGAAAGCGCGGATCCACGAGCCGGTCTTCTTTTGTTGTCCACGGACGGAACAATTTGAGCAACACGATGAATACTGCTTCGCGCCTTGTCAGATTCTTGGGCGTCGGAGGTTTCTGTTTCATAGTGACGCTGGCCGTCAACTATCTGCTGAAGTACTTGCTCCTGGGCGACCACCCCACCACGGCGTTCCTCATTGCCAATTGCGTGGCCACGGTTGTTTCCTATGTCCTGACCCGGCAGGTGACCTTCACCGATCGCAATTCGGCCTTCCGCAAGAGAATCCAGATCATCGGATTCACCTTGGTTTCCGCCGTCGGCATCGTGATCAACTCGGCGCCGCTGTATGCCTCGCGCTGGATTTTCGGGTTCCACTACCCGCAGGTCACTTTCCTGGAACAGGAAATCGCCGACTTCATCTCCGGACCGATCATCGGGACCCTGCTGGCCATGGCCTTCCGCTGGTGGGCCCTGCACAAGTTCGTTTTCCCCAGCGGCAGCAGCGAGCCGCAAAAGGTTGATCAGCTGGCCTAAGCGGCCCATTCCAATGGTCCGGCAGCCCGCCGGATTCCCCTGTTCCCGCATCCCCGGCACACATCACTTTCAATATGGTTGACACGTCAACAATATTGAGTCATGATTGATGCATCAACTTATTTTTGTCTGAGGGAGCGGTCATGAACGCCATCGAGAACATCGAATTCGGCATCGACACTTTCGGCGATGTGCCCAGTTCAACTTCGGGCCAGCTGCTGACTCACGCGCAGGCCATTCGCGCCACCGTGCAAGAAGCCATCGTGGCCGACCAGGCAGGCGTGGACGTCATTGCGGTCGGCGAGCACCACCGCCCGGAATACGCCATTTCTTCCCCGGAAACCGTGCTGGCCGGCATCGCCACCGCTACCGAGAACATCCGCCTCAGCTCCGGCGTTACCGTCTTGTCATCCGATGACCCGGTGCGCGTCCACCAGCGCTTCGCAACCGTCGATGCGCTATCCAGCGGACGCGCCGAAGTGATGCTTGGCCGCGGCTCGTTCACCGAGTCCTTCCCGCTGTTCGGCTACGACATGGCCGACTACGAAGTCCTCTTTGACGAAAAGATCGATCTGTTCCACAAGCTGCTCGACGAGAAGCCGGTAACCTGGCACGGCACCAAGCGCGCCGATCTGGTGGACATGGATGTCTTCCCCAAAACCGAGTCAGGCCGCCTGCGCACCTGGGTAGGCGTGGGAGGCTCCCCGCAATCTGTGATCCGCACGGCACACTACGGTTTCCGCATGATGCTTGCAGTGATCGGCGGATCTCCGGAACGCTTTGCCCCGTATATCGACCTCTACCGCCGGGCCAATGAGCAGTTCGGGCACCAGAGCACGCCGGTGGGCCTGCATTCCCCTGGCTTTGTGGCGGACACCGATGAGCTGGCCCGCGAGCACATGTTCGATGCGTACAAGGCGCAACGCGATCGGATTGGCGCAACCCGCGGCTGGCCTGAGATGAGCCGCGCGGAATTCGAGCACGAAGCCAGTGAAGGATCGCTCTACATCGGCTCTCCTGAGACCGTGGCCCGCAAGATCGCCACCACTATCAGGACCTTGGATATCGGCCGTTTCGACCTGATCTACTCCGGCGGAGCCGTGGAAGCCGGAGCGCGTTTGCACGCCGTCGAGCTCTACGGCAACAAAGTCATTCCACTGGTCCGGGAAATGCTCGCCGAGCAGCCGGCCCCAGCCGGACGATAGGCAGCTGCGAAGGAATGAACATGGCACAGCAGAAAATTGGCATCCTCGGCGCGGGAAAGATCGGCACCGCATTGGCGCGACTGGCCCTCAAAGCAGGCCACGAGGTGCTCATTGCCGGATCCGGCGACCCCAGCGCCATCGCCTTGACCATCGAGATCCTGACCCCCGGCGCGGTGGCAGTTGACGCTGCAACGGCAGCCCGCAAGGCCGATATTGCCATCTTGGCTTTGCCTCTGGGCAAATACCAGAGCATCCCTGTCCAGCAGCTTTCAGGCAAGCTGGTGGTCGACGCGATGAATTACTGGTGGGAAACCGATGGGATCCGCGAGGACCTCAACGGCCCGGAGGTCTCCACCAGCGAATTGATCCAGGGCTTCCTTGCAGATGCCCGCGTCGTCAAGGCTTTCAACCACATGGGCTACCACGACCTTGAGGAAGAGGCCCGTCCTGGCGGCACCGAACGCAAGGCTATTGCCGTGGCCGGGGACGGCGCAGCCGATGTGGATGAGGTCGCCGGGCTCATCGAGGCCTTCGGATTTGATCCGCTGCCGATCGGCCCGCTGGCTGAAGGCGTACGCCTTCAGCCAGGACAGCCGGCCTTTGGCGCCAACCAGCCAAGCGCCCAGCTGGCCGAACTGATCAATTCGGCCAGCCTGGCCGCTTCAGCGTAGCTCTCCGAGCACCTCATTCAAGGCTTCGGTAGAGGAAGGATGGGTGAAGATCTGATCCCTCAATTGGCTCGCCGCCATCCCCTGCCGCATCGCCAGGGCCACCAGATTGATGACTTCCTGGGAATCCACGTGCATGAGGGCGGCACCTAGGATCTGGTCGTCCTGAGCGTTAACGACAAACTTGATGATGCCCCTGGGGTCACCAACAATTTTCGGCCTCGGCATCGCAGCAACCGCCGCGACCTTCTTCACCGCCGTCTTGATGCTCAGTCCTTGCTTCCTGGCCTGATCTTCACTGAGCCCTACCCGCGAGAGCGGAGGAGTGCAGAAAATCGTGTACGGCACCGCAACCCGGTCCTTGGTGCTTCGGGTCCCGTCGCCCAACAGGTGATTAGCAAGCACCCGATGATCATCGAGGGATACATAGGTGAATTGCGCCCCGCCGGTGACATCACCGAGCGCATAAACGCCCTCGGCGCTGGTCGCCAGGAATTCGTCCACCATGATCTCGCCGCGTTCTCCGCTGCGGATTCCGGCGGCCTCAAGATTCAGCTCCCGGGTTGCCGGGGTTCGACCCAGCGCAATGAGCACGGCATCGGCAGAAATCTGCCGAGGCTCCCCGCCAATCTCGAAGCTGACTGTTGCGCAGCTCGAGTCCTGCGAAATTCCAGTGACCTGGGCCTTGCTGAGAATGGTAACGCCGGCATCTTCAAGGCACGACTGCACTTCGCTGGCAACATCTGCGTCCTCTTTGGATAAAGCACGCTTCCCGCGGTCCAGGACCGTGACTTTGCTGCCGAACTGGCCGAACACCGAGGCGAATTCGACACCCACATATCCGCCGCCGACGACAACCAAAGACTTGGGCAAGGGCGCATGCTGGATAGTCGTGGAGTCGTGCACCCTTCCGCCAATGCTGGCACCTGGGATCTGAGGGACAGCAGGTTGCGCGCCGGTATTGATAATGATCCGCGCGGCGCTCAGCTCCAGCTCTTCTTCCTCAGTACGCACCTTGATGGATTTCGGTCCAGTGAAGCTGGCTCGGCCGGTGAGCACCAGGACCGAGTCCAGATCGTTGAGCATGGAGTAGTTCTTGGCACGCAGTAGCGCGGTGAGATCATCCCGTCGCTGTACGGCGTTGTCGAATTTTTGGCTGGCCGGAATGCCTTCGACATGCTGCTCAGCGTCGTGGATCAGTGCTTTGGTGGGTACGCAGCCGATGTTGATGCAGGTTCCGCCATACATTTGCGCCGACTGCTCGACGATGGCCACTTTCTCACCAGCACGGGCCAATGCCCCTGCCAGGGTCTTGCCGCCTTTACCCCAACCGATGACGATGGTGTCGAGCTTGCCACTAGATGTCTCGGTCCTCATGCTGATCTCCCTTGCCGACCTCGTCAATGTTCTAGCTTGAGTCTGCTCGGACATTGATACGCGAGTCAATCATCGAGGGGAATCGGGCGGCAACTAGACCTGTTTAACGAGAGAGGCAGCCCGTCTCCGAAAGGAGAACGGACTGCCAGAGCCAAGTATGCCGGTCTTTAGATCTTCTTGACGATGGAGGACTTCAATTCCATCTGGCCGAAGCCGTCAACCTTGGCTGCGATGTCGTGATCTCCAGAGCCAGAGGTCAAGCGAATATTGCGCACCTTGGTGCCGGCCTTCAGCGCGCTCTGGGCGCCCTTGACCTTCATGGTCTTGGTAATGCTGACGGTGTCGCCGTCCTGCAGGACGTTGCCCACCGCGTCCTTGATGACAGTTTCAGTCGGCTCGGATTCCTCGGTTTCCGCGTTCCATTCGTGGGCGCATTCTGGGCAGACCAGCAATGCGTCAAGTTCGTAGGTGTACTCGCTGGAGCACTTAGGGCACGGTGGCAAAGAATCAGACATGCGGCTAATTTTAGTGACTCCGAACAGCTATTGTCGAATGAATCGAATATCGAATAATCCTTGTAAATGGCGGCAAATCCCGACGCCCCGGCCACCTCCAGCGGACCGAATACCCAGCTTTAAAACCACTTGTTTTGCCCACCGTCTTTCACTCATACTCAGGCATACGAGCTGATTCTCGCGACAGTGAAGCTAAGGGGCGCATCATGTCTAAGCACCACAAGCACCGCGGCTACGGAGCGCAGTTTTCCGTCTCGCCCAAAGAGGGCCTGACCTTGGAAGTTCTAGCCATGGCAGAGAAAGCCGGAGCTAAAGCCGGATACGCAGTGGCCAAAGAAGAGCTATACCGCAGCATCTCCTCCAACCAGTTCCTCAATGAGCAGGAAACCGATGAACTGCTTGCCGCGGCGCAGCGCGCCGGATCGGCAGCCGCATTGGCCGCGGCACGCAAGGTTCTGGACAAAACACTTCGCACGTCCTTCAGCCATCACCATCGGCCCGCGGACTCTCACCTCATGGGAGCCACGACCCCGGAACCACCGGCGAACACTTATGAAGAACCGCTGGCCAAATACTCGCCACCCCTGGGATTGCTGGATACACCCCGGGCCAAAGTGGACCAGCATGTTTTGACGATCACTCGTGTGCAACGACTCAACGACCAGATGGTGCGGCTCAGTGCCAGCGCTCCGAATCTCGATGGGTACCGCTCCAATTCCGCGCTTGACGAGTATGTCAAAGTTTTTGTCGCCGACCCCGCGCTGGGCCTTATTCCTCCCTACGACGTGCGCGCTCTGCGCCATCGCTTGCCGCGCGAACAAGTGCCTCGTTCCAAGTCCTACACCATCCGGTGGGTCGACCCGGTGCTCAATGAACTGGCCATAGATTTTGTGGTCCACGGCGAGCCAGGAACCGTTGGCCACTGGGCCGGAATGGCGCAACCCGGCGATCCACTGGTCATCTCCCCCGCTCGCAGCAAAGCTTCGCTAACGCTGAATGCCAGCTACTACGTGCTTGCAGCGGATGAAGCCGGCTTGCCTGCCATTGCCAAAGCCCTAGAAGCGCTTCCGGCCAACGCCGAAGGCACAGCATTATTTGAAGTGGCCGACGATACTGCAATGTTTGACGTGAAACATCCAGAAGGCGTTGTTTTACGATGGCTTTCACGAGATTCAATGCCCGCGGGCAAAAGCAGCGTGCTCCCCTCAGCCCTCCAGTCGCTGGCTCTGCCGGCCGGACAAGTGGGCGTCGTTGCCCATGCCGAACGATCCACTATCAAAGCCATTAGCCGGATTACCGAGTATTGGCATCTGGACAAGCACTCCTCGCATATTTCCTCGTACTGGACCCTGCGTGAAGGCAGGTTGCGCCGGTAACATCCAAACTCATCAGGGACCGTGATCCATGCTCAGGTCAAAGGGATGAATATCCTCCACTTTCCCTCAAAGGATCCTTCATGGCTAGATCCAGGTTCGTCAGTTCTGCCGTTCGTCTAGTCTCAGGCGCTTTGCTGGTAGCCATGGGAGTATTGCTCCTGCTCAATTCGGCGAGCGCCATTCAAGTGATCATTTGGCTTCTTTCGGCTGGCCTGCTGCTTGCGGGGCTGCTTCGGTTCCTTGAAATGCAGGACAACGCATCACGCCGTGCGCCGGTCTTTGTCGCCGGCCTCTTGCTGATTCTCAGTGCCTTCGCCTTGCCCTTGGCCAGATCAGCAAGCTTGCCGGTTCTGGCGCTGTGTCTTTCCCTGGCACTATTTTTTGCCGGGGCGCTGCGGTTTGCCTCCATGGCCAAGGGGTCGAGAACCCCAGCCTTCCGCGGAATTTTGACCGCACTCACTGGTGTGTTCGGTGCGGTAGTCAGCATCTTCTGGCCGCGGCTCTCGCTCTGGGTCTTGGGCGTTGTTTTTGGAATGTGGCTGGTCTTGCTTGGCCTCCGGGCTTTGTCGACCCCGTTGCGCAATGTACTGCCAGCGCCGCCAAAATGGATGCGGGCAGTAGGTTCCGCCGGTTTGACCGCTTTTCTTCATAGCCAAAGTTCCACGTCCAGTGCTGACGATTTCTACTTGCCGCCAGCGTCCGTCCCGAATGCCCGTGGGGAACTTATCCGTTCAGAACCATTGGCGCAGCAGGCATTAGAAAATACCGAAGCATGGCGGATCCTTTACACCACTGCCTCCGAAGATGGCAGCGCGGCCATTGCTTCGGGCATTGGCACCGTTCCCCGCGACGCCCGTGGCGCGCTGCCCGTCATTTCCTGGGCCAACGGAACCAAGGGCATAGCATCCCAATGTGCCCTGTCAGCGGGTCCGAATCCGTACGATGACGGTCCTGCCATTGCCAGAGAAGAAATGCTTTCCCGGGGCTGGGCCATCGTTGCCACGGACTATGTCGGCTTGGGCACCGCTGGCCCGCACCCCTATTTGGTGCCGCAAGCCGAAGCACACGCGGTCCTCGATGCAACCCGAGCGGCAGCGCAACTCGATGCCCTGGCCGAACAGGGCATGCGCCTGGATGAACGAAGTGTCGTTTGGGGCCACTCGCAGGGCGGGCACGCTGCTTTAGCCACGGCCAATGAGGCCAAGGAGTACGCGCCAGATCTAGACATCCTAGGCGTTGCGGCCATGGCCCCCGCATCCGACTTGCCGCATCTTGCCGAGTCCATTGCGGACACGTCGGCGGGAAAGATTGTCTCAAGCTACATCGCAGCGAGTTGGAACGAGCTGTATCCGCAGATGGATATTGTCGACCGGCTCACGCCGCGTTCTGAACTTGCCGTAAATCAGCTGTCGAAGAACTGTTTCACCGGCGCCGGAGCTGTTGCCGGCATTGCCCAGGCCAGCCAACTGTTCGAACCGGTCTTCAGCCCGGAAGCTCTCGACCATGGGCTGAGTGAATTGCTTGAGCAGAATTCCGCGCCAATTCCCAAGGGGCTCCCGATATTCCTTTCGCAAGGCGCCACCGATTCGCTCGTTGTGCCTTCGATGCAACGTAATTTTGTCCAGGCGTCATGCCAGCACGGTGCACAAATTGGTTATGCCGAATACCCGGGCCTGGACCACATGCCATTAGTGGGCGAAGGATCAGCATTGAACCAGGATCTCGTGAGATTCACGCAGTCACTCTTGGAAGGCGTGACCGCCTATCCAAAGACGGCGTCTTTGTGCGGCAAATGATCTTCAGCACGCGCACAGCACCCATCGCACCTGAATATAGACTGATCAATAGAGGTTTTAATAGTTTCTGAAGACCGAAGATCCACAAGATCATCTAATACCGTGGTGGACTATGGAACTCATTGTTGGGTTCTTGATCGACACCGTCCAACAAGCCAAGGCCAGGGAGTAGCGTCAGTGCATTCAAGTTTGTCCAAGACCGCTGCCCTCCTCCTGACCTGCTTTCTCGCGCTTTCGCTGGGCGCCTGTACATCTGCGCCAACCCCAGCTGCCCGTGAAGCCAGCACCGCCACTGTTGAAGCCGACGGCTGGCCTCGAATGGTCACCGACGAAACCGGCGACCTCATCAAGATTCCGTCCAAGCCCAAACGCATTGTCTCGACCTCGGTATCCGTGACCGGCACCCTGCTGTCCCTCGATGCACCGGTAGTTGGCACCGCGGTTGCCCCGCAGAGCCCCGCCACGGACAAGCACGGATTCCTGGCCCAGTGGGCGGACGTCGCTTCAAAGCACTCGGTCGACGCGTTATATGAAATCGGGAGTTTTGATCTTGAAGCCATACGGGACCGCAAGCCTGATTTGATCCTGCTCTCCGCTTCAGGCGCGGATTCCGAGTTGGAGCACCTGGACCAGCTGCGGGACATCGCCCCAGCGCTTCTGGTTGATTACACCGAAGAGCAGTGGACTTCGCTGAGTGCGGACCTGGCCAAAGCTACCGGTGCTGAGGCCGCATCAACCCGGAATAACGAGATCATCAAGCAACGTGTTGCCAGCCTCAAGCAATCGCTAGCGATCTCCTCCGGCACCACGGCGTCGATTCTTTCCTACGATCAGGGAAATATCTCCCCTGTCGCGCAAAGCACCGGTCCCCATGCGCAGTTATTCGAGGCACTCGGTTTCACCGTGGTGGATCCTCCGGAAGAATTTGATACTTCCACTCAGGAACGCGAGGATTTCTCCTTCACCAGTTATGACGGCCTAGCCAAGTCGCTTTCCGGAGAGGCAGCGTTCCTGCTCTCCTCGGACCCGGAAATCTCGGAACAGTTCTCCTCCGACGAATCCCTGGCGCATATACCTTCCATCCGCCAGGGCAACGTCTTTGCCCTTCAAGAATCATTCCTCATGGATTTCTATTCGGCACAGAAAATCCTGGATTACTTCGAGAATGATTTCCCAGGGTTGAAGCCCGAAACGCAAACCCAAGATTAACTGCGCTCAAGTATCGCGGTTTGCGGGATATTCAAGCCAAGATTTCCGCGCAGGGTCGCTGACTCATAGCTGGTACGGAATCTGCCGCGTCGCTGCAGCTCCGGGATGACCAGGTCAATGAAGTCCTCTAATGCTCCCGGCAGCGACGGAGGCATCAAGTTGAACCCATCAGCGGCGTCTTCATCGAGCCAGCGCTCCATCTCATCGGCAATCAGTTCCGGTGTCCCCACCATCGTGCAGTGCCCACCGCCAGCTGCCAGCAGGCCGAGCAGTTCGCGGACCGTCGGCTGGTGCAGCTCTATGAGGCGCAAAATGGTGGTGTATCTACCAGCCGGGCCAGTGAACTCTTCCAGTGGCGGCAGCTTCGGAACGGGCTGGTCCAATGGCCACGAGCTGGTGTCCTGCTGCAAAAATACGCCCAGTTGGCGCAGCGCATCCTCGGTGGGCAGCAACTCATTGAGCGCGCGTTGTTTGGCTTGGGCTTCTTCCAGCGTGCGCCCCACGTAGGTAACCAATCCCGGCATAATCAGGGCTCGGTTCTCCGTTCCTCGCTGCTCCTTGGTGCGTCGCGAAATATCGCGGGCGAATTCGCCCGCCATGCCGCGGTCTGCCGCGACCGAGTAGATCGCTTCGGCATGGGCGGCGGCTAGTTCACGTCCGGCGGGCGAGGATCCCGCTTGGAAGAGGACCGGTTCACCATATGGGGAGTTGGGCATATTCAACGGGCCCCGCACGGCAAAGTGCTCCCCTTCGTGATTGATTTCCTGGAGCAGGGATGCATCGGTGAAGTTCCCCGCCCGATCAATCCGGACTGCTTGCTGAGGGTAGGAACCCCAGAGATTGTGCAGAACATCAATGAATTCACCGGCCCTGGCATATCGTTGCGCGTGCGCGGGCAGTTCGCGTAGCGAATGGTTCTGCGCCTCGGTGTCCCACATGCTGGTCACCACGTTGATGCCGGCACGCCCCTGCGAGAGATGCTGCAAGCTGCCTAGCATGCGAGCAGCATGGAACGGCGAGTAGAAGCTGGCAGAGATGGTGCACACCAGTCCGATGTTCGTGGTGCATTGGCTGATGGCGGATAGCAGTGTCACCGGTTCGAAGAACCAGGTGGGGCCAGCCTGCGCGGCACTGGTTGACACCGCTTGCCCATCGGCGAAGAACACCGCGTCGAGCAGTCCCTTTTCGGCCAGTTGCGCCAGCTTGATGTAGTACTGCGTTTCCGAAAGCTGCTCGGCGGCCGAGTCCTCGGCGCGCCAGGCTGCTTGGTGATGGCCGGCGCCATAAAGGAACAAGTTCAGGTGTACTTGTTTCTTCTGGCTCATCCTTTCACCAGCCCGCCGTCAACGATGAGGTTCTGGCCGGTCACCCCGCGGGAAAGCGGCGAGGCGAAGAACAGCACGGCATCAGCCAGTTCTCCAGGCGAGGTGACCCGCCGCAATGGTGTTCCCGCGGCGATCAGGTCAAATACTGCTTCGGGCGTCGCTGCGGAGGCGTCCGTGGTGCGCAAAAGTCCGCCGGAAACCATGTTGACGTTGATCCCTTCGGGGCCCAGGTCATCGGCGAAGGTACGGGTCAAGGACAAGAGGGCCGCCTTGGTGGCGGTGTAGTCATGGTACGGAACCACGGGGTGCTGGAACAGATTGGTGCCGATGTTGATGATGCGTCCAAAGCCGGCTTCACGCATCCCCGGAAGTACTGCTTGGATGGCTGCCACGGGAGCTAGCACCGAACCGGCAAACTGGGCGCTCAGTTCTGCTGCTGAGATCGCTTCCGCAGTCGAACGCGCGTCGCCGTTGAAGGAGAAATCCACCAATGCATTGTTCACCAGGGTCGTGACCGGTCGCCCGAAGCGGTCTTTGGCTTGAGCAGCCATCGCTTTGAGCTGGTCCTGGTCCCGGACGTCGGCTTGGATGGCAACTGCGGTGTCCGGGTAGAGCGCGACGAGATCTTCAGCGGCCTGAGCCGAAGAGCGGTAATTGATCGCGACTTTCGCGCCCGCTGCCAGGAAGGCCCGGCTGATGGCCGCACCGAGTCCTCGCGCCCCGCCGGTGACCAGAATGATCTGCTCTTCGAGTGGAAGGGCAGCCGGGTGCGCTGATGTGTGGGTATCCGTGCTCATGGTGCTTGAACTCCTTGACGGCGTCTTGGGCGAACGGAACCTGGCCAAGGACGCGAATGGTTCAACCCTTCAGAGTGCACGCAAACGCCGAATCTAGGACATTCCCTTCGCCAGTACTAACTGGATCAGGTTCAACGGGTGTTTTCTCAGCCGCCGTGCGGCACCCCGTGTCACTGCTCAATTAGTAGCACATGCACGGCTTAGCTGTAGAACATTACTTCATGGATCCCGCGCGTATCGGCACTCGGTTCCTGGACAATCCAGATCTCCCCGCCATCTGGAACAGTGAATTCCATGCTCAATTTGTTGGCGGGGATCCCGCAACGCAATGAGTCCTCGGCGATCACCGCGTCATCTTTGACAGCCTTGATGCGCACGAATCCGACTCCTTGGCAGGCGAACTGGAGCAGATTCTTCTGCCCTGCCACCGTAGGGGCGATCATGTGATCTGGCCGAATTTCACCTGCATCATCCAGTTGGTAGGTGTTCATCGTTCCCGCCCCGGTGCTGAAGCCGTTCTCCTCGAAAAACTCGGCGCCCGGGTCTTCCAATGAGCCAAGCAGCCAGGTTTCTCCCCTGCTGGCCGCGGCAAAGGCGATCATCGGCGGGTACAAACCGGCAATGTCATCTATGGGTTCATGAGTTTCCTCGGTGATTTCTTCCACGAGGACGCCCGAGGACAGGTCTTCGGCAGATTCTTCGGGAAGCTTCAATTGCGAGACCGGAGTGGTGCAAGAGCAAAGCCCGAGAAGCAGAGCCAGGGCCAACGGGGCAGTCCGCTTCATGAGCGCTCCAATGCAGAGGTGAATGAGTTATTTCAATCGACCTTATGTTAGGAATCTGACTTAAACAATGCATGTCAAGGCAAGGAATAACAATCGTTATGAAATCTTGAAATATCACTTCCTGACGGTTCACACGCATCTCACACCAAAACACGGCGCCATCACAACTAAATGGTCCGGCCTGCTCCATATAGTTCATTAAGGGCTTATACCCGTTGCCAGCTTTCATTTCCCTAGGAGTCGTACCACCGCATGCGCCTGCTGCGTCGCACCATTTCATTTGCACTCATCGCCTCATCCCTTGCCCTCACGGGATGCTCAACCCTCGATTCCATCGAGCAGTACCGCGTTCCCGACGCGCAGGCCGACACCACCCATGACGGCGCAGCGCAACGCGCAAGCTACACCGACTCGCTTGAGCTGCTCGCGAAAATCGACGTCAAGGGCCGCGCACCGAAGACCGGCTATGAACGCGAAAAATTCAGCAAGGGCTGGAAAGACCCGGACCACAATGGCTGCGATGCGCGCAATGACATCCTGGCGCGCGACCTGGAAGACGTGAAGTACAAATCCGCCTCCAGGCCCTGCGTGGTACTCAGCGGAACCTTTCACGATCCCTACACGAACACCACCATTAACTTCGTTCGAGGCCAGAGCACCAGCACCGCGGTCCAGATTGACCACGTCGTCGCCCTGTCGGATGCATGGCAAAAAGGAGCGCAGCACTGGGACAAAGAAGCCCGGTTCGAGTTCGCCAATGACCCGCTGAACCTCATGGCCTCGGACGGCCCGACCAACGCGGCCAAGGGTGACAAGGACGCCGCTTCATGGCTGCCGCCCAACAAGCGCTTCCGTTGCGAATATGTCTCCCGCCAGACTCAGGTCAAAGCTAAGTACGGGGCTTGGATGACCAAGGGTGAGCACGATGCCATCGAGCGAATCCTGAAAAACTGCGTGTAGCCAGCCTAAAGTCGCAGCAAAAGATCCCCCTTAAGGCCTATCGTCAAATTGATGGATTTGTGGCACTATGGATATTAGTCAAGCCAATAGCCATTATGTTCAGTGACTGTTGGCAAAATTCTCAGCTGCAAAGGCCACATGATGAAGACACGGTTGTCGGGAGCTCTCCTGTTGCTTACCAGCGTGTGCCTCTTCGGGTTTGCCCTGAACACAGCTCATCGGGATACCGCCATGGCCTGCTGGGTGCTGTCCACGATTTTCTTCATTGCCGCAGCCATGCTCATGCTCGGAGCCATCGTTGGCGCCTCATCGGTCACCGCCGCCAAAACACGCAAGAACCGACAGCTCTAGCCTCCTGGCGATTTTTCGAAGCAACGCATCAACTACAGGCTGATGCGTTGCTTCGACTATTTAACCGCTAGTTCTCGTTGCCCTGAAACAGCAATTTAACCCGCAGGCATCGACAGGTTCACCTAGATGCGATAGACATAAGTCTTGTCACACTCGTCACTTTTAGGAGTATCCATGTCTGCATTCAGGCAGATGAGAAAACTCAGTCTCGCCTCCCTGGCTACCCTCTCGCTGGTAGCCACCGGAACCGCCATGGCCCAGGCAACGCCCACCGAGGAATCAACCAACAGCGCCTCCCCTGCAGCAGCAGATCCGGTGACCCTGGATCTGGTTGGCATCAACGACTTCCACGGCAGGATTGCCGCCGACAGGGATTCCGCCGGCGCAGCAGTCCTCGCAGGGGCCGTTGACCAGTTGCGTGCAGAAAACGAAAACACGCTATTCCTCTCTGCTGGCGACAATATCGGGGCCTCGACCTTCGCTTCCGCGTCCCAGGAGGACGCTCCGACAATCGATGCGCTCGGCGCCGCCGGACTAGATGTTTCCGTCGTGGGCAACCACGAGTTCGACAAGGGCTTCGAAGACCTGACCTCGCGCGTCACCGACCGCTTTGCGGCAGCCACCGGCCAGCCCGGCGAGGACTACGCACTGGGCGCCAACGTCTACAAGGCCGGCACCAAGACTCCAGCACTCAAAGAGTACGCAATCCGTGAAGTCGGCGGCCTGTCCGTCGGCTTCATCGGCACCGTCACCGAAGATGTCCCATCGCTGGTCTCCCCCAGCGGCATCTCCGGGCTGGACTTCGGCAGCGAAGTCGAAGCAGCTAACCGCGTTGCCAAGGAACTTAGCGACGGCGACGACGCCAATGGAGAGGCAGACGTGATCGTCTTGCTGACCCACAATGGCTCGGCCAGCACCGACTGCTCTGCCATCGCCAGCGAAACCACTTCCTATGGGGATCTGGTCCGCAAGGCCAGCGGCGATATCGACGCGATCTTCTCGGGCCACACCCACTCTTCCTACGACTGCTCCATCGCCGGCCCTGACGGCGAGCGCCCGGTCATCCAGTCGCACCAGTATGGAACGACCCTGGGCAAGGTCAGCCTCAATGTCGACCCAACCACCGGTGAGGTCCTGAACGCTTCCAGCACCCGCTTGCCGCTGGCCACCGAATCGGCCGACGGCGAATGGACCGCCAACTACGAAGCCAACCCAACCGTTGCAAAGATTGTCGAAGAGGCCGAATCAGAAGCTGAAGTTGTCGGCAGCGTTGAGGTCGGCAAGATCTCCGAAGATATCCTGCGCGGCGGAGACGTTCCCGGTTCGGACCGCGGTGTCGAATCAACGCTTGGCAACACGGTAGCCGATATCCACCTGTGGGCTACGTCCAATGAGGATTTTGCCGGTGAGCCAGCCCAGATTGCCTTCATGAATCCTGGCGGCCTTCGCTCGGACCTGCTCTATGGCGAAGACGGCACGGTGACCTACAAGGCGGCGGCTGAGGTCCAGCCATTTGCCAACACCTTGATCACCTTCGACCTCACCGGAGCGCAGATCCGCGAGGCACTGGAACAGCAGTGGCAGCCGGAGGGCTCCGAGCGCAACAAGCTGCACCTGGGCATCTCGGATGGCCTGTCCTACACCTACGTCGAAGACGCGGCAGCGGGTGAACACATCCAGGAGATCACCTTCAATGGTGAACCATTGGACGAGTCGGCAACCTTCCGCGTCGCCGCCAATGCTTTCTTGGCTACCGGTGGCGATAACTTCACCGCCTTCGCTGAAGGCGCCAACCACGCAGATTCAGGCCAGATCGATCTGGACGCCACGGTGAACTACTTCAAGGCCCATGATGTGGTCGAGCCAGCACCGCTGGGTCGCGCAGCAGCTATCGATCCTGAAGCACCGTCGGAATCGCCAAGTGAAACTCCAACTGAATCGCCAAGCGAAAACCCGGACGAATCGCCAACTGCTTCGCCTTCCGAGTCGACCAGCGAAGACCCAAGCTCGTCGCCAAGCTCAGATGAGAGCAACTCGGCAGAGCCTACCCAGTCTTCAGACTCCCCAGCGGAGCCAACCGAAGATTCCTCGGATGATTCAAACCAGCAGGATAACGAAGACCTGGCAGACACCGGTTTCAGCGCCAGCTGGATCGGCATTGCCGCAGGCGTCATTGTCCTGGCGGGCATCGTCTTGCTCCTGATTCGCCGCTTCGGCAACAAGGCCGGCCGCTAAGAACAACAGGGCATAAAGCAAGGGTCATCACCACGAAATATCGTGGTGATGACCCTTGTTCGTAGTGGAAACTAGTCGATGACCAATTCGCCCATGCTGTCCCAGCCTTCGCCTTCGACCTTGCGCGAAACGATCTTCGGAGTGGAGACCAGCAGCGGACGCATGGATTCGATGCCTGCTGCGAAGTGTGCGGAGTTGACGTGGGCAGAAGCTGCCTCGTCATCACGGAAGGCTTCAACAAGTACGAACTCGTTGGGGTCCTCCACGCTCACGGACCAGTCGAACCAGAGGTTACCGTCTTCGGCGCGTGTGGCCTGGGTGAACTCTGCAACGTGATCCATGAAGTTCTCGGTGTTTTCTGGCTTTACCTGATATTTAACAACGATGAAGTACATGGTTCTAGTCTAGGGCTGATTGGCTAATGGTGTCTTGCAATCGGACGTATTCTTTATCCCGTCGTGGCATGCCGTCGACCACAAGATCATAAGAATCTTCAATCAGTTCCAGCAGCAATTCCGGGTCCAACCCTGCTCGAATGGAATTCCAGTGCTTCTTGTTCATGTGATAGCCAGGGGTGATTTCCGGATGCTCGCTGCGCTGCTGGTCAGCAAGGGCAGGCTCGCATTTAAGGTTGAGCACCAGGTCGCCGCGCACATTCATTAATAGGCCAAACATCTTGGCCTTGGCCTTGTCCCTGCCTGAGACCTTGAAAACCGTGCTTTCAGGTCCGAACGGATAATCGGCAAAGGCGCGGGGCATGCTCAGGCACAACTGCGTCCACTGCTGTTCCAGGGCTTCTTGGCTCCCTTTATTATTCATGCTCACCTCGGCTACCGAAATGGGTATTCAATTTTCGGACAGGTATTCATCACGACGTCCAGCCCAGCATCCTTGGCACGCTGGGCCGCCTCATGATCGATCACGCCCAACTGCATCCAAACGGCTTTCGCCCCGACGTTGATGGCTTGATCGACGATGCCGCCAACCTTCGATGAATTCACAAAACAGTCAACCACGTCAATGGGACCGGGGATATCAGCTAAACGCGCATACCCTTGCTCCCCCATCACGTTCTGGGCATCCAATGACACAGGGATGATCTGCATGGATAACTCGTCACGCAGGAACCGCGCAATGGACGGGGCCACACGCGAAGGATTGTTGGTCAGGCCAACGACGGCCCACCGCCCCGGTGTGCTCAGAAGCCGGCGGATCGCCTGCGGATCATTGACATGGCTGTTCTTCATGTTCGACACCTTACTCGGTAAAAGCTGCAGATGTCGCCACGGTTTAAACCTGGCAGGGACGGAGGAGAGTTTTGATCTCCGCCGTCCCTGCCAGAATCATTTCCTTAGCGCTGCAGCTGGGCTGCCGCCTCGGTGTTGGCCGCGCTCAGCTCCGAAAAAGCACCACGGAACTTAGCCGCAGGATGGTTCTCGGGAAGGTAATCGCCACGGCCGAAGACCTTCTGCCGCAGGCTTCCCTGATCATATTCACTCTGCGCCAGCCCGCGGCGACGCAGCTCAGGCAGGACGCCTTCAATGAAGTTGTCGTAGGACCCCGGAAGCACGTGGTTCATGATGTTCAGGCCATCAATCCCGGCATCTTGCCAGCGCTCCAGCTCATCTACGATGCTCTCCGGAGTGCCGACAATCTGCTGGGCCTTCGCACGGTAGTGGGCCAGATCCTTCAAGGTCGGATTGCCGCCAGGCACCGAGGCCTTGACCGCTTCCAGCACTCCTTGGGCTCCCTGGGTCTGGATGTCTCCCAGCGGGGTATCCAGATCCAGTCCGCCAAGATCCACCCCGAGCCCGCCACCGATATGCGCGACAATCGCATCCAGATCCAGGTACTCATCGTATTCGGCTTCCAACGCCTTGGCTTCTGCCTCGGTGGAACCCACCACAAAGGACAAGCCGGCGAACACCTTGATATCTTCACGCTTGCGACCAGCAGCCGCCAGATTCTCGATCAGCTGCGCATTCTTCTTGGCCACATACTGCGCGTGCGGGGCAAAGAGGAAAGTCGCTTCGGCATGCGTTGCCGCGAACTGGGAACCACGGGCCGAGGAACCGGCTTGGAAAAGGAACGGCGTGCGCTGGGCGCTGGGCAGGGCCAGATGCGGGCCGTCGATCGAATAGAAGTCGCCACGGTGGTTGATCTTGTTGACCTTGCTCGGGTCCGCGTACAGGCCGGCTTCCTTATCGGCCAGCAGCGCATCGTCTTCCCACGAACCTTCCCACAACTTGTAGGCGGCCTCGACATATTCTTCGGCCCAGCCGTAACGGTCATCGTGGGCGACCAGATCCTTGCCGCCAAAATTGCGGTGGGCGTTTTCCAGCACGCTGGTCACGATATTCCACGCGACACGTCCCTGGGACAGATGGTCCAAGGTGGAAATCTGCCGCGCGAACTGGAATGGGTGGCTCTGGATCACCGAGCTGGTCATTGCCAAACCGATGTCCTTGGTTCCGGCAGCAAGCGCCGAGAGCAGTACCAGCGGGTCGTGGCTCGGGACCTGCAATCCCTTGCGCACATGGGAAGCCCAGCCGCCCTCGTGGTCCCCGTAGAGGCCTACCACATCGGCGAAGAACAACGCATCGAATTTGGCGTCCTCCAGTTTCTTCGCCAGATCCACCCACAAGTTCAGTTCATTAAAACGGTGTTGCTGGGCTTCCGGATGGCGCCACATTCCGCCAAGGATATGGCTGGAGGTGTTCATCAGGAATGCTGAGAGCAGCAAGCGCGGACGTTCTTGGAAAGTTGCCATGATTATTTGCCTGCCTTAGCTTCTCCGATGGAGTTCAGCCCGGTGGGTACCGTGCCGTTGATGAAGTAGTCCCCCACCGAGCGGGCCTTGAAGGCCACCGGATTGTGGGTTGCTACCGTGCGTGCATTGCGCCAGAAACGATCCAACGATTTGGAGGTGGACACCGCTGAGGCGCCGGTGACGTCAAAGAGCTCGCTAGTGGCGTCCAGGATCAGCTTGGGGGTTGCCACGTGGGCCTGCTGGACCGCCAATTCCGCCCGGAGATAGGCGGCATCCGGCTCAAGGCCCAATTCCGGGTCGAGTGCCGCATCCAGTTCCCGGGCTGCCGTAACGACAATGGATTCCGCGGCAAAAACGTTGGCCGCCAAGCGTCCGACGAGTTCCTGGATCTGCGGGTCATCCTTGAACAACGCCCCGGAACCGGTATTGAAGGTACGGGTCCTGTTGGACACGATGCCGGCTGCCTCATTGCGGGCGGCCTTGCCGATGCCGACGAGCACCGAGAGCAGGCACAGCTGGAAGAACGCCGGTTCCAGCGTGGACGCCACCTTGCGCTGGATGATGTTCTGCGGATCCACCGCAACATCGTTGAAGATGGCGGTGCCGGTTCCAGTCAGCGGCTGGCCGAAGCCGTCCCAGTCATCAAGGATCTGCACGCCCTCGGCATGGCGATCAACGATGGCGTACTGGCGGCCTTCCACTCCTTCGGTGGTCGCCATGACTACAACCCAGTCCGCGAAAATCGAGCCAGTGGTGTAGTACTTTTCGCCGCGCAGCACCCAGCCTCCGTCCGACTGGACCAGCTTGGTATTGGTGGTTCCCAGGGCATTTCCGCCCCGTTCGGTGGCTGCATTGCCGAAGATCTGTCCCTGCAGCACCTTGGGGAACCAGCGGTCCTGGAAGTCCTCTGGCTGCAAGGAAATGGTTTCGACGAAGGAGAAATGGCTGCGCAGCAGGTGCGCGACATTGGAATCCGCAGCGGCCAGCTCGATCAGCAAACGGAACAAGTGCTCGTGGCTGACCGGTGATCCGCCGTGGCTTTCCGGAACACGCAGGGTGGTGAATCCGGCATCCTTGAGCCATTGCACCTGTTCAAAGGGCAAGATGCGGTTTTGTTCCCGCTCGCGGCTGCCTTCAGCGATTTTGGCGAAGACCGGGCTGAAGCGATCCAGCAGTTGTTGGTAGCGGGACTCGGTGGCTGCCGTGGCGATAATCGTCATTGGTTCTCCCTGCAGAACGTCGATGATGTGGGTTGAAGATCAAAAAGCGGCGGCCCCGCGACGCTGCGATGCACCGTCGTGGGGCCGAGGGCCTACTTGTTCCAGGTGGCGAAGTCTGCTTCCAGATCACGATCCCATGGGGTGCCCAGAGCGCCGTCGAGGTAGTTTGCGTACCAGTCGCGCACCTCGTCGGAGTGGTAGGCCTCTTCCAGGGCCTTGCCCTTTTCGGTGTCCGTGAAGCCTGGCTTGGCGCCGATGATGTTGATGTACGGAAGCGCTTCTTCTTCCTCCTCGAAGAGCAGAGCATCTTGCGGGGTGAGGCCGATTTCCGCGCCAAGTCGGGCGAAGAGGAATCCTGCATCCACGTCCGGGAGGGTCTTGGACAGCGACTGCTGATCCACCTCGACGAACTTGAAGTTCTTCGGGTTCTCCAGGATGTCATTCTGCGACAGGTGGATGACGCTCTTGCCTTCGGTGACCTTCAGCAGCCCGGCCTTGTCCAGCAAAGCCAATGCGCGGCCGTTGTTGGCCGTGTCCACCGGGAGCGCGATGGTCGCGCCATTAGGCAGGTCCTTGATGTCGTCGTACTTCTTGGAGTACACGCCGGCCGGCGAGCTGTACATGTAGAAGGCCGGCTCCACATCGACGTTCTGGTCCTTCTTGAACTGCTCAAGGTAGGCGCCGTGCTGGAAGAAGTTGGCGTCGTATTCGCCGTTGGAGACCACGTGGTTCGGCTGCACGATATCGGTGACATAGGTGGCTTCGAGGGTCCAGCCCTTCTCAGCCAGGAGCTTCTGGGCGATCTTGGTTGGTTCCTGGGAAGGTGCCGATTCGGTGACGATGACCTTGATGGTCTTGTCGCCCGAGCCGGCTGCCTGGCCGCCCATCAGGCCGCATGAGGTCAAGGCGAGGACCGCGGCGGAGCCTGCGGTGAAGGTCAAGAAGTTGCGGCGCGATAGTGCCATGATGTTGTCCTTTGATGAATTGCGAGTTGAGTAGGTTCAGGGATTAGCGCTTGTCAGCGGCGCGCGAGAGCCGGGTTCCGAAGAATTGGACTGCATGGACCAGCAGGATCATCAGAACGATGGCCAGCAGCATGACTCCGGTTTCGTAGCGGTAGTAGCCATAGCGGATGGCGAAGTCGCCGATTCCGCCGCCACCGACCAGTCCGGCCATGGCCGAGTAGGAAATGAAGCTGACGGTCATGATGGTGATGGATGAGAGCAATGCCGGCTTGGCTTCGACCAGCAGCACCTCGCGGATGATCTGTCCGCGGGTAGCGCCCATGGCCTGGGCGGCTTCAACAACTCCGTTGCCCAGCTGGCTGATGTTCTGTTCCACGAAGCGGGCGAAGTACGGGATCGCGTTGATGGTCAGCGGCACGATGACCGCCGCGGTGCCGATGGTGGTTCCCACGACGAATCGGGTGAACGGAATGATGGCAATCAGCAGGATCAAGAACGGGAAGGAACGGATGGTATTTACCAAGCCGTCAACTACCCGGTGCAGCTTTGGACGCGGACGCAGCCCATTGGGAGACATTGAATAGAGCCAAATGCCCAGCGGGGTTCCCAGGAGGATGGCGATGGGGATGGCCACCAGCAGCATCGCGAAGGTCTGCGCCATGGCCACCCAGATTTCCGGGGCCAATTCGGCAATCCGGTCAAAGCTGAAAGCTGCTGCGCTGCCGTTGCTCGTGGCTAGCACTACTGAAGTGAAGTTCATTGGTAATCCAGGTTCTCTATACGCGGGCTACGTTGGCAGCGAGGTTATCCGCCTGCTTGGGCTGGCGGTTCAGCGTGATTTCATCGCTGATCAGGTAGCGGCCAATGGGCGTAATCGGTTCAAAGCTTGGTTCTTTCAGCGAGCTCAGCGCGAATTCCTCAACGACCGCTCCGTCTTCCATGACCGAGACCTTGTCGGCGATGGCCTTGATGACGTTCATCTCGTGGGTGACGATCACGGTGGTGATGCCGAGGCTGGCGTTGATGTCGCTGAGGTACTGCAGCACCGAGGTGGTGGTTCGCGGGTCCACGGCGCTGGTTGGTTCATCGCACAACAGCACCTTGGGCTCGGTCACCAGGGCGCGGGCGATGGAGATGCGCTGCTTCTGTCCGCCGGAGAGCTGGCCCGGGTAGGCGCTGGCCTTGTCGGCAAGGTCCACGATGGACAGCGCCTCCAGTGCGCGTTCGCGGCGTTCCTTCTTGGGCACCCCGGCGAACTTCAGGTTCAGCTCGACGTTCTGCTGCGCGGTGCGGTTATTGAGCAGATTAAAGTGCTGGAAGATCATTCCGATGTCATGGCGCTGTTTGCGCAGATCGCCTTCGCTGAGCCCGGTGAGCTCAACGCCGTCAACAAACACCTGGCCCGAAGTAGGGCGCTGCAGCAGGTTGATATTGCGCAGGAGCGTTGACTTGCCGGCACCGGAGAATCCGATGATGCCGTGGATGCTGCCGGCCTGGATATCGAGTGAGACATCCTTGACGGCGGTGAATTGCTCCTGGCCTTTGCCGAAGGTGGTGGTTACGTTCTCAAGACGAATCATCATCGCTCCTTGATGCTTGGTTATGCGGAGCGTACTTCGCGAAAAAATCATCTGCGGTGCGCAGATATTCAAATCGCGAAGTGAAAGTACTCCATCGGTCCTGGCTGTAGCACCGCTCCCTTTCGGGTGGTTGCTGCGACGTCGTTGAGCCAGATCTCTCAGTCGCTCTGGATGGTGTGTGTCCGGTTGTACCTCCCGGACAATTCAAGTCTGTCGCCCGTGGCTGCGGGCCGGCAAACGTTACGTAAATCTGCGTCATCAAGTCATGCTTGGACTCGGTACTCGTGGAAATCGCGCAATAATCGGCGTAGCAATCCGACATATTTCGCCAGTAACTCCTTTTAAGACGGAAAGCCTTGAGCTTTGCACCGGTGTGGTTTTGAATGTCCCGCCAAAGTTGAATGGGGAATTCTGCAGTGGACACGATGGTTGTATTGGATTGCAGATCAATCGAGAGGACATTATGAAGATCGCAATTGCCGGCGCCACCGGACAACTGGGCCAGCTGGTCATCGACGCACTGCTCGAACGCGGGGCCGACCCAGCACAGCTGGTAGCCATTGGCCGTTCTGCGCAGAAGCTTGAACCGCTGGCAGGCAAGGGTCTTCAGACGCGCGTGGCTGACTACAATGTGGAAGCCTCCTTGGTCACCGCACTGGAGGGCGTGGACAAGCTGCTGCTGATTTCAGGCAGCGAAGTCGGGCAGCGAGCCGTCCAGCATGAGAACGTCATCACCGCGGCCCAGCGCGTCAACGTCAAGCTCATTGCCTACACCTCCATCGCCAATGCGCTCACCGGAAATATGAAGCTTGCACAGGAACATATCGCCACCGAGCATGTGCTGGCCGCTTCCGGCATCGACTACGTCCTCTTGCGCAACGGCTGGTACACGGAAAACTACACCGATCAGCTGCTCGGCTACCTCAATAGCGGGGTTATCCTCGGAGCAGCCGGCGACGGCAAGATCAGCGCCGCGACCCGCGCGGACTACGCGGAGGCGGCGGCCGCCGTGTTGCTCTCGGAATCCGACGAAGCAGGGAAGATCTACGAATTGGGCGGGGACAAGCCCTTCACCCTCAGCCAGCTGGCCGGCGCCGTCGGTGCGGCCGCAGGGCAGGATGTCGCTTACCAGGACATGGATCCGCAGCAGCTGGTGGCGATCTACACCGAGTCGGGTGTTCCCGAGTTTTTCGCTGACATCCTGGTGGATACGGATCTGCGAGTTCGCGAAGGGGGCTTGGAAGTGTCTTCCGGGGATCTGGCCAAGCTCATCGGCCGCGCTCCGACTTCCCTTGGCAAAGCCATCAAGGATGCCCTCGCACGCTAGGACAACATAAGTTCTTGTGCAGCGGAGTCAATCAGCCAGGACGATGACCCGTCCGCTGATTGCCTCCGCTGTTTAATGTCATATCCAAACTTATTTCTTCCACATGGACGGAAATACAACGAACCGGAGAAGATGGCGCGTGTCACTTCATCGCGGAGTCGAACGTCTCACGTAAATTCACGCATACCTTCATCCCCACCTTTTCAGGAGATCAAAGTATGCAACGATCAAGTGTGCGCGCACTGGCTGGTGCCGCAATCCTCTGTCTGGGATTGGGCGCCTTCAGCGCGATTCCGGCGAGCGCCGAGCCACGCCAGACCGAGAAGACCCCGACCGCCACTGGTACCGGCGGAGCGGTTTCTTCGGTCGATCCGGAAGCTTCAGCCGCAGGCATCGAAGTCCTGCGCAAGGGAGGCAACGCGGTGGATGCCGCGGTCGCCACAGCAGCGGCGCTGGGCGTGACCGAACCCTACAGTGCCGGTATCGGCGGCGGCGGATACTTCATGTACTACGACGCGGCCACCGGCAAGGTCAACACCATTGACGGACGCGAAACCGCACCGGCTTCCACTCCGCACGATGCCTTTATCGACCCGAGCACCGGCGAACCCTACAACTTCACTCCGGAACTGGTAACCAGCGGAGCTGCTGTAGGCGTTCCCGGCACCGTCGCCACCTGGCAGCGGGCCCTGGATAACTGGGGATCGCAAAGCCTGAAGCAGGTTCTGCGCCCGGCAACCCAGGTCGCTTCGCGTGGATTTGTGGTTGATGAGACCTTCCGCGAACAGACACTGGATAACAAGGAACGCTTCGAAGCATTCGCCTCGACCAGCGATTTGTTCCTCCCCGATGGAGATGCACCGCAGGTCGGAGCCATCTTCAAGAATCCCGAACTGGCCGACACCTACCGATTGCTGGCCAAGGAAGGCCCCAAGGCGTTCTACCAGGGAGATCTGGCCGCTGAAATTTCCCAGACGGTCCAGGCCCCGCCCAAGGTCGAAGACACCAAGCTGCCGGTTCCGGCAGGCTTTGTCAGCACCGATGACCTTGCGAACTACGAGGTGGCTGAGCAGAAGCCGACCTCGGTGGATTACCGAGGATTGGATGTCTTCGGCATGGCTCCATCGTCCAGCGGTGGCACCACCATGGGTGAATCGCTGAACATCCTGGGCAACTATGACCTGTCCTCGATGGAGCCGGCCGACGCCTTGCACCACTACTTCGAGGCCACTGCGCTGGCCTACGCTGACCGCGGCAAGTACGTCGGTGATCCTGCATTCGTCGACGTGCCGACCAAGACGCTGACCAGCAAGCTCTTTGGTGATGACCGCGCCTGCGCGCTGAACCCGGAGCAGGCGGCAACCAAGCCGGTGGCACCGGGTGATATCGAGAATTTTGATGGCCAGTGCCCGGCGGCAACCACCGAGCCTGCCGTGGAGCAGGATACCGAGAACATGTCCACCACCCACCTGTCGGTCGTGGACCGTTGGGGCAACGTGGTGTCCTACACGCTGACCATCGAGCAGACCGGCGGCTCGGGCATGGTGGTCCCGGGCCGAGGCTTCCTTCTGAATAACGAGCTTACGGACTTCTCCACCGTCTATGATCCAGAGGATCCCAACCGCATCGAGCCAGGCAAGCGCCCGCGTTCTTCCATGGCGCCGACCATCGTGCTGCGTGATGGCGAGCCGGTGCTGGCTATTGGCTCCCCGGGTGGCTCCACGATTATCACCACGGTGCTGCAGACCCTGCTCAACCGCTATGACCTGGGCATGGACATCAGCCAGGCAATCGCCGCCCCACGCGCCTCGCAGCGCAATACCGCAGCGGTGACCGCGGAGCCGGAATTCATCACCCAGTACGGCTCAGCATTGGAAGCTTTCGGCCATAAGCTCACCCCGGCCGGGGATTCCTTCACCCCGCAGGCAGAGATCGGCGCGGTGGAAGCCGTGGAGATCAATGCCGATGGAACGCTGACCGCAGCGGCCGAACCGGTACGCCGCGGCGGAGGCTCCGCCATGGTGGTGGCTCCCGCCAAGTAAGCCCTCAAGACAACGCCGGCTCCGTCCACCCATGAGGGTGGACGGAGCCGGCGCTGGTTTAAGGTCGAGGATTCTTGCCCGCTGATCAGCCCTGGGCGGCCAGCCGGTTGGAAATCTTGAACTGCGCTGCGCGGTGGGTGTCCTTCACGCGGTCGCCGGCTCCGAAGAGCTTGTTGCGCAGCGAGCCTTCAGCGTACTCGGCCTTGTACGCGCCACGGGCCTGCAGCTCGGGAACAACGTACTCGACGACGTCTTCGAAGGTCGCCGGGGTGACAGCGTAGGCCAGGTTGAAGCCGTCCACGTCGGTGTAGTCCACCCAGTCGATGAGCTTCTCGGCCACCTCGGCGCCGGAGCCGACGGTGATCGGGCCGAAGCCGCCCACCCCCACCCACTCGGCCAGCTGGCGGATGGTCCATGGGTTGCCGTCATCGCCGCTGGCCTTCTGGAAGGTTTCCACGGTGGACTGGATGGCGTTGGACTTCAGGTTGGCGCCCAATGGCTCATCCGGGTTCAGCTCCGACAGGTCAACGCCCATCCAACCGGAGATCAGCACCTGGGCGCCTTCAACGTCGGCGTAGGACTTGTAGTCCTCGTACTTGGCCTGGGCCTTCTCGGACGTCTCATCGGTGATGATGGTCTGCATCGCGAAGATCTTCACATCGTAGCGGTCGCGGCCGGCGGCCTCGGCGGCGTCGCGGATCTTGGTGACGGTGGCCTTGAGGATTTCGCGGGTCGGGCTGGTCACGAAGACCGCCTCGGCGTTTTCCGATGCGAACTTGATGCCGCGCGAGGAGGCGCCGGCCTGGTAGATCACCGGGGTGCGCTGGGTGGAAGGCTCGGTGATGGCAATGCCCGGCACCTTGAAGTACTTGCCTTCGTGCTCGATGTTGTGCACCTTGGCCGGATCGGTGTAGATCCCGGTTTCCTTGTTGTTCTGCACGGCGTCGTCTTCCCACGAGCCTTCGAGCAGCTTGTAGACCACTTCGAGGTATTCATCGGCGTGGTTGTAGCGCTCGTCGTGCTCCATCTGGTCTTCCTGGCCCATATTGCGGGCGGCCGATGGCAGGTAGCCGGTCACGACGTTCCAGCCCACGCGGCCGTTGGTCAGGTGATCCAGGGTGGCCAGTCGGCGGGCGAAAGCGTAAGGGTGCTCGTAGGCGGTGCCGGCGGTGACGCCGAAGCCGAGGTTCTCGGTGACGGCGGCCATGGCGGAGACCAGCATCATCGGGTCGTTCACCGGTGCCTGGGCGCCGGAACGCAGCGGGGATTCGTTGGTGCCGTTGAAGACATCGTAGGTGCCCAGCACGTCGGCGATGAACAGGCCATCGAACTTGCCCTTTTCCAGCACCTTGGCCAGGTGGGTCCAGTAGCCGATGGTGTTGTAGGTCGAAGCCTTGTCATCCGGGTGGCGCCAGAGGCCTGGCGACTGGTGCACCACGCAGTTCATGTCGAATGCGTTGAAAAGGATTTCGCGCTGCTGGCTCATTGTTGTTCCCCTTGCCATGGTTGGGTAGTGGTGAAGTCTGTTGGTCGGCGTTCAGGCGCCGTAGCCTCGATGGTTGCTGTCTTCGCCGGTGACTGAGAGCCGTTGCGGCTGGACAGCATTGATTTCGTAGTCCCCCACGATGCGGGCCTTGTAGATGGCCGGGTTGTGGGTGGCGATGGTGCGGGCGTTGCGCCAGTGCCGGTCCAGGTTGCACACGACGCTGGTGGATGATGCCCCCAGCCCGTCGAAGAGCTTGCTGGTAGCGCCGATCACCAGTGGCTGGACGATGGTTTGCGCGCGGTTCGCCGCGAGCTCGCACACTGCGTAGCGTTCCTCGTCGTTCAGCCCCAGATCAACCAGCGCAGCTTCTACTTCAAGGACCGCTCCGATCACCACCGAGTCGGCGGCGAAGGATTCAGCGGAGACCTCGCCGACCAGTTGCAGCACCTGTGGTTCGCGGTGCACCGGCACGCCGGTGCCGGTGGTGAAGATGCGGGTCCGGTTCTGCACCGAGATGCGCAGGTCATTCAGGGCGGCCCGGGCGATGCCTGCCTGGACGGCCATGAGCACCAGCTGGAAGATCGCGGCCTCGGAGTCGTTGGATTGCTGGGGCATGAACGAGTCCACCGGCAC
The DNA here is from genome assembly GCF_012221945.1 of Glutamicibacter mishrai. Lineage (NCBI taxonomy): Bacteria > Bacillati > Actinomycetota > Actinomycetes > Micrococcales > Micrococcaceae > Glutamicibacter > Glutamicibacter mishrai. Next base: position 2,057,028 of record NZ_CP032549.1, on the reverse strand, counting down.
CTGATGGAATTCGGTGGTGCCGGTTCCGGTCAGGCCCTGGCCGAACCCGTCCCAGTCGTCGAGGATCTTCACACCGCTGTGCTGGGTGGAGACCACGGCGATCTGGCGTCCGGGCAAGTCCGGGTGGGCTACGGCCACGGTGGTCCAGTCGGCGAAGATGGTGCCGGTGCAGTAGTACTTCTCGCCGTTGACCAGCCACCGGCCATCCACCTGGCTGGTCTTGGTGTTCAGAGTGCCCAGGGCGTTGCCGCCTCGTTCGGTGTAGGCGTTGCCGACAATCTGTCCGGCGGCGATGCGGGCAATCCACTTGCTGCGCAGTTCCTGGTCATCAAGGACCAGGACGTTCTCCACGAAGGCGATATGGGCGCGCCATAGCTGGCCGACATGAGAATCAGCTTCGGAAAGCTCGATGAGCAGGCGGAATACGTCGACCAGGCGGGCGCCGTATCCGCCATCGGCTACCGGGATGCGCAGCGCGCCGAAACGCTCGCGGTTGAGCAGGCCCACCTGTTCGAAGGGCAGGACCCGGTTGCGGTCGCGGTCCTTGGCGGTGGCTGCGATCTGAGCGAAGACCGGACGGAAGATTTCGGCCAAGCGGTCGTATTGCTCATCTGCGCCGGGGCCGGGCGTGACTTTCAGCAGCTGCCGGGTGGGCAGCTGCTCTTCGAATTCATCGAGTCCCAAGGCGCTGGCCTGTGAAGGGTCGCTGAGCTGGTTGAAGTCCATGCCGGGGGTGTTTGGCGACTCGCCAAATGACATCAGAAGTCCTCAATTCTTTCCATCGGTCCTGGCGGTAGCACCGTCCCGCGATTCGGGTGGTTGCTGCGGCGTCGTCGAGCCAGATCTCTTAGCCGCTCTGGATGGGTTGTCATTCATTTGTAGCCGTAACAAACCGGTGCTTCCAAGCCACGAAGTCACATTTCGTCCCCGCGGCGTACCGGTTTGACAGGCAGGTTGCACAGTCAATGGCGCTTCACGCCGAAGATGACTTGATCAACAACGCCCATCATCGATCAAACAGGCATTCAATGAAATAAGTAACGAAATATCCCGCGCATGTGACGGAGTTATCGAAGATTTTTCATGTTACGCAAGATTTGCATTCAATTCCTTCGAAACCCTGTAATGGACGTGTAACCATCCCGAGCGGCCGAGAGATCTGGCTCAGTGACGCCGCAGCAACCACCTATGGATGAGACCACTTTCCATAGGCCGGTGCTACCGCCAGGACCGATGGAGATGATCATGGCACTGAGCTTTGCACAGCCTCAGGCGCACGACCCGGCCCACCCCTCGACCGCACTGGGTGTCGACTTCAGCGAGGTATCACGCACCTTCACCACCAAGAAGGAAAGCCGCAAACGACTGCGAATGTCGCAAGACAATTCATGTTTCGCCCTGATATGACGCATGCAAGAACGCAGCAGAATTGCTCGGCGCATCCAGGGGCCTAGGCTTCTTGCTCACCGACTCGCAGAACAACGGCAGGCTTGACGGGCTGATCATGACCATCATCTTGCTCTCCATCGCCGAACGCTGGGCCATCAAACGCTGGACCTGATTCCAGCGCATCGCTAGAACCACCATTTTTTCATCAATACTGTTCAAGGAATTTTCTGTCATGACCATCGAATCGGCATCAACCTCAACTCTTGCCTCGGAGGAAGCACGCCAAGCATTCTGGGATGAAGCGGCACGCCTCCTTGATTGGGACACCAATTGGCACACCACCAGCCAGATCGTCCCGGCTGATCCAGCCGCCAAGCGCGGCCCGCAGATCTCCTGGTATCTGGGCGGCAAGCTCAACGCCGCGGTGAACTGCGCCGACCGCCACGTAGCCGCCGGGCGCGGTGAGAAAGTGGCGCTGTACTTCGAGGGTGAGCCCGGAGACCGGGTAGCCGTCACCTACAAGAACCTGCAAGAACGCGTCAGCCAGGCGGCCAACGCGCTGGAATCCCTGGGCGTGGTCAAGGGCGACCGCGTGGTCATCTACCTCCCGGTGCTCATTGAAACCATCGTCATCACCCTGGCCTGCGCCCGCATCGGCGCCATCCACTCGCTGGTCTTCGGCGGCTTCTCCGCCGAGGCCCTGAAGTTCCGCGTAGAAGACACCAAGGCCAAGGTGCTGGTGACCACCGATGGCCAGTTCCGCCGCGGCACCTCGGTGCCAGTGAAGGACAACGCCGATGAAGCGGTCTCCGGCGAGAACGAAATCGAAAAGGTCCTGGTCATTCGCCGCACCGGCGATGAGATCCCGTGGACCGAAGGCCGCGACGTGTGGTGGCACGATGTTGTCGACACCCAGTCCACCGAACATGAGGCTCAGTTCTTCGACTCGGAAACTCCGCTGTTCATCATGTACACCTCCGGCACCACCGGACAGCCCAAGGGCCTGGTGCACACCACCGGCGGATACCTGACCCAGGCCGCCGCCAGCTACAACATGCTCTTCGCCAACCCGGATCCTTCCCAGCGCGATCAAGACGTGCACTGGTGCACCGCGGACCTTGCCTGGGTTACCGCCCACACCTACGAGATCTACGGTCCGCTGGCCAACGGCGTCACCCAGGTGATTTATGAAGGCGTCCCCAACGCCCCGCATCCAGGACGCCACTTTGAAGTCATCGAACGCTACAAGGTCACCAGCTACTACACCGCGCCCACCCTGGTTCGCTCGTTGATGGGCTGGTTCCCGGACGGCATCCCCGCACAGTACGACCTGTCCTCCATCAACACCGGCGGCACCGTGGGCGAAGCAGTGAACCCGGAAGCGTGGAAGTGGTTCCGCGAACAGCTGGGGCGCGATACCCCGGCCGGCCTGCCCATGGTGGATACCTGGTGGCAGTCCGAGTCCGGCGCGACCATCCTCTCCCCGCTGCCGACCGACGACTACTTCAAGCCGGGCTGCGCTGCCCGCGCTTTGCCGGGAGTCTCGGTGGACATTGTTGATGGCCAGGGCCAGCGCGTTGCGCCGAATACCCAGGGCAATATCGTCATCACCCAGACCGGTCCGTCGATGGCGCGTACCGTATGGGGCAACCCGGAACGCTACTACACCAGCTACTGGGAACAGTATGTCCAGCAGGGCTGGTTCCTCGCCGGTGACGGCGCGCGCTTTGACCAGGATGGAGATATCTTCATCCTGGGCCGCACCGATGACGTGATCAACATTTCCGGCCACCGGCTGTCCACCATTGAAATCGAGTCCGCGCTGGTCACCAACCCGGGTGTTGTCGAGGCCGGTGTGTGCCCGACTCCGGATGCCAAGACTGGCCACGCGGCGACCGCTTTTGTGGTGCCTTTGGATAAGTCGCTGATTGCCGAGAATCCTGATGAGCAGCTCGCTGCCCGCCAGGCGAAGTTCATCGCTGAGCTGCGCTCCACGGTCACCACGCAGATTGGCCCGATCGCCAAGCCGCGCGATGTGGTGCTCGTTCCTGATGTACCCAAGACGCGCTCAGGCAAGATCATGCGCCGGTTGCTCACCCAGCTGTTCGAGGGGACCACACTCGGCGATACCACCAGCTTGCAGAATGAACCGTGCATTCCCGAGATCAACGCGATCTGCCGGGCACGCGGCTAGGCTCACCGGCCCGCCCCGCTTAAATAGTTGAAGCCACGTCCCGCGGGACGTGGCTTCAACTATTTGTTGCTAGGAATCCTTGGACTGGGTGGAGTCCGAGGGATCTTTCGCATCAGCTTCGGTGACGAAGATCTGGGCAGATCCCGAGTCACCGGCTTCGGGCTTATCGGCCGGTTTGATGATTGGAATCTCGGTGGTCATCAAGCTGAACTGGCTGCCTTCATGCCGGTCCACACCCTGGGTCACCGATTGCTCCAGCACGGTGCGGGCGACCTTGCCGCGCAGGATCAGCGGATCCCGGCTCAGGTCCTTCCACAGCGCTACGCACAGCAAGAGCATGACGATCACGAACGGCAAGGCCGAAACGATCGTGATGTTCTTCAGGCCATTGAGCGCTTCGGCCGGATGATCGCCGCCAGCCAGCAGCATGACTGCCGCGACAGCGCCGGTGGCAACACCCCAGAAGAGCACGGACTTCTTGGTTGGCTCTTCCGCGCCCCGCTCGCTCAGGGCACCCATCACGATGGAGGCCGAGTCGGCGCCGGTGACGAAGAAGATCGCGATCAGCAAGACCGTGACCACCATCAGAACCGTGGCGATCCAGCCGGAGACCGGCAGCTTGTCGAGCAGGCCGAAGAGGATCAGGTCGAAGTTGATGTCCGGAGCCCCGTCCGCCATCTTGGTCAGCATGTCGCCGGTGTTTCCAGCACGCTCAGCGCGCTCCTGCAGGCCAATGGCGCCGCCGCCGAAGATCGAGAACCAGATCAGGGTGACAGCAGAAGGAACCAGCAGCACGCCGGTGACGAACTGGCGGATGGTGCGGCCGCGCGAAATACGCGCGATGAACAGGCCTACGAATGGGCTCCATGAGATCCACCAGGCCCAGTAGAAGACGGTCCACGAAGACAGCCAGCTGGACATGGTGCTATCGCCGGAGGCCGCGGTGCGCGAGGCCATCTCAGGCAAGTCGCCGATGAAGGAGCCCACGGCGTTAGGGATGACGTTCAGGATGAACAGGGTCGGTCCGCCGATGAAGACGATCAGCGCCAAGACCACTGCCAGAACCATGTTGATATTCGACAGCCACTGGATGCCGCGCTCGATGCCGGAGACGGCTGAGGCGACAAACAGTGCGGTCAGAATCGCGATGATGACTACCAGGACACCGGAGCCGACCTTTTCCATGATTCCTGCGGACTGGATGCCGCCGCCAATCTGCAGCGCTCCGAGTCCCAAGGAACAAGCGGAGCCGAAGAGCGTGGCGATAATAGCCAGGACGTTAATGGTGCGGCCACCCCAGCCGTGGACGATGCGCTCTCCGAAAATCGAGGAGAACATCGCTGAGAACAGCTGCGGGCGTCCCAGTCGGAAGCTGCCGTAGGCCATGCCCAAACCGACGATGGCGTACATCGCCCAAGGGAACAGTGTCCAGTGGAAGAGCGTGGTGCCCATCGCGGTGCTCAAGGCAGCGTCGGTAGATCCTTCAACGGTGCCTGGTGGAGGCGACATGTAGAAGAACAGCGGTTCGCCTACGCCGTAGAACACCAGGCCGATGCCCATGCCGGTGGCGAACATCATGGAGATCCATGAGACCGTGCTGAATTGCGGTTTTTCGTCGTCCTTGCCCAGCGGGATGCGGCCAAAGTTCTTAGCAGCTACCACGATGACAAATATTGCAAAGACCGAGGCTGCGATAACGAACAGCCAGCCGGTGTTGGTGATGACCCAATCAAGTGCTACGTCTGAGGCTTTGCCCAAGCCCTCGGGGGTAACAAAACCCCAAACAATAAATGCCAGCGCCAAGGCGCCAGCGATGCCAAATACCCAATAGTCGGTTCCTGAAACCGAATATTTCTTAGGTCGTCGTTGTCGAGCTGAATGCAGCTCGCCGACGAGGTCTTCAAAAGATTGATCCGTCTGCTTCATTGCGTTCTTCCTTCACTGGCAAGACTCCGCGGATGAGATCCACCTTGGAATCCGATGCGTAACCGTTTCCCTAGGATGCGATTGCCATGCAGTGTGTTTGATTGCGAATTGCTTATCGGTGTCGATTCACTGAATCCAAATCTAGCGTCAGCAGGCGCTGATTGGTACAGCTAGCCAAGGGGAATGTCTCCGGTAATTTGACCGGTGACCCGACGCTATTTCTTCTCGGATTGTCACAATAAATCGTAAATAGTCCTTTTTAAGCATGGTCGACTCGCACCCATTGGTCAAACCAGAGCCCCTATTTTTCGCGGATCTTGGCTCGCCGCAACCCCTCCAGAGCGATGTTTCCATAGGGGTTTCACAGCTCTGTGAACTTGCTCGCGTGCGAACAATTTCAGTGGCAAAGCGAGCGGAATTCTTCGGTTCCGACAGGGAATTCTCCCCCCCCTGATTTTCCCCTTGGATTTTCCGCAAAACTGATCCGAAAAACGAGGCTGTCGCGGTAACTGCGGTTTCCTTGACACGGCACACGGGAATATTCCCTAGTCGGAATATCTACTAACCAGCATCTACTGCAAAGCCGTTAACCGCGAATCTTCGCGTAGTAACCTGAAATGCATCGCGACTTATCTTGACTCATTCAAGATAAGCGGGCATGCTGAAGATATGACATCTCTAGACGGGATTGAGCAGGTGCTCAAAGCGGCTTCGATGCGAGTCACGCAACCACGCGTTGCGGTACTCGCTGCCGTAGCCGCGCACCCTCACGCGGATACCGAAACAATTATTTCGGCTGTCCACAGTGAGCATCCCACGGTGTCGCACCAAGCGGTCTACGATTCGCTCAAGCTTTTCACCAGTTTGGGCGTCATTCGCCAGATTCAGCCTCAAGGACATATCGCACGGTACGAGACCCGCGTGGGCGACAATCATCATCATGTGGTGTGCCGCCAATGCGGGAACCTGGCCGACGTCGACTGTGCTGTCGGCGGAGCACCTTGTCTGCACGCATCAGATGACCACGGATTCAAGATCGATGAAGCCGAGGTCATCTACTGGGGCACCTGCCCCGAATGCCAGGCCAAGAATCTGAACGAATAGCCGCCCGGCCCTAAGACTTTGTCATCTCACGAGCCATCTCGCGCGATGAACATCGAAACCTAAACCCCAAGAAATCCGGAAGGAAGAGCATATGTCTGAGACAACAGCAGGTCAGTGCCCGGTTGTAGGCAACACCGGTCGTGTACACCCGACTCAGGGCAACGCCAACACCGAGTGGTGGCCGAATAAGCTGAATCTGAAGATCCTTGCAAAGAACCAGGAGGCCACCAACCCTCTGGATGCAGACTTCGATTACATCAAGGCTTTCGAAGCTCTGGATCTGGCGGCAGTCAAGGCTGATCTTGCCGAGGTTATGACCAAGTCCTACGACTGGTGGCCAGCCGACTTCGGCCACTACGGTCCCTTCCTGATTCGCATGGCGTGGCACTCCGCTGGCACCTACCGCTCGCACGACGGCCGCGGTGGCGGCTCCGCCGGCCAGCAGCGCTTCGCTCCACTGAACTCGTGGCCAGATAACGTGAACCTGGACAAGGCTCGCCGTCTGCTGTGGCCAGTAAAGAAGAAGTACGGCCAGTCCATCTCCTGGGCTGACCTTATGATCCTGGCTGGCAACGTGGCTCTGGAAGACATGGGCTTCAAGACCTTCGGCTTCGCCGGCGGCCGCAAGGACGTTTGGGAGCCAGATGACGATGTTTACTGGGGCCCAGAAAAGGTCTGGCTGGATAGCGAACGCTACACAGGCGCCCGCAATCTGGAGGCACCTCTGGCAGCAGTCCAGATGGGTCTGATCTACGTGAACCCAGAAGGCCCGGACGGCGTTGCCGATCCGCTGGCTTCGGCAGCGGATATCCGCGAGACCTTCCGCCGCATGGGCATGGACGACGAAGAAACCGTCGCCCTGATTGCCGGTGGCCACACCTTCGGCAAGACCCACGGCGCCAGTGCCGAGTCCCACAAGAGCGGCGACCCGGAAGCAGCTCCACTGGAGATGCAGGGTCTGGGCTGGAAGTCCGACTTCGGCACCGGCCACGGCGATGACACCATCGGCTCCGGTCTGGAAGTTACCTGGACCTACCATCCAACCCGTTGGGACAACGAGTTCTTCCACATCCTCTTCGCTTACGAGTGGGAACTGTTCCACTCCCCTGCTGGTGCCCAGCAGTGGCGTCCAAAGGACAACGGCGGAGCCGACATGGTTCCAATGGCCCAGAACTCCTCGGTGCGCCGCGAACCACGCATGCTCACCAGCGACCTGGCCCTGCGCGTTGATCCTGCCTACGAGAAGATCTCCCGCGAGTTCAAGGACAACCAGCAGAAGTTCGCTGACGCTTTCGCTCGCGCTTGGTTCAAGTTGACCCACCGCGACATGGGCCCGAAGTCCCGCTACTTCGGTCCAGAGGTTCCTGCAGAGGACCTGCTGTGGCAGGATCCACTGCCAGCTGCACCAGAGACCACCCTGGGCGCCGCAGAGATTTCCGAACTCAAGGAACTGATCAAGAACTCCGGCCTGTCGGTACAGCAGCTGGTCTCCACCGCATGGAAGGCAGCGGCAACCTTCCGCTCGTCGGATAAGCGCGGCGGCGCCAACGGCGGCCGCATCCGCCTGGAGCCACAGGTTTCCTGGAGCGTGAACCAGCCAGAGCAGCTGAAGCCAGTTATCGCAAAGCTGGAAGAAATCGTTGACACCTTCAACGCTACTTCCGCTGTGAAGACCTCCTTCGCTGACGTTGTGGTTCTGGCCGGCAACGTAGGTGTTGAGCTGGGCGCTGCAGCTGGCGGCCAGCAGATCGAGGTTCCTTTCACCCCAGGTCGCGTTGACGCAACCCAGGAGCAGACCGACGTTGAGCAGTTCGCATGGCTGGAGCCAGTAGCTGACGGTTTCCGCAACTACGACTCGGGCTTCTTGAACCTGCCTTCCGAGTACCTGCTGCTGGACCGCGCCAACCTGTTGGGCCTGACCGCGCCAGAGACCACCGTACTGCTCGGCGGCCTGCGCGTACTGGGCAACAACTGGGACGGCTCGAACACCGGCGTGTTCACCGAGACCCCTGGTGCACTGACCAACGACTTCTTCGCTAACCTGCTGGAACTGGGCCTTGAGTGGACCCCGGATGCAGAAGAGAAGACCTACGCAACCACTGACGGCCGCTGGGTCGGCAGCCGCGTAGACCTGGTCTTCGGCTCGAACTCCGAGCTGCGCGCACTGGCCGAGGTTTACGCTTCGGACGACGCCAAGGAGAAGTTCGTCAAGGACTTCGCCGCAGCATGGGCCAAGCTCATGGATGCAGACCGCTTCGAGCTGCGCAAGTAAGCAGCCCACGGCGCACAACGGTGGCCGCCACCTTCCGATTGATTCGGAAGGTGGCGGCCACCGTCGTTAATTGAAAGCTGTCATTGTGCTGGCGTTAAGGAACTGGGTTGCCTAGTTCGCGCAGATCAGTCTTGCTCGTTTCGCGGGCCCATACCGCGCCAATCACAGCGAGGATCGAAGAGGCAGCTACGATCCACGCCGCAGGGCCCCAGTTGGCAGTCACATCTCCCACAAGGGCGGTGGCAAGCATCGGGGTGAACCCGGCGCAGAGGATGCCGATCTGCAGGCCGATGGCCATTCCCGAATAGCGCACCTTCACGTTGAACAGCTCGGAGAACCAGGCCGGGTAGACCGAGTTCGACGCGGCGTACGTTCCGGCCGTGATCAGCATGCTGGAAACAAAAATCATGGCCAGATTTCCGGTGGAAATCGTCAAGAAGTACACAAAGATCATCACGCCAGATCCCATGACGCCCGCGATAAAGACCTTCTTGCGCCCGTAGATGTCAGAGAGACGTGCGAAGAATGGCTGGCTGGCAATGGCAATGACATTGCCTGCGATGCTCACCCACAGCATGGTGGCAGCCGGGATGCCGACGGATACCGCGTAAGAGAGCCCAAAGGACTGCATGAATGTATTCGTGACGACTTGGAAGGACATCAGCGCCACCTGGACGAACTGCGCTGGGTGGGTGGTGATCATCTTGGTGAACGGCAGCTTGACCGTAGCGTCCGCTTCCTGCTTTTCCTCGAAGACCTCGGGCTCCTCCAATGAGCGGCGCACAAGGTAGGCGGCAACGAGAACCAAAAGCGAGAGCCAGAATGGGATCCTCCAGCCCCAGGCCAACCGCGCCGATTCTTCCATCGCGGCCACCGGAAGAAAAGCAAGCGACGCGAGGACGATACCGAAGGAAATGCCGCTCATGGAGAAGCTGGCGAAGAAGCCGCGGCGCCCTTCGGGCGCTTCCTCGGTGGACAGCGCCGAAGCGCCGGCTGTTTCCGCTCCTGCGGACAAGCCCTGCATCAGGCGCAAGATCACCAGAAGGGCCGGTGCCCAGTAGCCGGCTGTCGAGAAGTCCGGCAGCACGCCGATGAGGAAGGTTGCCGAGCCCATCAGCACCAGGGTCATCACCAGCGCCGCCTTGCGTCCCAGCCTGTCGCCGAGATGCCCGAAGAAGATCGCTCCGAATGGACGGGCGATGTAGGCGACGCCGAAGGTGGCAAACGAGGCCAGCAGCGCAATGGTCGCATCCCCGGCCGGGAAGAAGATCTTGGAGAAGATCAAGGAAGCCGCGGTCGCGTAGATGAAGAAGTCATAGTATTCCAGCGCGCCGCCGAGGAATCCCGCGAGCGCCGCTTTCTTGGCTCGCTTGAGCTTGCGCTGTTGCTCCTCATCGAGGTTCGGGCTCGTATGGGTGGTGGTCTTGCTCATGGGGTGTCCTTCCACAGCAGCGGGGATGATTCACGTCCTGCACTTATGCCAGTTGTACGCAATGCGCACATCTGTGCGATATGCGACAATGAATAAAGTACAGCAAAGGTGAGGCGTGTCACAAGATGTTAAACGGCCTGCGTCATCAACACTGAACCAGTTCGTCTCGGAAGGACAACAATGAGTTACGAGGACAACGCAACACAACTATTCATCATCGGATCCCACGCCTCCCACACCATGTCACCCGACCTCTGGAATCCAGTATTCAAAGAGCTTGGCAACAAGTGGGAGTATCTGACTTGGGACGTACCTGCGCAAAGCGGAATGCAGGAAGTGCATGACGGATTGCTCGCCGCGGACGTCATTGGCGCCAACGTGACCATGCCCCACAAGCAGTGGGCCGCGGCCATCGCGGACGAACGCTCCAAACAGGTCAGCCTCAGCGGCGCAGCAAACCTGTTGATTCGGCAGGACGATCAGCTCCACGGCTACAACACTGATCTGATTGCCGTAGAAAACAGGCTTGCCGCGAAATCCCATGATCACGTTTTGCTGCTCGGCGCAGGTGGCGCCGCTCGGGCCGCGCTGGTTGCGCTCAAGGGGCGCATCGGCACCGTCACCATCACGGACCGAAACCAGGATGTCGCAGCAGAGCTGTTGTCCCTGGCCAATGGCATGGGAATCCGGGGCAGGACCGTGGATTTCTCGCACGTTGCCGAAGCAGCCACGCAAGCCTCGCTGATCATCAATGCCACACCCATCGGCAAGTATCCAGAAGACCCAGCGCCTTGGGGCAAAACCCGGCTCACGCCTGGAACCTTTGTCTATGACTTCGTGTACGGCAAGCACGTCACGGGAACAATCCAGTCGGCCATAGACCAGGGCCTGGAATATTCCGACGGCTGGGAGCACCTGCTGCTTCAAGCCGAAGCGATGATTCCGCTGCTGGGCTTGGGAGAACAGACCGCTGCCCAGCTGCAGCTCTCCCTGAAGCGCATCCGCGAAAACAACTGAGCCGGGCTCTAGAACAGCGTGCCCGGCGCACCACCGAAGTCCGGATTTTCCAGCTTCAGCAATTCTGTTTTCGCTTCCAGTCCGCCCAGGTATCCGCCTAATGACCCATCAGTGCGCAGCACCCGGTGGCACGGCAGGACGATGGGGATCGGATTGGTCGCGCAGGCTGACCCGACGGCGCGTACGGCCTTCGGGTTGCCGATGCGCTCGGCCATTTGCGAGTAGCTCCAGGTATGCCCGTAGCCGATCTCGCCCAGCTCCAGCTGAACCTGGCGGCGGAAGGCAGTGGAGAGCTTGAGGTCCAAGGGCACGTCGAAATTGTGCCGGGTTCCGGCAAAGTACTCGTCCAGCTGCCTGGCCACGGCATCCAGGCGCGAAGGATCCTTGAGGATTCGCGGGCTGAGTTTTTGAGCGAGCAGTTCAAGGATCTTGTCGTGGTCTTCGGTTTCGAAGGCCACCCGCACCAGGCCAGCCGTGGTGCTGGCCAAAAGCAGCGAGCCTACCGGGCTATCAACGATGCGGTAGGAAACGTCGAGCAGTTCCTCGGCCTGCGCCTTGGCCCGAAGTTCATTGCCCAGTTTTTCCAAAAGCGCGGTTTCTTCTCCGGTTGCGGTTGGGTTGATTCTTGAGTCAGTCATGACTGCTCCTGCCACAGTGTGTCGTCGCCGAGTATCCGGCGAAGGTTCTTGATCCCGTCGCTGCCTGCACGCCGAGCCGCGGCCTCAGTCCCGGAAACCAGATGGGCTATATGCGCATAGCTCAACCCGCCGAGATACCTGTACCCGACTACCAGCCGTTGTTTCTGGGGCAATTGGGCAACCTCTTGCCAGAGCTGGAGGTTCTCCAGCTCCAGCCCAAGATCCGGTTGGCCGTCAGCGTGGTCCCATTGCTGGTGATCGTCAAGGATCTCCGGCTTGTTCCTGCGCAGTTCATCGATGGCCTTGTTGCGCGCGATACGCACCAGCCAGGCGAGGACATTGGCATCATCCGCCAGCTGCGGATAGGCCTTGAGCGCGGAAAGGAAGGTCTCGGACCAGGCGTCCTGGGCGCGGTGCTCATCAAGCAAGGCACGGCAAACCCGTAATACGTTCAGCCCATAATCCTGGACTATCCGCTCAAAGGGTACTTGCATGGCTCTCCTGAAGTTTGGCGCCTTGACGGGCTTTCACCATGTAAACGCAGTGCGCTGCAAAAGTGTGAGGTTCCGGAGAAGAAAACTTCCAGGTCCTAGCAGCTGACCAAATCGAGTTCTTCAGCCAGCTCGTTGAGGCGTTGGATATTGATCTGGATGATCTCGCCGTTTTCCACGCCTCGTGGCAGCTTGGTTCCAGCCAGTGCATCGCGGATGGCGCGCATGGTTGCGCCATGGCTCACCACGGCCACCTTCTTGCCGGCATGTTCCACCGACAGGTCAATCAAAGCGGGAATCGCCCGGCGCAGGATATCGTCGATGGGTTCGAGCTGGGACTGCAACGACACTGATTCCTCGTCGGAGACCTCGGCCATGATCCGGCCTTCCAACGGCCCGAATCCGCGTTCGATGAGATCCGGGACCGGCTGGCCGGTTTCTGCGTTTAATTCCTCGGCAATCAATGCGGCGGTTTCCTGGGCCCGGCCCAGAGGGGAAGCGAGGATCAAGGAGAAGCCCTGGCCTACCAATTCGCGGCCGACACCGCGGGCTTGTCCGCGTCCGGTGTCATTCAGTGGAATGTCGGTACGCCCTTGAAGGCGGCCAGCCAGATTCCAATCGGTCAGTCCGTGTCTGATCAACACCAGCGCAGTATCCATGAGTCCAGCGTACCGGCGAGCATGGATATCGAAGAATCTCCGATATTACGTCCAATACGCAACGTTACGACTCATAGTTAGGTCACGAACGGTCATGTTGCGAAGATTATTACACCATCCCGAGCGGCTGAGAGATCTGGTTCGATGAAGCCGCAGCAACCTGCCACATCCGGTGGTTACGGTGCTACCGCCAGAAACGATGCAGCCGCTTTTCCTGTTTAAGCAAAAACAGGAAGCGACATTGATTCCGGGATTCCTGCCTCGATCGCGCCACCGCCTAGCGGTGAATCGCGAAAACCCAATCGACAAGGAGTCGTAAGCCATCATGGCAGATCATCAGTTTGGATTCCGCACCCGCGCATTGCACGCCGGTGGCACCCCCGATGCCGAGCACGGCGCCCGCGCAGTGCCCATCTATCAGAGCACCTCATTCGTCTTCAAAGATGCCGATGACGCAGCCAACCTCTTCGCATTGCAGAAGTACGGCAACATCTACTCGCGCATCGGCAACCCGACCGTCGCTGCTTTCGAGGAGCGCATGGCTTCCCTGGAAGGCGGCATCGGCGCAGTAGCCACCGGCTCGGGCATGGCCGCCGAGTTCGTCACCTTCGCCGCCCTTGCCCAGGCCGGGGACCACATCGTGGCCTCCTCCAAGCTCTACGGCGGAACCATCACTCAGCTGGACGTCTCACTGCGCCGCTTCGGCATCAACACCACCTTCATCGACTCCAATGATCCAGCCGACTTCGAGGCCGCCATCCAGGAGAACACCAAGGCCGTCTACACCGAAGTGGTAGCCAACCCTTCGGGCGATATCGCCGACCTCAAGGGCCTGGCCGAGGTGGCGCACCGCCACCTGATTCCGCTGGTCGTCGACTCCACGCTCACTCCCCCATATATCTTGCGGCCGATCGAGCACGGTGCCGATATCGTGATCCACTCGGCAACCAAGTTCATCGGCGGCCACGGCACGACCCTTGGCGGCGTAGTGGTGGAATCCGGCAAGTTCAACTGGGGCAACGGCAAGTTCCCCGCCATGACCGAACCGGTAGCCAGCTACGGCAATGTCTCCTGGTGGGCCAACTTCGGCGAGTACGGCTTCCTGACCAAGCTGCGCAGCGAACAACTGCGCGACTTCGGCCCGGCGTTGCCAGCCCAGTCGGCGTTCCAGCTGCTGCAGGGCCTGGAGACCCTGCCTCAGCGCATGGACAACCATTTGGCCAATGCCAAGCAGGTTGCCGCATGGCTCGAAGCAGACCCGCGCGTCACCTACGTGAACTACGCGGGCCTGGAATCGCACCCGCAGCATGCGCACGCGAAGGAACTGCTGCCGATGGGAGTCGGCTCGGTCTTCAGCTTCGGCGTGAAGGGCGGGCGCGAAGCCGGCTCCAAGTTCATCGAAGCCTTGCAGCTGGCCAGCCACCTGGCCAATATCGGTGATGCCCGCACCTTGGTGCTGCACCCAGCGTCCACCACACACCAGCAGCTGAGCGCTGACCAGCTGGTTGCCGCCGGCGTTCCAGAAGACCTGATCCGCCTGTCGGTGGGTCTGGAAGATGTCGAGGACATCCTTTGGGATCTGGATCAGGCACTAACCGCTTCGCAGGAAGCCGTTGCTGGTTCTGCCGAAGAATTCGCGGCACCAACCTATGACGGTGCAGCTTGCGCCATTCCTGCCGCACCGAAGGGAGCTAACTAATGAGCACCACCGAACGCACCTGGGAAGGTCCGGGCGCAGCCGAGCGTCTGGGCATCCTGCGCGACACCAAGACCATTGCCATCGTGGGCGCATCGAACAAGCCCTCGCGTGCCAGCTACTTCGTCGCGACCTACCTGCTGTCTTCGTCCAAGTACAAGGTGTACTTCATCAACCCGGTACTGGATGAGATCTTGGGCCAGCCGGTCTACAAGTCTCTGGCAGATCTGCCAGAGACCCCGGACCTGGTGGAGGTCTTCCGCAAGCACGATGACCTGCCCTCGGTTTTGGACGAGGCCTTGGCTGTGGGCGCGAAGACCCTGTGGCTCCAGCTAGGTTCATGGCATGAAGACGTGGCACGCCGAGCGGAAGCAGCCGGCCTGAACGTCGTGATGGATCGTTGCGTCAAGATCGAGCACGCCCGTTTCCACGGCGGACTGCGCCTGGCCGGTTTTAATACGGGCGTGATTTCTTCCAAGCGCCAGGTGCTCGCCTAACCAGTCCTGATGATCTAATGCCGGCGCCGGGCAACTTATTTGGTTGCCCGGCACCGGCATTAGCTGTCTTTTACAGTCCAGCTCTAGGCGATCCGATAAGTTTCATCGCCGAATTTCGCTTCCACGAGCAACGTCCCACCGAGCGCTTCAACGTACCTGCGCAAAGTATCAACTTGTGCCCGCTCAACCGCGCCGTGCTCGATGTTGGAGACTCGTTTCTGGCTGACGTCCAGGACCTTAGCCATCGCGGTCTGCGTGAGTTCTGATTTTTCACGCAACTCCCTGGGACGATAGGCGCGGATTTCGGCGCGCAATTGATTCTCAAATATTGATGCGAGCTGTTCGTTCACAGGCCTTTGCGCCAGTAGCTCTTCGAGATTCTTAGTCATTGCGTCCGCCTTTCTGTAGCTGTTCTAAATGAGCTTCGTACAAATAATCCGCGACAGGAATGTTTTCTCGGTACCAGTTCTCCCAGTGTCCGCGCTTATCACCAGCCACCAATAAGTTGGCGTGCCCTGCGGGCTCATCTGCGAATTAGATGCGAATCCTTCTGGGACCCGGGAGCCTCAGCGCAGAATCACGTGAGCCTACGACTGTTCATCAAACGACATGAGCCAGCCTTCGATGATCTCGACATCAATCTCCCACATATCAAGATTTTGCTACCCATACGTTCTAGAACTCAAGAGGTATACGTGGTCACTTGAAAGAAGCTCAGATTAGTCGGCAAGAGTGAACCCGCGGCATCGGATCCCGAATGCCAGGACCTGCACAAACCGCGGACCCAGACTTGATTGATCAAAGTTTCCAGGCCGATTTTTGCGGCCCACAGGCATCTCATACGGCAAAATGCCAACTATAACCACTTTCAAATGTCCGGTTCGTTAAATTTCCCTCACATTTCACTTGACGTTCCCACGCATTCGGGCATAAAGTCATGGAAACACAGATTCATGTGGTGCAGGTCATGAGGAATCCCGGAGGCAGAAAATGTTCGCCGAAGAACGACACCGGCTGATCGTCGAGCAGCTCGAATCGGACGGAAAAGTTTCCGTCGCGCAACTCGCCGAACGCTTTGAAATCACCCGGGAAACGGTCCGCCGCGACCTCGCCCAACTCGAATCAGAGAACTTCTTGCGCCGCGTCCACGGCGGAGCGGTCACCACCACCGAGGCCAGCACCCGCGAGGAAAGCCACCTGGTGCGCACCGCAATCCACGCCGACGCGAAATCCCGCATCGCCCAGCGCGCCCTGAGCCTGCTGCCGGTCTCGGATGCCTCGGTCATCATCGATGCCGGCACCACCACCGAATTCCTCGCAGAACGCATGCTGCGCACCAACGCCAACGCCGGTTTGGTCGTCATCACCCACGCACTGCCCATCGCCTCGGTTCTGGTGCAGAGCCAGTCAGGCATCCTAGAGCTCATCGGCGGACGCGTGCGCGGACTGACCGGCGCGACCTCCGGAGCGCAGACCGTCGAGGAATACTCGCGGCACCGCGCGGACATCGCCTTCATCGGCACCAACGGCCTGCACGCAGGCTTCGGATTGAGCACCCCCGATCCGCTGGAAGCGGCCGTGAAGCGCGCACTGGTCACCAGCGCACGCCGCGTGGTCCTGCTGGCCGACAGCTCCAAGTTCGACCAGGAAACCCTGGTCTGCTTCGCCCGCCTGGATTCCATTGACACGCTGGTCACCGATCAGCAGCCCGGCGAGGAACTCGCCGCCGCCTTGGAAGCCGCAGATGTAGAAGTGGTGATCGCATGATTGTGACCCTGACCGTCAACCCGGCACTGGATAAAACCATTGAACTGGGCGAACCGCTCTCCCACGGCGCAGTACAGCGCGCCACCGCCAGCCACGTGCAGGCCGCCGGCAAGGGCGTGAACGTTTCCCGCGCCATCGCCGCGGCCGGCGTCCCGACCCTGGCCGTACTGCCCGGGGCCAGCACCGACCCGCTGATCACCGCGCTGTCCAGCGACAAGCTGGCGCACCGCACCCTGTCGATCACCGAACCGCTGCGCACCAACATCACGCTGACCGATCCCGATGGAACCACCACCAAGATCAACGAGCCAGGCCCGAGCCTGGACGCCGGCCAGCTCGCCGAGCTCAGCGCACTGGTCGCCGGGGCAGCCGCCGAAGCCAACTGGCTGGTGCTGGCCGGGTCGCTGCCGCCGGGAGTCCCCGCCGACTTCTACGCGCAGCTAACCGCTCGGCTTCGTGCCGAGCTGGGCGAGAAGTGCCCGAAGATCGCGGTGGACACCTCTGGCGCTCCGCTGATCGAGCTCTTCGCCCACAGCGCGCAGCACATCCCGGATCTAATCAAGCCCAACGCCGAAGAACTGGCCGAACTGGTCGGCGGCTGCGACGAGGAAGCGCTGGAAGGCTCGGTAGAGCTGGCCACCGAATGCTCGCAAAAGCTTTTGGCCAAGGGCATCGGCGCAGTCCTGGCCACCCTGGGCGCCAAGGGCGCCCTGCTGGTCACCGAGGATGGCGTCTGGCACGGATCGCACACCCCGATCACCCCGCGCAGCACGGTGGGGGCCGGCGACTCGTCGCTGGCCGGCTACCTGCTGGCAGATGTTGCAGGGGCCAGCGCCCCTGAACGGCTGAAAAACGCCGTCGCCTACGGGGCTGCCGCCACGCAGCTGCCAGGCTCCACCATCCCGACCCAATCCGATCTCACCGTTGACGCCGTCACCGTCCGCGAACTTACTCCAAAGCAAGGAACCGAGTCATGAGTGAACTAATCACCGCAGAGCTCGTGCTGCTCGATGCCGATCTGGGCAACAGCACGAGTGAAGTCATCGAAAAGCTGGCCTCGCTGGTTGCTGAACAGGGCCGTGCCACCGATGCAGGCGCCCTGGCTGCCGACGGCAAGGCCCGCGAAGCCAAGACCGCCACCGGCGTTCCCGGCGGCATTGCCATCCCGCATTGCCGTTCCGCCGCGGTGACCGAGCCGACCCTGGCCATGGCCCGCCTGAACCCGAAGGTCGACTTCGGCGCCAAGGACGGCGAAGCCGACCTGGTCTTCTTCATCGCCGCCCCGGATGGCGCCGACCAGGCGCACCTGAAGCTGCTCTCCAAGCTCGCTCGTGCGCTGGTGAAGAAGTCCTTCACCGGCTCGCTGCGCGAAGCGCAGAGCGAAGCGGAGATTGTGGAACTGGTACGCGAGGTTGTTGCCGACAAGCCGGCCGCCGCCCCTGCAGCCGCACCCACAGCAGCTGCCCCGGCCGCGGCCACCGCTCCAGCCGCTTCCGAGGCCCCGGCAGCCACTGCGGGACCTAAGAAGAAGTCGATCGTCGCGGTGACCGCATGCCCTACCGGCATCGCCCACACCTACATGGCCGCCGACTCGCTGGCCCAGACCGCCGAGGAAATGGGCGTGGAGTTCGCGGTGGAAACCCAGGGCTCCTCGGGCTCCACCCCGCTGGATCCAGCAGTCATTGAAGCTGCCGACGCCGTGATCTTCGCGGTGGACGTAGACGTGCGCGACCGCGGCCGCTTCGCCGGCAAGCCGGTCATCCAGGTTCCGGTCAAGCGCGGCATCGATGAGCCGGAAAAGCTGATCAACGACGCCATCGCCGCCTCCGAGGATCCGCAGGCACGCCGCGTTCCTGCAGGCGCCGCGGCAAGCACCGAAGAGAACAAGGACAACGAGTCCTTCGGCGCCGGGCTGAAGCGTGCCCTGCTCACCGGTGTCTCCTACATGATTCCGTTTGTGGCCGGTGGCGGTCTGCTCATCGCCCTGGGCTTCCTCTTCGGCGGCTACGACATCACCGATGTTGCCGACAAGTACCTGACCGAGAACACCCTGTTCAACCTGCCGGATGCCGGCTTCATGGCCTACATCGGCGCGGTGGCGTTCAAGATCGGTAACCTCTCCATGAGCTTCCTGATCCCGGCATTGGCAGGCTACATCGCCTACGCCTACGCAGACCGCCCGGGCATCGCCCCAGGCTTCACCGCCGGTGCGGTGGCAGGCTTCATGGGTGCCGGCTTCATCGGCGGCATCGTCGGCGGTTTGATCGCCGGCCTGGCCTGCCGCTGGATCGGTTCCTGGAACGTGCCACGCTGGATGCGTGGGTTGATGCCGGTAGTTATCACCCCACTGTTGGGCTCAATTATTGCCTCGGGCCTGATGTTCCTGTTCCTTGGTGGTCCAATCGCCAAGCTGACCGAAGCTTTGAACAGCTGGCTCTCGGGCATGTCCGGCACTGCAGCTGCAGTACTGGGTCTGATTCTTGGTCTGATGATGGCCGTAGATCTTGGCGGGCCAGTGAACAAGGTGGCCTACTCCTTCGCAGTTGCTGGCCTGGGTACCGCTTCACTGGCCGATAACCCCGCCCCGATGATGATCATGGCTGCTGTGATGGCTGCCGGTATGGTTCCGCCACTGGCTTTGGCCCTGGCCACCACCGTCGCTTCCAAGCTGTTCACCGAAGCCGAACGCGAAAACGGCAAGGCCGCCTGGCTGCTGGGTGCCGCATTCATCTCCGAAGGCGCCATTCCATTCGCCGCAGCTGACCCGCTGCGCGTGATCCCGGCTTCGATGGTGGGCGCCGGCGTCACCGGCTCGCTGATCATGAGCTTCGATGTGGTCAGCCAGGCCCCGCACGGCGGCATCTTCGTCTTCTTCGCCATGAACAACACCTGGCCGCTGTTCCTGCTGGCCACCTTGATTGGTACGGTTATCTCAGCAGTGTTGGTCATCGTTTTGAAGAAGTACGTACGCAAGGCTCCTGTGGGAGCCGCTGAACCGGCAAAGGTCGCAGCATGAGCAAGAAGTTCACCGGAGTAGGCGTGAGCGCTGGACGCGTCATTGGACACGTCCGCCGCATGCCTGAACCAATCCTTCCACCAGCAGATGGCGCGCCGCTGCCGGCGGGCGTGAGCCCGGAGGAAGAAACCCAGCGTCTGGCCGAGGCTTCCAAGGCCGTGGCCGCCGGGCTCAAGGAGCGCGCGGCGCTGGCCACCGGAGATGCGCAGGCCGTGCTGAAGGCCACCGCATTGATGGCCAGCGACCGTTCGCTGATCAAGTCCGCCACCAAGCTGGTAGCCGGCGGCACCTGCGCCGAATCGGCGATCTGGGAGGCCGCTGACGCGGTCGCCACCCAGCTCACCGCGCTGGGCGGCTACATGGCTGAACGCGCCGGCGACGTGCTGGACGTGCGCGCCCGCATCGTGGCAGAACTGCGCGGGGTCCCTGCCCCGGGCATCCCGGATTCGGATGAGCCATTCATCCTGGCCGCCGTGGATCTGGCTCCAGCGGACACCGCGACCCTGGACCCGGCCAAGGTGCTGGCCCTGGTCACCTCCGATGGCGGACCGCAGTCGCACACCGCGATCATCGCCCGCTCGCTGGGACTGCCGGCCATCGTTGCCGCTCCGGAAACCACCGAGCTGGCCGACGGGGACTACGTCTTTGTCGACGGCATCGACGGACAGGTCATCACCGACCCCACCGAAGCCGAAGAGCACCTGGCCTCCACCTACGCCAACCGCGAGGTCCTGCCGGACTTCTCCGGCACCGGCGAGCTGGCCGATGGCTACCGCGTTCCGCTGCTCTCCAATGTGGGCAGCGGCGAGGACGCCCAGCTGGCAGCTGAAGCCGGCGCCGAAGGCGTGGGCCTGCTGCGCACCGAGTTCTGCTTCCTGGGCAAGGAAAAAGAGCCGACCCATGAGGAGCAGGTTGCTGCTTACGGCGCCGTTTTTGCCGCCTTCCCGGGCAAAAAGGTTGTTGTTCGCACCCTGGATGCCGGCGCGGATAAGCCGTTGCCATTCTTGACCGATTCCAGCGAGCCGAACCCGGCACTGGGTGTTCGCGGCTACCGCACCGACCTGACCAGCCCGGGTGTGCTGGAACGCCAGCTCAAGGCCATCGCCCAGGCGACCAGCGAGCACGAGGCAGATGTCTGGGTCATGGCCCCGATGATCTCCACCCCGGCCGAGGCACAGGATTTCGCCGAGATGGCCAAGGCTGCTGGCCTGGCTACCGCTGGAACCATGATCGAAGTGCCTTCAGCCGCCGTCCTGGCCGGACAGATCCTGCAGCGCTGCGACTTCGTCTCCATTGGCACCAATGACCTGACCCAGTACACCATGGCTGCGGATCGCCAGCTGGGCACCCTTGCCGAGCTGAATGATCCTTGGCAGCCAGCAGTGCTTCATATGGTCGCTGCCACCACCGCTGGAGCACAAAGCGCCGACGGTAAGCCAGTAGGTGTTTGTGGTGAAGCCGCTGCCGACCCGGCCCTGGCCGTAGTGTTGGTGGGCTTAGGTGTCACCACCTTGTCGATGAACAAGCGCGCGCTGGCTCCGGTCTCCGCAGTACTGCGCACCGTGGACTTCGCCAAGGCCCAGCGCCTGGCCAAGCTGGCACTGGATGCGCCGTCTGCCGAGCTGGCCCGCAGCGCTGTTCGCGCCGAGCTGAGCGAACTGGACCGCTTCGGCCTGTAGGCCACTAGAATTTATCTTCAACGACCGTTCACAAGATCCTGAAGGAGCCATCATGGCAGAACGTAAAGCAATCATCGGCAGCCGCGTCGGCCTGCACGCCCGCCCGGCGGCCATCTTCGCCGAAGCAGCAGCAGAGCTTCCGGTAGAGGTCACCATCGCCCTGGAAGGCGAGCCAGCGGACGAGGCCATGGACGCTTCGAGCATCCTCTCGCTGATGGGCCTGGGCGCTGAGCACGGCACCACCGTGGTCCTGCGTGCCGAGGGCGAAGGCGCAGAAGCTGCCCTTGACCAGCTGGTCACCATCTTGGAGACCGACCACGACGCTGAGTAATTCTTAGCTCAAAAACGGGGAACAAGCTACGGCTTGTTCCCCGTTTTTTGTGGTCAAATTACCGATTGACAGAACTCAATCACTTAGCGGATGATGATACTTACGCACTAACGTAGGAGTTTGCATGAGCGCGCTCAAGACCTCCGCGCTGCGCCTCATCAAGCCCTTCGCCATCCGCGATTACGCCCTGCTGGCCAGCGCCCTTGTTTTCTCGACCTTTGCCGCGGGCATGTGGAGCGTGGCCATGGTCTACCAGGTACGCAGGCTGGATGGCGGACCGGTAGAACTGTCCATGGTCGCGACCGCCAACGCCGTGGGCCTGCTGTGCTTTGTGCTGTTCGGCGGCATCATGGCCGACCGGCATTCATGCCGTCGCATTGTGCTGCTGGTGGAGACCTTTTCCTTTGCCCTGATGAGCATCACCGCGATTCTCGCAATTTCCGGTGCACTGGAACTATGGCACCTGATGGTGGCCGGATTCTTCATGGGTGCCGCATCAGCATTCTTCTACCCGTCCTACTCTGCGCTGCTGCCCAAGATGCTGCCCAGCGATCAGCTTCTGGCCGCCAACGGGCTGGAGGGAACCGTGCGCCCCGTGGTGCATACCGCGCTGGGCCCCATGGCCGCAGGCTTCCTCGTCGCCGCGCTGTCACCGGCCCACGCCATCATTGGCGTGGCCTTGGTGCACTTCTCTGCTTTGCTGATGCTACGCAGGATCCCCAACCGGGATGCCTACAACGCCGCAGCGGTCGCTGACGGCGAAGCGAAACCGGGCATTGTCCGCCAATTGCGTGAGGGAGTCGGCTATACCGTGCGCACCCGCTGGCTGTTATGGACCCTGTTGTTTTCGGTCATCTCCGTATTCACCTTCATCGGCCCCTTCGAAGTGCTCTTGCCTTTTATCGTCAGCGACAACCTGCATGGCGATGCGAAACTTTTCAGTTTTGCATTGGCGTTCTTCGGCGTCGGATCAGCGCTGGGTTCATTGCTGATTGCCTCGGCTAAATTTCCGCGCCGCTATCTGAGCCTGATGACCGCTTGCTGGTGCCTGGGCACCTTGCCCTTGGCCATGGTTGGCTATGTTGATGAAGCATGGATGCTGTTCATCATCCTCTTGGCCTTCGGCATCACCGACGCGGTGGGCATGGTCATCTGGGGAACGCTCTTGCAGCGCAGGGTGCCCAGCCGGCTGCTGGGCCGGATTTCCAGCCTCGACTTCTTCGTTTCGCTGGCACTGATGCCGCTGTCCATGGCGGTCGCAGGACCCCTTACCCAGGTTCTGAGCCTGCAATCGATATTCGTCATCGCGGGCCTCGCCTCGCCGGTCTTCGGAATCATCGCTTGGTGGGCTGGAAAGTTCGCTCGAGACGAAGTGGAACATCCGCTGGTGGATGAGCCTTTGCCCGTAACCGAGAGGTGAGCCCGGGCCGTTGCCGAAGTTCACCCCTCGGCTTGCTCTTGCATCCCTGCGCACCGCAGTTGAACGGATGGGTAATTTTCGGCCCATTCACTGTGGCGCTCTGTACCAATCTCGCCACCTCGGATAACACTAGAAGGATGAGCCGACAACTTTCCCGCTGGAGCATGCTTGCCATGGCGCTGCTGGGCGCTACAAGTGCCGCGTCCTGCTCTGCCACCACCGGGGCGGAGCCGCAGGCCCAATCCCCCAGCCAGTCCGCCAGCGAACAAGTTGATTGCTCCGTGCAGCGCTGCGTCGCGCTCACATTTGATGATGGCCCGGACCAGTTCACCGATGAGTTGCTGGATACCTTGAAGGCCACCGAAACCCCTGCCACGTTCTTCCTCATCGGAAGCAAGGTCCAGAAGCTCCCTGGCACGCTCCAGCGCATGGCAGCTGAAGGCCACCAGATCGGCAGCCACACCTGGGACCATTCGGATATCACCAAGCTGTCAGCCCAGCAGCTGAAGCAACAGCTGGATCGCACGGATGCCGCCATCAAAAAGGCGACAGGGCAGAGCCCCAGCGTTTTCCGTCCGCCGCTAGGACATCACGACAAGGCGCACAATCAGCTGGTCCCTTACCCACTGGTGCTTTGGGACATCCACACCCATGATGGGCGGCTGAAGAATTCCGAAAAGATCGTGAAGGTCACGATGGATACCGTCCAGCCGGGCTCCATCATCCTGATGCACGATCCTCGCAAGACCACCGTCCAAGCCATTCCCGAAATGGTGTCGCAGCTGCGAGCCAAGGGCTATACCCCGGTAACCGTGGACCAGCTCTTCGCCGGGGAAATGGAGGATTCCGTGGTGTATTCATCGGCGCCGCTCGATCCCGCGCAGCAGTAATTATCAAGGCGCTTGTTCAGCATAAAGACGCAGCTGATCCAGCTTGTCCCCCTCGCTTTCGCGAACGTTCGCAGCGAGTTCCTCGCACTGTTCCACGCTCAAATCAGGATTGATGATCGCCACTTGCAATACCACTTCGGTGTATCCGGCGTCGTCCTTCAGGTCATACCGATAGGACAGGCCATCCGGGTTTTCTGAGGTGTGGAGAATGAGCAATCGATTGTCGATGAGTTTATGGACGCGATAGACGCGTTCATGTCCGGAGACCCGATAGACCAGATTGGTGCCCACCTTCAATTCGGGGTCATCTGAATGCATGGAACCAATCCCATGGATCCACAAGGGAGCTGCTGCCCAGTCGGTTAGCAATTCCCAGACGCGGTGCACCGGAAGATGAATGAGAACGGTGCTTTCAAAAACACTGAACTGCCTCATACCGGAATCGTTGCACTCCCATGGGTGAATGGGAATAGCTTTCAGAAGATTCGGGCAGAAAAAAGCCGGCGTCAAACAGTTGTCCTGTTTGGCGCCGGCCACGGGCGTTATTGGTGTTTACCAGTCTTCATCATCAACGTCGGCTTCCGAGATTCCCAGCTCCGGCTCCTGCTCCAGGTCGAAGTTGTACCAGGCCTCGGTGAAATCAGCCATGGAATCCAGCGCATCCTGCGCATCACCGTCCAAAACCTCAAGGGCTTCGGGGCTGTTAAGCACTGCGGTCACCGCAACGAATGGGTGATGCTCAAAGTAATCGGTTGGGGTGGCATCTTCGTTAAACGTCAGATTCTCGCTCTGCGCAAAGAGTTCGACGTACTGAGCCACTGCCTCGGGCAGACGGCTCAGGTTGATGCCAGTCAGGGACTCATTGTAGATTTCAGCAGTTGCGTCAGCCCACTGCTCAATGAGCTCTTCGCTCATCATTGCCATCTGATTATCCACCTCGTGGTCGGGGTTTTTGCTTCACGTAATTCGGTAGCAATTCATCTTATTTCTTCAGCGCGAGCATGCCAAGACAGAATCTTCAGTTGGATTGTGATCTTTTCGACCGCGTGATTTTCGACGGCTGTTACTGATCCAGAGAAGGGACATCAGGCAGTTCAGGCATAGGTGAAAAGCTGAAGTCGTCGAGCTTCGGTACAGGTGATTTGGTCAGCTGGTCAAGCTGTTCGGGCGTCAACTCGACCGGCCCGCCAGGCCCATCTTCCACCGGGCCGCCGGAATCTTCCGAGGGCTGAGGGACGCCACCGAGCAGCGAGAGGGACACTGCGAAGGCGATGAGCCCGAACACCAAATGCACGGCAATGAAGTACAGTCCACCAAGGTTGCCTCGGAGCAAGGCGAATCCCCTCGATTTTGCAGAGGAGCTCACTGCGAGCCCGTACGCGAAGGCGTTGTCCTTGAATCCCAAACGGAATTGGCAATAGGCCAGGACTGCGCCGATGACCAAGAGGCCAAGTCCTGCCGACCCCAGGGGCACTGCGGCCAGCTGGCTTGGATGCGCCATGCACACGCCAAAAAGAATCAGATGAGCCAATACCAAGAGGACACGTTTCCAGAACCCAGCAGCGTATCCACCGCTCAGGCGCACCAGGTGTATCCGGCGTTCTTCAGGATCCTGGCGATCTTCCGGAGGACCCGAAATCTCGCGGAAAATCAGCGCCGCACCTGCCCGGCCCGCCGCGGCACCAAGAATCATCATGATTGCTCCCGCCATCGGGGCAATGCAACCTGCAATCGCTCCGATGAGGGCTGCGGCCCAGCTGATCTGGTACGCGCGGGCGGCTTTGGGCAGGCTCGGAAAACGGGCATGGATATCTTTGATATATCCAGCTGGGAGGGACTTCTCGCTCTTCCTGTAGGTGGCGATATTCCACCAGGCAAAGAGCCCGGCGCAAACTGACACCAACGCAATGGCAATAAGGAGAACCGGCAAGCTGGCGCCAACCCCGAAAGAGGAGATGGCCGCAAGAAGAGGAATGAACAGCCACCAGCGGTTCGCATAAACCGCCTGCTTGGCGAGGAAGTTCTCTGCGTAGTCCTCGTGCAGCTTTTCATTCATGGGGTCGCTGGCCAGCATGCCGCGCAGCAGTTGGCCGTGGTCCCCCACGATCTTGTGGCCTTTTTCAATGCTTCCAGCTGAACGCAATAGGCCCTGATGATGCGGGTCGATGCGCAGTCCTGCTTCGAGGTGCCTCAACGCGCTGCGCTGGTCCCCGGCCATATCGGCTGCAAGTGCAGCGCCTTGATAGAAGTCAGGGTTTTCCGGCTCCAGCATCAGCGCATGTTCGGTGGCCTGGCGGGCCAGGATCCGCTCGTCATTATTCTGCACATTTCCCAGCAGGATCATTCCCAGCAGGTGATGGCCACGGGCATACTCCGGTTCCACGGCAATGACCTGCTGGATCGTCGCCAAGGCTTCATCGCGGCGGCGCAGCCTGGAGAGCGCAACCGCCAGCTGTTCTCCGGCTACTGGATGTTCAGGGTTCAGACCTAGCGCCGCCCGTGCGGTGCCTTCGGCTTCGTCCCACTGTTCCAGGTTCAGATGGCAGGCCGAATAGAGCATCCAGAATTCGGCAACCTGCTGATACTCGTTGAGATTATCCTTGAGCAGGCTGATGGCTTCGGTTTCCCTGCCGGTCGCCAGGTGGTGGCTGATTCTGGTGTAGAGGACGTCAAATTCCATGCGGCGCCTTTCCTGCTTGGGTTAGAGCAGTTTCCTGGCGACCAGGTAATCAGCCAGCTCGTCGTATCGGCCGTTCTCGTTGCTGAAGCGCACGACGTTGCGAGCCGATTCCAGCCATGGCAGGGTCGATGGCTTCACTTCTTTCATGGCCGTGCGGATATGCGCCATATCCACGGGCAGCACTTCATTGCGCTCGATGGACTGCATCATGGCTTTCTCGGCCGCGGTGGTGCACAAATGCTCCAGGTCGGCTCCGGAGAATCCGTCAGTTTGCTCGGCAATCCATTTCAGATCGATTCCGGCGATAGGGCGGCGCTCCAGATGATAGCGCAGGATGGATTCACGCGCTGGCAGGTCCGGCGCAGTGACCAGCACGGTACGGTCCAAGCGGCCAGGACGCAGCAACGCCTCATCCAGATCCCACGGATGGTTGGTTGCGGCCAGTACGTAGAGCCCATCATTGTTCGAGGAGAGCGAATCCATCTCCATGAGAAGCTGGTTGACCATCTGGCGTAGCCACGAGGCGCTGCCAGTCAGAGACCCACGGCGCAGGCCCAGGGCATCAACCTCATCAAGGAAGAGAACGGTTGGCGAATTGCTGCGGGCCTTTTCGAAGATGGCCTTGATGTTCTTTTCGGTTTCTCCGATGTGCGAATCGAGGATATCGGTCATGGTGACCGCCATGAAGTTGGCTTGGAGCTCACCAGCCACAGCACGTGCCACAAAGGTCTTGCCGCAACCCGGAGGGCCATAGAGAAGAAGCCCGCCGCGCAGGGACTTGCCGAAGGCCTTGGCGATGGCGGCGTTGCGCATCGGCGCCAGGAACGATTCGTTGAGCCGGTCCTTCACGTTCTGAAGGCCGCCTACATCGGCCAGGGTGATGCGCTGGCCCGCCGGTTCTACCGGGGCGACGGTTTCCGTGCTCTCGCCCATCTGGATTTCCGGTTCTGCAAAGGGCGCTGGCACGGACTGCTCGAATTGCTGCGCCGCCGCCTCCCAGTCAAAGCCTGGCTGCTCGGTGCTTTGTGGCGTGGCTGGAGCCGGTTCTGAAGCCGGTTCGGGAGTTGGTTCTTCCCTCGCGCCGCCCATGAGTGCTGCGCTGACTTGGCCGAGCAATTGCAAGGCCGCGGTATTTCCGGGGTCTTTTTGGACCACGATATTGATATGCGCCAGAGCTTCAGCCGCTCGGTTGGCTTGGTGCAGTTGCTGGGCCAGATGAAGGCGCAATTCGTGTTCCTCTGGCGCCGCTTCGACGGCACGCAAGAGGCTGGCGATCAGGGGATCATTCATATTGTGAGAGCTCCACTATTGCGAGTTGTTGCTGGCAGACTTCTTCTGACAACTCTGCCACTTAAGGCATCCAACGGGTACCGCATAAACGATACCCGTTGGAATTATATGTTTGCTCTTAGCCTCGCCCTTAGTAGGCCTTGACGCCCTGCTCCACGATCAGGTGGATCAACGCAAAGGTCTTGTTCTCGTCGATAGCCTTCAATGCGGCTTCCAGGGCCGCTGGAACATCGGCGTCCTTTTCGACCCGGACTCCGTAGCCGCCAAAGGACTGTGCCATCAAGGCGAAATCAGGATTCTGCAGCTGAGTGCCGGAAACACGATCGGGGTACTGGCGTTCCTGGTGGGTGCGAATGGTGCCGTATTGCTGGTTGTCCATGATGACCACCAGCGGCGTGGCGCCGTATTGTGTTGCCGTGGCCAGTTCCTGGCCGTTCATCAAGAATTCGCCGTCACCTGCGATGGTCACCACTCGGCGCCCTGGGTAATTCAGCGAAGCAGCCACTGCCGATGGAATGGAGTATCCCATGGAGCCATTGCGCGCGGAGAGCATCGAGGCATATCCGTTGGTCGGGAAGTAGCGGTGGGCCCAGTTGGTGTGCTCGCCAGCGCCAAAAGTGACCATGGCGTCTTCAGGCAATGCATTGACCAGGTTCGACATCAGGGTTGCCATCTTGGCTGGCCCGTCGGCAGGTACCGGGGTTGGCAGCGCTGCGAATTTCTCCTGCTCGCCGCGCATCCGCGAGGTCCATTCTTTCCAGGAGTCCTTCACGGGCAAGTCCATCAACAACAGGTCGCGGACAAATACGTCGGGCTTGGCCACGACCTGATGCGAAACCGGACCGGAGCGACCGCGCAAGGATGGGTCGATGGTGACCAGGAAGTTTTTCTTCTCCCAGTTCTGACGGACATTGAAGCCGTCGGTGATCACGTCGCCTGGAACGGTTCCAACGAAGATCAGCAGATCTGTTTCTTCCAGCAGGTCATAGGTTGGCTTGGGGCGGCCGTAGCCGATGGGGCCGACATAGGAAGGCGAATTGAATGGAACGGTGCCTTCGCAACGCCATTCGGCAGCGGCCGGGAGGTCATGCTCTTCGAGCCAGCGGGTGAAATCGGCTGCGCCCTGCGGCGACCAGTCGTTGCCGCCGAAAATGAACAGCGGCTTGTCCGCCTCCTGCAGGGCGGTGTTCAGCGCCTTCCAGTCCGTCACGGTCATGCCGCCGGTGGCAACCGGAATTTCCGGGTGCAGTTCGGCAGAAATCTCGTTGCGGATGACGTCTTCCGGGAGGCCAACCACCACGGGGCCGGGACGGCCGGACATGGCTGCGAACATCGCCTCTGCGACTACTTCACTGGCGCGGTCCGCATGGTCCAGGATCATCACGCGCTTGGCTCCGGTGCCGAACCAGGCCTTCGGGTCGAATTCCTGGAAGGCTTCCTTTTCACGGTGCTCAAAAGGAATCAGGCCGACAAAAAGCACCAGTGGAGTGGAGTCCTGCCAGGCGGTGTGCAGCCCGACGTGTGCGTTGGCGGCGCCCGGTCCTCGGGTCACCATGGCGATGCCGGGACGCTGGTGCATTTTTCCTTCGGCTTCAGCCATGTAGGTAGCTCCGCCTTCGTGGCGGCATACGACGGTCTCAATGGATGAGTTGTGCAGCCCATCGAGGACATCCAAGTAGCTTTCGCCCGGAACAACGTAGGCT
Source organism: Glutamicibacter mishrai (assembly GCF_012221945.1). NCBI lineage: Bacteria > Bacillati > Actinomycetota > Actinomycetes > Micrococcales > Micrococcaceae > Glutamicibacter > Glutamicibacter mishrai. The sequence goes on along the minus strand of NZ_CP032549.1, from coordinate 2,026,937 downwards.
CGTTCAACGCCGTGCGCGGCAAGTGTATCGACAATGACATGTCCGGCTGACTTCTTTGTCAGACCTTGGGCATTTTCACTCATCTGTAGGCGTCTTTCTGGTTGCGGGAAATTGTCAGACGCAACGGAAATTGACGGCACTAAAGCCAGTGATGCAACGTTGCGTTGTCGTAAAACAGTACTAAAGAAGACCCAATTGCGCACCGTGAATGCCTATTACTACGCAACTATGACACCATGCGCGCCGTGATGCATATTTCTAGGCAAATTGTCTATATTTTTTGGAACCGTAGAACAGTAACGTTTATCACACCCCTGAGCGGGCCAGTTCACAGACACAAAGCCGGAAAGCATTGACCTGTGTCAGCTCACACAAGTAGCCTATTGAGAAATAAAAGTTTACTGATAGTAAGCATTCTCACTCGCATCGGGGAAGTCCATGGAATTCATCAATGGGACCATTGTCGCGTTATATCTCGCCGCAATGCTCGCGTTCGGATGGTGGGGCAAGTCCCGCACCAAAAACAGCAGCGATTATCTAGTCGCCGGCCGCCGCCTCGGCCCGTTCCTCTACACCGGGACCATGGCCGCCGTCGTGCTTGGCGGCGCCTCCACCGTGGGCGGTGTGGGTCTGGGATACAAATGGGGCATCTCAGGCATGTGGCTCGTGGTCGCCATCGGCGCCGGCGTCATTCTCCTTTCGGTGTTCTTCGCGCCAACCCTGCAGAAGCTCAAGGTCTTCACCGTCTCGCAGATGCTCAGCCTGCGTTACGGCAGCGCAGCGGCTACCAACACCTCCGGCATTGTCATGCTGGCCTACACGCTGATGCTCTGTGCAACCTCCACCAGTGCCTACGCCACCATCTTTGTGGTGCTCTTCGGCTGGGAAAAGTGGGTAGCCATCGCCATTGGCGGTGCGATCGTGGTGGTCTACTCGACCATCGGCGGCATGTGGTCCATTACCCTTGCGGACCAGGTCCAGTTCATCATCAAGACCATCGGCATATTCGCGCTGATGCTCCCATTCTCCATGCACGCAGCTGGCGGCCTGGACGGCATCCGCGAACGCGTGGATGCTGAGTTCTTCAGCTTCACCGGCATCGGCTTGCAGTCGATCATCACCTACTTCGTGGTCTATACCCTCGGCCTACTCATCGGCCAGGACATCTGGCAGCGCGTCTTCACCGCCAAGACTCCCAAGGTAGCTCGCTGGGGCGGCATGACTGCTGGCATCTACTGCATCTTCTACGGCGCAGCAGGTGCCCTGATCGGCATGGCCGCAAAGGTAGCACTGCCTGAGATCGCGGGCGCAGCGGACAATAAGGACGTCGTTTACGCAGAGGTCGCAACGCAGCTGCTGCCAGTAGCTGTGGGCGGTCTGGTGATGGCCGCGGCTGTTGCCGCCATGATGTCCACCGCTTCGGGCGCATTGATCGCCGCCGCCACCGTGGCACGCACCGACGTGACTCCATTTGTGGCTAGCTGGTTCGGCAAGCAGATCCAGGTCAACTCGAATGAGAACCCTGAGCACGATGTTCGCGCCAACCGCATCTGGGTCATGGTTCTAGGCGTCGTCACGGTCACCTTGGCCATCCTGGTGGATGACGTGGTTGCCGCATTGACTATCGCATACGACATTCTGGTGGGCGGTTTGCTGGTGGCTATCATCGGCGGCCTGCTGTGGAAGCGCGGCAACGGTGTTGGGGCTACGGCCTCCATGGCTGCCGGCTCCCTGGTAACCCTGGGCACGATGATCATCTTGGAGATCCAGGCCGAGAACAAGTTCGATGGCGTCTATGCCAACGAACCTATCTACTACGGCCTGATCGCTTCGGCAGTAGCGTTCATTATTGTTTCGCTGCTGACCAAGACCACAGACCGACAAGTGATTGAGCACTGGAACCTGCGCGTTGCTGGCAAGGCCCAGGATGCCCCTGTGAACGCAACGGCACAAGGGCCTACGCTCTAGTCCGCTAGAAATACCGAGTCGGACCCATAAATTCGAGCCCTATGCCCAGCGGTGCAACCCGCTGGGCATAAGGCTCGAATTGTTCTTCGTGCTTTAGTTGTTAGATCCTGCGCTCCATTTGGCCGCCGGCGCCTGCCATGAGGACAGAGCGTCCAAAAGCGCCTGTGGTTCACTGGCCACCACCAACGAGTCACGAAACTGTGGGGCCAGGAATCCCTGATCAGTCATGTGATCCAGCATGCTCAGCAGAGGCTGCCAGAATCCGTCGACGTCCAGAAGGGCTACTGGTTTCGCATGGATTCCCAGCTGCTGCCAGGTCCATACTTCAAAGAGCTCTTCCAAGGTTCCGGCACCACCGGGCAGCGCGACAAAGCCATCGGCTAGTTCCGACATGCGGTGCTTGCGTGCATGCATGTCCGCAACAACTTCGAGGCTTGTTAGCCCCGGATGCGCCAGTTCGCCATCAACCAGGACCTGTGGCATGACACCGTAAACCTCGCCACCAGCCTTGCGCGCCGCATCAGCAATTATTCCCATCAAACCCACGCGTCCGCCGCCATAAACGATGGCTCGCCCTGAGTCGGCAACGGTACGTGCGAAGTCTTCTGCCGCTTGCTCATACACAGGTGACTTGCCCGAAGCCGAGCCGGTGAACACTGCCAAAGTCTGGATCATTCGTGGGCCAGCGAGCAACGCCGGAAAGACCACGTCTTTGAGCAACGGGGCAAGCTCATCTAATTGCGCTGCAGGGTCGGTCCACTGCAACTCTTCGATTTCAGCCAGCGGCTCACCAATCGGCACCAGAGGATGTTCAAATACGGTGGCTTGAACGCTATGCCCGGCTTCATTGGCTGCCGGGGCAGTGAAGGTCCCAACGAGTCGCAACAATGCTGGATTCAAATTGACGCCCAGCTCTTCGCTTACTTCACGCACCGCCGCGTCAATAGCCGACTCCCCGAGTTCTGGCTTGCCACCGGGAAACATGAATAACGTTGTATCTCGTTTGCGAACTATCAGAGCCTGTCCCGCTTCGTTTCTGATGATGACGGCGCTGACGGTGATCTGTTCTGGCATTCGAGTTCCTTCTTGTTCCATCTTCATGCTGATTGACCCCGGCCGGTACAACCGGCTGGTGCCATTCAATCCTAGGGTTTTCACCTGCGCGGGTCCGAATCTCACGACCAACATGGCAAAGAATCCGGCGCACCAAAAAAGGAGCCACCGCAGTTCATCAATAAATGAACTGCGGTGGCTCCTTAGTTGTCTAAGAACTAGTCCTGAATCAGATCGTGGCGCACGATGGTCTGATCGCGGTCCGGGCCCACGCCGATGGCGGAGATCCGGGTGCCGCTGATCTTTTCCAAAGCCAGGATGTAGTTCCGGGCGTTCTCCGGAAGATCTTCCATGGTCTTGGCGTCCGAAATGTCCTCGGTCCAGCCCGGGAAGTACTCGAAGATCGGCTTCGCGTGATGGAAGTCGGTCTGGGTCATTGGCATTTCGTCGTGGCGGACGCCGTCAACGTCATAAGCCACGCACACTGGGATCTGCTCGATGTTGGTAAGCACATCCAGCTTGGTGACAAAGTAATCGGTGAAACCGTTCACGCGCGAAGCGTGGCGAGCCAGAACCGCGTCGTACCAGCCGCAGCGACGTGGGCGGCCGGTGTTCACACCGAACTCGCCGCCGGTCTTCTGCAGGTAGATGCCCATCTCATCAAAGAGCTCGGTCGGGAATGGACCGGCACCCACACGGGTGGTGTAAGCCTTGATAATGCCGATGGAGCGGGTGATGCGGGTTGGGCCGATGCCCGAGCCCACCGAAGCGCCGCCGGCGGTCGGGTTGGAGGAGGTCACGAACGGGTAGGTGCCGTGGTCCACGTCCAGGAAGGTTGCCTGGCCGCCTTCCATCAGTACGACCTTGTCCTCGTCCAGAGCCTTGTTCAGCTCGTAGGTGGAGTCGATCACCAGCGGGCGCAGGCGCTCAGCGTAGGACAGGAAGTACGAGACTATTTCCTCGACCTCGACGCTGCGGCGGTTGTAGATTTTGACCAGCAGTTCGTTCTTCTGGCGCAGTGCGCCCTCTACTTTCTGGCGCAGGATGGACTCGTCGAAGACGTCCTGCACGCGGATGCCGAGGCGTCCGACCTTATCCATGTAGGCCGGGCCGATGCCGCGTCCGGTGGTGCCGATGGCACGCTTGCCCAGGAAGCGTTCGGTGACCTTGTCCATGGTCTGGTGGTACGGGGCCACCAGGTGCGCGTTGGCCGAGACGCGCAGCTTCGAGGTGTCGGCGCCACGGGATTCCAGGCCGTCGATCTCGTCAAAGAGGGCTTCAAGGTTCACCACGCAGCCGTTGCCGATAATCGGAGTGGCATTAGGTGAAAGGATGCCGGCTGGAAGGAGCTTGAGCTCGTACTTCTCGCCGCCGACGACTACGGTGTGCCCGGCGTTGTTTCCGCCGTTTGGCTTTACTACGTAGTCAACCTTGCCACCGAGCAGGTCGGTAGCTTTTCCTTTACCCTCATCGCCCCATTGGGCTCCGACGATCACGATTGCTGGCATGGGATCCTCCCCCTTGCAAAAAGCAGTGGTTACGGCGTGCTTAGCGCCGTCCCGGCACGGTGCCGGGCAAAAAATATGCCCCAGTCCTGCTCACTAAAACCCGAAGGTTCGTTGCAAGAGTTAGGGGCTCTTACGACCAAAGTTTACCGAAACGATTAGTGAATCTCGAGTTGTACGTCACGGAGTCGAGCTTAAACATGGATATCGATGGGTTTCTGAAGCAGACTTGACCCTGACATAGTGTGAGGGCGGAGAACTGAAGAATGTTATCCATCGGGATGTTTGCCCAGATCGGCCAGGTGACCCACCGCATGTTGCGGCACTGGGATACTGCCGGCCTGCTGACACCCGCCCATGTGGACCCATTTAGCGGTTATCGCTCCTACGATCCTTCCCAGCTTCAGCGCTTGCATCAGATTGTTGCCCTGCGCGATTTGGGATTCGGGCTTGAAGAAATTTCTTTGATCCTGGACCAGGGAGCAAGCGCGGGAAAGATAACCGACCTATTGCACATTCGCCAGGCTCAAGTTGAGGCCGAGCACCAGCTGGCCACGCAGCGCTTGGCTGATGTGCAGCGGCGCCTGCAACTGATTTCCAAGGAGAACCTCATGTCACGCATTGAAATCATCCACAAGCCATTGCCCGCGGTGCGCTTGGCCGCCGGCCGTTTCACGGTGGCCGAACAGCCTGAAATCGCCGGACGCATCGGCCCGCTTTTCGACAGAATCGCGCAGTCCATTCAGGGCCAAAGCCTTGCCACACCCATTGCGCAATACAACGGTACCGAGGATGGAGTCGAGGTCATCGCCGGGTATGCCACTAGCGCCCAGAGCCTGGCCGGTGTCGAGATCATCGAGCTTCCCGCGGTGCCCGAAGCGATCTGCGGAGTACACCTTGGTTCCATGGACACCATCCATGAAAGCTGGCAGGCCGTGCACGAAGAAGTCCTGGCCCGCGGCTTGGTCCCGTCCGGGCCGTGCCGTGAAGTCTACGTGCGCGCTGTGTCCGATGACCAAGCGGATTGGGTGACCGAACTTCAGCAGCCAGTCGGCGCTCCCTAATCCACCAGCTGGTACGGAGCCTCCAGCAGGTCCCCCACCACGCTGCGTGCCGCACCGACCAGTGCGCCGGTTTGGCCCAGAGGCGAACACAGCAGCCTCGTCTGTCCGACAATGCTCGGCGCGTGCACCTGCAGGCTGGCTTCCATGGCAGGACGCAACCACTGCTCCAGGGCGGCAAAATGCCCGCCAAAGACCACGGTGGAAACGTTGTACAGGCGCATGGCCGAGGCTACGGCAATTCCCAAGGATTTTCCGGCCTCGGCCACCGCTTTCGCCGCGGGTTCAGTTCCGGTTTCCAATGCTTGGTAGAGCTGGCTGATTCGCTCTTGGCGCGGCGCGCTGTCGGCGCCAGCGCCGAGGTTGGCCGCGGCCAGAATGGCTTCCTGCCCGGCAATGGTCTCCAAACAACCGCGTCCGCCGCACCTGCAGGTTTTGCCATCGGGTGCGATCACCACATGGCCGAGTTCGCCGGCGTGGCCCTGAGGCCCGACAAAGAGTTCAGCGTCGATGATCAATCCGCCACCAATGCCCACTTCCCCGGAAACGAAGAGGAAGTTGTCCTCTTGCGCGTCCATCAATTGCTGTTGGGCCAGTGCTGAGGCGTTGGCTTCGTTAAAGAGCCGGAAGCGGGTTTTGGGTTCAGGCAGCAATGCTGCCACGTCCAGTTCCTGCTGAACCCACCCAAGGTTTGGTGCCTGCAGGACGGTGAAATGTTCCTCGTTGACCAAACCGGGAACGGCTAATCCTCCGCCGAGGATCATCAGACCCTGGGCCTGGGCAGCAGCTTGGAGCCTCTGGCTCAACTCCCCCAGCGCAGCGAGCACTTCGCTTGCTGTTGAGCTGTGGTTGGCACGGGGTAGGACCTCGTGAGCCAGCAGTTTGCCGCTGAGGTCCACCAGTCCGGCGGCGATGTAGTCAACGTTGATTTCCATGCCCATGACACAGCGCGCGGGGTTCAGCACTAGTCCTACCGAGGGGCGGCCGCGTTCCCCGTCACGGTGCACGCCAATTTCAATAACCAATCCGGCGGCTAACAAATCGGTCACCAGGCTGGAAACCGAGGCCTTGGTGAGTTGGCTGAGTTGCGCGATATCGGCACGCGATAACCGCTGGTCCTCCCCTGCGGCTGCAATTACCGACAAGACTCTGGCCAGGTTGGCTTTGCGCACATCGCCGACGTTACCCGGGGCCGAAGATGTTGCGGCTCGGGCGGTAGTCGCTGGCTGGCGCATGCCTTCTCCTTGAGAATTTTTTGGGACGAATCGTTCACTGCTCGCTATTGACTCTAGCGCATCACCACCCATATAGTTCAGGACATAAACTAAATGGCGTCAGCCATTCCGAACGATCCAAGGATGTATCACCATGAGCGTTACCCCGACCCCTGAAGACCACTTCACTTTTGGCCTCTGGACCGTGGGATGGACCGGTGCTGACCCATTTGGTGTCGCCACCCGCAAGAACTTGGACCCGGTAGAAGCCGTCCACAAGCTCGCTGAACTCGGCGCCTACGGCCTCACCTTCCACGACAATGACCTGATTCCTTTTGACGCCACCGAGGCTGAACGCGAAAAGATCCTGGCTGACTTCCGCGCAGCTCTGGAAGAAACCGGCTTGAAGGTCCCGATGGTGACCACCAACCTGTTCAGCCACCCGGTATTCAAGGACGGCGGCTTCACCTCCAACGACCGCTCGATCCGCCGTTTCGCACTGGCCAAGGTCCTGCATAACATCGATCTTGCCGCCGAGATGGGCGCCGAAACCTTCGTCATGTGGGGCGGGCGCGAAGGCAGCGAATACGACGGCTCCAAGGACTTGGCCGCAGCACTGAACCGCATGCGCGAAGGCGTGGACACGGCAGCCGGCTACATCAAGGACAAGGGCTACAACCTGCGCATCGCACTGGAGCCAAAGCCAAACGAACCACGCGGCGATATCTTCCTGCCAACCGTCGGCCATGGCCTGGCGTTCATCGAGCAGCTGGAACACGGAGACATCGTGGGCCTGAACCCGGAAACCGGCCACGAGCAGATGGCTGGGCTGAACTTCACCCATGGCATCGCCCAGGCATTGTGGGCCGAAAAGCTGTTCCACATTGACCTCAACGGCCAGCGCGGCATCAAGTACGACCAGGACCTGGTCTTCGGCCACGGCGATTTGACCAGCGCCTTCTTCACCGTTGACCTGCTGGAGAACGGCTTCCCCAACGGCGGGCCAAAGTACACCGGCCCACGCCACTTCGACTACAAGCCATCGCGCACCGACGGCTACGACGGCGTGTGGGACTCGGCCAAGGCCAATATGTCCATGTACCTGCTGCTCAAGGAACGCGCGCTGGCCTTCCGCGCGGATCCAGAAGTACAGGAAGCCATGAAGACCTCGGGTGTCTTCGAACTGGGCGAAACCACCCTGAACGCCGGAGAAAGCGCAGCGGATCTGATGAATGACTCCGCGAGCTTCGCAGGCTTTGACGCCGATGCTGCCGCGCAGCGCAACTTCGCCTTCATCCGCCTGAACCAGCTGGCCATCGAGCACCTGCTCGGCTCGCGCTAAACCCCGCCAGAACCCACCGTAGAAAGCAGCCACACTCAATGACGCTTGTAGCCGGCATCGACTCCTCCACCCAGTCCTGCAAGGTTGTCATCCGCGACGCTGACACCGGAGCGTTGATCCGCTCCGGACGCGCCAGCCACCCGGATGGCACCGAAGTGGACCCGGAGTTCTGGTTCGCCGCCCTGCAAGAAGCCATCGCCCAGGCCGGCGGCCTGGACGATGTGGCCGCGATCTCGGTGGGCGGGCAACAGCACGGCATGGTCGTGCTGGATGCCACCGGTGCGGTGATCCGCCCTGCGCTGCTGTGGAACGATACCCGCAGCGCGCAGGCGGCCCGCCACATCATCACCGAGGCCGGCGACGGTGACAGCGAGGCTGGCGCCGCCTACTGGGCGCAGCGTACCGGCACCCTTCCGGTCTCCTCGATCACCCTGGCCAAACTACGTTGGCTCAAGGACCATGAACCGGACAACGCGGCCAAGGTCGCCGCGGTCTGCCTGCCCCACGACTGGCTGTCCTGGCGTCTGGCCGGTTATGGCCCGGGCAGCGGTGTCGAAGGATTGGCCGCTCTAGGCACCGACCGCTCCGATGCCTCGGGCACCGGGTACTACCGGGCTGCCGAAGAATCCTATGACCTCAAAGCCTTGGAGCAGCATCTGGGGCACGCCCCAATTTTGCCTGCGGTGGCGGGACCGCTGGAATCCATCGGCCGCACCGCCACCGGCGCGCTGATCGGTCCCGGCGCGGGTGATAACGCCGCCGCCGGACTGGGGGTTGGCGCCACCGTTGGTGATGTAGTGATGTCCCTGGGCACTTCCGGCACGGTCTTCGCCGTTGCCGACGCCCCATCTGCAGACACCAGCGGGCTGGTGGCCGGGTTTGCCGATGCCACCGGAAACTACCTCCCACTGGTGTGCACGCTAAACGCCACCCGAATTTTTGATGCCACCGCCAACCTGTTGCAGGTGAGCCTGACAGAGCTCAATGACCTCGCCCTGTCAGCCAACCCGGGCTCCGATGGACTGACCCTGCTCCCTTACTTTGACGGCGAGCGCACCCCGAACCTGCCAGATGCCACGGGTTCGCTGCACGGAATCACCCGTGCGAATTACACTGCACCCAACTTGGCTCGCAGCGCGGTGGAAGCAATCATCTGCTCGCTAGCCGATGGGCTGCGCGCGCTTGAGGCCCAAGGGGTTCAAGCCCAGCGCATCATCTTGGTGGGCGGCGGAGCGCAGTCCACAGCGGTGCAGCAGATTGCAGCCCAGGTCCTGGGCCTGCCGATTATCATTCCGGCCCCTGGCGAGTATGTGGCTGATGGCGCGGCACGGCAAGCTGCCGGTGTGCTGGCCGGAGCATTCCCGCAGTGGACCCAGGACTCCACCGAAGTCCCTGCGGCAGAAGCAACACCGCATGTTTTGGAACGCTACCGTTCGCTGGTTTCCAGCCAGTGGCTAGAGAAGTAAGGATCTGCCGTGGAGCTAGAGACCAAGGAACTCAACTGGGCTGGAAACCTTGAGTACCGGGCCAGCGAACTGCTGTACCCCACCAGCATTGAGCAACTGCAGGAACAGGTTCGCGCCGCCAGGAAGGTGCGCGTGCTCGGTTCCCGCCATTCATTTAATGACATTGCCGATACCAGCGAAACCATGATCTCACTGGCCAAGATGCCCCAAGTCATTGATATCGATGCGCAGGCCATGAACGTGCGCGTCAGTGGCGGAATCACCTATGGCGCGCTGGCCGATGCGCTGCACGCCGCCGGTTTTGCGCTGCACAATCTGGCTTCCCTGCCGCATATTTCGGTGGCCGGCGCGGTATCCACTGGCACCCATGGCTCGGGCGAAGCCCACGGCAACCTGGCAACCGCAGTCAGCGCAGTCGAGCTCGTGCTGGCCGATGGCTCGCAGCTCTCGGTCAATCGAAACGATCCGGAATTCAACGGCTATGTAGTGTCCCTTGGTGCGCTAGGCGTGATCACTCATCTGACCTTGGATATCGTTCCGAGCTTTGATGTGCAACAGACCGTGTATGAGCAGCTGTCCTGGGACAAAGTTCTGGACAGCTTTGATGGAATCCAGGCTTCCGCCTACAGCGTCAGCCTGTTCACCGATTGGAGCGGGGACTTGGTGGGCCAAACATGGCTCAAGCGTCGTGTTGGTGATGCCCTTCTCGATGATATTGATCAGGGAAAATTTGGCGGTCTGGCGGCGATCGCTCCGATGCACCCATTGCCCGGAGCCGATGGCGCGATCTGCAGCGAACAGCTCGGGGTGGCCGGGCCTTGGTCCGATCGGCTCTCCCATTTCCGCATGGACTTCATGCCCAGTGCCGGTGATGAGTTGCAGACCGAATATTTGGTTCCGCGTGAATACGCTGTTCAAGCCATTACCGCGATGCGCGAGCTGTCCTCGGTGATCACCCCGTTATTGCTGGTGGCTGAGGTGCGGACCATTGCCGCCGATGAGTTGTGGCTCAGCGGCAACTACGGCCGCGACGGTATTGCCCTGCACTTTACGTGGAAGCCGCAGCAGCAGGAAGTGGAGACAATCCTGCCGCACGTTGAATCAGCTCTCGCGCCTTTTGCGGCTCGTCCGCATTGGGGCAAGCTCTTTGCAGCAACGTCAACCGATCTGCAGAAGCTGTACCCGAAGTTCAATGACTTTATCGAGTTGGCTCAGCGCTTGGATCCTGCGGGCAAATTCCGCAACGAATTCCTGAATCGCAATCTCTTTGGTGCTTAGGTTCTAGGGCAATGGAGCACACCCAATTTGTGTCGATCGGTCTAGTTGCCAACTTGAAGGAACTATCGCCTAGTGGATATCCGGCTATCGGAATAATCTCCAAAAAGATTTCTTCGGTTTTTTCGGACTCTCGGGCCACTGCTCGCGATAAATCTTAAGCGTCTCAAGGTCGTCGAGTGGCACTAGCGCGAACCACTCGACGGCATCAAGGCGCTCGTATTTCTTGAGGGTGCGAAGTTTCTCTTCGGGAATGTTGCGCGAGTGCTCCCAAAACATCCCGACATACTTTTCTTCATGAACGTTGGTCGACCCTGAGAATCCTATACCTTGCCACACTAGGTAATTGCGGCACCAGAATGTCTCTTCGGCCTGACTCCGATGAACGACTCTGCTCCACTCAGTAAATCCGGCAAGCGGACCAAGTTGAGACCGCCAGGTTAGTTGCCACTCCGGCCCGGGCCGTTCCTCGATGGAGGAGAGCACGAGCATGCCATGGTCATACTCACCAGATGGCAGCTTTGCTGACCCACATTCATAGAGCTTTCCGCCAAACCTGGCAAATGCCCCCGTGAGTGGGATGCCTCCGGGCAGAAAACGTGAAAAAGCAGGAGGATTCTCCACCGATGGTTCAGATTCAAGACCAGACATATTCAGCATGCTATCAATAACTCGTAGCCCACCCCATTCGCGCCACGTACTTACTCAGCCTTCGCGGTCAGCCTCAAGCAAGCACTTCTGAAAAGCCTGGGCCGCAGGATTCGGAGTACCCGTACCCGCATAGAGCCGCGTCTTTGGCTCACCGACCAACGGGTGGAACGAGACTTCAGGCATCTGGAAGCGCGACACCGATGCAGGCAGGATTGAGACTCCCAGCCCGGCAGCGACCAGCCCAAGAATGGTCTCCTGATGAATGGCTCGCTCGACAATTCGAGGCGGCGTACGACCATCGAATAATGAATGTACCAGCGAGTAGAAACCACTCATGTACTTGTAGGGGAAAAGGACAAAGTCTTCATCGGCGAGATCCTCTGCCTTGATCTGCTCATTGGCACCCAAACGATGGCCCGCCGGAAGCGCCACCACCAGTGGCTCCGAATGGATCTCTTGCAATTCGACGCCGGGCACTCGTGTTGGGTCACGCAGAATTCCGAGATCAAGACTATTTTCTAGCAGCTTTTCAATCTGCTCGTCGGTAGTGAGCGGGTGCAGCACCAGCTCAACATTGGGCCGCAGTTCGCGGAACCTGCGCAGCGCCGAAGGCATGGTGGCATAACTGGCAGAGCTGACAAATCCGACATTCAGCCGTCCGCGCAGGCCCAGTCCCGCCTCGGTCAGTTCTTGATTGGCCTTATCCAGATCCGCTAGTAACGGTTTGATGCGGTCCAGATACATCCGCCCTGCGGGCGTGAGGATTACGCTGCGAGTGGTGCGGTCAAAGAGCTGCACGCCCAGCTCTTGTTCCAGCTTTTTCACTGCAACGGTCAGCGGTGGCTGCGACATCCGAAGCTCTTCGGCGGCACGGCCGAAGTGCAAATGTTCAGCAACAACGAGGAAGTAGTGGAGGTGGCGGAGTTCCATGCACTCAATTTTTGCACAAAAACTAATAATGTCTAGGAAAAAGGTATTGGACGCCCTAATAATATCCGTGGGTTACTAGAGGTAGAACAACAAAGATGCCCAGATCAGGAGCAAGCCATGAGCACCTCGTCCCAGTCGCCCTCTGCAGAATACGTTGTCATCGGAGCAGGCCTCGCCGGCTCCTCAGCAGCATGGAGGTTGGCTCAGCGAGGCCATGAAGTTGCCCTGCTGGAGCGCAAAGTGCCCGCCGCTGACGATGCCAGTTCGCATGGCTCAGCGCGCATCTTCCGTTATGGCTACCCCAACCAGCTCTACACAGACCTTGTTGTACAAGCGCGCAAAGCCTGGAATGAACTCGAAGAGGCCAGCGGCAGCCAGCTGATCAACCCCTGCGGTTCAGCGGATTACGGACCCCTGCGCAATCCACGTATGCTCGCCGGGATTCTCGCCAACGCCGGGGTGGAACATGAATTGCTCTCCGCCGCCGAAGCCCGTAACCGCTTTAGTGGAATCAATTTTGATACCGAAGTCCTTTGGCACTCAGGTGCCGGAGTACTGGACGCCGAACGCTCGGTTCAGGCAATGGTGGCTCAAGCCAAGGCTCATGGCGCCCAGGTGGAAACCCAGTGGCCAGTCGCTTCCGTCGAGGCAACAGTTAACGGATACAAACTCACGTCCGCAGATGGACGCACCTACTTGGCATCCAAAATCATCGTGGCCGCAGGCGGCTGGTTGCCAGAATTGCTCGGAAACCTTCCCCTGCCATCAGGCTTTGTACGCAGCGTTCCCAAGATGGTTGTATATCAAGAGAATGCCTTCCACTTCCCTTACCGCGACCAGGATCCCGAAGCACGCCAAGCGTGGCCAACCTACATCCACAAGGACCCTGCTTTTAAGTCCTACGGCCTGCCGGGAGGACGTGACGCCAACTTCCGCGGGCAAAAGGTTGCCGAATACATGGCGGGACGTCAGCTGGATACTGCCAGCCAGCAAAACGGCCAGATCGATCCAGCCAACCGCGAACGCGTGATCGAGTACGTGAAAAAGTACCTGCCCGGACTGGAACCAACACCTTACGCCGAAACCACCTGCATTTTCAGCGCAACCCCCACTGAGGATTTCATCATGGATGAAGTCGACGGCATCACCATCTTCTCGCCTTGCTCGGGGCATGGAGCCAAGTTCGGCCCACTGCTCGGCGAGCTTGCTGCGGACTTGGCCACCGGGGTGCGGGAAACCCCCGAGCTTTTCCGCCTCGCTTCCCACGCCAAGGCCATGGTCTAGAAGTCCCAGCAGCAAGCTATTTTGGAGAATCCCTTGTTCAACATCCCGCTAGACCTGCCCACTACGACAGTCTCCGAGCTCATGGCTGGCATCGCCGGCACCGGGCAAGACCCATTGCGCGGAGGCTATTCCCGCCCGGTGTATTCCAGCGCTGAAATCGACCTGCGCACGTGGTTCATTGAACAAGCCACCAGACGGCAGCTAAGCGTAGAGGAAGACGGAAACGGCGCGCTCTGGGCCTGGTGGGATCTGCCCACAGGAATCCGCACCAATGCAGTTGTCACCGGCAGCCACCTCGACTCGGTCCCGGGTGGCGGACCCTTTGACGGGCCGCTTGGCGTAGCCAGCGCGCTGATTGCCTTTGATCTGATGCAGGCAAAGAATCTGGCGCGCACCCGTGCCATGGCCATCTTGGTGTTCCCGGAAGAGGAAGGCTCCCGCTTTGGTGTGGCTTGCTTGGGCTCGCGTCTGCTCACCGGAGCCATTGACCGAAACAAGGCGTTGAATCTGAGGGATCCTGACGGCAATAGTTTTGCCGACATAGCATCCAGCAATGGGCTAGATCCACGTTTCATCGGCCCAGACCGCCGCCTCTTGGGACAGATTGGTGTCTTTGTCGAGTTGCATGTGGAACAGGGACTCGGGCTGGCGGATCTGGATCACCCGGTGGCCATCGGCGGATCCATCCTCGGCCACGGACGTTGGAAGTTGAGCATGCGGGGACAAGGTAACCACGCAGGAACCACGCTGATGTCTGACCGCAAGGATCCGATGGTGGCTGCTGCCCGCAGCATTGCCGCGGTGCAGCAGATTGCCCGCACACGGGATAACGCGCGAGCTACAGTGGGCCGGCTGCAACCGGTTCCTGGCGGAACTAATGTCATTGCCTCGCGGGTGGACTACTGGCTGGACGTGCGCCATCCAGATGATGCGGTTACAGCCGGTGTTGTCCAAGAGATTCACGAGTCGGCGCAGGTTATTGCAGCTGAAGAGGGCTGCACCCTCGATTTCTCCCAAGAATCATTGAGTCCAACGGTAAGTTTTGATGCAAAGCTTTCGGGGCAGCTTGGACTGGCGCTGCCCAACACTCCGGTACTCGATACCGGTGCGGGGCATGATGCTGGTGTACTCGCCGGACACGTACCGAGTGCCATGATTTTTGTTCGCAACCCCAACGGCATCTCCCACTCCCCTGAAGAATATGTAGAAGACGCTGACGCGGAACTCGGCGCGGCAGCTTTGGCCGATGCCTTAGCATCGTTGCTTCAGTAGCCGGGGTTGGATCTCTTCACCTGAATTTGGGCAGATTTTGCCCGAAGCCAAGCTGCCGTGCGCAAATTCCGGACCCAACTTCAAAATCGCAGAGGGTGGATGCCGCCGGTGGCCATTGCCGTGGTCTGAGAAGAACTGTCCGAATTACTGGAATAGCAACTGGGAATCCCCGATCTCTGTATTCCCGCTTTCCGTGGTGTGTGGGAATACAGAACTAAGTGATTCCCATTCCTGCAGGAGACCCCATGGCACATCCGCCCGGGCAATAGGAGTTCGCGCAAACTTGAGTCAGAGTGACGTTACACGGGTACGTGATACCGGACGCCTGTACGAACGATAGAAACGCCGTTCTTGCGTGGCACTACGCATCGGTCGTGCCGCGATCCACTTGATTAGTGCGCCGACTGTCCCGTAGAGCGTTCGACTTACGGGAATGGAGCAATAGCACGCGAAGTGGATCTGTCGGGTAGTCTTTTCCGTCGCTTTACCGTCCCCAAGGGGTGGCAATTTTGAGGATGCGCCTTACTGGTCTGCGTCGGTATGATCGCGGTATGAATTCTTCACAGGAGTCCGCGCCGTCAACGGTGCGCCTGTTTCCGGATTATGCAAACACGGTGCTTTGGTTTAACGAACCAATCGAGTACGACACTGCCAAGCTGTCCGATACTTTGACACATGAACTCTCGCAGTGGGAACAGTCGTACTATGACGGATTGAACCATGACTATGAGTGGAAATCCGCAGGTGTGGCTCGCAGATTCGCTGCAGAGGGTGAACGATTAGCGCAACGTGTGGCTGATGAACTTGGCGATAAATTCGAAATCGAGTTAGTCACGTCCTTGGAAGGCTCACCAAAACGCAAATTTCAAGGGAGGGGACCAGCCCTCAACCCTGAAGCTGCCGCAGTGTTCGATTCCTTGGCCATTGAGGTTAAAGATTTTGAAGAGGAAGTATCGCGTGCAAGGGAAGCTACCCGTCGGGGAGAAGCACTGGATGGTATGCCTATGCACCGCTTTCAAATACCGTTTTCAGACCGAAGCAACATAACGATTGATAATCCGGTGCCTGACCTTTACGCATTATCTCTCCTGTCGAGGTCGGGCGGTTCCCCTGCGGACGGAGCGGTGTAACGCGGAGGAAAATAGGCAGAACTTCTGAGAGCTTCGGAAACCGATAGCACCGCAGGGTTGAGATAGATTCATGTCTTGCTAGGCCGGCGGCAGTACGAAAGCGAGCAGGTGTTTTGCCTCCCAAACGTATGAGTTCATCACACCGGTAATAGAACTCCCCTAGATACTCGACGTCGAGACTGAGCGAGCTGGACGCGAGGTGGTTCGACCCGCCGGGGTCCGTCGGGCAAACTGCAGTGACCACGGCATCCTTTCCACGGCAGATAAATTCTGTCCCGGACATGGCAGATCCCCGAACAGCGGCCACACTCCGCTTTTCGGGGATCTACGTTTTTCAAGGTCCAAGTCACTGGACCTAAATCTTTAGGCGAGGACCGGGGTATCCCACAGATTCAGTACCTGGCCGATGTTCTTCTCCTCGGCCGACTGGTACAAATCGGTAGCCCAGGCCACGTCTTCGATCGGCATGCCACCCACCGAGTAGAGGATGATTTCCTCATCATTGCGGCGAGCTGGAATCTTGCCGGTGGCAACGTCCGCGATTTCTTCCAGCTTGGATTCGGACAGCTTGCCTTCACGCATCAAATCGTGGAAGTGCGTGCCTGGAATGCCCAGCAGCTGGTAAGCCTGGGTTCCATATTCCTCAGCCCACGCGTCATACAGACCACGGGCGTCGAGGACCAGACGTGCATCATTGATGATGAAATCATCATCAAAACGAGCAGCCGCAGGCAGCAGCAACAGCGCGCCAGGCTTGATGGCCTCGGTTGGGAAGTAAGGGAAAGCCTCGGAGCCCTTGATGTCGGTGCTGGTGGTCGCCATGATGACATCTGCATCCTTGATGGCTTCTTCAATGGTTTCGGCAGCCACCACCGAGGTCACCTGAGGGAAGTTCTCGCGGACGTATTGCGCGAAAGACTCCACGCCAGCAGCCGAACGGCCCTTGACGGTCACGGTGTCGATGCTCGGACGCAGCGACAGGGTCGCGTCGATAACGGACTTGGCAATCACGCCAGGGCCTACCACGGCGGCAACCTTGGCATCCTGCTTGGCCAGGTGCTTCACGCCCACACCCGGAACAGCTCCGGTGCGGTAGGCGCTGAGCAGGTTGGCGCTCATCACGGCCATCGGCGCACCGGTGTCGGTGTCATTCAAGGTGAACAGGTGGATGGAGCGCGGCTGGCCCTTGGCGCGGTTTTCGGTGTTCGAGCCGTACCACTTCACACCGGTCGTCCCGAAGCGGCCGCCGAGGTAGGCCGGCATCGCCATGAAGCGGCGGTCTGGTCCATCACTGGGCATGCCCTCGTGGACCGGGTTCTGCGGGAAGGTGATCATTGCACCGTGCGAGTTGCCGTTTTCGCCGGCCATCCGGTAATCACCGTTGCGCAGCAGGATCAGCGCTTCCTCCATCACGTCGGTGCAACGGGCGATGTCGGTGACACCTGCAGCGATCATGTCCTGTTCGCTGAGGTAGCGGAAGTTGATAGTAGTCATGTGGAGCTCCCTTGCTGGAAATTTCTAGACGTTCAAACTTAGATGGCTGCTTCGCCGGTTTCACCGGTACGCACTCGGATGATCTGTTCCAAGGAGGTGACCCAGACCTTCCCGTCACCGATCTCGCCGTTTTCACCGGTCTTGGCGGTGTGGACGATGATCTCCAGGGCACGTTCCAGATCAGGTTCCGAGACCAGCAGTTCAAGACGGATCTTGTTCCGGAACATCACCGAGAATTCTTGGCCTCGGTAGTACTCGGTGCGCCCGCCCTGGGCGCCACGGCCCTGGACTTCGGTAGCGGTCACGCCCGAGAAACCGGCCTTTTCCAGTTCGGAACAGATGGATTCAAGCCGGATGGGCTTGATGACTGCGGTAATAAGTTTCATGGCATAGCCTTTCTGTGCAGGCGGCTAGAGCTGACGGCTGTCATAGGCGGATTCAGCGTGGATGGAGTTATCCAAACCGGCTTCTTCGTCCGCCTCGCTGACGCGGATTGGGGAGATCTTGTTCATCACCCAAGCGATAGCGAAGGTCATGGCGAAGCTGTATACCAAGGTGGCGGCAATCGCGATCAGCTCATGTCCCAGCTCGCTGAAGTGGCCGCCGAAGAAGATGCCAGCCATTTCGCCCGGCGCCTTCGGATTCGCGAAAAAGGTCGCGAACAGCGAGCCGGTGATGCCGGCAATGCCGTGCACTGCGAAGACGTCCAGCGAGTCATCAATCTGGTGGCGGCGCTTCCAGGTGATGGCCCACGCGGCAGCTGCTGCGGCGAGGAAGCCCACCATGATGGCACCGATCGGCCCCACCGCATCGGCCACCGGGGTGATACCGACCATTCCGGCAATGGCGCCGGTACCCAAACCCAGCATGGTGGCATGCCCATCACGAACACGTTCGATCGTGATGAACCCCAGCATGCCACCACACAGGGCTAGCAAAGTGGTGAGAATGACGTACTGTGCCATGAAGTTCGCCCCGCCGGCGGTGCCGCCGTTGAAGCCCATCCAGCCAGTAGCGATCAGACCCACGCCGATCAGCATGAGCGGCAAGTTGTGTGGACGTCCCGGGCTCATCTTGCGCTTGCCCAGGACCACTGCCAGCGCCAGTCCTGCGGCACCGGCGTTCATGTGCACCGCGGTGCCGCCGGCGAAGTCGTGGAAGCCGAGCTTGTTGCGCATCCAGCCACCGACGGTGCCGGTCTCCGGGTTATCAAGGGCGAAGACCCAGTGTCCCAGAGGGCAGTAGACCAGGATGATCCACAAGGCCACGAAGACCAGCCAGGCGCCGAACTTCATTCTCCCGGCGGCGCCGGAAGCGACCAGGGCTACGGAGATGGCGGCGAAGAGGATGTAGAACGCGCCCCAGAAGGTGCCGCCAGCCTCGTCGTCGGTCATGAAGTCGGAGAAGAAGGTGTACTCGAAAGGATTCCCGATGATTCCTGCGCCCCCGAGCGAATCACCTAGAACCAGTCCATGGCCGATGACCACGTAGACAACGCCGGTCACTGCCAATGCGCTGAGCACCATCAGCATCATGTTCAGGACATTGCGTCCGTTGAGCATGCCACCGTAGAGCATTGCCAGTCCTGGGAACATCAGCAGGACCATGGCGAATGCCGCCAGGAGCCAAGCCATGTCAGCGGCTTCCATGATGGGCGCCCCTTTCGAAGTTTGTGTTTGCGAGCAAGTTCAAACTATCGATGCAACATTCCGCTTCGCTTTCGAATCCATTTCAGATAGGCAACGCAATGTTTCATTTCACAAGGCAAATATCGACCGTGTGAATTCCTTGTAAAAGGCCGGTCATCAGCTGACTTCTTTTTGGCTGACGGAATCCCAGGCGATACTCTGGAAGGCAATTATTAGGGGCCGACGTGGCTTTATTAGCAAGTCGCTATAGATGAACTTGTGGAAATGCGCAGGAAACATCGGTGATTCGGTTGCGAAATCCGGAACTTGTAGCGTGGGATGCATCAACCTTCATGGGCCAGTTTTATCGGCCCGAAACGCATTAGTTGGAGCTGGTTTTGGCACCTTTGAATTTCTCGGTCCTGCACATTCGCGAGTCCCGTCCGCGCAACCCGCAATTCCAGCTGGAACTTGATGAGCTCAACGAAAACACCATCGGCCAGATCATCGATGCCGGGCACAATGCCTCGCTGGTTCCCTGCAATGATCTCAGCGTCGAGCAGATGCTGCAGATCGTTGATGCTTCGGACGCGGTGATCATCATGGGCGGCGAAGATGTCGAGCCTTCGCTTTACGGACGCACTTCATCCTACCCCGGCGGCGGATATCACGAGGTGGCCTCCGACCGGAACCAGATCGCTGCCATCCAGCATGCCATCACCACCAAGACGCCATTGCTTGGTATCTGCCGTGGCTTGCAGCTGCTCAACGTTGCCTTGGGCGGCAGCTTGATCCAGCATCTGGAGAACGCCGATGCGCACCGCAGCACCGGTGGTGATCCATTTGTTGATACCCGTTTCGACTCGATTGCTTCTGAGCTCGCAGAAGATCTGTCCGCGAAGGACAGCCACAAGTGCACCCATCATCAGGCAATCCACGAGTTGGGCCACGGACTGCAGATTGCGGCGATGTCCACAGATGACATTATCGAGGCCGTGGTCCATGAGTCGGCCCCGGTAACCGCAGTGCAATGGCATCCGGAACATCCGCAGACAGCCTCGACCCAGCTAAGGTCTCTGGTCAATCGCCTGGCAGCACAGTGCGAAGAGAGCTCTGGCCTCGTTCCGGAACTCGTCAACGGCTAGCAGCAGGAGAGTTAAAGCCCCGGAGGCTAGACTTGGTCTTATGGCATTGACTCAGTTAACGGTCGTGGATACCGCGGTCGACATCCTGCAACAGTTCGGGTTGGCTGACTTGTCGATGCGTCGCCTGGCCAAAGAGCTGGATGTCCAAGTTGGTGCCCTCTACTGGCATGTGAAGAACAAGCAGGAGCTGCTGGCCCAGGTTGCAGCCAAGCTGCTTAATACCCCGCAGCTCTCGGTGGATGTTGAGGACTTCAAAACTCCTGCCGACGCCATTCTCCAGCTGTGCCGCCGGCTGTATTTAGCGTTGTTGCCTATCCAGGACAGTCCTGAAGTCATTGAAGTGGCCACCGCTATGCAAGCCACCGAGCTGGTTCCAGTTCTGCAATTGCGTGAGCTTTTGGAAGCTTCGGGGCTGTCTGGCGAGAATGCCCGCCACGGACAGCAGCTGCTGCTCAACCACATCCTCGGGTCTGTCGCCTTCCGCCAGAATCTCGTGCAGTTGGATGTTGATGCGCCGCTGGCGGATGGCTTCGACTGGGGCTTGCAACGAGCTGTTGCCGGGCTGGTTAGCTGACAGCTCGGGCAAGAGCCCTATACTGGTTCTTGAAGAAACTGAACTGGTACCGGCTTAGGCCCGTCAAGGTTCTGGGCTCCCGGCGACTGCTGCGGCACAAGGGAGCTTCTTCGCTTCAGCCGGATTCTTGGTGACTCTACGCGCAGGTCACCAGCATCACTTGCACGTTTTCTTCTGCAGGATCATCTCCGTCTCAACGGGTTCAAATCCGAGAGCGCTATTGATTGACCTCATCCAGACATTCTCGTCATCGCTGCTAGTCCTGACCTTCTTGACCTCGGTTTCTGCCAAAGCGCACCTCAGGTTATCTAGTTTTACGGCAAACCCCAGTGCATGACCTCGGTGTGCAGAAACGACTAAAGTACCTTCGACTTGCGCCGGGATCGCAGGATGGACCGGTACTAGTAGGCAGGTCCATGCAGCCACAGCACCTTCAGGTGTTATGGCAATGGTTTCCAGGACTGTGAACTCTTGTGCCTTCCACAATGAGATTTCGTCTGCATACTCTTCCGGTGATACGGGAGATTCGTTCCAATCCAAGTCTCCATTGGGAGCTTCCGAATCCACGAGGCCTTTGATACGACCTACTTGCTCTCGGTATCGTTCAGGCACGCCGTTCACGTAAGTATTTATTTCATACCCCTCAATAGTGCGAGGTTCGGGAAGAGATACTACGCTCAGATCCAACTCCACAACAGTTTCGGTCGTTGCCGGAGCGTAGCCCAGTGGCTGCAGGAAATCACGTGCGACTTGGTCTATTTGTGCAGTTTCAGGGCGGAAGATGCTCGTGGTGAACCTAGTGGTTGAACTCTGACTGGTGCTTTCAACGGTTCGCACCAGCGCAGAGCCGATACCGGACCTTTGCTCGTCGGGTTCAACCCACGAGAATACCCACGTCGTCTCTGGAGTATCCGCATGGTTCATCCCAGCCGCGAACCCTAAGAGCTTGGAGTCATCCCACGCGCCTACGAGGTGATTGCGCCAGCCGTCTGATGCCCGCCACGACAGCATTCTGGCTTCCTTGCTTAGCGGTTTCCAATCTGGGCGCGAGTTCTGATTAGCGACGCACTCAACAAGATAAGCCGCGGTCAGTTCCAGATCATCATCAATGTTGAGGGCGCGAATTTCCATGAACGCAACTGTACTGGCTAGCGCTAGATGCTTGCCTTTCTTGGTTCTAACAATCGATTAGCGCGCGCAATCATCTACCCGTTAATGAAGACGCCGTGAAGAAACCAGACAGGTACTACTATCGGCGGCCGTTACCATCAGCAGCATTGGATGAGTCATTTACTTTTGACGGGGTCAAAAGTGCCTAGGCTTTCACAAGCACGTTCAGAACGCGCCAAGGGCAAATACGACGAAGAAAAACGCGCAGATCCAGAAGGCCACCAGCGCCCAATTGCCAAAGAACTTGTCCTCCTTGGAACCGGTTTTCTTCCTGTCTCTGCGTTCCCATTCGAATACACCGATGAAAACCAAGGACAAAAGCAAGGTGATAACTGCTGCGGCGATCAAGCGGCACCTTCCTGAGCTTCGTTCACGGATCCGACAATAGGTTTCTAATCCTGACAGCCCTCGCGTGCGGCGAGCGCCATCGTTGCGGGGCAGGTGGCCTGAATCCAGTCCCCTGCACCGAATTTGTCGTACTCGCCGTTGGAGAACATCTCAACTCCTGAGGCATCAGCACTGGTGCGGTAAAACGTGATGATCGGATCACCTTCGGTAGTTGGCGATGAGACAGCCAATTCAACATTGCGTTCACCTATTGCCGCATCCATGCAGGCAAGGGCTTCCTGGGGGATCTGTTCACCCTGCGAAAGGTCTATCTCCCCGCAGGATTCGCGTTGGACATCATCGTGGAAGCTTGAAGGCGCACGATCAGAATGCCGGGACTTCTCGAATAGATCCTTGGAATCTGGCTGTCCGTCAGGTGTTGCCTCAGCGCAGCCAGCAAGTATCAGCAACGCTGCAGCGACGAGTGATAAGCCAAGCGGAGATTTCATGATCAGAGTCTGGCATACGAATCTTCATCACGTCATCGATGTAATCAAAACGAGATGCGACAACGGGTGGGAATTAGCTCAATTTCCCATCGGAAGCTTCGAGATAGCATGAGGCGCACAGCGATTCGTACCCGACCTCTTCGCCATCAATGGCCACCTGGTCGCCATCAAAGACAAAACCATCGCCAACCCGTCGGGTGTTGAACATGGCCTTGCGTCCGCAACGGCAAATGGTCTTCAGCTCTTCCAAGGAATGGGCGAGTTCCATCAAGCGTGCCGAACCCGGGAAGGCATGGGTGCGGAAGTCGGTGCGGATACCGTAAGCCAGCACCGGCACGTTATCCAGCACGGCGATGCGCAACAGATCATCAACCTGCTCACGCGTGAGGAATTGCGCCTCATCCACCAATAGGCAGGCCACCGGTGGAGCATCAACATGTGTCACCAACGCGTTCGGGTCATCTCCCGAACTCTGGGCCGCGAATTGCTCCCGGACATGATCCTCAGGACCAATGGTGAAATCAGTGATGCGCTTGATGCCCAGCCGCGAAACAATCGAGTTGTCACCCTTGGTATCAATGCCTGGCTTTGCCAGCAGGATTCGCTGGCCGCGTTCTTCATAGTTGAAAGCAGCCTGGAGCAAACTCGTGGACTTGCCAGAATTCATTGCTCCGTAGCGGAAATACAACTTGGCCACTATCGCTCCTTGAAGATCGGTTGCGCCAACTAACTAGACGGCACCCTACGATCTTAGTGCCAGCACCATTAATCGGCGGTAGCTACACTCGGCTGGAGGCCCAATCCAATTCAACTCACAGCTGTCGTTGACGGTTGGCCTTGGCCAGAGCTAGGCGGTTTCTTTCTGTTCTTTTCTGGCAAAGACCAGCCAATACAGTACCGACATGACCACGACAAAAGGCACACCGAAGATCAGCGTGTACTTGAACTGCGGAACAAAGAACGAGGTCACCAGCAAGGCCGCCAGCAGCAGCGCGCCAAGGATGGAGGCAGCTGGATATCCGAATAGTTTGAATTCCAGGGCTACGCGTTCTTCTTTCACCCTGCGCCGGAATGACACGTGGGTTATCAGGATCATGAACCAGGTAGCCAGCGCACCAAAGGTGGCCAGAGACAGCATGATGCCAAAGCCACCGTCCGGGACCAGCGCGTAAACCACCGCGGCCACGGCAATGCCGCCAGCGGACATCCACACCGCATGAACTGGCGCTCCGGCACGATTGGTCCGATGCGCAATGCGAGGTGCATGGCCCGAATCAGCCAGCGAATGCAGCATGCGGGTCGCGGCATACAGCTGGGCGTTCATGGCCGAGAGCGCGGCAACAATCAGCACAAAATTCAGCACCGAGTCGGCAAATGGAATACCCACCTGGGACATCACGGTGACAAAAGGCGAGCCACCGGCAATCAATTCGCTGGTGGGCGCCACCGCCAGGATCAGGGCCATGGTGAATACGTAGAACAGCAAGAGCCGAAGGAAGGACACCTTGAAGGACTTGCGCACCGCGACCTTCGGATTATGCGCTTCCGCGGCAGCAATCGAGATGGCTTCGATTCCCATATAAGAGAAAATCGCAACGATGACCGCGCTCCATGTGCCGAATAATCCGTTGGCGAAGAAGCCGCCTTCCGCACTGTAGTTATGCACGCCAAACTGGTCCTGGGAATTATGGAAGACCAGCCACAGGGCAATGATGATGAAGGCAAGGACCGCAAAAACCTTGATCGCCGAGAACCAGTATTCCGTGGTTCCGAAGATCTTCACGCTGGAGAAGTTCACTGCCAAGAGAACGGCAGAGAAAATGGCCACCCACCATAATCCGGTGATCTGAGGGAACCAGTACTGCATATACTCGCCAACAGCGCTGACCTCGGTGCCCACCGCGAAGATCAATGCGGACCAATACAGGTATTTGGTCAGGTATCCGGCAAAACGGCCAAGATAGCGTTCAGCATAGACGCCGAAGGACCCTGCCACCGGTTGTTTGACTGTCATTTCGGCGAGCGCTCCCATCACCAGCAGAGCCACCACCCCGCCGATCACGTAGCTGAGGATCACCGACGGTCCAGCCATCATGATGGCCAGCTTGCTGCCGGCGAAAAGCCCGGTGCCGATGGCGCTGCCCAGAGCAATCATGGACATCTGCGCGGGAGTCAGCGACTTCTTCAGACCCGACCCGACGTCAGTGGCGCGTACCGGCTGCTTGCCCAACAATGCTCCCTAAATCTCATGCGAACAGCACGGCATCAGAACATGCCGTGTTGCGTACAAGCGTACTCTGGCCATCGCAGGCCAGCGGTAGAGCTGTTATATGGAGCCGTTGCCGGTTTCCCGGTTACGTCACGGCATTTCGCACGGCGTACTCTTCACGCTGCCATGCGTTGGTGTGCAGAATTTCACGCAGTTTCTCCACGGCATCCCAGATATCGGTGCGCGACAGGTACAGCGGGGTGATGCCGAAGCGCAGGACTTCAGGTTCCCGGTAATCACCGATGACCCCTTGGTCGATCAGCGCGGCGATGATCTCGTAGCCATGTTCATGTCGGAAGCTGACGTGGCTGCCTCGTGCCGCATGTTCGCGTGGAGTCACCAACTCCAAACCATAACCAGCGCATCGCGTCTCAACCAGGTTGATGAACAGATCAACAAGCTCCAGCGACTTGGCGCGCACCTGAGCCATATCCGCTTCCAAGGCGATGTCGAGTCCTACCTCGACCATGGCCAGCGAGGTCATTGGCTGGGTGCCGCACATGAATCGGCGGATGTCATTGGCCGGGGTGTAGCTTTGCGACATTTCGAAGGGCTTGTTGTGGGACCACCAGCCCGACAGCGGCTGCCAGAAACGTTCGTGGTGGCGGGCGTTGACCCAGATGAAGGCCGGCGAGCCTGGTCCGCCGTTGAGGTACTTATAGGTGCAGCCCACTGCGTAGTCGGCATTTGCGGCGTTCAGATCCACCGGCACAGCCCCGGCAGCATGGGCCAGATCCCAGATCACCAGCGCACCGGAAGCGTGGATCGCTGCTGTGATCTCATCCATGTTCCACATGGCACCGGTCCGGTAATTCACGTGCGACAGCGCCACTACGGCAACACTGTCATCTAAGGCCGCGCGCAAGGATGCCTCGTCATCGATCAGCTTCACCTCGTACGCGACGCCGGTCTCCTGGGACAGGGAGTTGACCAGATCTGCCAGGCCTTCGGCAATGTAGATGTCGGTGGGGAAATTGTCGCGTTCGGTCAGGATCACCCGGCGCTGTGGCGCATCGGTTTTTTGCGTGCGCAGTGCCGAGGCCAGTGCTTTGAACAGGTTCAGCGTGGTGGTGTCGGTGATGGCTGTTTCATTGGGCTTCCCTCCGAGCAAGCTTCCCAGCTTGTCCCCCAGCTTCAGTGGCAGGTCGAACCAGCCTGCGGTGTTCCATGAGCGGATCAGGCCTTGTCCCCATTCTTCGCTCACCACCTGGGCCGCGCGTTCGGCAGCACCCTTGGGCAGAGCACCGAGAGAGTTTCCATCAAGGTAAATGGTGTCTTCAGGCAAGATGAAACGGTCAGCGAATGCCGTCAAGGGATCCGCTGCATCCAGCTGGGACAAGGCTTGACGAGTCAACTCGGTAGACATTTTTCTCCTAGGATTTCAGTTCTCCACGCTGTAGTTATCGTAGAATCAAACACAAGATCACGCGACTGATTCCGAACTTTCATAAAGAATGAAATGAGATATCCGTGGAGAATTCCCTCTGGGAAGTGCAAGGCGATGCCGTTCCGAATCCTGTTCGCGTTGATGCCACCGATCTGGCGATCCTCTCGGAACTGAGCAAAGACGCCCGGATTCCCAATAACCTTCTCGCTGCCACGGTGGGCATAGCCCCTTCGACGTGCCTCGGCCGGGTCAAGGCACTATCCAACGCCGGAATCATTACCGGTTACCACGCGGCGATCAATGAAAAACTGCTTGGCGTCACGGTCAACGCGATGATTTCCGTGCTCGTCTCCCCCTCGGCCCGGGACCGGCTGCTTTCCTCGGCGAAGTCACTGCAGCAGCTGCCGGAGGTCAAAGAGGTCTTCGTGCTCGGTGGATCACCTGATCTACTGGTCCGGGTTGCAACCCGGAGCATCGATGATCTGCGCACCTTCGTTGCGGCTCATCTCGGCTCCAACCGTGCGTTTTCTTCAACCCAAACGGTGATTATCTTTGAGCACCTGCGCTAGGTCTGCCTGCGCCGTCATCTAGTGGCATCTCTCATCTAGATCTCATTTGCATCCGGAACAATGGGTGGCATGGGAAAGGAAACGTTGCGCCGCGTCGTGGCTTCCATCGCCGTGGTGGCGGTCATCTGCTTGGGAGCCTTCGGGATCAGCCGCGCCTTGGGCGGCCCCTCGGATCAAGATCTCGGTGAAGGATTCATTTTCGAAGAAGAATCCCCTTCCCCGACCAGCGGTGTGCCTAATGGCCCAACGCCATCGCCAAGCCCCTCCGCATCCAAGACCGCCAAGCCCACACCATCCGCCACCCCCAAGCCGAGCAACTCTACGAAAAAGCCCACGCCTAAGCCCACGCCAACGGTCAAGCCCAAGCCAAAGCCGCCAGCTCCGGCCCCGCCTAAGAAAACCGTCACCCCATTGCCACCGTCAGGGAACCAAAACTACGATGACGACGATGATGATGACGATTACGAGTCTGATGACGACGATGACGAGGCCGACGACGTAGATGACGATGATTAAAGCACCCGAACGCCGATGGTCCATCCGCGCTCGCGTGCTCACCGGCATGTTGCTATTGGTCGGCCTGGCCTTGGTTGCCGCTGGTGCTGCCAGCTTCGCAGTGCAACGCCACGAGCTCAATGAACGTCTTGATGAATCACTCTCGCGTTCCGTCAAGGAATTCGGGGTGCTGACCGAAACGGGTGTCGACCCGCGAACGATGAAACGATTCGAGCATGCCGAGGACCTGCTCTATATTGCCATGCAGCGCACCCTGCCCTCCCCCAAGCAGGGAATGGTCTCCCTTGTCGGCAAGGAGGTCCGTTGGACTGCGCCGGATATCGTAGGCACCCGGCTGGAAGACGATCCCGAATTCATCGACTGGGCCTTCCAAGTCCAAGACAGCAACCACATCCGGTTGGGCACCATAAAGACGGATATCGCCACCTACCGTGCCGTAGTGGTACCGGTGAGCTTGCCGGCGGATCATGAGCGCGGCTCTTTCGTGTTGGCCTACGACTACTCGGCGGAAGCGGTGGCCAATGACCGGAACTTCTTGATCTACAGCGCCGTGGGGGCTTCGGTCATGGCGCTCTCAGCCCTGGCGGCCTGGTTGGTAGTGGGGCGAATGCTTGAACCCATTCGCAGGCTGCAGACCACCGCACAGCAGATCTCCGAAACCGACGTCTCCCAGCGCATCGAAGTCTCCGGCAATGACGAGTTCGCAGACTTGACCGTCACGGTCAATGAAATGCTGGACCGCCTCGAGGGCGCACTCAAGGCCCAACGCCAATTGCTAGACGATGTGGGACATGAGCTGCGCACGCCGGTGACCATCATCAACGGCCATCTGGAATTGATGGATCCTGATGACCCGCAGGATGTGAAACAGAGCCGCGATATCGCCATGGATGAGTTGGGCCGCATGTCCCTGCTGATCAATGACTTGGTGACCCTGGCCAAGTCCAACCGCACGGACTTCCTGCAGATTGAGCCGGTCCAGGTGGGCAAGCTGCTTGATGACATCCTGGACAAGGCCCGCGGCCTGGGCCAGCGCCAATGGCGCATCGACTACCGCACCGAGGCTACCGTCAGGCTGGACCCGATACGCCTGACCCAGGCCATGCTGCAGCTCTGCGCCAACGCCGTGAAATTCTCCGAAGATGATAGCCGCATTGCCTTGGGCAACGAGATCCTGCGCAATGGACATGGAGAAACCACCTTGCGCTGGTGGGTCTCCGATGCCGGCATCGGCATCCAAACCGAAGATCTGGAACGCATCTTTGAACGCTTCGGACGCGGACAGAACTCCGCACGCTCCTCCGGGTCCGGGCTGGGATTGAATATTGTGCAAGCCATCGCCGAAACCCACGGTGGACGCGTCTGGGTTAACTCTGAGCCCGATAAGGGATCCACGTTCTATATTGATTTGCCGCTGTCGACAGGAAGCAAGGAAGCATGAGCCAAATATTGATCGTCGAAGATGAACCCCGCATCAGCTCGTTTGTCGCCAAAGGGCTGCGGGCTGCCGGGCTGACTTCCTCCATTGCAGAGACGGGCCACGACGGATTCACCCAGGCGCTCGACGGCGAGCATGAATTGATCATCCTGGATTTGGGCTTGCCGGACGAAGACGGGTTCTCCGTTCTACGCCGATTGCGAGCAGCGCAGATTACCACCCCGGTCATCATCCTGACCGCTCGCGGAAGTGTTGAAGACACTGTCGCTGGGCTGCAAAACGGCGCAGATGACTACATGGCTAAGCCATTCCACTTTGATGAGCTACTCGCCCGAGTACGGCTGCGCTTGCGGACCGAGGACAACGCCCCTGAGGTTTCGTCCTTGACCCACGAAAACCTGCACATGGATCTGCTGCGCCGGAGGGTCACCGTGGATTCAACCGAAGTGGATCTTTCAGCCCGCGAATTCGCCCTGGCCGAAGCATTTTTGCGCAACCCAGGCCAGGTGCTCAGCCGGGAACAGTTGCTTTCGCGAGTCTGGGGCTACGATTTTGATCCTGGTTCAAACGTGGTTGACGTGTATGTCCGCTACCTTCGTAATAAGCTCGGCTCTGCACGCTTCGAGACTGTCCGCGGCTTCGGCTACCGTCTGGCAGCCGCAAAATAGCTAGCCGGCACAAGGCTTAGCGCAGGGTGGGAGCCGGGACAAAATTCTGCTGCAGCAGTCGGCTCCAGCGGTTTGCCGGCAGATGCGGATTGAGCAGAGCCACTCCGATGCAGTACTTGGACATGGACACTTCCCTGATTCCCAGCTCCGCCAGCGCCCGGTCCGAGGCTCCGCGGCCATCGGCAGACTTCGTCTCGACGACAATCAAGTCTGGCCCGTTGATGCGAGTCTTTGAGTTGGCGTATTCCAGTTCGACATCGCAGGTCAATCGTTCGGAATCGATGGGGTTCACGAAGGTGGCACGCGTATAGGAACTGTCTAGCACCGGTTGCAGTTCAGGGACTCCTTGGCCGTATTCGCTATCCAACACGGATTCCAGGAACTGCAGGTTATCTTCGGTCAGCTCACCCGCCCGATACAGGTCCTGTTGGATCCGGTGTTTCACGGTTGCCCCGCGCAGGCCCTTGGTCTTGATCTCGAACATGGACAGTCCAGTGTCAGCGTAGGTTCGAGAGCGGACCTTGTAGCGTCTGCGCCGTCCTTGGCGGTGAGCCCGATACTGGTCAAAATCTTCGGTGTCGAAGTACACGGATTCATAGCGGAATGTGCGAAGGCCATCGATCTGCATGATCTTGAACTTCTCGCCGAGGCGTTCCGACAATGCAGCGAACTGTTGTGGAGTGAGCAAGAATTTCTTATCAACACGAGTTTGAAGCGCCGCCTCGGACACGACTTCTTCCAGGCTGATCGGTTCACGGCAGGCAACTGCTTCTTCCAATGCTTCGCGAGCCTTTGTCGCTCGGTCAGTTTGAATACGGCTATCGAGCGCAGTCATTAGGACCAGGTCTCCTGCTTGGCTCCGTTCTGTACCGAAGAATTCTGGGAAGCGCTTTGCCCCTTGGCCAGTTCGTAGGTTCCTGCATAGTTCTCCGCGTTGGCGTAGTTGCTGTCCGAGCTCTCCGGCGAAGCGGCATTGGTGCGGAAGCGAACGTCAACGATGGTCAGATCACGAACCATATCCAGCTCGACAACAACGGTGCGCAGGACCTTGGCATCAAGCAGTTCTTCCAGAGCCGACTGGAGTTCAGCTTTCTTGGGATAGGCCTTCTCCAGGGTCACCGTCTGGCGTTCGGTCCGCGGGGCGAAGCTTGGGTGATCCGCCAGGAACATGACCAGCACCAGAGCCGCGGTGGCCGACGGTGCCAACCATGCTGGGTCCGGGTGCAGGCCGTTGACCAAACCAATGGCCAGGGAAATGAAGTAGTAGGCGACTTCTTCCTGGGTCAGCGTGTCTGACCGAAGGCGGATGATTGAAAGGATGCCGAAGAGGCCAAGGCCCAGCCCCATGCCTGCGCCGCTGCCGGAAAGCAGCAAAGTGACCGCGAAGATACCCATGCTCAAGGCGATGTATGCGAGCACAAGGTCACGGCGGAAGTGTCGACGGAAGTATACGAAGTACACCAGCACGGTAATGCCGATGACGTTTGAGGCTAGTCCTGTCCAGAAAGACAACATTCTTATCCCTTTCAAAAGTGTGAAGCGATGATCCCTTCTAAGTGAACTTTAGGTGAACAGAATGAAGGCAAAAGTAGAGCTGGATGAGAATGCCCTCATATTACTGAATGAGTCTTGACCTGTGCCTATATGTTTTCGTCCGTTGAAATAAGGTAACTTTGCGCTCACATCAGCCTTCGAAGCGCTCATTAACGACAAACGGCGGCCCATCTCTTCATGAGATGAGCCGCCGTTTGGTGTTTATTCCGGTGCTTACTTTCCAGCTTCGATTTCAGCCTTGGCAGAAGCATCCGAATCGTTCAAGAACTTGCCGATGCGATCAACTTCTTCGGCTTCGCCGATGGCTGCGGCCGCACGGCCCAGCGCATAAAGCGAGCGGAGGAAGCCGCGGTTGGGCTCGTGGCTCCAAGGAACTGGTCCCTGACCGCGCCAACCGGCTTTGCGCAGCGAGTCCAGACCGCGGTGGTAGCCCACGCGCGCAAACGCGTAGGATTCCACGGTGCGACCTTCGCCGTGTGCTTCATCGGCCAGCAGCGCCCACACCAACGAGGAGGAAGGGAACTTGGCCGCCAGGTCCACTGGTTCATCGCCAGCTTCAAGATGTGCCAAGACCTCGGACTCCTCGGGGAGCAGAGTTTCTGGAATGCCCAACAGGTTTTCGCCGACCATATTTACTTCAGCGACTTTCCGGCCGAGCCCAGCTGACGAGCAGCTTCAACGATGCGAGCTGCCATGGACTCTTCAGCCTTGGCACCCCATACGCGTGGGTCGTAGGTCTTCTTGTTGCCGACTTCGCCGTCGATCTTCAGCACACCGTCGTAGTTGCCCAGCATGTGGCCGGCGACTGGACGGGTGAATGCGTACTGGGTGTCGGTGTCGATGTTCATCTTAATGACACCGTAGGCAACCGCGTCTGCGATTTCCTGCTCGGAGGAGCCCGAACCACCGTGGAAGACGAGGTCGAATGGGTTTTCCTTGCCAATCTTGGCGCCAACCTGAGCCTGGATATCCTTCAGGATCTCCGGACGCAGCTTCACGTTGCCTGGCTTGTAAACGCCGTGGACGTTGCCGAAGGTCAATGCGGTGATGTAGCGACCCTTTTCACCGGCGCCCAGTGCGTCGATGGTTGCCAGTGCGTCCTCAACGGTGGAGTACAGCTTGTCGTTGATAGCGTTCTCTACGCCGTCTTCTTCGCCACCCACTGCGCCGATTTCAACTTCGAGGATCTGCTTGGCAGCAGCGGTGCGTGGCAGCAGTTCTGCAGCGATACGCAGGTTCTCTTCAAGGGTCTCAGCCGAGCCGTCCCACATATGGGAGTTGAAGAATGGGTCGCGGCCTGCAGCAACTTCAGCTTCCGAGGCAGCCAGCAGTGGCAGCACGAAGCTGTCCAGCTTGTCTGCTGGGCAGTGGTCGGTGTGCAGGGCGATGTTGACGCCGTAGTTCTTGGCTACTTCACGGGCGAAGGCTGCGAAGCCCAACGAGCCTGCGACCATGTCCTTGATGGAGGCGCCGGACCAGTAGGCGGCACCGCCGGTGGAGACCTGGATGATGCCGTCAGACTCAGCTTCGGCGAAGCCGCGGATTGCGGCGTTCAGGGTCTGCGAACTGGTCACGTTCACTGCTGGGAAGGCGTAGCCGCCTGCCTTGGCAGCATCGATCATGGCATTGTACTTATCGGGGGTTGCGATAGGCATGCTTCACTCCTGGTGATTAGCGAGGTTTCGCGTCTCCATTGACGGCGGTTCGCCATCCATCCTATCGCCTAGGTCACTATCTCTACCTAAAATCTCATATCGTGACACGGTAAAGAACCACTATTCTCAATGACAACGGCCGCCTGAAACGAGTAGGGCACTCGCAGCAGACGGCCGTTGTCCAAACAGCAGTTATTTATTCAGTTATCGAGGCTGACAGGCTTGCACCTTCGGTCGGATCAAGCGTTAGCCCAAGGAATGAAGAACTTGAGGTTGACGGCGACTGTACGCTTCCCGTCTTGGTAGTCGATGGCTCCTTGGAACTCGTATCCTCTGGCGTTGCTGGCGGCGGGCTTGCAGGCGCCTGGCTATCCGAATCGTCGACATTCGATGGCGGAGGTGTCGATGGGTCTTCTGGAGAAGACGTTTCTGATGGCAACTTAGTCGGAGACGGCTTCACAGTCGGCGGCTGGCTGTTCGTCGGCGATTCGGACTCGCTCTCGGATGGCGAGGTCGAATCGCTTGGGCTCTTCGTGCCGGTTGGGCTTTCGCTCTCGCTCTGGCTTGGAGTCGGCTTGGTCGACTTCGTAGGCGTAGGACGCGGCTTCGGAGCAGGAATGTATGGGGTTTCGTCGTCCTCGGGAACGATGATGTCCGGATCAGGCGCATTATTGGACTGGCCCGAGTTCTGCGAACCATTGCCCTTAGGCGCGGTATTCGCGTTCACGGTCAGACGCTGCGAATCGATCATTGCCTGACGCTGGCCTGGGATCAGCGGCAGGTAATTGCGAGGGTCGTGCCAACGGCCATCGATGATGACCTCGAAGTGCACGTGGCAGCCGGTGGAGTTGCCGGTGGTGCCAGCCAAGGCAATCAGCTCGCCCTGCTTGACGCTTTGGCCAACCTTCGCGATGAGCTTTGAGTTGTGGCTATAACCGGTTTGGACATTGGAGCCGTGATCAATGGTCACGCGCATGCCCGAGTGGCCAGCCCATGCAGAAACCGAAACGGTGCCATCCTCGGACGCATAGACCGGGGAGCCACAAGAAATCGGGTAGTCCTGGCCGATGTGGATCTGGTTGCCTGCACCGGTCGGATTCGCGCGCCATCCATATGGGCTGGAAATGCGACGGGTCTTCACCGGGTGCATCAGCTGGAGATCACCAGGAAGCTTGCCGAGCTCGCCAACGGTGCCAGCCAGCAGCGCAGTGGATTCTTCTTCGCTGCTGCTTGATTCGGAAGTCTCTGCGGCGCCCTCGATCATGCCCAGCGGACGACCGTCAATGGCCAGGTCTTTGCCGGAAGCGCCGAAGGCGTTCAGTGGAGCATCTGCGCTAACAAAAATCGGTCCATCAGTAAGGGAGTAATCCGCGACGGCATCCATGGACACCTCAACATCGCCCTGACGCGAATCAGCTGGCTGCGCCACGATAGGAATTGCCAACGCACCGGTTAACCCCAGTGCGGCAACGATGGAGGTCGACCAGATAACCACGGGGTTCTTGCGTCGAGGCAATCCGGGCAGCAATAAGTCGTGGTTCACTTGATGACGTCGTTTCACAGCCACTCGCTCCCAGATCACATTTTCATAACCGATTAACAGCCTAAGCGGAAAAATGTAACTAATCCAGATGCTCGACTAATACTCTTCAGTATTAATTTTTGCGTTAGCCAACTCGTTGCCCGAAAACATGCCTGCGGACCCACGCATGCATGGCAATTCCAGCCGCGGAAGCGGCATTAATGGACCGGGTTGATCCGAATTGTTCAATTGACAAGGTGTCCTTAGCTGCAGCATGGACTTCAGGGCTTAAACCGGGTCCTTCTTGGCCAAACACCAATACGCAATTCTTCGGAAGGTCGTAGGTTTCCAGCGGCACGGAATCCGGGAAGATATCGATTCCCAGGATCGTGAGCCCCTCGGCTTCAGCCCAGGTAACAAAATCCTCCACGGTCGGATGGTGGCGCACGTGTTGGTAACGATCTGTCACCATCGCACCTCGACGGTTCCAGCGGCGGCGGCCAATAATGTGGACTTCCTTGGCCAAGAATGCGTTGGCGCTGCGCACCACGGTCCCGATATTCATGTCATGCTGCCAATTTTCAATGGCAATGTGGAAATCGTGGCGGCGCTCATCGAGATCCTCGATGATGGCGTCCATCGTCCAGTAACGATATTTGTCGGCGACATTGCGCCGGTCGCCGTTGGCCAGCAGCTCCGGGTCATACTTTTCATCGGCAGGCAGTTCCCCTTCCCAGGGGCCCACTCCGATGACGTGCTGCTCGCTGGGGTCGTTCACTGGCTCATGCGTTTCTTGATTCACGGTATTAAGCGTAGTTCTTTCTCATCGTGCCCTTGTTCACGGCGCAATTCCCCGAGGCTGTGTAGTCTTTTTAATAGCAGGGGAACCTTTCAACGCAGATAGCTCCCACCACAATTTCATCAGGGAGGACTTCACCTCGTGACGACTACCAACCGCGCCGCACGTACTGTCCACGATATCCAGTGCTGGCTCACTGATATGGACGGCGTTCTTGTCCATGAAAATCAGGCCGTAAAAGGTGCCGCAGAGCTATTGGGGTACTGGCGTGAAAACAATCTGCGTTTCCTCGTCTTGACCAACAACTCCATTTACACCCCGCGCGACCTCCGCGCCCGCCTGCTGGCTTCGGGATTGGACGTTCCAGAGGAGAACATCTGGACTTCGGCCATGGCTACCGCTGAGTTCCTGGCCCGCCAACGTCCAGGCGGCCGCACCTTCGTGATCGGCGAAGCCGGACTGACCACCGCCTTGCACGACGCCGGATTCATCATGACCGACCAGAATCCTGATTATGTGGTCCTGGGCGAGACCCGCACCTACTCCTTCGAGGCGATCACCAAGGCGATCCGCCTCATCGAGGGCGGCGCCAAGTTCATCGCCACCAACCCAGATGCCACCGGCCCATCGGCCGAAGGCCTGCTGCCGGCAACCGGTGCCATCGCAGCGTTGATCTCGCGCGCCACCAACCGCGAACCATATGTCGTGGGCAAGCCAAACCCGATGATGTTCCGTTCCGCGTTGAACCGCATCGACGCCCACTCGGAAACCACGGCGATGATCGGCGACCGCATGGACACCGACATCGTGGCAGGCATGGAAGCAGGCTTGCTGACCGCTTTGGTCTTCACCGGCATCACCGCCCGTGATGACATGGACACCTTCCCGTTCCGTCCGGACCTGCAGTACCCATCGGTAGCGAACCTGCATGCAGAACTGGCCAAGGGCGCGCAGCCGGCCGAGGCTCCCGCAGCCAAGAAGTAACCATCTGCACACGCTGAAGGCCGGGCTTATTGCCCGGCCTTCGCTGTATCTTGATTCGCCTGCCCTACTAGCTGATCACTACCGGGGTATCCATGACCCGGCCCTCGCCGATCTCTCGGATCTCGCCCACGATGTTGAACCCAGCTTGTTGATCCAGATCTTCGCTGTCCGAACCGATGAACAAGGTGAATTTGCCTGGCTCCACGATCCGGCGTCCAGCCAGACCGGTAAATGACGTGCGGTCAGCATGCACGCTGAAGCTCACCCGCTTCGACTCCCCCGCGGCCAGTTTGACCTTCGCGAAACCAGCCAGCCAACGGCGCGGACGGACCACCTGCGAGATTTCATCTGCAAGATACAGCTGCACCGCCTGGGCGCCCGGAATCTGGCCGGTATTTGTCACGGTGGCGCTGACTTCCAGGATCCCCTCGGTGGAAATTTCCTGGGCCGATAATTCGATACCTGAGATTTCGAAGCTCGTGTAGGACAATCCGTAGCCGAAGGGATAGAGCGGACGCGGGTCGAGGTTCGAGACGCCATCCGAATGCCACCCCAGCTTGGGCGCCAGGTAGGTTCCGGGTTGTCCACCAATATGGTCGGGAATCTGCACCGGCAGTTTGCCCGAAGGATTCACCTGCCCGGTGAGCACCGCGGCCAATGCTGGTCCGCCTTCAACGCCTGGCATGAAGCACTGGACAATGCCCGCGGCCCGGTCAGCAAATTGCCCCAGCGAATAGGGGCGTCCGGTGACCAATACCAGGACGGTCGGCGTACCGGTTTCCAGCACAGCCTCGACCAATTCTGCTTGGCGTCCAGGCAGTTTCAGATCCACTACGTCGCAGCCCTCGCCGGAGGTTCCGCGGCCAAAGAGCCCAGCCAAATCCCCCACGGTCACCACCGCCACTTCGGCGTTGCGCGCTGCTTCCACGGCCTGCTCGATGCCCGCCTCATCAAGGTCGGTGAAGTCCACCCCTCGGGCATATTCGATCTGGCTTCCGGCGAGCGCCGGAGCTTCACGCAAGGCTTCAAGTATGGAGGTCATCTGCACGCCATAGTCTTCTTGCTCGGCGAAGCGCGAGTACACGTGGTTGGTAAAGGAATAGCAACCCAAATGAGTGCGCGGCTGGGTGGCGCTCGGGCCGATCACCGCTAGGCGGGCAGGATTCTTCAGTGGCAGGATCTGCTCATTGCGCAGCAAAATGATGGATTCTTCGGCCATGGTGCGGGCGTGTTCCCGGTTCTGCGCGGAATCCAGTTCAACATCGTCGCCTTGCCAGGCTTGTTCGGGGCTGTAGTCCGGGTCCAGCAGGCCGGCCTCGATTTTCTGGGTGAGCACCCGGCTGACCGCGGTATCCAGGACCGACTCGTCCAAACGCCCTGCGCGTACCGCTTCTGCGAGGCGGGCGTAGGCAATGGTCTCTGGCAATTCCACATCCATGCCGGCATTCAGGGCAAGCAGGCCCGCGCTGTCTTCGCTGTCGGCGATTTCATGCATGCTGTGCAGGAAGCTCACGGCCCAATAGTCTGCCACCACGGTGCCGGTGAAGCCCCAGCGTTCACGCAGCACTTCTGTGAGCAACCGACGGCTGGCCGCTGGCGCTTCGCCGTCGATATCCGCGTAGGAGTTCATCACCGACTGCACCTTGGCTTCGCGCACCGCTCGTTCAAAGGGCGGGAAGACTGTGTCTTCCAGGGCGCGCTGGCCAATGGAGACCGGCGCATGGTTGCGCCCGGCTTGCGAGGCGGCGTATCCGGCGAAATGCTTCAAGGTGGCGCTGACGCCAGAACCCTGCAGGCCCTTCACGTAGGCGACGGCAAGCTCTCCGACCAGGTGAGGGTCTTCGCCGATGGTCTCTTCCACGCGTCCCCAGCGGTAATCGCGCACTACATCCAGCACCGGGGACAGTCCCTGGTGCACACCCAGCTTTTTCATATCGGCCCCGATGCGCGCAGCCATAGACTGCACCAATTCCGGGTTGAAGCTCGCTCCCCAGGCAATGGATGCCGGGTAGCAGGTGGCGCCCAGGGCGGTGAAACCGGTCAGGCATTCTTCGTGGGCGATGGCCGGGATGCCGAAGCGGTTGGCGGCCATGACCTGTTCTTGCAGTTCGGCCAGCTTGGTGCGGCCCTCGGCCGGGTCCAGCGGAACGGTGCCGAAGGCCCGGGTGATGTGGCCCAGCCCGTTGGCGATGGCTGTTTCGAAGCTCGGGCCGCCGCCGAAGGTATCGGCCATTGGCGCCACATTGCTTTCGCCGTCTTGCTGTTCTTCTTCCGGGCGGATCCAGTAGGAGCCCAGCTGCCCGGCTTTTTCTTCGAGCGTCATCTGTGCCAGGAGGGCCGCCACGCGCTGGTCTGTTGGGAGGCTGGCATCATGCCAGGTCTGCTCGGCAGTTTTCATGAAAATCCTATTCTCAAAAGTGGGAGGGGCGCTTTCAGGTACTTAGCCCTTGACTGCACCCTGCAGTCCGTTGACGATGCGCTTTTGCATGGCGAGGAAGAAGATCAGCGCCGGGATCATCGCCAGTGCGGTGAAGGCGAAAACTCCGGCGGTATCGGCGGAGTGCTCGCTGGAATAGTCGGCGACTCCCAGCGGCAGGGTGCGCATATCCCCTTGCAGCAGAAGCAGCGGCAGCAGGTAGGCATTCCACGAACCGACAAAGGCCAGCACACCGACAGTGACCATGCCCGGGCCGGAGAGCGGCAACAGGATCCTCCAGAAGAAGCCGATGCGGCTTGCGCCATCGAGCTGGGCGGCTTCTTCCAATTCCTGGGGCAGCGCCATCAGGAAGGGGCGCAGGATGACCACGGTCATTGGCAGCGCAAAGGCTGCCTGCGGCAGGGCCACGCCCCACCAGGTATTGCCCATATGCAGGTCGCGGGTGATCAGGATGAACAGCGGAACAATGGCCACGGTGGCGGGGAAGAGCAAGCCCAGCACGAAGACCATGAAGATCGGTTCGCGCATCCTGAACTGGTAGCGGGCCAGCGGGTAGGCGGCCATGATGCCCAGGACCACGACGATCACCGTGGTGATCACCGCGATCATGGTGGAGTTCAGCGCATATTGCCAGAAGTCCGGGTTTTTCAGCACGCCAAGATAGTTATCCAGCACCCAGGGTGCCGGCAGGCCGGCCGGGTTCTCGGCGAGCTGCGCGTTGCTGCGGAATCCGCCGAGCACGCCGTAGAGCACCGGGCCGAGGGTCAGCGCCACTACCGCGAGGGCGATGGCGTACACGAGGACGTTTCCGCCTTGGTTCCGCGCCCGCTTCTTGGCGCGCATTGCCTGTGCTGGGGTGTGCTGCGGGCCGGTGGCCACGGTGGCGCTCATGCTTTGACCTTCTTCGCCTTGGTTCGTTCGTCATCTGGC
Organism: Glutamicibacter mishrai; assembly: GCF_012221945.1. Classification (NCBI taxonomy): domain Bacteria; kingdom Bacillati; phylum Actinomycetota; class Actinomycetes; order Micrococcales; family Micrococcaceae; genus Glutamicibacter; species Glutamicibacter mishrai. The sequence goes on along the minus strand of NZ_CP032549.1, from coordinate 1,987,211 downwards.
TGCGAATCCCGCTTGAGGACAAACTGCTGGTAGGACACCGCCAGGATCAGGGCGACGATGAACAGCACCACCGAGGCGGCGGCTGCCACGCCGAAGTTCTGCCGCTTGGTTCCTTCGGATACCAGGAAGCTGGCCATGGTGGTGGTGGAGTTCGCAGGTCCTCCGCCGGTGAGGATCCAGACCATGTCGAACAGCTGCAGCGAGCCGATCATGGAGAGGAATCCCCAGGTGCGCAGCGTGGGCCCGAGCAGCGGGATGGTGATCCTGCGCTGGATCTGCCACCAGGAGGCCCCGTCGATTTCAGCGGCTTCATACAGTTCGGAGGGCACGCCCTGCAGGCCGGCCAGGAACAGGATGACGGCCAGGCCCAGGTACTTCCAAGTCAATACCGCCAGCACGGTCCATAGCGCCAATTCGGGCGTGCCCAGCCAGCCTTGGGCAGGGCCCTGGACTCCCAGCTTGGACAGGATGGTGTCGATGACCCCATACTGCGGCTGCAGCAGCTGGAACCAGATGACGCCGGCGATAACCTCGGAGAGCACATAGGGAACGAAGATGATGGTGCGCAGCAGCGACTGGATCTTCATCTTCCGATTCAGCAGCAGGGCGATGCCCAGGCCGATGGGCAGCTGCAATGCGATGGATCCGCCGATGATGATCAGGTTGTGGATCATCGCATCGGTGAAGACCTCGTTGCCCAGCACCCGGGCGTAGTTCTTCAGCCCGACAAAGTCCACCAGCGGGCCGAAGCCCTTCCAGTTGTACACCGAGAAGCGCACGGCCTGGATGATGGGCAGCAGCATGAACACGGCGATCAGCAGCAGCGCCGGGCTGACGAAGAACAAGATCTCCAGGGTTTTGCGCCGGTCCGCTGGCTTTCGCCGGCGGCGCCCGGCTTTTGCCGCCCCGCTTTCAGCCGGGGCCTGCCCGGTGGCCGCGGCCTGTGCTGCCGGGCCTTGGGCCACCGGGGTTGATGCATACCTCACTTCTTGAGCCACGACCCGGATCACTTCTCCAGGTCTGCGGCATCTTGGCTGGCGTCAACGATCTTCTGCGCATCGGACTTGCCAGCGAAGAGCAGGGCGATTTCATCGTTCATGGCCCCTCCGACGGAGGCACCGAAGGCGGTGTCGAAGTACAGCTGGAAGTATGGCGCATTATCACGCACGTCCAGCATGGAAGCCAGTGCCGGATCAGCCACGGCGTCGGTGGCCTTCGGGTTGGTGGGCAGGCCCATATCCAGTTCGGCGAAGCCGCGCTGGACCTTCTCGGAGAGCATGTACTTGGCGAATTCCACGGCCGCATCCGGTGCGTCCTGGGCTACCGCCCAGGCATCGCCGCCGCCGAGCTGCGCATCAGGATTGCCCGCGCCGCCTTCAATGGCGGGGAAGGAGAACCAGCCGGTGTCCTTGCCCAGGCCCTTGCCGTCTTCGGTCAGTCCCTGCAAGATCCCTGGTTCCCAGTGTCCGGCCAGTTCCATGGCGGCCTTGCCGGTGGCCAGCAGGCCCGAGGCCGAAGTCGGCCCGGACTGTGCCGGGGTGGAGAGGAAGCCCGGGTTGAATGGCTCAGCCTTGATCAGCTGGTCCACGTCCTCGCCGGCCTTCACGAAGCACTGGTCGCTGAAGTCGAGGTTGGTGACCGAGTCGGCCAGGGTCTGCTCGGCGCATTCGCGCACGGCGGCGTAGTACCAGTAGTGCGCTGCCGGCCACTTGTCGCCGGCTCCCACGGAGATCGGGGTGATGCCGGCGTCCTTGAGCTTCTTGCTGGCATCGAGCAGCTCCTGCCAGGTTTCCGGGGCCTTGTCGATGCCGGCTTTTTTGAACAGGGCTTTGTTGTACCAGAAGCCTGCCGCGCCCAGCGAGTAGGGCAGGGCATAGGTCTTGCCCTCGATCTGCCAGCCGCCGGCGGTGTCGCCGAGGAAGCCGATTTCCTCGCTGGCCACGTCGCTGAGGTCCTTGGTCAGCCCGGCGGCCACGTGGGCGGCGAGCTCTCCGCCGCCACGCTCCATGTAGACATCCGGCGCATCCCCGCTTTGGAATGCGGCGTCGAGCTTGGTGAGCATGTCTTCGTGCTGCATGGCGTGGACTTCGATGTCCACGCCTTCATGTTCCGCTTCAAAGTCCTTGGCGACCTTTTCGTAGTAGGCCTTGCCTTCGCCATTGTTGGAGTTGTGCCACCAGGTCACGGTGGTGGTGCCGTCGGAGGACCCGCTGGCGTTGGAGGAACCGGAGGCGCATCCGGAGAAGAGCAGCGAGCCAGTGGCTGCCAGCGCCAGAAATTTAGCGGTGCGGGACGTGGATATCATGCGTGTGCTCCTGAGCGGTGGTGATGAATTGGCCCTGTCGGCGATGGCGCGGCAGGCACTTGGCTTCACCAAGAATTGCACTGTGACCCACGTCATGTCAATCGTTTTCGATAACGTTTTCGAAATCCTTGGCGAAAACGTTATCGAAAATTCGCTGCTGCCATGTCACAGGCCCGCAAACTCCACTGTTTTCGCGGAAATATACGCTACTGTTAGTCGGGTGATGAGCCCAGAGACCGAGAACACCGTGAACGCCGCCTCCGCATGGCTTCCCGCGCCTGCCGAAAACCAGGTTGCCGCCCGGGTCACCATCAACGATGTGGCCCGCGTCGCCGAGGTTTCGGTCTCTACGGTGTCCAAGGTGGTCAACGGACGCTACGGCGTCTCGCCGGCCACCATTGCACGCGTGCACCAGGTCATCAACGAGCTCGGCTACGAGACCTCGCTGGTAGCCTCCTCCATGCGCAACTCGCGCACCAACATAATCGGCATCCTGGTCGCCGAATTCGAGCCCTTCGCCTTGGAGCTGCTCAACGGCATTTCCGCCACCTTGCGCGGCACCAAATACGACCTGATGGCCTATGCCGGCAACCTCAGCCCCGAAGGGCATATCGGGTGGGAGCGCCGTTCCCTCTCGCGCCTGGGCGGCACGCTGATCGACGGCGCCATCATCGTGACGCCCACCGTTGAAATCCCGCACAGCTCCGTGCCCGTGGTGGCCATCGACCCGCAGGCGGGCACCGATATGCCCATCACCGTGGACGTGGATAATTCCGGTGGCGCGCAAAGAGCCACCGAGCACCTCCTGGAATTAGGCCACCGGCGCATCGGGCATATCCGCGGCCGCGAAGACCTCAAATCCGCGCACCTGCGCGAAGCCGGCTACCGCCAGGCGCTGGAGAATGCCGGCATCGACTTTGATGAACAGCTCATCCAGGACGGCGACTACCAGCACGAGTCCGCGGTAGCCGCCACCGAACGGCTCCTTGACCTGCCCCAGCCGCCCACCGCCATTTTCGCGGCCAACGACATCTCCGCGCTGGCCGCCTTGAGCGTGGCCGCCGACCGCGGGCTGGCCGTGCCTGGCGACCTGTCGATCATCGGATTCGATGACATCCCGGCCGCCGCGCAAAGCATCCCGGCCTTGAGCACCGTGCGCCAGCCGCTGCACGAAATGGGCGCGCACGCGGTGCGCCTGCTGCTCTGCCTGCTGGACGGCGAAGAAGCCAGCGCGCCGCAGCAGCTGCCCGCGGTGCTGGTTCCCCGCGATACCACCGCGCCGCCGCGCGCCATTTAAAACAGGAAACCCGCCATCCCGGAAGATCCGAAAATGGCGGGTGCCCGGCAGGGATATGCACGTTGGCTACAGGCCCAGCTCATCCTTGCCGTAGGCGAACAGGTAAGGCACCCCGGCTTCAGCCTCGATGCGCTCCTTGGCTCCGGTATCGCGGTCCACGATCACGGCCACGGCAATCACGTTGCCGCCAGCCTTGCGCACGCCTTCCACCGCGGTCAGCGCCGAGCCGCCGGTGGTGGAAGTATCCTCGAGCACGATCACGTCGCGTCCCTCGACGCTTGGGCCCTCGACCTGGCGGCCCATGCCGTAGGACTTCTGCGCCTTGCGCACCACGAAGGCGTCAATCGCCCGATCCTTGGCGCGTGCGGTGTGCATGATGGCGGTGCCCACCGGGTCTGCGCCCATGGTCAGCCCGCCCACATTGGTGAAGTCCAGCTTCGCTTCATCCAGCAGCTCCAGCATGACCTCGCCCACCAGGCCAGAGGCCTCCTGGTGCAGGGTCACGCGGCGCAAATCGATGTAGTAGTCAGCTTCCTTGCCCGAAGACAAGATGACCTTGCCGCGCACAATGGCAAGTTCTTGGATCAGTTCTTTTAGTCGCTCACGGGCGCTGGTTTCGCTCATACCCTCGATTCTAGTCGGCATCATCGCTAGGCTGATTTTATGAACGCACAACGCCCCTTGGGTTACTGGTTGAAATTGGTGGATTCGCTGATTGACGAGCAGTTTGCAGCGACTTTGGAAGAACACGGTGTGACACGCCGGCAGTGGCAGGTGCTCAACCTGCTGGAGCATCAGCCCGCCACCGAGGCGCAGCTGAACGCCGGGCTCTCCCCGTTCTTCGCTTCCGAGGATGAGCCGCAATCGTTGAGCGAGCACCTGGCCGAGCTGGTGGAATCGGGATGGGTTACCGCGCAGGACGGCGAGTACTCGATCACCGACCGCGGCCACGTCTCGCTGCTGAAGCTCAGCGAGCTCGTGGAGAAGATCCGCACACAGTTCGGAGAGGATCTGGACGGCTCGGAATATGACGCGGTAGTCCAGACCCTGGAAAAGATGGCGCGCAACCTCGGCTGGAAACCAGAAGACGACCAAGCGTAGCCACAGGCCATTGCGGCGTATGTTGAGAACAGATTAATTTTCGAGGCAAACGCGGCACCTGGCGCCCCGTAGCCATGCCAACTGCCTAGGATTAAAGACATGCGTGAATTGCAAGCAGAGATCATTGAAGAGTTGGGCGTGCGCCCGGAAATCGACGCCGCGCAGGAGATCCGCCGCCGCGTTGATTTCCTCAAGGACTATCTGGCGGCCACAGGCGCCAAGGGTTTTGTCCTCGGGATTTCCGGCGGCATCGATTCCACCCTGGCCGGGCGCCTGGCCCAGCTGGCAGTCCAGGAGGTCCGCGAGGCCGGGGGCGGAGCACGCTTCGTTTCGGTACGCCTTCCCCACGGTGTCCAGCAGGATGCGGACGACGCCGCCGCGGCCATGGACTTCATTGCCGCCGATGAGCAATTCGAGGTGAATATCGCCAAGCCGGTCGCCGCGCTTGATGAGGCGATCGCCGATGCCGGGCACCCGAAGATCAGCGACTTCAACCGCGGCAACGCGAAGGCCCGCACCCGCATGATCGTGCAGTACGCCATCGCGGGCGACCGCGGAATGCTGGTGCTGGGCACCGACCACGCCGCCGAATCCGTGACCGGGTTCTTCACCAAATTCGGTGATGGCGGCGCCGATCTTTTGCCGCTGGCCGGTTTGAACAAGCGCCAGAACCAGGCCCTGCTGCGTGAACTGCAGGCCCCAGAACTGCTCTGGTCCAAGAAGCCCACCGCGGACCTGCTCGACGGCCAGCCGCAGCGCGCCGATGAGGAAGAACTCGGCCTGACCTACGACCAGATCGACGATTACCTCGAGGGCCGCGAAGTTGCCGAAGTTGCCGCGGAAGCCATTGAAAAGCGCTTTGTCGCATCACGGCATAAGCGCGCGGTGCCAGCGACCTACTGGGATCAGTGGTGGCGCTCCTAGGGATTACGCCAAACCGGTAATCTCTTTCAGCGCTTGAACATGTTGTGCAAAGGCCTTGCGCCCGGTCGAAGTGAGCTTCGCCCAGGTGCGGGGCCTTTTGCCGACATACCCTTTTTTGATCTGCACGTAGCCGCCAGCTTCAAGCGCGCTCAAATGCCGCGAAAGCACCGAATCGGAGACGCCCAGGGCTTCTTTAAGGGACTTGAAATCAGCCTCGTCCACGGCCTGCAGCGATCCCATGACCGATAGCCGCAGGGGATTCGAGAAATCTCCATTCAGCCGATCCCGGGCATGGGCGCTCATCGCCGCACCATCGCAATTCCAGTTGCGCATAATGGCGCAGCAACAACAACGCCAATGAGCGCCATTGCCGGCCAATCCAGCGGTCCGGCGCCAATCAATGCCACTGACACCGCGTAGAGCACCATGCTGGCAATAAATCCGCGCATGTACATTTTCGAGTATCCCCTCGGAAGCGAACGGTAGAGCTTCCCATAGGCCAAGGACATCGCGAGAACAGCTGCGGCAAACAGCGCCATGATGACGATGAATCCGGCGAATTTCTCATCAGGGCGATAGATCTGCAAGAGCGCCGCGAGCCCGCCGATCAGCAGGCCCAGGGCAATGCAATAGGATCCCAGCAATCTGGCGCCGTACCCGGAGGCGCGATCCATGCCCTGCCGCGCCTTGCCCAGCGCGGCCAATTGCTCCTCGGGGCCCAGTTCCTGTTCCGAGCTCATTTGCTGTCCAATGCCTGGGCCTTGCGCTGCCGCTGCGCAAACAACGAGGCCATTGTCATGGTGGTAACCATGAAGATCCCCATGCCAATGAAAATCAAGGCCTGCTGACCGGTGGCGTACGCGCTGAGCGCAAGCGCAAAAAAGGCCAATCCCGCCACGATGATCGCGGTGAGGTACCAAGTGCTGAACGTCGCTTTCATGATCCTGCTCCTTTGCCTGCGAACCTTCGAACACCCCAACACTAACAAGTACTTTCCAAAATGGAAAGTACTTGTTAGTTATTTTATTGGCTTTCGATCCGCTCAAAGCCCGCTACACGAACGCGCTGATGCCTGTCAGCGCCCGCCCAACAATGAGCGAATTGATTTCGTAGGTGCCTTCATAGGTGTGCAGGATTTCCACGTCGCAGAACACCTTCGCCATCTCGAAGTCGCTGACCACCCCGTTGCCGCCCAACAGCGCCCTGCCCAGCGCCGCCGATTCGCGCGCCAGCCGGGTGGCGGTGGACTTGGCCATGGCCGCATCAACCATCTGCAGATCCCCGCGCTCCTGCTTGCGGGCGATATCGCTCATCATCGACAGGCACAGGCTCAGGTTCCCCGCGATTTCAGCCAGGGACTGCTGGATCAGCTGGAAAGAGGCAAGCCGCTGGCCGAACTGCTGGCGTTTGCCGGCGTAGGACAGGCAGATATCCAGTGTTGCCATCATCGCGCCGACAGCCTGCCAGCCGACCCAGGCCCGCGATTGCATCAGCAGGCCGTTGGCGGAGGCAAAACAGGTGGCGCCGGGAAGCTTATTGGCCACCGGAATACGCACCTGGTCCAGGGTGATATCCGCATTCTGCATGATCCGCAGCCCGATCTTGTGCTCGATCTTGGTGGCGCTGTAGCCAGGACGATCCGATTCCACGAGGTAGGCGCCCAGATCCCCGCTGTCCTCGTCTTTGGCCCAGATCAGTGCGAAGTCGCTGAAGGTCCCCATGCCGATCCAGCGTTTGGCCCCAGAGATCACGTACTCGTCCCCGTCGCGCCGGGCGGTGCTCTGCACTCCCCCGGCAATATCCGAGCCATGTTCGGGTTCGGTCAGGGCAAAGGCGCCGAAGGCTTCAAAGGCCGTGAGCTTGGGCAGCCATTGGGCCTTCTGCTGCGCGGAGCCGAATTCATGGATCATCCCGACCACGAGCTCGTTGTGGATGCCCACCACCGAGGACAGCGAGATGTCGGCGCGAGCGATTTCCGCGTGGATTAATCCGCGCAGCAGGTGCGAGCATTCTTCCAGCTGGACACCTCCCAGCCCGTGCCCGGCGAGCTGTGCCACCAGATCCTCAGGGAATTCTTCGCGGTTCCAGTAATCGATGGACTGGCGGCGGATTTTGTCCTGCACCAGTTCCCGCACTTCAAGCAGGCGTTCATGTTCTTGAGCTCGCAGCTGTTGTGCCACTCCTAATAGGTCCATGGGGGTTCTCCTTCCAAACCTTAGGATGTCCAAGTATATTGTTGGACTAGGTCTTCTTATGGGGGTATTTAAATGACTTCTCCGTTGCCGCGCGACCCGATTGCCCAGGCCCGGGAACAGTGGATTTTGCATGGCTGGACAGCCCAGGCTGATTCCATGGCCGCGATCACCGCGGTCATGCGCACCGCTTCGATCTTCCTGCAGCGCGCCGATGCGATCCTCAAACCGCATGGGCTGACCTTTGCCCGCTTCGAGGTTCTGGCCCTGCTGGGTTTCTCCAAGCGGGGTTCGCTGCCGATGAGCCAGGCCAGCGACCTGCTCCAGGTCCACGCCACCAGCCTGACCAATTCGGTGGACCGCCTGGAGTCCACCGGCCTGGTGCGCCGCATTGCGCACCCGACCGATGGACGCACCCGATTGCTGGAGCTGACCGCCAACGGCCAGAAGGTCCTGGCCGCGGCCCGCGATGACCTCAATGAGCAGCTTTTCGCCCAGAGCAACCTTTCGGGCAACGATGCCACCCAGCTTTTCGAGATCCTCGCCCGCTTCCGCAAGGCCTCCGGAGATTTCCTATAGGGAACCGTCGCGGATGGCGTTGATGATGCCGGAGAAGTCCGTTCCGGCATTGCCTTCGTCGCTGAACTTCCGATACAGGGCCGAGGCCAGGGACCCGAGCTGGGCATCCGTGTCGGTATGCGCCAAGGCGCTGCTGGCCAGTCCGAGATCTTTGGCCATCAACGCCGCGGCGAACCCGGGCTGGTAGTCCCGGTTGGCCGGCGAGGTGGGCACCGGACCGGGCACCGGGCAGTTGGTGGTCACGGCCCAGCACTGGCCCGAGGCCGAGGAGATCACGTCATAAAGCGCCTGGTGCTCCAGGCCGAGCCGTTCACCGAGCACAAAGGCTTCCGCCGCGCCGATCATCGAGATGCCCAGCAGCATGTTGTTGCAGACCTTGGCCGCCTGCCCCGCGCCGTAGCCGCCGCAGTGCACGATCCGCTTGCCCATGCTCTCCAAGACTTCGGTGATCTCTGCCAGGTCCTCTGCCTGCGCGCCGAGCATGAAGGTCAGCGTCCCGGCTTCGGCACCCACGACGCCGCCGGAAACCGGGGCGTCCGCGCTGCGATGGCCGGCTGCCACGGCTAGTTCCGCGGCCTGCCGGGCTTGGGCGACATCAATGGTGGAACATTCCAGGAACAGCGTATTGGGCTTGGCGCTCTTGAGCAGATATTGATCGTAGGCATCAAGCACATGCTGCCCGGAGGGGAACATGGTCAGCACGATGTCCACGTCGACGGCGGCTTCGGCGCCGCTGGCCACCGTCTGGATCCCTGCCTCCTGCGCGGCTTTCACGGCAGCCGGGACCACGTCGAATCCCTTGAGCTGGTATCCGGCTCGATGCAGGTTGATGGCCATGGGCAATCCCATGTGCCCCATTCCCAGAAAGCCGATGGTTGGCTTCTCACTCATGATGCACTCTTCTCTTCGGCGCTTGCGCCGAGCATGGCGTAATTCAATTCGGCTCCCGGCAGCGGGCCGAGATGCCGTTCGGTTCGTTGTTCATGGCTCAACCCGGGCAGCGATTCCACCCAGTGCGGTGTGCGGTCCTTGTCGATGACCGCGGCCCTGATTCCTTCTGCGAAGTCGGGGTCATCCAGCCGGTGCAGCGCGGCACGGAATTCGCGCTGCAAATCCGCGCGGAGATCATCCCCGGCTTGCCGGATGAGTTCGTTGGTCAGCCGCACGGAGCTGGGGCAGGCGCTCTGCAGGGTTTCGGCCATTTCCTGGGCCTTGGGCGCCTGGCTGGATTGCAGCGAGCGCAATACCTCGCGCAAATTCTCCCCATCAAAGGCCTGAACCCAGGGCTCGTGCATGTAGCCGGTCGGCGGGGTTTGCTGGTGCCTTTCGATGACGGACTGCGCTGATTCGCTTTCCAGCTCAACCAGCAGCCGGGCCAGCTGGTCTTCGGGCACGTAGCTGTCGGCCAGCCCGAGGAGGATGGCGTCGGCCGCACCGAATTTGCTTCCGGTCAGGGCCGCCAATCGACCGGCGGCATGCGGGGCTTTGGCCAGCAGGTGCGTGCCGCCGACGTCCGGGAAAAAGCCGATGCCGACTTCCGGCATCCCGCATTTGCTGGAATCGGTGACGATTCGGTGGCTGCCGTGCGCGGAGATGCCGATGCCGCCACCCAGGACGATGCCGCTCATCAACGCGATGTAGGGCTTGGGATACTCATTGATCAGGACGTTCAGCTGGTATTCGATGCGCCAGAAATTCTCGGAGGACCCGGTCCGTTCCTTGATGTCCTGGTAGATGGCGACGATATCGCCGCCGGCGCAGAGTCCGCGCTCCCCCGCACCCTGGACCACCACCTGCGCGATGTCGGGGTCATCACGCCAGGCAAGCAAAGTATCAAGAATTATTTGGCACATCGAGGCGTTCAAAGCGTTCAGCGCCTTGGGGCGATTAAGCGTGATCAGGCCCAAATGGCCGCGACGTTCGGTCAGGATTTCCGGCACCATTGCCTCCTTGCAGTGATTGGCGTCACCTTCTGCACACGAATATACTCGGACTTCCAAGTAAATTGAAGTGGCACTGGTCGGCAAACTTGATAGGTTGAACTTGTGAAGATTGCAACTTGGAATGTGAACTCGCTGCGAGCCCGCGCCGACCGTGTTGAGGACTGGCTGCGCCGCACCGACGTGGATGTCCTGGCTATCCAGGAGACGAAATGCAAAGACGAGAATTTTCCGTGGGAATTGTTCGAGAACAATGACTACGAGGTAGCGCACTTCGGCGTTAACCAGTGGAATGGCGTAGCCATTGCTTCACGCGTCGGACTTGAAGATGTGCAGCGCACCTTCCCGGGCCAGCCGGAATTCGGCAAAGGCGGCAAGAACCCGATCCAGGAGCCCCGCGCCATTGCCGCGACCTGCGGCGGCGTGCGCATCTGGAGCTTGTACGTCCCGAACGGCCGAGCCCTGGACGACGAGCACATGGCCTACAAGCTGAACTGGCTCGATGAACTCAAGCAGCGTTCCGGGCAATGGCTCAGAGAGAACCCAGAAGCCCAAATCGCCTTGATGGGCGACTGGAATATCGCCCCGAAGGATGAAGATGTCTGGGACATCGATTTCTTCCTGGAGAACAAGCTCACCCACGTTTCGGCTCCCGAGCGCGCAGCGTTCACCGCTTTTGAGGATCTGGGATTCAGCGACGTCGTCCGTGGCTACACCGAGGGCCAGTACACCTACTGGGATTACACCCAGTTGCGCTTCCCCAAGGGTGAAGGCATGCGCATCGATTTCTCCTTGACGTCCCCCGCGCTCACCGCACGAGTCACCTCGGCAAGCATCGATCGGGAGGAACGAAAGGGCAAGGGCGCCAGCGACCACGCGCCGGTCATCGTGGAGCTCGCGGACTAGCCATGACCTCTAAATTGACTGGGCCCACCAATGAGCTCACCTCGGCCACGGCACACCTGCGCGTTTACGAGCCGCTGGACACCTTTGAAGACTGGGCCCAGTCGATCATTCTGCGCACCCCGCAGCGCACCGCCGCGCAATGGGACGAGTTCGAAAATGAGCGGCTGTGGCAACGCACCTTGCGCAGCGTTTCCGACCCATTCCCGCACAATGAGCCCGAATTTTTCCGGGCCATCAAGACCCTTGATTACCAGGGCACCGAACATACCCGCTACTGCCCCGGGCAGCTGCAGGCGCGCAGCCTGCTCGCCGCCGAGCAGGCCGAAGAGGCCATCCGCCCAGAAGTTTTCGACCTCCTGGTCCCGCCGGCCTCCCGGAAAGCGAACGCGCAGCGGGTGGATCCGGACCGGCTCGCTGGGGATCTGACGCATCTTCATACCCGCACATCTTCCTGGGGCATTCCACTGAGCTGGTTTGCCTTGTTCCGCGAAGATGATGAGCAAGAGGTCATCCATGAAGGCGAGCATCTGAAGACCGCGCGCATGTACATCGGCTTTGAGCAGGCCGTGGAGCGGCTTGCCTGGGCTGTCCAGACGCTGGTGACCCATGCGCCCCAATCTCAGCTTTTCGAGGAGCTGGGCAGCCTGGGCAGTTGGCTGGAGTCCTTTGATCGCCGCTCGGTCATCGAGCTGGACTACGGTCTTTTGGCTGAAATTGTGTGGCCTGACGATTCGCCCAATGACTTGCTCGATGGCCTGCAGGCTTTGGATGATGGCGATATGACCGGCGCTGCCGCGGCCTATCGCAGGCTGAGCAACCGTTGGCTGGGGCCGCGCCACTTGGGACGCGCCAACTAAATAACCGCAGATACAGCAAATGCTCCGGAAAACCGGAGCATTTGTTTATCAGGCGACCCTGACGGGACTTGAACCCGCGACCTCCGCCGTGACAGGGCGGCGCGCTAACCAACTGCGCTACAGGGCCTAGTGTTTTGAATAACTTTCAATACACACAGTAAAACCCTCGGTAAACCGAGGGCCTGCGTGGCTCCGACCGGCGTCGATCCGGTGACCTTTCGATTTTCAGTCGAACGCTCTACCAACTGAGCTACAGAGCCTGGTACCACTTAGTGGACACCAAATTTACTAATAGATTAGTAAATTGAGCGACCCTGACGGGACTTGAACCCGCGACCTCCGCCGTGACAGGGCGGCGCGCTAACCAACTGCGCTACAGGGCCTTGCTTTCGCAAGCCAATGGATTTCTCCATCTGACAACTAATGAATTAGTTGTTTGTACCCCCAACGGGATTCGAACCCGTGCCGCCGCCGTGAAAGGGCGGTGTCCTAGGCCGCTAGACGATGGGGGCCTAAGTCGCTTCGGTTTCTTGCGTCTCCGTAGCGGACTCCAATAACTATACGTGGGGTTTTTTGATTTCGCAAAATCGGCTCCCGGGCCATTTTTTCGATGCCGAAACCATGCTCCGCAACTAGGCTGAAAACATGCTTTCAGAGATCAGCGACGACGAGTTCGAGCAGCTAGTTGAGCAGGCGATCGACGCCATTCCCGAGGCCGCTTTCGCCATGATGGACAACGTCATTTTCTTCATCGAAGACGAGTACACACCCCAGCCAGGAGAGCCAGAAAACCTTGAAATTCTGGGGCTATACGAGGGCGTGGCGCTGACCGAACGGGATTCAGACTGGGGTTTCGGCGCACTTCCGGACCAGATTACGATCTTCAAAAACCCGACGCTGCGCGCATGCGAAACCAGGGAAGAAGTGGTTCGCGAAATCGGCATTACGGTCATGCATGAGGTAGCCCATCACTTCGGCATCGACGACGAAAAATTGCACGATCTAGGGTGGGCTTGAGCCCGAAATCCCGAAAAGTTCTTTTGAGATCTGTCTCACAAATTTTCCTGAATCCAGTGGCCAGAGTGGATTCGAAAGAGAGGCAGACCACATCGGATTACTGCACGAACGGGAGCAGCTTCCCCCGGCCCCAGAAATCGGATTCCAAGCCGTTCAAAAACCGTTCCTTTTAAAGGCGGCTTTTTGATGCCGGATTCCCTCGATCTCCCACCGGGGCGATTAAATGCATTCATTGCGTTACCGAAGCTTCATGAACAGCGCGTTCAGGTAACGACTACCTGCGCGGCTCCAAAAAATTTTCCAAGGTTTCTTTCAGGAAAAACGACTCGCAACATCTCGCGTTACTGCAGATCACAGCGCAAAACTTCAAGTGAATTACACGTTTGGGATTCATGTGACTGGTGTGAACAGTGTTGCCAAGGGTATTGCAGTTAGCCTAATGTGCTATTTGGAGCCTTGTCCTAATCGTGATCTTTCCACCTCAGGAAGTCACGGTTTCAACGCTCTCTGTCATCCAAGAACTTAGTGAGGAACGATATGGCTACTCGCCACACGCTCGGTGTCGCCGCTAGCACACTAGCCTTAGCAGCATCCTGCCTTGTAGGTGCCCTGCCCGCGTCCGCATCAACTTCAACTACGTTCCCTGCATCTGTCTCCATCGCAGCTGCACCAAGCGCTTCGGCTCTGCCAACGGATGCAGAGATCCAAGAAGCCAAGAAGAACAAAGACTCTACGAACGCCATGATCGCTCGTATCGAGGCATCCCTGGCTTCCAGCCGCGCTGAACTGCAGCGGGTTGAAACCGAAGCCGCCGAGGCACAGGAATCCCTGCTCTCCGCTGGCGAAGAGCGCGACCTGCGCACCGCCGAAGCCGAGAAGGCCGTCAAGCAGCTGGATTACGCGAAGACCTACCTGGCACAGAGCCGCAAGGACCTGGGCGCCATCGCTTCGGATATCTACCGCAACGGCGCCGGCACCTCCACCCTGGGCTTGCTGCTGGATGACAACAAGGAAGGCGACCTCTTCTACAAGGCCGCCACCATCGACGCATTGAGCGAACAGCAGGTCCAGTCGGTCAACACCGCCTCCGAGGCAGAAGCATTGGTCTCCGCGTGGCAGGAATATGCCGACGCAGCCCAGAGCGCCGCTGAGGAAGCCGCCGCGAACTACGATTCAGCTGCAGCCACCGCCAACAGCACCCTGAACACTTACGAATCCGCCGTTGAGCCCGAGAAGAAGCTCCGCAACGAACTCATCGGCCACCTCGCTACCTTGCAGCAGAAGGAAGAAGCTGAAGTCCGCAAGGCAGTAGAGAAGAAGGAAGCCAAGGAACAGGAAGCCGCCCTCGAGGAGGCTATCGCCACCGAGGACACCACCGAAGTTCCCGAGGAAAAGCCAGCGGCAGTCCAGCCACTGGCCGTCGCAGAACCGCAGGAATTGGAACCTACCGATTCCCAGGACGAGCCAACGGTCAAGCCCAAGGCAGTGGAGCTCGATACCCTGACTCCAACCGCGATGCCTGAGCCTCCAAAGGCCGAGCCAACCAAGACTCCGGAGCCGCAGCCTACCAAGACTGCTGAGCCTACCCCGGAGCCAACCAAGACTCCAGAGCCAAAGCCGACCAAGACGGCCGAACCAAAGCCTGAGCCAAAGCCAACCAGGACGGCTGAACCGAAGCCTGAGCCAAAGCCGACGAAGACCGCTGAGCCAAAGCCGACTCCAAAGCCAACACCGAAGCCGACTCCTAAGCCAACGCCCAAGCCGACTCCAAAGCCTGAGCCAACCAAGACCGCTGAGCCAGAGCCAGAGCCGCAGCCAGATACCGGCCGCAGCTACTCGGCAGCAATCGCCTGGGCCTTGAAGACCGCTGACGATCCAAGCAAGTACTACGTCTACGGCAGCAACGGCCCTAACGCGTTCGACTGCTCGAGCTTCTCGCAGCGCGCTTTCGGCCAGTCGGGCATCAGCCTGCCGCGCACCTCGACCCAGCAGTTCTTCAGCGCTCCGCAGTACGTGTCGCTGAGCAACCTGCGCCCGGGCGACCTGGTGTTCTCCTCCTCCAACGGCGGATCATCGTTCTACCACGTAGCGATCTACATCGGTAACGGCAACGTAGTGCACGCCCGTAACCCGAATGCAGGTATTTCGGTGACGCCATTGAGCTGGGTCAACAACCTGTACTCGAAGGCAGCTCGCTACTAAAGCAGCCACCGCCAAGCAGAAGGCCACGCACCCGATGGGTGCGTGGCCTTCTGCTTAATCTGCTTAATCTGCTTTATCGCCCTCGGCGATCCAGGCGGCTACTGCTCCTGGGCCCGGGTGTCGAAGTTCTTCCGGTCCTCCAAGCGCGGATCCTCCGAATCGGGAACCACCATCACCGGCCCCTTGGAGTGGTGCAGCACGCCCTGCGAGGTGGAGCCCAGCAGCATGCCGGTGAATCCACCGCGGCCGCGCGAACCGGTCACCGTCAGCACCGCATGCTCCGACTCGCGAATCAGCACTTCTACCGGAGGCCCGGAAACCACATCGGTCTCCATCTTCAGCTCCGGGTAATGCGAACGCAGCCACTTGGTGCCCACGCTCATCTGGTAGCGGACATCTTCCAGCACGGCTTCCTGGTCAATGGTCGCCGGCATCCACGCCAGCGCCGCGCCTACCGGAGGCACCGCGCAGATCAGGCGCAGGGTCAGGTCGCTGGCGACCGCCGCATCGGCCGCGGCGAGCACCGCGGAGCGGGCCCGATCCGAGCCATCCACGCCAACCACGATGCAGTTGCGCTCAACGGCCGCGTTGCCGGAGCTCTCCTGTTCCTTGGACATGCACAGCGGCACCACAACAGTCGGGCATTTGGAGTGGGCCGGCAGCGCGGAGGATACCGAGCCGAGCAAACGTCCCACAAAACCACCGCGGCCACGGGTGCCTACGACAACCAATTCGGCATCCTGGCTCAAATCCAGAAGCACCCCGGCCGGATCCCCGGACTCGATATAGGTGCGGATCTGAGCCTGGCTGCCTTCAAGATCAGCCCGCGCCTGCCGGACGATTTCCTCGGCTCCGCCACGAATCAAATCATCGTCCAGGGTCGAGTAACCAGCATCCATGGAGGACGCGGCGAAGACCGGAATGGTGTAGGCGGAAACGATATTCAGCACGCTTCCGCGGCGCACCGCCTCGCGTTCGGCCCACCGCAAAGCGCACTTGCTTTGCTGCGAACCATCAACACCGACAACAATTCCTTCGATCTTTTCTGCTGCGACTGGCGCTTCATCACTCATCTGAATCGCTCCTTCATAACCTGAGATCAACATGGGTGTGATTTCCCTTACCTCCAATGTACTTGCTTTGGCAGTTACTAGGTGTGAGTTGGGTCTAAAGATTTCTGATTGTGCCTAGTTAGTTAGAAGTTAGATATCGATACGCAACAAAAACAACATAGAATTTTTCCATGTCCTCCTCCACCAAAACTGCTTCCGGCACGTCTGCGGCCGCGCGGATCGACCGATACTTCAAGATTTCGGAACGGCGTTCGACGTTCTCCACCGAGGTTCGCGGCGGCATCGCCACCTTCTTCGCAATGAGCTACATCGTCGTCCTCAACCCGCTGGTGCTTTCCGGCGCCGACTCCTCGGGCGGCGAGTTGGGCATCCAGCGCGTTGCCGCGGTGACCGCTTTTGTGGCCGGCATCCTGACCATCCTCATGGGCATCTGGGCCCGCCACCCCTTCGCCATGGCCACCGGCCTTGGCGTCAATGCCTTCGTGGCCATCACCGTGGCCACCAACCCGGAACTGACCTGGGCCGACGTCATGGGCCTGGTGCTCATTGCCGGTGTGGTCATGTTCATCCTGGTGCTCACCGGGTTCAGAACCGCGGTCTTCAACGCGGTTCCGGCCGGGCTGAAAACGGCCATCGTGGTGGGCATCGGCATGTTCATCGCGCTGATCGGCCTGGTCAACGCGGGCTTCGTGCAGCGCATCCCGGACGCCGCGAATACCACCGTGCCGGTAGGCCTGGGCTTCGACGGCGAACTGATGGGCTGGCCGATCCTGGTCTTCATCATCGGCCTGCTGCTGACCATGGCCCTGGTCGTGCGCAAGGTCAAGGGCGCGATCCTGATCGGCATCGTCGTCTCTGCGGTGATCGCCAACATCCTGGAAGCCATCTTCCACATCGGCGAATTCGAAACCGGATCCTGGTCCCTGGTGGTTCCATCCATGCCGGATTGGACCCTGCCTGACCTGTCGCTGATCGGCCAGGTCAGCATCTTCGGCGCCTTCAGCAAGCTCGGCTTCACCGCCGCCTCGCTGCTGGCCTTCGTCATCCTGCTCTCGATCTTCTTCGATGCCATGGGCACCATGGTGGGCCTGGCCTCCGAGGCCGGCTCCATGGACGAAAACGGACAGATCGAAAACGTGGACAAGGTGCTGATGGTCGACGCCGCTGGCGCGATCATTGGCGGCGGCACCTCCAGCTCCTCGGCGCAGATCTTCGTGGAATCCGGTGCCGGCATCGGCGAAGGCGCACGCACCGGCCTGGCCTCGGTGGTCACCGGCCTGCTGATGATCGTCGCGATGTTCCTGAGCCCGCTGATCTACCTGGTGCCTTTCGAAGCGGTTGCTCCGGCACTGGTGGTCGTCGGCTTCATGATGATCACCCAGGTCTCCAAGATCGACTGGAGCGACTGGGGCATTGCGCTGCCGGCCTTCCTGACCTTCACCCTGATGCCATTCACCTACTCGATCGCCAACGGCATCGGCGCAGGCTTCATCTCCTACGTCTTCATCCGCGCCACCCAGGGCCGCGCCAAGGAAATCCACCCGCTGATGTGGGTTGTCTCCGCGGCCTTCGTCCTGTTCTTCGGCATCGGACTCATCGAGATGTGGGCCGGGGTCTAAACACCGCGCACCACATTGCACAGCCCGCCATGACCTGGTCATGGCGGGCTGTTTTGTGCCATCACGGCGCTCCAGCCGTGGCTAGGATGGGGACATGAGCCAAGAGCAGAACACCGCGGGAACCTGGATCCAAGTGGCCGCGGGATTAAAGAACCCGGGCATGCGACAGCTGCTCGGAGCCGTCCTGACCGGCGCCGGGGTCCCGGAACAGCCGGGCAAGACCCAGCTCAAGGACCTCGCCCGCTGGCAGAAGATCGGACTGCTTGGCCCAGATGGGCAGTTGAACGAAAAACTGCTGGATCAGACGCTGTCCTCGGCGAGCGCGGCGCAGGCGGACCGTACCGGCATCCAGCGGTTTTTCACCGGCCACCGGCTCGATACGCTGCCGGCCAAGCCCGCTGACCGGCACGAGGTGCTGGTATCCATCCGCGACGCGGTGATCGGCGCCGATGAGCAGCTGCGCGAAGAGCAGGTTAATGAGCGGCTGCGGGTATTCCACCCGGATGTCGCCCTGCTGCGCCGGTACATGGTCGACCACGCGCTGCTGCTGCGCGCCGCCGATGGCTCCAGCTACCGGCGCTGGGACGAATCCTAGGGCCTAGGGAAGGATCGGCGACGCCCCGGCGGCGAAGCGCTGCACACCGGCCCCGGAGACCAGCTGGGCTGGCAGCGGTGCGGTGCGCAGATTGCGTTCGAACCCGGCGCCGAGGCTGAGCGGTTCGTCGCTGGCCAGGAAAACGATATTGCCGTAGCGGCGCCCCTTGAGCATCGGCGGGTCGGCGATCATGGCCACATGCTCGAAGACCTCGAGCAAGGTGGCGGCCTCGGCCTTGGCTCCGGCCAGATCCGCGGTATCCCCGCAGTTCATGATGTATACGCCGCCGCCATCCAGGACCCGTTGAGCCTGGCGGGCGTAGTCCACCGTGGTCAGTTCGCGCGGGGTGGTGCTCCCGGCGAACACGTCGCGGATGATCACGTCGCGGCTCTCTTCACTCAGCGTGGGCAGCACCTGGCCGGCATCACCTACCCGCAGGCGGACCAGCGGGGCGCGCGGCACGTCGAAGCTGGTGCGCACCAGTTCAGCGAGCTTCGCATCGAGCTCCACCACTACCTGGCGGGCGTTTTCGTAGCTGGCCGCGACCCAGCGGGCCATGGAGCAGCCACCGCCGCCCAGGTGCAGCACGCGCAGCTTGCGGGCGCGGCCGTCATAGTCCTCGGCCGGGAAGCCGTAGGTGAAAATCGGCTCCATCCAGCGCATGTACTCGAAGTCCAGGTAGGTCGGATCATCCAGATCCACATGCGATGAGGGAACCCCGTTGACCTTCAGGATGTAGCGGTTCCCGCCGTAGGGGTCGGCCTCGATGATGGCGGTTCCGGTATCAATCGGGAATTCGCCGAGCAGCGAGTCCTTGGTATCCCTAGCCATGTGTGCGCACCATCCGTCGTTCGGTCAGTCCTTGCCAGGTGCCCACCAGCGCTTCGGTGGTTCCGTCGGCGGTGAATCCTTGCTTTTCGAAGAAGGCCATGGCCCGATCGTTGCCTTCGATCACCCAGACCAGCGCTTCGCGCTGCCCGAGCACCACGTCCATCAGATGTGCCCCCAGGCCGCTGCCGTAGTACTCTTCAAGCACGTAGAGCATGCCCAGCTCGATATCCACGCCGGCATCGCGGTCTTCCTCGATGGCCGGGGTGCCACCGGCCAGCCCGATGATCCTGCCCTGCGGGTCTTCGGCGATGAAGAACTGCGCCCCGGAGGCCAGTCCTCGTTCCCACCACGCGACTTGCCCGTCGAGTTCTTTTTCGTGGTGCGCGAAGAAGGTTGGTTCGCGCAATTCGGCATAGGCCTCACGCCAGCATTGCAGCTTCATTTCCAGCGCTTGACGCACGTCGTGTTCGGCAGCCAGTCGGATTCGGTAGTCGTTCATATGTGGCACATTTATACCCTACGGCAGTGCCCGAGGCTATTTCCGCCAACGCTCCACGTGACCCTCCTACTTAAGTAGGATTGCGGACTGTCTAAGTGTTTGAAAAAATACTAGTCTAGGTTCAATCCATCCGGAGCAGAAAAAGGGGCGAGGGCTTGCATCGAAATACGAAGTACGCGTGTTTAACTGCAGGACTTGTCGGCTCTTTGACCCTCACCATCAGCCTGTCGTCCACGCTGTGGGTGATTTTGCTCGGATGCATCATCCTTGCTGCCGGCTTCAGCCTCTTATCCAAGCTTGAACGCTTTTGGGGCCCGGCGGCCCCGAAGCATTACTACTACATCATCCCGATGCTGGTGGGCCCGGTCGTGGCCGGGCTGGTGCGCAATACCGAGTACGCCTTCTGGGTTGGCGCGCCCGCGGCCGTTCTCTGCGGGGCGGCGGTGCTGTATTTCATCATCAAGTCCCCGCCATTCACCCACGACACCGACGAGGAATTCGAGCAGGAATTCCACGGCCACCATTCAGCGCGCTAGCGCCTACAGCACCCGCGCGATCGCGAATCCGTCCCAGCCCTTGGCACCCAGGGTCTGCAGCGCGGTAGCCGACACCCTCGGGTTCTCCCGCAGCCACGCCAGCGATTCCTGGACCCCGCGCACATCGGCTTCCTGGTTGCCCAGCTTGGCTGGATCATCCAGGATCGCACCGCCGCGCACCACGTTATCGAGCACCAGCACGGTGCCCGGATGCGACAGCTTCAGCGCGCGTTCAAGATAGCGGACGTTATTGCGCTTGTCGGCATCGATGAAGACCAGGTCGAAAGCCTCGGTCCGCTTGGCTATCAGCGAATCCAAGGTGCCTTCGGCGGCGCCCAGCTTGATCTGCACCCGGTCCGCGAGCCCGGAGCGTTCCAGGTTCTCCCGCGCTACCGAGGCGTGCAACGGCTCGAATTCGCAGGTGATGACCGTTCCTGCCGCGCCGGCTCCGAGGGCCAGCCAGCTGGTCGAATAGCCGCCCAGGGTGCCGATCTCCAAAACCCGGCGGGCGCCGATCATTTCGGCCAGCAGCTGCAGGAGCTTGCCCTGTCCCGCACTGACTTCGATGGGCGGCAGACCGGCAGCCCGCGCGTGCTCGCGCCCCTTCTCCAGGGACTCGATTCCAAGCCCGAGGGATTCCTCGAGATACTGCTCAACTAAACCGGCTTCACGGTCAGTTGAATGGCGGGTCATTTCGATGCACTCTCCTCGCTGTCCTTGATAGCCTTTTCGAGCCGCTGGATCTTCCCGTCCAGCTCGCCTTCTCGCCCCGGTCGGATGTCGGCCTTGATCACCAGCGAGATGCGGGAGCCGAAAGGCGCCACGGCTTCGGTGGCGCGCTTGACGACGTCGAAGACCTCGTCCCATTCGCCTTCGATTTCGGTGAACATCGAGCTGGTGCGGTTGGGCAGGCCGGACTCGCGCACCACTTTCACGGCTTCGGCGACGGCATCATGCACCGAGCCATCGGGGTTGCTGCCGGTACCGGAAGGGGCTACAGAAAAAGCTACAATCATGCTTCTACTTTCCCACCACTGCCCCGGCTTGTCATCTGCTTCAGGCGGCCAGCCCGGTGGCTCGCAAAAGTACTGCGGCCAGCGCCCCGACGAGCACCACCACAAGATAGGGCGCCTTGAAGATCAGCGCGATAATGGCCGCCGCCAGGGCGCCGATGCGCGCATCGATCACCAGCTCCTGGCCCGAGGTGAAGGCGTTGACCGTGACCAGGGAGGCCAGCAATGCGACGGTCAAGGTCGAGGCCACATGGGTCATCAGCGGCGAGTCGAGCACCTTGCGCGGCACGAAGTAGCCGCAGAGCTTGATGGCATAGGCGGTGAGGCACGAGGCCAGGATCCACCAGCTCAGTTCACTCATGCTTGCTCCTCATCCACGCTGCGCAGCCCGCCATGTTCTGTTGCCGCGGGCTTTGTGCGCACGCTGAACACCGCGTAGAGCGCGGCGGCAACAGCAGTGATCAAAATGGGCAGGCCCGGTGCGCTGACGGGCACCGCCAGCGCGGTCAGGATCGCCGCGGCCACGGCAATCAGCGCCGGTTGCATCGATGTGAGCCGAGGCCACAACAGGCCGATAAAGGCCGCCACCGCCGCCCCGTCAAGCCCCCAGGCCGCCGGATCCCCCATGCGTTCGCCCAGCAGTGCGCCGATGATGGTGAACAGGTTCCACAGCACGTACACCCCGATGCCTGCGGTGAAGAATCCGCGGCGCTTTTCCCCGATCCCTGCCTGGCCGAGGCTCACGGCGGTGGATTCGTCGATGGTCACCTGGGCCATCCACGGAACGTGCCGGCCGTGCGGGCGCAAGGTCTGCTTGATCTGCATGCCGTACACGGCGTTGCGCACGCCCAACAGCGAGGCAGCCGAAAAAGCAGCCGAGCCTGCCCCTCCGCCGGAGATCACGCCGATGAAGGCGAACTGCGATCCGCCGGTGAACATCAAGGCGCTCAAGGCCACGGTCTGCCAGAGGTTCAGCCCGGCGGCAATGGACAGCGCGCCAAAGGAAATTCCGTACAACCCGGTGGCAATCGAGATGGACAGCCCCATCTTGGTCGCCGGGGTCAAACCCCTAGTCACTATGGCTGGCCTCGTAGCGCACCTTGTATACCCCGCGCTTGACCTTGGCCTCGCCAATGGCGACATCGCGCAGCTGGTCCACGTGGCTCACGTGGGTGCCGCCGCAGGGCTCAGCATTGATTCCGGCAATGGTGACGGTCCGCCGTCCAGCCTCATCCATCACTGCGGTTACCTCCCCGCCCTGGGCCAGCAGCTCGTCGACGCGCTGCTGCAGCCAGACCTTGGCTGCATCACGCTGGGCTGGCTCGGCCAGCGGCAGGTCTACGCTGTCCGGGTCGAAGTCCAGGCGCGACTGCCCCGGGAAGTGCGAGTGGCCCTTGTGCTGCCAACCGCGATCCTCGCCGGCAAAACCCAGCACATGCCCGGCGGTGTGCAAGGCCGCATGCTTCAAGCGCAGTTCGCGATCGATCTGCGTGTGCACCACGGCGCCCACCGGCTGGCTTCCGGCCCCGCGCAGGATCACCAGCCCGTCATCGGCGCGCTGCACTGCGACTCCTTGCCCATCTACGGTGCCCGAGTCCTCGGGCTGTCCCCCGCCGCGCGGGTGGAAGATATTGGGGCTGAGCGCAAGCCACGGACCCTCGTCGTCGCTGCCGGCGGCAATCACGGTGGCTTCGGTGCTGAAAACGTATGTGTCTTCCAGGTACAGATTGGCCTGTTCGGAATTCTTGATGCCCATGGCCCTAGTGCTGCTCCAATTCCCTGCGAAGTTCCACCGGACGGTTGCTGGTCAGTTCCCCGACCCCGAGGTCGATCAGATACTGCGCGTCGGCGGGCCGATCCACGGTCCAGATCCGCGCTTGGCGTCCTTCAGCGAGCCAGCGGCGCACCATCTGCTCATTGGCGCGGGTCCAGGCCACCCCGGAGCCGATGATGCCAGCGCCCCCGGCGTTGATCAGCTCGATGCCCTCGGCCACCGAGCGGTAGAGCACCGAGTACACGCCAGCCCGCCCGACCTGCCCGGAGTCCAAGAGCTCCTGGATGTATTCGGGATTCACCTCGGTCATCAGCTGGCACAGCAGATCGGTATTCACCGTGCGGCCCAGATAGCGCAGCGCATCGGGTTCGAAGCTCATCAAGGTCACCGCGATCTGCCCCTGGCTTCCGGCGCGGCCGGTCTGCGGGTCGAAGCCATGGCCGGCAAGCACCTGCAGCACCCGGTCCTCGAGCAGGTAGCCATAGGGGCTGGGGTGCTTGATCTCCACGGCCAGGCCCACCGGCTTGCCGCGGTCCTCGATCAGCGCCAGCAGCTCATCGAGGCTGAGCAGCTGCTCGTTCTCGGTGCCGTATTCGGCCGGGACCTCGGCGGGCACCACCCCGGTGAAGTCCATGGCCTTGAGCTGTTCGAGGGTGAAGGCCGAGACCAGGCCCGAGGCATCGGAGGTGCGATCCACCGTGGGGTCGTGGTGGCACACCACTTGGCCGTCCATGCTCAAGTGGACATCGCATTCGATCCCGTCGGCCCCCTCGTCGATGGCCTGCAGGTAGGCGGCCCGGGTATTCTCCGAATATTTATGGGAACTGCCGCGGTGGGCGAAGAAGAGCGTATCCATGGTTCCTACGCTACGCGATCGAGCACTTATTTCCACCCATCGGTGCGATCGCGCAGCTTCGCGTAGCCGGCGTAGATTTCCGGTCGCGGCTGCGCTTCGTAGCGGGTGGATTCGGCGAGGTTCCAGACCGGCGGCTGTCCCTGGCCGCCCAGCGCCCAGGCCGCCTGCCGGGCCGCGCCCAGCGCCACGTATTGAGCGGTCTGCGGAACGTCCACGGCCACGCCGAACACCTGCGGGGCGATCATGCGGACCGCCTCGGATTGCGCACCGCCGCCGATCAGCAGGATCCGCCGCGTGGCCACCTTGGTGCTGGCTTCCAGAGCGGCCACCGCGTCCTTCATGGAGCACAGCAGCCCTTCCACGTAGGCGCGGGCGATCTGCTCGCGGGTAGTCGTGGTGCGCAGGCCCTGCAGCAGGCCGGTGGCTTCGGGCCGGTTGGGAGTGCGTTCCCCGCCGAAGTAGGGCAGCACAACAACGCCGCCGGATCCGGGTTCAGCGGCCAGGGCCAGCTGCGAGAATTCCTCTTGGCCGACCCCGAGCATCCGCGCGCCGAAGTCCAGGACCGGCGCGCCGTTCAGGGTGCAGGCCAGCGGCAGGAATTTTCCATTGGCGGCCACAAATCCGGTGACCATCCCGGTGCCGTCGTGCACGCTGTGATCGACCACCGCGGAGGCGACCCCGGAGGTGCCGATGGAGATGCAGACATCCCCTGGCTGCAGGTCAAGGCCCAGGGCCGCGGCCATGTTATCGCCGGTGCCCGCCGCGATCTTCACACCGCCGGCGGTGTGGCCCACCACCTCGTTGGCTTGGGCCAGCCGCGGCAGCTTGACCGGGTGGCCCAGCGCGCTGGCGGCCAGTTCGGGCAGGAAGCGGCGTGCGGCCGGGTCGTAGTATCCGGTGCCCGAGGCATCCCCGTGGTCGCTCACCGCTTCCTTGCGTCCGCCCAGATGCCAGGTCAGATAGTCATGGGGCAAGAGGACCTGGCTGGTCTTCGCGGCTTTCTCCGGTTCGTGATCGCGCAGCCAGCGCAGCTTGGTTACGGTCAACGAGGCCACCGGCACGCTGCCGATCTTCTCGGCGCTGGCCTGCGCTCCGCCGAGCTCTTCGGCCAGTTCGCGGGCTTGCGGGGCGGAGGAAGTATCGTTCCAGAGCATCGCATCGCGCACCGGGACGCCCTGCTCGTCCAGGGCCACCATGCCGTGCTGCTGCCCGGCGATGGACAGTGCCGAGGCCTGCTCCACAAGCCCCGCGGTGGCTTCTTCCAGGGCGGCGATCCAGTGCCGCGGGTCGATTTGGGTTCCCTGCGGGTGCGCGCTGCGCTGTTCGGCGACAACTTTGCCGCTGTCAGCTTCGACCAGCAGCGCCTTGCAGGATTGGGTGGAGGAGTCGATGCCCAGGACATAGGTTGGTTTCATGGCTGCGCCTTTGCAGAGGTGTTGACGATGTGGATGCGCGGGCCCAGGGCCTGCAGCTGTGCCATCAGGACTTCATCGAGCTGGTCATCGATCACGACATCGTCGATTTCGGCCAGGTCCATGACGTGATAGATCCCGGCGGATTCATATTTGCTCGAGTCCATCACCAGGATCTTGCGGCGCCCCATTTTCAGCAGGCTGCGTTTGGTGCGGGCCGCTTCGGCATCCGGGTGCAGCAGGGACTGGTTCTTGATGGCCGTGGTGGAGACGAAGACCGCGTCGGCCATCAGCCGTTCGGCTTGTTCCACCACGATCGATCCGAGGAAGGAGTCGGTTTCGGCATAGTATTGCCCGCCCAGACCCACCATGTCGATGTGGGCCATGGAAGAGACTGCCCCCATCAGCGCCAGGGAGTGGGTGATCACGGTGGATGGCTCGCGCTCTTCGAGGTAGTCGCTGAGCGCGCCTACGGTGGTGGAGTCATCCAGGGCGATCACCGAGTTGCGTTCGATCAGCTGTGCCGCGGTGGCGGCGAGCTGCTGCTTGATCTCGGCGTTCAGGTGCCGGCGCAGGCGCACATCGCGCTCGGCCAGCCGTGCGGTGATGGCGCGCGCTCCGCCGCGGATGCGCTGGAGCCGGCCTTCCTTGGCCAGCACGTCGAGGTCGCGGTGGATGGTCATGGCGCTGACGGCGAAGATCTCGGCCAGTTCTTCCACGCGGGCGCTGCGCGACTTGTTCACGTGCCCGGTGATCTGCTCGCGGCGGGCCTCCGGAGGCAGCCCCTGGGCAGCGCCGGGCGTTTCGTTTTTAACATCAGATTCGTTATATGCCACAACTTCGATGATAGATGCTGGGCTCGAACTAGCAAAACATCATTTCTTTCAAGTTTTTAACAAAAAATCTGTTGAGTTTGTTTCTTTGGTGTTAGATTGGTTCAATCGATCACCCGGCACGGCCGAACGCAAAGGAGCGCCATGACCTCGAACCCATTGCCACCACGCCCCTCGATCCTCGACAGGCTAGGGCTGCCGCGCCCATTGCTCTGGGGTTTTGTGGGACTGATGATCTTCATGATCGGCGACGGCGTGGAAACGAACATCCTCGCCCCGTACCTCACCGGCGAACATGGCTTCTCCATCCCGCTGGCCGGAACCCTGGTCACCATCTACGGCGTGGCCGTAGCCATCGCCGCCTTCCTCTCCGCTTCGCTTTCCGACCTCTGGGGCCCGCGCAAGGTGATGTTCATCGGCGCCGGCATCTGGGTGATCTTCGAACTGCTCTTCCTGGGCATCGCGCTGAACACCTCGAGCACGCCGCTGATCTTCATCGCCTACGGGCTGCGCGGCTTCGGCTACCCGTTCTTCGCCTACGGCTTCCTGGTCTGGATCTCCGCCACCGCCAACGCCAAGCGCCTGGCCGTAGCCATCGGCTGGTTCTACGTCGCCTTCAGCTCCGGATTGCCCACCCTCGGCGCGCTGACCGCCAGCGCCAGCCTGGAACTCTTCTCCCTGAGCTACTACCAGACCCTCTGGGTCTCCCTGGCCCTGGTGGTCATCGGAGCGGCCATCGCGCTGATCGGCGTGAAGGAAAAGACCGGACGCGCGCCTTTGGTGGCCAATCCCGAACAGGTTTTCAGCACCATGAGCTTCGGCCTGCGCCTGCTGGTGAGCAACCGCAAGGCCCTGATGGTCATGCTCACCCGAACCATCAACTCGGTCCCCACCTACGGCATGGCCATCTTCTTCCCGGCCCTGTTCGTGGACCGCTTCGGCTGGAGCGTAGGCCAGTTCCTGATCCTGACCACCGTGATCTACGCGGTGAACATCCCCTTCAACCTCTTCTTCGGCGCCCTGGGCGACAAGCTGGGCTGGTCCAAGGTCGTGGTTTGGTTCGGCGCGGTGCTCTGCGCGATCTCCATGGCGGCGCTCTACCTGATTCCGGCCTGGGCCGTGGACCACGGCTATGCCTTCGCCTACCCGCTGACCCTGGTGATCGGCGCGGTCTTCGGCATAGGGCTGGCCGGCTTCGTCCCGCTCTCCGCCATCGCCGTATCCCTGGCCCCCGAACATCCCGGAGCGGCCATGGCTTCCTACAACCTCGGCATCGGCGCCGCCGTCTTCGCCGGCCCGCTGCTGGTGGCACTGCTCTACAACGTGCTGGGAGCCGCCGGCATGGTCTTCCTCTTCGCGGCCCTCTACCTGATCGCAGCGGTCATGTCCCACGCGCTGCGCGGAACCCAACCCGGCTTCCACGGCCTCGCGCCAACAACCGCGATCGCCGCCCACTGAATTCGTCCGATCCCGACCAAGGAGCTACCCACCATGAAACTGGACAACACCACCCTCAGCCAGCTGGACCCGCAGGTCTCCACCCCGCAGTACGACCGCAGCGCAGCCACGCCCGGCATCGTGCACTTCGGGGTCGGCGGCTTCCACCGCGCCCACCAGGCCATGTACCTGAACCGGCTGATGAACCAGGGCAAGGCGCTGGACTGGGGCATTATCGGCATGGGCGTGATGGAGTCCGATCAGCGCATGCGCGATGTGCTCACGGCCAGCGACGGGCTGTACACCCTCGTGGTCAAGAATCCCGACGGATCGCGCCAGGTTGAGGTGATCGGCTCGATCCTCGGCTTCCTCTACGCCCCCGATGATCTGGACGCAGCCATTGAGCAGCTGGCTGACCCGGCCATCCGCATCGTCTCGCTGACGGTCACCGAAGGCGGCTACAACGTCCACCCGGTCACCGGAGAATTTGATCTGGCCAATGCAGCCATCGCCGCGGACCTTGCCAACCCGCAGGCGCCACGCACCACCTTCGGCTTGATCAGCGCCGGCCTGAAGCTGCGCCGCGAACGCGGCATCGCGCCGTTCACGGTGATGAGCTGCGATAACATCCAGGGCAACGGCGAAGTGGCGCACAAGATGTTCGGTGCCTTCGCCGCGGCGTTGGATCCGGAATTCGGCGACTGGGTGCAACAGAACGTGTCCTTCCCTAACTCCATGGTGGACCGCATTACGCCGGTGACCACGGATGCCGATCGCGCCGATGTCACGCAGCGCTACGGCATCGAGGACGGCTGGCCGGTAGTCTGCGAGGACTTCGAGCAGTGGGTGCTGGAAGACAAGTTCGTAGCCGGCCGCCCGGCCTATGAGGAAGCCGGCGTGCAGCTGGTCGACGATGTGGTTCCCTATGAACTGATGAAGCTGCGCCTGCTCAATGCCACCCACCAGGGCCTGTGCTACTTCGGCCACCTCGCCGGCTACCGCGCCGTGCACGATGTGGCCCGCAATGAGCTTTTCGCCGATTTCCTGCTGCGATACATGAAAAACGAGGCCGAACCGACCCTGCGCGAGCTGCCCGGGGTGGATCTGGATGCCTACCAGCACAAGCTCATCGAGCGCTACAGCAATGAGTACGTCGCCGATACCGTCGCCCGGCTGTGCGCGGATTCCTCGGACCGCATCCCCAAGTGGCTGATGCCCGTGGTGCGCGAGAACCTCGCCGCTGGCCGGGATGTGACCCTCTCGGCTGCCATCGTAGCCAGCTGGGCGCGCTACGCCGAAGGCATCGATGAAGCCGGCGAACCGATCACCATTGTCGACCGCTTGGAAGAAGAAGTGCATGCCGCCGCTTCCAAGCACAGCGAGGATCCGTTGGCCTTCCTGCGCCAGCGTGATCTCTTTGGCGACGTAGTTGATGACGAGCGGTTCACCGCCCCGTACCTCAAGACGCTCCGGTCCCTGCATGAGCACGGCTCGCTGGCCACCTTGGCAGAGCTCCTGGGGCAGAAGACCACTACCAGCTGATATCGCCCAATCCGAAAGCCGGCCGGTTCGTACCTCTGCGTACGGACCGACCGGCTTTACTATGCCCGCAGGTAACTGGCAGCGATCACGCCGTTGCTCAGGTTCCTCGTCTCGACCAGTTCCAGGTAACGCGATTCTGGCAATCCGGCATCGTACAACCTCGGCCCATGTCCAGCGATGATCGGATGGATCAAGAAGCGATACTCATCGATCAGTCCCAGTTGATCCAAGGCCGATGCCAATTTGGTGCTGCCGAGCAGCACACCGTTCGGGGTCTGATCAACGAGCTCTCGTACCGACGCGACTAATTCGCCGTCAAGGTGATGGCTATTGTTCCAGGGAAAATCGGTGCGCGTTGAAGTGACCACGTACTTCGGCTTGGCCTGCAGCTTGATCGCCCATTCCCGAAGCGCCGCGGGAGCCTCTGCTTCTCCGCTGGCCACCTGAGGCCAGTACTCTTCCATCATTTCGTACGTAGTCCGGCCCCACAGCATTGCGCCGCGCTGGTCCATTAAGTTGGTGAAATAGTCATGGGTCTCGTCGTCGACGATGCCCACTCTATGGTCAATGCAGCCATCCAGGGTGACATTGATTGCGTAGGTTAACTGTCCCATCTGCGGATTCTCCTCGGCCAACGACGAATGCGTGCGTTGACTCTAGGTCTGCTTCCAAGAATGCGTCAAGAGATAACCCTCTTAAGCAGGAAAAGGGGCGAGCTGATAGCCCACCCCGCCAACACCACCAAGCCAGCAGCACTGGTTAAACAGGTGAGGCCCCAACACACTGTGTCAGGGCCTCAAACCATATTAGGTTAAGTCCGGCGGTGACCTACTCTCCCACACCCTCACGAGTGCAGTACCATCGGCGCAATGGGCCTTAGCTTCCGGGTTCGGTATGGGACCGGGCGTTTCCCCCACGCTATGACCGCCGTAACAATCACGAAGCACACAAACCAAACAACTTGGTCATGTTTTCCGGTGTTAAAACGTCTTATATTTGTTTTCAGGTGATTACGGGTTGTTGTCTCGTAACCGCATAGTGAACGCGAACAGCATTGAAATCATTAGTTCAAATATTGTTATATTGTGTGTTGAAAGTCATCGGCCTATTAGTACAGGTCAGCTACACAAGTCTTCAGTCCTTGCTTCCACATCCTGCCTATCAACCCAGTGGTCTAGCTGGGGGCCTCACACACTCAAGGTGCATGGAAATCTCATCTCGAAGCAGGCTTCCCGCTTAGATGCTTTCAGCGGTTATCCCTTCCCAACGTAGCTAATCAGCGATGCACTTGGCAGTACAACTGACACACCAGAGGTTAGTCCGTCCCGGTCCTCTCGTACTAAGGACAGCCCTTCTCAAATTTCCAAC
The DNA here is from genome assembly GCF_012221945.1 of Glutamicibacter mishrai. NCBI lineage: Bacteria > Bacillati > Actinomycetota > Actinomycetes > Micrococcales > Micrococcaceae > Glutamicibacter > Glutamicibacter mishrai. The sequence continues at coordinate 1,956,503 of NZ_CP032549.1, read as the reverse complement.
GCGCGCAGCGGATAGGGACCGAACTGTCTCACGACGTTCTAAACCCAGCTCGCGTACCGCTTTAATGGGCGAACAGCCCAACCCTTGGGACCTACTCCAGCCCCAGGATGCGACGAGCCGACATCGAGGTGCCAAACCATGCCGTCGATATGGACTCTTGGGCAAGATCAGCCTGTTATCCCCGAGGTACCTTTTATCCGTTGAGCGACGGCCCTTCCACGAGGTGCCGCCGGATCACTAGTCCCGACTTTCGTCCCTGCTCGAGCTGTCACTCTCACAGTCAAGCTCCCTTGTGCACTTACACTCAACACCTGATTGCCAACCAGGCTGAGGGAACCTTTGGGCGCCTCCGTTACATTTTAGGAGGCAACCGCCCCAGTTAAACTACCCATCAGGCACTGTCCCTGAACCAGATCATGGTCCGAAGTTAGGTGACCGGTACAGCCAGAGTGGTATTTCAACGATGACTCCACCTGAACTAGCGTCCAAGCTTCAAAGTCTCCCACCTATCCTACACAAGCTGCACCGAACACCAATACCAAACTATAGTAAAGGTCTCGGGGTCTTTCCGTCCTGCTGCGCGTAACGAGCATCTTTACTCGTACTGCAATTTCGCCGAGTTCATGGTTGAGACAGCGGGGAAGTCGTTACTCCATTCGTGCAGGTCGGAACTTACCCGACAAGGAATTTCGCTACCTTAGGATGGTTATAGTTACCACCGCCGTTTACTGGGGCTTAAATTCTCAGCTTCGCCACAAAAGTGACTAACCAGTCCTCTTAACCTTCCAGCACCGGGCAGGAGTCAGTCCGTATACATCGTCTTGCGACTTCGCACGGACCTGTGTTTTTAGTAAACAGTCGCTTCCCCCTGGTCTCTGCGGCCCACACCCGCTCACAACTGCAAGAGCTGATCACGAGGCAGGCCCCCCTTCTTCCGAAGTTACGGGGGCATTTTGCCGAGTTCCTTAACCATGATTCTCTCGATCGCCTTAGTATTCTCTACCTGATCACCTGTGTCGGTTTGGGGTACGGGCGGACTGGGACCTCGCGCCGATGCTTTTCTAGGCAGCATAGGATCACCGAATCACCCCAAAAAATGGGGCGCCTATCAGGTCTCAGAAACAATTGAGCGGCGGATTTGCCAACCACTCTTCCTACACCCTTGGACCAGGTCAATTCCATTGCCTGGCTCGGCTACCTTCCTGCGTCACACCTGTTAATACGCTGACCTCACTGCATCGGTTCCCACCACATCAACCAACAAGACACCCGAAGGCATCAACACTGGAATCCGTCATGGTTAGCATCCACAGCTCAGTATGGGCGGTCCTTCGCCGGTACGGGAATATCAACCCGTTATCCATCGACTACGCCTGTCGGCCTCGCCTTAGGCCCCGACTAACCCAGGGCAGATTAGCTTAACCCTGGAACCCTTGATCATTCGGCGGACGGGTTTCTCACCCGTCATTCGCTACTCATGCCTGCATTCTCACTCGTATAGCGTCCACCGCTGGTTTCCACCGCGACTTCACCCGCTATACGACGCTCCCCTACCCATCCAAACGCCCAACAAAAGCCAGGCAAATATTTGAATGACGCAACTTCGGCGGTGTGCTTGAGCCCCGCTACATTATCGGCGCGGAATCACTTGACCAGTGAGCTATTACGCACTCTTTCAAGGGTGGCTGCTTCTAAGCCAACCTCCTGGTTGTCACAGCAACTCCACATCCTTTCCCACTTAGCACACGCTTAGGGGCCTTAGTTGGCGTTCTGGGCTGTTTCCCTCTCGACTATGAAGCTTATCCCCCACAGTCTCACTGCTACGCTCTCACTTACCGGCATTCGGAGTTTGGCTAAGGTCAGTAACCTTGTAGGGCCCATCGCCTATCCAGTAGCTCTACCTCCAGCAAGAAACACGTAACGCTGCACCTAAATGCATTTCGGGGAGAACCAGCTATCACGAAGTTTGATTGGCCTTTCACCCCTACCCACAGCTCATCCCCTCCATTTTCAACTGAAGTGGGTTCGGTCCTCCACACGCTCTTACACGCGCTTCAACCTGGCCATGGGTAGATCACTTCGCTTCGGGTCTAGACCGTGCCACTCAAACGCCCTATTCAGACTCGCTTTCGCTACGGCTACCCCACACGGGTTAACCTCGCGACACAGCACTAACTCGCAGGCTCATTCTTCAAAAGGCACGCCATCACCCAGGAACAAGTCCCAGGCTCTAACGGATTGTAAGCGCACGGTTTCAGGTACTATTTCACTCCCCTCCCGGGGTACTTTTCACCATTCCCTCACGGTACTGATTCACTATCGGTCATCAAGTAGTATTCAGGCTTACCAGGTGGTCCTGGCAGATTCACACAAGGTTTCACGGGCCCCGTGCTACTCGGGTATCAACACTAGAACGGCAGACACGCATTACACCTACGGGACTATCACCCTCTATGGTCCGGCATTCCAACCGATTCACCTATACGCCTGCACCTCATCCCACCAGCAAGATAGCACTGGTACATGTCAACCCCACAACCCCGATGATGCAACGCCTATCCGCTATCACACACCAACCGGTTTAGCCCCATCCGCGTTCGCTCGCCACTACTAACGGAATCACTATTGTTTTCTCTTCCTGCGGGTACTGAGATGTTTCACTTCCCCGCGTTCCCTCCACACAGCCTATACATTCAGCTGCAGGTCACACCACATAACATGGTGCGGGGTTCCCCCATTCGGAAATCCTGGTATCAACGTCCGGTTATCGACTCCACCAGGCTTATCGCAGATTCCCACGTCCTTCATCGGCTCTTGATGCCAAGGCATCCACCGTGCGCCCTTAAAAACTTCAACACAACATCAAAGTCTCAAGATATGAGCAATAAAACAATCTAACAAAATCACGCAGACAAGACTCAAACACCTAGATGACCCAAGGAAAAGGGCCACCAGACTCATCTCATCTGCAAGATGCTCGCGTTCACTATACAGTTCCCAAACAACAACCCCACACCCCCGCAACCACACCACCAACAAAGGCGGCACGTCCACGGCAAACACAGGACAAACACCGAAACACCAAGAACCCCGCCACCCAAGAAGAGAAACAACCAACCATCACAACACCAACCCCACAAGGGCCAGCACCACAACAACCGATCACATCATCCACCAGGGACGGAGGCTTGTTGCCTCAAAACCCAACAGCATGCCAAACCATACAAACCACACAACACCACCACCGCTTTTCCAACACCACAACAACCCAAAGGATCATCATGCTGCGTACTCACCAGCAACAACACCATGCAGCCACAGCCAGTACCCCACACACACCACACAACCCCACAAAGGATCAATCAGGCATGCATGCTTTCCAGTACTGAGTTCATTGATATTCCACCCATGAGCAACCCACCCGTACCACACTCGGGCACAGACATGGGCAACCATAATAATGGTTAGCTCCTTAGAAAGGAGGTGATCCAGCCGCACCTTCCGGTACGGCTACCTTGTTACGACTTAGTCCCAATCGCCAGTCCCACCTTCGACGACTCCCCCCACACAAGGTGGTTAGGCCATCGGCTTCGGGTGTTACCAACTTTCGTGACTTGACGGGCGGTGTGTACAAGGCCCGGGAACGTATTCACCGCAGCGTTGCTGATCTGCGATTACTAGCGACTCCGACTTCATGGGGTCGAGTTGCAGACCCCAATCCGAACTGAGACCGGCTTTTAGGGATTAGCTCCACCTCACAGTATCGCAACCCATTGTACCGGCCATTGTAGCATGCGTGAAGCCCAAGACATAAGGGGCATGATGATTTGACGTCATCCCCACCTTCCTCCGAGTTGACCCCGGCAGTCTCCCATGAGTCCCCACCACTACGTGCTGGCAACATGGAACGAGGGTTGCGCTCGTTGCGGGACTTAACCCAACATCTCACGACACGAGCTGACGACAACCATGCACCACCTGTGAACCAGCCCCGAAGGGAAACCCCATCTCTGGAGCGGTCTGGCACATGTCAAGCCTTGGTAAGGTTCTTCGCGTTGCATCGAATTAATCCGCATGCTCCGCCGCTTGTGCGGGCCCCCGTCAATTCCTTTGAGTTTTAGCCTTGCGGCCGTACTCCCCAGGCGGGGCACTTAATGCGTTAGCTACGGCGCGGAAAACGTGGAATGTCCCCCACACCTAGTGCCCAACGTTTACGGCATGGACTACCAGGGTATCTAATCCTGTTCGCTCCCCATGCTTTCGCTCCTCAGCGTCAGTAAATGCCCAGAGACCTGCCTTCGCCATCGGTGTTCCTCCTGATATCTGCGCATTTCACCGCTACACCAGGAATTCCAGTCTCCCCTACATCACTCTAGTCTGCCCGTACCCACCGCAGATCCGAGGTTGAGCCTCGGACTTTCACGGCAGACGCGACAAACCGCCTACGAGCTCTTTACGCCCAATAAATCCGGATAACGCTTGCGCCCTACGTATTACCGCGGCTGCTGGCACGTAGTTAGCCGGCGCTTCTTCTGCAGGTACCGTCACTTTCGCTTCTTCCCTACTGAAAGAGGTTTACAACCCGAAGGCCGTCATCCCTCACGCGGCGTCGCTGCATCAGGCTTCCGCCCATTGTGCAATATTCCCCACTGCTGCCTCCCGTAGGAGTCTGGGCCGTGTCTCAGTCCCAGTGTGGCCGGTCACCCTCTCAGGCCGGCTACCCGTCGTCGCCTTGGTGAGCCATTACCTCACCAACAAGCTGATAGGCCGCGAGTCCATCCCCCACCGATAAATCTTTCAACAACCCACCATGCAGTAGGAAGTCATATCCGGTATTAGACCCAGTTTCCCGGGCTTATCCCAGAGTCAGGGGCAGGTTACTCACGTGTTACTCACCCGTTCGCCACTAATCCACCCTGCAAGCAGGGCTTCATCGTTCGACTTGCATGTGTTAAGCACGCCGCCAGCGTTCATCCTGAGCCAGGATCAAACTCTCCATAAAAAACAAAAAGCCACCGAAACCCCTCGGAAAATAAGGGAGAATCAATGAAAAAATCCTGGCGAATAAAAAACACTCAAGAACACTACACGGGGGTGCAATGCCTCAAGCAAATGTTATGTATTCACCAAATAAAAATAATTCGGTATCAACAAACTTGGCACACTATTGAGTTCTCAAACAACAAACACTTACCGGTTCTCCATTACCCAACAATTCAGGCAATGATTTCGTCCAGCGTTATATTCAAATCTTATCACCGCGAATTTCTGAAAGTCAAATCAATTGTTTGTGATTTGAAACAGTATTCTTGGTTCCCATTCTTCAACTATTTTCCCACAGTGACCTGTGTGAAACCGTTGATTTTCTGGGGTTTCGCCGTCGTTTTGCATCCGGTTATTTCTTCCGTTTTGCTCTCGGCGACAAGGAAAAACTATACACAGGTTTGGGGGGTCGTGCAAATCGGGTGGCTGCTTTTCCGGGTGAGCGTCGACACTTAATCCCATGTACGCGCTCCCATCCCCGGATTCACGCGGTTTAAACCAAGAAAAACGCCCCGTAAAACAGTTAATACTATTTTACGGGGCGCTTCGCGGGCTCTTCTCTCGCTGCCCGGCTCTGCCTCGCGGCTAGTCTTCGACGATTTCGGATTCCAAAATTCGTGGATCATCCAACGGCAAGGCACTTGGCGCCACCGTAGGGATGCCAGCGAAGGCTTCCTGCGCATTCTCGATCACGCGCTTTGCCATGAACCGGTTGCCAGCGCCACCGATCACAGCGCCTACGCCGAAGGGAACCAGGCGTCCGACAACACTAGCGGCCTGGGTGCCGATGATCTTATGCAGGAACTTCTTCTGCAAGGTCCGCTGCACGCTCGAGTAGAAGCTGGTGCTCTTGTTCGCTCCGAAGGCCTGAGCCCATCCCTTGACCGGGCCGCCGCCACGGCCAGCGGCCTGCGAGGTAAGTCCGGCAATCATGGAGCTGCCTTCTTCACCCATCAGGATGCCCATGACCAAAACACGCGAGTGGTCCGGGTCCTCGATGGCGATGCCGTGAAGCTCGGCCAGGCTTTGGGCATAGAGCGCCGAAGCTTCCAGGAAGCCCAAGGTCGCTGCGACCGACAGGCCAAGCGCTACGCCAGTGCCAACGGCGGGCACTGCAGCCGTGCCGCCAACGGCAGCACCGGAGCCGGTCACTACGCGAAGGTAGTCCCGTTCAACGATGGCGGCTAGTTCAGCGGTTTCCGCCTGGGGGTTCTTTTTGCGAAGACGATTGATGTACGCGAGTACCAGCGGCCGCTGCACGCCGATGCCCTTCAAGATGGCCTGTTGCACGCTGGAGCGAGGCTTGCCATCTTTGCCAATGAAAGTCATCGAGATTGGATCGTTTTTCATGATGCCCTCAGCTTATCTGCATGACCCTGAGAGTTGCCTTGAGACTGCCGGGCATTCTTCGGGTCTGCTGCCAATGATTGGATCGTGCGAAATCTAGGTGCAGTAGCTAATCTACACAAACCCGCAGACCAGCGGGTGGATTACAGCAATTTCTGCTGATGGAGTACGCCTGGCTGTTATCTGCGACCGGGTAGATCGCCCTTCGCGAACGGGCCAAGCGGATTGTTCTCCAGCCCGCGGCTGGATGGATAGAGCTTAGAACTCGATGTCGGTCCAGATCAGTGATCCGGGTGCTTCAACGGTGCTCGGCACTGCTTCTTCCAGTGGAGGATCGCTCTGCTCGATGCGTCCCTGTCCGGTAACCTGCCACGAGGCATCCGGAATCAGGTAGCTGCCGGCGTCATTCAGGGCATCTTCGCGAGCGAAGCCCTTGAGGAATGGTTCAAGCCGGTTCTCGGTGGCATCCCGCAGATCCAAGGCACCAGCGACGACGAACTTCTCATCGCCCACGCCCTCGGCCTGGCGGCCCTGATCCGTGTGCACGTAGTCCTTGCCAGCCAAGTAGTCCGAAATGACTTTCAGTTCATCACCGTGGCGGGCCTGGGAGTACCCCTGGTTCGCATCTTCAGGCTCGGTCTGAGTGGCAACAACATGGACTTGCTGGCCGCCAACTTCAAGGGGAATATCCCACAGGCCGGTATTCATGACTGGAATAGAGGCAGCCAGGACACCCGACAGGTCGGTATGGTGCAACTGGTCGTTCTCCACGTCCTGCCACTTGAGCTTGGAGACTGCGGTGATCTTCTCTTCGTCCACCGGGTACTTGGAAAGCACCACTACCGAGCCCTGCTCTTCAAAAGCTCCCTGGCCCCAGGCATCCTCGGCGCTGCCGATCACGCCATCAGCGTTCAAATCAGCACCGCTTTGCAGGCCCTTGGAGCCAACGGCCAGATAAGAGTACTGGTAGTCGATATCGGTGCGGTCATCCGCCTCGTTGTTCAGGTACTGGTCCTTGAACGCATCAACGGCACCCTGTTCGGCATCCATATTGGTCAAAACCACTACGTCGGCATCGGCTTCGGAAATGCTATCGGCGATCTGGGCGGCCTGCGGGTTGGTTCCGCCCATCAACTTCGCTTCCAGGCCGCCAGAGGCATCAGCGGTGAGGTTGGCCTGGATGGTGGCTACACGCAGCGAAGAATCAGAAAACAGTTGGGTCGGCGCTTCGGCCCGGTCACCGGGTCCAGTTGGTACAGCAAAGGCAGCGGTCGCTGGGAGGACTAAAAGCGCTCCCAGGCTCAGGCTGGCTGTTCCAACTAATATCTTGCGCACGGGTCAACCCTACGCCGTATCCCAACCGTTTTGCCAGCGTCTTAATCGGATTGTAATGCCAGTGTCGCGGCCGCTTTCTTGTTGGCGGCGAGCACCTCTTCCATATAAGGGGCGCGAACCCGCGTGGTGACGCGGGCATCGACGAGGCATACGCCCCGCGCACCGTCAGCCACCCACTGTGTGAGTCCAGCCATATCCACCAGATTCTCCACCCGCACCCCGGTGGCTCCCATGGAGCGGGCGATGCCTGCGAAGTCCACGGTCGGGATCAGCATCGGGTCTTCGTGCAGGCCGATGGAGCCGTATTGATGGACCTCTGCGCCGTAGGCGGAGTCGTTGTAGATAACGATCACTCCGCTGTCGACGGTGCGGATGATGGATTCGAGGTCGGCCAGGCCCATCAGGAATCCTCCGTCGCCGGCGGCCAGTACCACGGTACGGCCCTGCGCCGCGGCGCCAGCTCCCACCATGGAAGCGATGCCCAGGCCGATGGACTGGTACGCGGTGCCCACACAGGCCAGCGAACGCGCGCCGCTGGTCGACCAGTACATCGGCCCCCAGCCGATGAAGTGCCCGCCATCCTGGACCAGGACCCGGTTGGCTGGCAGGATCTTCTCCAGCTCGCTGGCTACCCGGCGAGGATCCAGCAATCCGTCCTCGGCCTTATCGTCGCCGGCCGGGCGGCTGCGCAGATCACCCAGGTCCAGTCCCGCGCACCAGTTGCCTTGCGCCCGCTGTACAGCGTCGAGCAAATCTGCCGCGGCGCTCTGGGCATCGGCGGTGGCGAAGACGTCCACGCGGGCATTGGTGGCTGCCGCGCCGAGATCGATCTGGATCAGCGTCGCCGACTCATTAACCAGCTCGCCGAAGCGCAAGGTGAATTGGTTCAGTGAAGCTCCCAAGACCAGCACCGTGTCGGCCTGGGCAATGATGCGGGCGTTAGCCTCGGTGGAGAATCCGCCGGTGATTCCGAGGTCGAAGTCGTAGTCCAGCAGGTCGCGGGCCAGCAGCGTGCCCGAGGTGGTGGCATCCAGCTTCCGGGCCAGCTCCCTGACCTGGTCGGCGGCGTCAATGGCGCCGCGCCCATAAAGAATATGGGTGCGCTTCGAGGCATCCAGCTTGGTTACGATCTGCTGCAGCGCGGCGGGCTCCAACCGCGGCTTGGCCGGCGTGCAGGCCAGCGAGGCGAAATCGGGAAGTTCTTCGCCTGCGCTTTCGGCGGCCGCCAGGTCATAAGGAATGGCCAGGACTACCGGGGTCTGCTCGCGCAGCGCATGAGCGGCGGCCTGCAACGCGATGCTGCCCGGGGTGTGGCGATCCACGACGTAGCGGGGTGCTCGCACACCGCCGTCGATCGCCGCCTGGTCCACGTCCCAGCCGCGCAGTCCCGTGCTGGGCGCATCGCCGGTGACAAAGAGCAGCGGCGTTCCGGCGGCTGCGGCTTCGGCCAGCGCGGTCACGGCATTGGTGTAGCCGGCACCGTAGGTGGTGGTAGCGATGGCCAGCTTATTCGCGATCCGGAAATACGCGTCGGCGGCCGAAACCGCCGCGGACTCATGGCGCACTGCGGTGTAGTCGAATCCCGCACGGACGGCGGCATCAAGGAAGTGGGCGTTGCCATTTCCCATCAGCCCGAAGATCTGCGGGGCAATTGGTTTAAGGGCATGGGCAATGGCTGCGGAAACGCTAGACATTATGGACTCTTTTCAAGAAATGGTGCTTAAGAAAATTCCATATATGTCTGCCGTTACCAGTTGCTTCACGGCAACGGGTATCGCCCCTTTTGAGAGCGCCGGAAACCACAAGACTGTGACTCCTGACTCATCGATGATAGGGCACGGCGACAGTTTTGCGCTAGGGCAGCGGTGGCTGGGCGCGCACCATGCGCGCCCAGCCACCGCTGAAAAGACCTCTCTGCAGGCTATTTGGCCTGCACGAGCGGCAGTACCGCCTTGTAGTCGGCTTCCTGCTTCGTCCAGAATTCGCCGTAGTCCGCCGAATTTTGGTAACTGGTGGCCAGCCCCAGATTGTCCATCTTCGACACTACTGACTCATCTTCAATCGCCTTCTGCAATGCTGATTCCAGCTTCTTAGCCACATCCTCAGGCAAGCCTGCCGGGGCCGCATAGCCACGCGCGGTCGCAGCCACTACGTCATAGCCTTCCTCGCTGAGGGTTGGCACCTGGGGCAGAGCGTCGGAGCGTTCTGAATGCATGACGCCCAGCACCTTGGCCTTTCCTTGCTTCTGCAGGTCGATGACTTCGCTAATATTTCCAACCAGCACATCAACATGCTTGCCCAGGAATGCGGTGGAAGCCTGCGAAGCGCCCTCGGAGAAGTGGACCGGACTCAGTTCGCCGCCGGTGGCCTCGTTGATCTGCGCGATGGCAAAGTGCTCGCCACCCATTTGGCCGGTGGTAGTGGCATTAATAGCCCCTGGATTCGCCTTGCTGTCCTCGAACAGGTCCTTGACGTTCTTGTACTTGCTATCCGGCTGGACAGCGATCACCATCGGATCGGTCACCTGGCGGGCCAGTGGCTGCATGTCTTCCCGGGTGAACGCTGCACCTCGGGCCTTGTCCAAGGGAATGACCACGATGGAGGGCGAGCCTACGGCGCCAATAGTGTATCCATCGGGCTTGGCGTTAGCCAGGGAGGTGTAGCCGATCTGACCGCCAGCGCCTGGCTTGTTGACCACCTCGACGTTGGTTCCCAGTTCTTTTTCGAGCACTGGCTGGATCAACCGGGCAGCGGTGTCCACCGGCCCGCCGGGCGAGAATGCCACCAGCAGTTCGACGGATTTGCCGTTTTTAGGGAAGTCGGCTCCGGCATTGGAGGCGGCTCCGCCGCTTGCTGAACAGCCAGAGGCGGCCAGGGCGAGTGCACCTACAGCGACAGCGGTGATGATGCGTTTCATTGTTGGTTCCTTTTTGTTCGGTACTGCTTATTGCGAGTGTTTAGCTTTCGGGATCTTCAGCCACCAGGGCGGCTGGCTTGCGCAGCTTCAGCAGCGGGCTGCAGACAATCACCAAGGCGATGAGCAGAAGAACCATGGTGATGGGGCGATCGAAGAAGATGGAGAAACTGCCGTGCGAAATATCCAGCGATTCGCGCAGGGAGCGTTCCATCAGCGGGCCCAGCACCAAGGTCAAGACCATGGGCGCCAGCGGAATGTCCAGCCGGCGCAGGCCAAGACCCACCAGACCGAAGATGATCATGACGAAAACGTCGAATACCGAGAAGTTGATGGTGTAGGCACCGACGACCATGAACATCAGGATCAAACCGGCAAGGATCGGATATGGCACCTTCAGGATCGAAGTCCACAGGCCGACCAGGGGGACGTTGAGCACCAGCAGCAGGACATTGCCGATGAACAGGCTCGCGATGATCGTCCACGCCAGTGTGCTGTGTTCGGCGAACAGGGTGGGGCCGGGGGTCAGCCCCTGCTGCAGGAAGGCGCCCATGAGCACGGCGATCGTCGGCGAGGCGGGGATCCCCAGAGTGAACAGCGGAATCAAGGCGCCATTTGCGTGCGCATTATTCGCGGTCTCCGGACCGGCAACTCCTTCGATGGCTCCCTGCCCCAGTTCATTGCGGTGCTTGGAGAATTTCTTCTCGGCGCCGTAGGACAGCAGTGAGGATACCGATCCGGTCATGCCTGGAATCAGCCCCATGGCGAAGCCGATGCCGGTACCGCGGGCGAAGGCCGGGGTGCTGCGTTTCCAGTCGGTGCGCGTGGGAAGCAGCGCGCGCATTCCCGGCGCTTGGGCCACCGCCTGGTTTTTCCCCGGGCGGTAGGAAAGGATCTCCGACAAGCCGAAGATGCCCACAATGACGGCCACAAAGGAGACGCCATCGAGCAAGCGCTCCATGCCGAAGGTAAAACGTGGTGCTCCCATGACCGGATCGATGCCGACCATCGAAATCAGCAATCCCAAGGCCCCGGAGATCAGTGCCCTGACCATCGAGCGTCCAGCCAAGGCGACCAGCAGGGATATGCCGACGACCACAAGAGCGAAGAATTCCGGAGGGCCGATCAGCAAGCCCAGGCTGCCCAGCGGCTTGGCCGCCATGACCAGGCCAACGGTGGCAATGGTTCCGCCAATGAAGGAACCCACCGCGGCAATGGTCAGCGCGACACCAGCGCGTCCCACTTTGGTCATCTGGTAGCCGTCGATGGCGGTGATGGCCGAGGCAGCTTCGCCCGGGGTATTGAGCAGGACACTGGTGATGGTTCCGCCGTAGGTCGTGCCATAAAAAATCGCGCACAACATGATGATGGATCCGGCAGGATCAAGATTCAGCGTCAGCGGGATCAGCAGGGCGATGCCGGCAACAGGCCCGATGCCCGGCAGGACGCCAATGACGGTGCCCAACAGGCAGCCGACGAAGGCGAAGAGGAGGTTCTGCCAGGTCATCGCCTGCGCAAAACCCATCATGAGTTCGTTGAGAACATCCATATCAAAGTCCAATCATGCTCAACGGCGGCACCGTTGCCACCGGCAGAGAGACGTGCAGGACGGCCGTAAACAGGTAAAAGACCCCGACGCTCCCGCAAAGAGAAATGATGACGGCCTTCACCCATCCGATCCGCGCCCGGAAGCTGAGGTGGTACATGAGGAAGATGAAGACGCTGAGCTGGAAGCCGAGGAATGGCAAAGCGGCCGCCAGAATCACCAGGCTGAGGACAACGGCCCATATCTGGGCACTGTCAAAGGCTTCTGCGCCTGCATCTTCGGTTGGCTTGGCGCGTTCCTGCACAAACCAGAGCACGACGAGAACCATCAGGAAAATGCCAAGAACTGCTGGAAAGAAGCCGGCACCCGGACCGAGGCTGCTCCAGAGTCCAAGGCTTAATGAACCCAGCAGCGCGTACAAGCCTACGAGTGCGATGACAGCCTGGCCGATGAGGATCGGCCATCGTCCAGCTGGAACCCGCCTCCCCGTTGCATCGTTCGACACAGCTTCCTCCAATTGCATAGTTTGTTCGTAAATTTCATACAGTAAAATTATCTAGCGTTCCATGAAATAGTGACATGGGGCACAAGAGGTCGTCAAGCAAGTGCATCAAATTACAAATTAATTGCATAGAATGAAATCATGGCGGCAGAAAAAGAGAAGTCCGAAGCACCCAACGGCATGCGGTCGTTGACCCGAGCGATAGCCGTATTCGAGCAGATCCAGCGCTACGAGCATCCGCGTCGCCTCAGCACTATCGCCGCCGACATGGGCATGAGCTCGCCTACGACCCTGCGCATCCTGCGGGTGCTCCAGGAAGCCGGCCTCGTCAGCCAGACCGACAAGAGCTACCGCCTGGGTCCAGCGGTTCTTCCCGCGGCCCGCGTCTTCCTCGAAAACGACCCGCTGCCCCGGGTCGCCCAGCCGATCCTCCAGCAGCTGTCCCAGGCCACGAAGCTAACGGCTTCGCTTTATACCCGACTGGGCAGCGAGCGAGTCCTGGTCGAACGCGTCGTGGGCGAAAGCTCGCTGGGCTACAACCTGCCCCAGGGCAGGCGCCTGCCGCTTACCGCCGGCGCAGCCGGACGCATCTTCCTGCTCGGTGCCGACGACGATGAGCTCACGCAGATTGCCGAAACCTCCCGGCACCTGCATTACGAAAACGAGGACTTCGACCTCAAGGCCATCAAGGCCCGCGCCCCGATGGCGGACGCCAGCTATGCCATCTCCGAAGACGAGCGCGCGCTTGGCATCATCTCGATCGCCGCCGCCATCCCTTCGCGGCAAGGTCCGCCCACCGAAGCCCTCTCGCTGACCGGCCCGATCCACACGGTCACCCGCGAAACCCTTGAGGCCCGCGCCCCGGAGCTCCTCCAAGCTGCCCGCAGACTCTCGGATCTCCTGGCGAGCAGCGTCTACTAAAGGCCGCCACCACCTAAACAGGCGCGTGATACACGCGCCTGTTTTTGCGCGCCCTGAATTTCCAGCGCCCTCCGCGTTGGGCGGGAAATATGCCTTCCTGCGCCTTGACACTGTGACGCAGCCCATGTCATGATTCCGTACATCATCAATTAATTGCGTAGTGTGAAACTATAGAACGTCTAATGAAATTTATTCAAAAGTTTCACGCTCGCCCCAGCATTTGGGATAGGTGCCCCATGAATCAATCGACGCAGCCTCTTCTCGTCGCGCAATCCGTTATCGATCGACTCGCTGCGCTTCCCGCCGCCAACATCGGCGACGCCATGCAGCGCCTAGGCATTGCTTCAGCGCAAATCCAGGCAGTCTGGGAAGGCGCCAAGATTTCCGGACCTGCCTACACCGTTTGGGTGGCTCCGGGTGACAACGCCGGAATCCACGAAGCGCTCAAACATGTTCAGCCCGGAGAAGTCATCGTCGTCAACGGCGGCGGCTACACCGATCGAGCGCTGCTTGGAGAGCTCATCGGCGAGCGCGCGATTTCCAAGGGCGTGGCCGGATTCGCTGTCGACGGAGCGGTCCGTGATGCCGTGGATCTCGGCGAAATCAATCTTCCGGTCTTCGCCCGAGCCACCAGCCCCGCCGGCCCCTACAAGAATGGCCCCTTCGAAGTGAACGGAACGATCGCTTTCGGCGGGGTTGCCGTCTCGCCAGGCGACATTGTCATCGGCGATTCCGATGGCCTGGTCATCATTCCGGCAGAGCGCGCCGAAGACATCGCCACCGCCGCTGAAGCCGTGAATCTCGATGAGTCCCAGCGCCGCACCGCCATTCTCGCCAGCCGCAAACTCTCCCACTCCTGACAATCAAAGGCCCCACACTATGAAATGTGCACTTATCGGACTCGGTGAAGTCGGACAGATCTATGCCGCCGCGCTGCTCGACGCAGGACACGAAATCATCGGCTACGACCCGTTCATCACCACCGCCCCGCCAGGGGCCGTGCTGGCCCAATCGGCGGCGGAAGCAGCCAGGGAAGCCGACATGGTCCTGGTCCTCACCGGCGCCGGCGCTGCGCCCAAGGTAGCCGAAGAATGCCTGCCGGTGATGAAGCCAGGTGCCGGCTACGCCGACCTGACCAGCTCATCCCCCAAGACCATGGAAGAACTCGGCTCCACCGCGGGCGAAGCCAACTTCATCGATGTAGCCATCCTCGGCCCCGTCATTGCCCAGGGAGCGAAGACCCCCTTGATGGCCAGCGGCCGCGGAGCGCAGGACTTTGCCGCTCTGCTCCACTCCGTAGGGGCATCGGTCCAGATCGTTGATGGCGGGCCGGGCAGCGCCATGGCCCATAAGCTGCTGCGCAGCGTCTTCACCAAGGGCCTGGCCTCTGTGGTGATTGAAGCGGTGCGCGCCGGTGCTGCCGCCGGGCTGGAACCATGGATCCGCGAAGAAATCTCCAAGACGCTGGCCGGCGACGGGCAGGCAACCATCGATCGCTTCCTGACGGGCACCGCCAAGCATGCAGTACGCCGTGCGGCGGAAATGCGTTCCACCGGCGGATATCTGGAAGACCTGGGCGTCCCGCACGAAATGGCCGACGCCTCAGCCAGCGCCATGGAGCGCATGGCTATCGATAATAGGATGACAGCTGGCTAGCAGCGACGCTGGCAAGCTTTGGAAGGAAACAGCATGATTGGCATCTGGGCGCTGGGCGCCTACCTCGCGGTCATCATCATTTGGTCGGTGCTGATGCGCCGCAATGTCGGCGAAGCGATGATCCTCGGCTTCATCGTGGCGGCAGCGTTCAACGGCAGCCAGATGCTCTCAGCAGGATGGGGTGCGCTGTACGAGGCGCTCACCGATGAAATCGTTTATGCGACGGTGATCTTCGTTTTCATGGGCTATCTGCTGGAACGAGCCGGCGTCATGGAGCGGATGATCAATCTGCTGGATTCGCTGATCGGCGGCAGCAAGGGCGGCGCGGCCTATGTCTCCACGGTGTCCTCCGCCGGGCTGGGCAGCATCGTGCACAACCAGGCTGCCATCGCCGCGACGGTAGGCTCCATTACGATCCCGTGGATGGAACGCTCGAAGATCGACCGGCCGACCGCGGCCACCATCGTGGCTGGCAACGCGGGCATGGGCATCACCTTCCCGTTCAGCGCATCCATGTTTGTCCTGGTCGGCTCCTCCACCGTGGGCCCTCTGCTCTCGGCCAATGAACTATTGATCCCCTTGATTTTCGGCGGCCTATGGTGCGTGGCCCACCGGCTGGTCGTGACCTACCTGCTGGTTCGCCGCAGTGGCGCGCAAGCCACTGCCAAGGAGCAACGCCAAGCGCTATCGGTGGCCTTCAGGCAAGGATGGAGCACCCTGCTGCTCTTTGTCGGCGTCGCCATCCCGATGATCATCACCAGCGGCGCCATCGCCGAGGCATTAAGCAGCTACACCCAAACCAACGTGGCCAAGGCGATCAGCCCGATCTTCTGGATCCCTATCGCGCTGATCCTGATGGGCCTGCTGCTGGGATACCGCCAGCTGCCGCGCACCCTCAAGGCCTGGTCCGCCATGCTCGAAGATTCCATCCCCCGCTTCGGCATCGTCGGGGTGACCGTGCTATTCGCCTTCGCCGGCGCCAATGCGCTGGCCAGCACCGGATTGCCCGAGCAACTGACCGCCGTGTTGAACCAGCTATCGCTGCCGGTGTGGCTGCTGGCCCTGGTCATCGGGCTGATCGTCATTGCCGTAGCAGCTCCGCTCTCCTCGACCGCGACCATGGCGGCCGTGGGTACCGTGGGAGTGGCCGCACTGGTCGCCGCGGGAGTCCCGGCGCCGACCGCGGCAGTAGCAGTGCTTGTCTTCTCCTCCTGCGAAGCAGCAGTTCCGCCAGGTGGTGCGCCGTTGTATGTTGCCTGCGGCATCGCCGGGGTCAACCCCTACAGCACCTTCCGTCGCATGCTGCTGTTCTATGCACTACCGTTATTGGCCATTGGCGTGTTGATCGCGTCCGGAATCCTGCCGGTCTAACCCACGAGGAAGCACCATGTACCGACTGATACTTCGAAAAACCTTCGTCGCCTCGCTGGCGCTGGCCCTGTGCGGCGGAATCGTCTTTGTCCTGCTGCAGCTGGCCGGAATCGTCTTCGGCAGCGCAACATTGCTGACCGGACCCAACACCGTATTCAAGATGATCCTTTGCATCTGCGCATCCATCGCCTCGATCGCGGCCTTCCTATTACTCCATGTGGGTTCCACCCCGGTGAAATACGCGCAGGAAAAGAGCGCACGATGAGCGAGAAGAAAAGCTACCCCACTCGCGCGCAGCTCAAGCAGCGGCCGGGCCGGCTTGCCGGCACTTCTTGGGGCCTGTTCAGCTCTCCCTCTGCCGGCGCCCCCGATAAGATCGATGCGGCCAAGCGCGTGCAGGCCGCCACCTCGGTGCGGCTGGGGGAAACGTTCGGGCTGGATTACCCGATCAACGCCTTCTCGCCGGGAATGTCCAAAACCCGTGGCGCCCCGGAGCACCATATTTTCGGCAACCATCCGGCCCACCGCGATGACTATCTGGACAACTTCTACCTCCAGGGCTCATCGCAGATCGACGGGCTGCGCCACCGCCGTTCGGACGAGGTGGGCTTTTATAACGGCGTGCCCGACGAACAGATCATTGCCGGCACCGCAGAATTGGGCATCCAGTACTGGTCGGATCAACCCATCGTGACCCGAGGCCTGTTGCTTGACCTTGCCGGATACGTGGCCAGCTTGGGCCAGCAGCTCGACCATCAAGGCGGGCAGCAGCTCCCGTTCTCCTTGCTCCTGGAGGCCATGAACCACCAAGGAATCTCGGTGGAGCCCGGCGATGCGCTGATGGTCCACACCGGCTGGAGCGAATGGTTCCTGGCGCTATCCCCGGAGGAAAAATCCCGGCAGCGCGATAGCGGGAAAGCCACCGGATTGGCACAGTCCGAGCAGCTGCTGGACTGGGCGTGGGATTCGGGGCTGAGCATCCTGGCGGCCGACAACTTTGCCGTGGAGTGCCTGCCGCCTGTGGCCAACTCCCCGTTCCTTGACTCAGCGCCGAATGATCGGGGGATGATGCACCAGGAATTCCTGGCGAAGCTCGGCCTTCCGCTCGGCGAGCTATGGCGGTTGGGGCCGCTGGCCCGCCGCATGGGCCAGCTGGATCGCTGGGACTGCCTGCTGAGCATCAAGCCACTGAATCTCATCGGCGGCACCGGGTCGCCCGCCAACGCCACCGCGGTTCTTTAACGCCCAGCCCCCGTCATGCCCAGCTTGCCGGCCACCGCATCAATGAATTGGGCGGTCCCCACCGGGTGGCCGCCGGCCAAGCCAGCCAGGTCCGCGGTCATCACGCCATCGGCCACGGTCCCTCTGACCGCAGCGTCGATCGCTTCGGCCGCTTGGACCAGTTCGGCATTGGAGTCCAAGGTGCCACGATGCTCGAGGGCGCGGCTCCAGGCGGCAATGGTGGCCACGGGATTTGCCCTCAGCTCTTCGCCCTGGACCAATCTCTTGTAGTGGCGGGCCACGGTTCCGTGGGCCGCCTCGAACAAGCAGGTTTCACCGTCCTCCCCAGCCAGCACCGATGCCATCAAACCAGGTGAACCAAAGCCCTGGGCGACGATATCCGCTTGGACATCGCCGTCGTAGTTCTTCAGCGCCCACATGAATCCGCCAGGGCTCTTGATCGCAAAAGCCACCATGTCATCGATCAATCGATGTTCATAGCTGAGCCCCGCCTCGGCAAATAACTGTGCGAATTCCCCCTGGTAGATTCCCTGGAACGCTTCAACAAAAACACCGTCGTATTCCTTGAGCACGGTGTGCTTGGTGGAGAAATACAGGGGAAGCTTCAAACGCAAGGCCTGCCTGAAACATGCCCGCGCAAAAGCCCGGATGGAATCGGTGTTGTTGTACATGCCCAGGGCCACGCCGCCATCGGCTCCGAAGGTTGTGACCTCACGGACTATTGGCCCTGAACCATCGGCCGGGGTGAAACTCAGGGTAAGGCTTCCCGCGCCAGGTACCTTGAAGTCGGTTGCCTGGTATTGATCGGCGTTGGCATGCCGCGCAACAACAATCGGGGCCTTCCAGCCCGGCACGATCCGCGGCACCGATTCCAGCACGATCGGCTCCCGGAAGATCACGCCGTCCAATGCCTTGCGCAAGGTCGCGTTGGGCGATTTCCAGCGTTGGCTCAGCCCGAAGCTTGCCACCTGCGCTGCCGTGGGCGTGATGGTCGAGCACTTCACCGCCACCCGATGTTCCTTCACGGCTGCGGCCGCCTGCACGGTAATCGCATCGGCGGTCGCGTCCCTATTGGCCAGCGACAGGTCAAAACTTTGAATGTCGACGTCAACGAGGGGCTTGATAATCCGTTCGCGCACCATGGTGAACATCTCGTTGGCAGCCTCGTCGCCGCGGATTTCCACGATCACCCCGGGCTTCTTGGCATGGTTCATCGTGCAACTCCTCGGAATTGAGCCTGGGTTTTGGCTAGCAGGTGCGGAATGACTCCACCTGCTTTCAGCAACGTCAGATCCAGCTCTGTTTCAGCGGCCAGCCGGGCCTCGAATTCCAGGACTCCCCCACCGGAGAACTCGACCTTCACCGGTACTGCCCCGCGCACCGCCAAGGTGGAAGACGGGACCGAGATCCCGATCCAGTCATCGGCGGCAAGCTGCTGCAGCTGCGCTTTGACCTCCTGCGGAACCAGCAATGGCACCACTCCCATGCCAATGAGGTTGGAGCGGTGGATTCGCTCGAAGCTTCCGGCAAGCACCGCGCGCACCCCCAGCAGCCGTTGGACCTTGGCCGCCCAGTCGCGCGAGCTGCCGGTCCCATAGCGTTCTCCCGCGATGACCACGGTGCTTTGCCCCTGCTCCCGATACCTGTTGGCAGCTTCGGCCAGCGGGATCACGTCTCCGGTTCCGGCATGCACGGTATGGACCACCGGCAGGTTGGCACCGAGCTTGTTCTCCAGGTTCTTGGCGTGGAATCCACCGCGCACCATCACTTCAAAATTGCCGCGGCGCGAGGCAAAAACGTTGAGGTCATCGCGGTTCTCTCCGCGCGAGACGAGGTAGTCGGCCACGAGCGAATCGGCCGGGATCGCGCTGGCGGGGGAAATATGGTCCGTGGTGACATCATCGCCGAGCACCAGCAGCGGGTGCGCAACAAATGTCCCGAGTTGGCTGCCTTCACTAGCAGCGGCAAAAGGCGGGCGGCGCAGGATGTTGGAGTCTTCGTTCCAATGGAATTGGGCGCCGGTCGGCGCATCCAGCTTCGACCACAGGGGGCTGGTGGTGGCGATTTTGAAGTCGCGCGCGAAGTCCTGGGCATCATGCCCCCGCTCCCATGCCGCTTGGACTTCCTCACGCGTGGGCAGCAGGTCGGCAAGCTTCACCGGCGTACCGCCAGCTTGTTCCGGGGTGAATTCGTAGGTCAACAAGTCAACGTCGGCCCGGCCCACGAGCGCAAAAGCCACCACCAAAGGTGGCGAAACCAGGAAGCCCAGATCCAAGTCCGGGTGGATGCGGCCGGTAAAATTCCGGTTCCCCGAAAGGACCGCGACGGGTCTGATCGCGGCTTCCGCCAGCTCTTGGCTGATCGGTTCGCTCAGCGGCCCGGAGTTGCCGATGCAGGTGGTGCAGCCGAAGCCCACCACATCAAATCCGGCGTAGCCCAGGTCCTCCAGGAGCCCGGCCCGGCGCAGGTAGCTCATGGCTGCCGGCGACCCCGGTGCCAGCGAGGTCTTCACCCAGTGCGGAACCTTCAGCCCATACTCGCGTGCCTTGCGGGCGACCAGTCCGGCGGCGATCAGCAGTTTAGGATCGGTGGTATTGGTGCAGCTGGTGATCGCGGCCAGCGCGATGGCGAAGCGCGGCAATCCGCCAGCGTCATCTTCAACTCCGTCTGCCTCGCCCTCCAAGGCCTGCGGAATTTGCGATACCTCCATCAGATCCTGCGGACGGCGTGGTCCGGCGGCACTCAGCCGGACCTGGCCCAGATCCAGCTCCAGCACATCGGTGTATTCCGGCTGACCCTGCGGGTCGAACCACAGACCGGCCGCCTGATAGTAGTCCTGCACCAGTTGGATCTGCTCGCTCGCCCGACCGGTTTGCGCCAGGTAGTCAAGGACCTGCTGATCCACCGGGAAGTAGCCGGTGCTGGCCCCGTATTCCGGGGCCATATTCGCAACCACCGCGCGCTCTCCGGCCTTCAGCGTGCTCACGCCGGGGCCGAAGAACTCGACAAATTCGCCGCTGGCCCCTCGTTCGCGGATGATGTGGGTGATATTCAGCGCCAGGTCGGTGGCGGTGGCCCCGGCCGGCAATTGCCCGGTGAGCCGGAATCCGATGACGTCGGGGATGCGCAGGGTGGTGGGCAGGCCGAACATCACCGTCTGGGCTTCGAGCCCGCCAACACCCCAGCCCAGAACACCCAAGGCGTTGACCATCGGGGTGTGGGAATCGGTGCCGATCATCATGTCCGGCACGACCAGCGGATGCTCCAGGTTTTCCGAGCGCTCGATATCCAGATGCGCCACAGTTGCCAGCTGCTCCAGGTTCAGGGTGTGCATGATCCCTGTTCCCGGCGGGTTGACGTTAACCGTTTCCATGGATTGCTGCGCCCACTTCAGAAATTTGTAGCGTTCCTGGTTCCGCCGGTACTCATGTGCCAGATTGCGCGGTGCTGCATCATCACGCCCGTAGTCCTCGACGGCGAGAGAGTGGTCGATGGAGACCTCGACCTGCAATTGCGGGTTGAGCACGATCGGGTCGATACCGGCTTCGGCCAACGAGTCACGCATGGCGGCAATATCAACCAGGGCTGGGGTGCTGGTGGTGTCATGCATCAAGATCCGGTGCGGCCAGTATTCCAGTTCGGCTTCGGAGCGATGTTCGCGCAGCCAGTCCTTGAGGTTGGCTACTGTCCTGGCACCTTCGCCTGTGCTGGAGCGGCGCAAGGTATTTTCGGCCAGCAGCCTGAGCACGACGGGGAGCCGGCTGAATTCCGCGCCCAGGGCTGCCCGAAGATCCGTGGCTGAATAGCGCTGGCCGCCGGATTCGAATGTCGTGATGCGCGGTTGGCTTTGTGAAGGCATGCGCCTCTCCCCTCGTTTTTATAATTTATAAAATCGTACAACACGCATTCCCCCGACCCAAGGCTCTACCGGCTAACATTTATAAAAAGGACGTTGCACTCTATGAAATGTGCACCGCCGAAACCTGCACTTCGAAAGAGGCCACTCGTGAGCCAAGCTGCGCTGACCAAGAACGCCTACGCCTATCAAAGCGTCAGGGAGCTGATCATGAGCGGGGAACTGCTACCGGGCGAAGCCTTGGCGCAGTCGCAGCTTGCTGCAGACCTCGGCGTCAGCCTCACCCCCATGCGCGAGGCTTTGCGCAAGCTGGAAGCCGAAGGGCTGATCACCATCGACGCCCACCGCAACGCCAAGGTCGCGCCACTGACCGCCCAGGAAGCCACCGATCTCTTCCAGGTGCGCGAACGCCTTGACCCGATGGCTGCAACCTTGGCCGCAACCCACCGCACCGATGAGGACATCAGCCGGATGAAGGCCGCGGCCGAAAAGATGCGTCCATTGGCACCAAACCCCGATCTCGACGCGCTGGCTGCGCACCGCGAATTCCATCGCTCGATCTACACCGCCTCGCACAATGACCTGCTGATCAACATGCTCGAATCCCTGTGGGATAAGGCCGACCGCTACCGCCAGGTCGGACTGTCCGCCCGGCAGGATTCGGCCGCGGACAAAAAGCGCGTTGCCGCCGAGCATGAGCGCATCCTCAAGGCGGTCATCGCCGGCAATGCGGCCAAAGCCGAGGAAGAAATGACCAAGCACGTCCAAGGCAGCCTCGGCCGCCGGGCCATCGACGCACTGGCCCCGTAGGCCCAGCCCATCCCAAGACCCCCAGCGCCTTAGGCACTGGGGGTATTTTCATGCCCGCCACCCGCACCTTGACATGACTTGGGTCACAACTTAAGGTCGTTAACTATAATTTATAATTTGTAACATCCAACGGCGTCCCGGCATCGGGCGCGAAAGGATCACAATGACTCTTGATAGCACCCGCCTGCGGAAACCGCTTCGCGCCATGGCTATCCTGGCCGGCGCGGCAGTGGTCGCCGGGGCGGCCTTTAATGCGGCCAGCAGCGGCAGCGGCGATGACGCACGAGCCCAGCTGACCCTCATCGCTCCGGCAGGCGCCGGCGGCGGCTGGGATGGAGCGGCCCGCGAAGCCCAGCAGGCCATGCGAGCGCAATCCATCGTCAACAACGCCCAGGTCGTCAACATCCCCGGTGCCGGAGGCACCATCGGGCTGAATAAGTTCGCCGGCATGGAAGGCGAAAAATCCAGCCTCATGGTCATGGGCATTACGATGCTCGGCGCCATCAACATCAACGGCTCGGAAACCACCATCCAGGACGTCACCCCGATCGCTCGGATCACCGATGACTACGACGTCCTGGTGGTCCCCGCCGACTCGCCCTATGACTCGGTGGATGAATTGGTCGCCGACTGGGCCAAAGACCCCAACGCCTTCGCCTTCGGCGGCGGTTCGCTGGGCAGCGTCGACCAGATGATCATCACCCAGCTCGCCCAGCAAGCCGGCATCAAGCCCACCGCGGTGAACTACATCGCCTACTCCGGCGGCGGCGAGCTGGCCACCAGCCTGCTCAGCGGAACCATCAAGGCCTCGGTCTCCGGCTGGGTGGACTTCGCCGACCAGATCGAAGCCGGGAAACTCAAGGCCCTGGCCGTCTCGGCTCCCGAACCGGTCCCTGCCACCGGGGTGCCCACCCTGAAGGAATTGGGCTACGACATCGAGCTGACCAACTGGCGCGGCATCGTCGCCCCTCCGGGACTCAGCGACGAAAACATCAAAGAGCTCCAGCAGATCGTCACCGAAACCGTCCAAACCCCCGAATGGGCCGACGCCCTGGAACGCAACCAGTGGGCCGACACCTTCCTGACCGGCCCGGAGTTCGAGGAATTCCTCGAATCCGAACGGCAAAGCGTCGACGCCATCTGGAATGAGCTTGGCTACTAGCCACGAAAAATTGGAGAAACCATGACCATCCTGGTCGGATACACCCACACCGCCGAGGGCGCCGCCGCCCTGCGGCAGGGCCTCGCCGCCGCCGAACTGGTCCACACCGACGTGGCCCTCTTCCCGCTCTTCGCCCTCAACGGCGAAACCTGGCCAAGCCCGGAACTCGACTCGCAGCTGAAGGGCAAGGCCCGCTTCCTGCAGCCTGGCGCCAATTCGCCGCGCGCCGCCGATGAACTGATCGACCTAGGCAACGAGCTGGACGCGAAGCTGATCGTCATCGGCGTCCGCTCCCGCTCGCGGGTAGGGAAAATGCTCATGGGCTCCGACGCCCAAGCGGTGATCCTCGGGTCCAGCATCCCGGTGCTGAGCGTGAAGGCCGATGAAGATGAAAGCTAAGACCACCGGCCGCAGCGGTCTGATCCTGCCAGGCATCCTGGTGCTGCTGGGGATCTACCTGGCCGTCGGCATCATCACCATGGACGTGCCCGACGGGGCCAAGCAACCGGGGCCCACATTCTTCCCGATCCTGATCACCATCGCGATCTTCGTGATCGCGGCGCTATTAACAGTGCAGCTGATCCGCAACCCCGAGCCGGTCCCCGCCGATCGGCAGGGCTACCGCAGCTATTCGGACTGGAAAACCGTGGCCCTGGTCGCCGCCGGATTCCTGGCCTTCGCCCTGCTTTTGGTCCCCGCCGGATGGCTGATCAGCGCCAGCCTGCTGTTCTGGACCGTGGCCTTTGCCCTGGGCAGCAAGAACCGGGCCAGGGATCTGGGGATCGCACTGGTTTTCGCCTCGGTCATCCAGCTGGCCTTCGGCGCGGCACTCGGCTTGAACCTGCCTAGCGGCATCCTGGAAGGACTGATCGGCTAATGGAATCACTGAATCTGCTTCTTGAAGGCTTCGGCCAAGCACTGACCCCGATGAACCTGCTCTGGGTCTTCATCGGCGCCTTGCTGGGCACCGCCGTGGGCGTGCTGCCCGGCCTGGGGTCCTCCATGGCCGTGGCTTTGCTGCTGCCGATGACCTTCTCGCTGGACCCGGTCGGCGCGTTCATCATGTTCGCCGGCGTCTACTTCGGCGGGCTTTTCGGCGACTCCACCATGGGGATCTTGATGAATACCCCCGGCGGCTCCACCGCCATTGCCACCACCTTCGAGGGCCATCGCATGGCCAAGGACGGCCGGGCTCCGCAGGCGCTGGCCACCAGCGCGATCGGCGCCTTCATCGGCGGATTGATCGCCACCACCCTGGTGGTGTTCTTCGCCCCCAAGCTTGCGGAAGTCGCGGTGCTTTTCGGGCCGGCCGAATACTTCGCCCTCGCGGTCTTCGCCTTCATCGCCACCGCTTCGGTGGTTTCGGACTCGGCCCTGAAGGGCCTGGCCTCGCTGCTGGTCGGCTTGGCCTTGGCCGTGGTGGGCATCGATGGCATTTCCGGCGCCTCGCGCTTCACCGCGAATGTACCGCAGCTCTTTGACGGGGTGAGCATCATCGTGATCACCGTCGGCGTGCTGGCTCTGGGCGAAGTGCTGCATGTGGCCTCGCGGATCCACCGCGATGAGAAGCTGACCGCTATTTCCGTGTCGGGCCGCCCCTACCTTTCGCGCTCCGAAGTGCGCGAAGCGATTCCCGCGTGGCTGCGCGGCACCGCTTTTGGCGTGCCCTTCGGCGTGATCCCGGTGGGCGGCGCCGAGGTGCCGACCTTCCTGGCCTACGGCACCGAACGCCAGCTGGACCGCAAACGCCGCCACCCGAAGTTCGGCACCGGCGCGATCCGCGGCGTCGCCGCCCCGGAAGCCGCAGGCAATGCCACCAGCGGCACCGCCATGGGCGCGCTGCTGGCCCTGGGCCTTCCCACCTCGGCGACGGCCGCCATCATGCTGGCAGCTTTCCAGCAGTATGGCCTGCAGCCGGGCCCGATGCTTTTCGAGCGCAATGCCGATCTGGTCTGGGCGCTGCTGGCCAGCCTCTTTGTCGGCCTGGTGATGCTGTTGGTGTTGAATCTGCCCTTTGCGCCACTGTGGGCCAAGCTGCTGCTGATTCCCAAGCCGCACCTGTTCGCCGGCATCACGGTGTTCTGCGGGTTGGGCGTGTACGCCACCGGAGCCTCGGTGATCGACCTGCTGCTGGTGCTGGTGATCGGATTTGTCGCGTTTTTGATGCGCCGCTATGGCTACCCGCTGGCGCCGGTGATGATCGGTGTGGTGCTTGGCCCGCTGGCCGAAACCAGCCTGCGCAATGCGCTGATGTCCAGCGGCGGCGAGCTGTCGATCCTGCTCGGCTCGGGCATCACCATCACCCTGTACGCGCTATTGGCGCTGATGATCGGCTACACCCTGTGGCGCCGGGTTGCTTCCCGACGCCGACAGGACGTCTAAGTACCGGATCAGCTCAAAGAGGAACCCAAAAGTTCCGCACTTCTCACGTTAAGGACGGCCTTGCTCCTCTCCCACTACTATCTAGTTCTCCACGCCTTCCGCGTACAAAGAACTGACAGCTTGAAGCATCGCCTGGTAGTTCTCTTCAGGAAGCGGCGCTTTACTCCTGACGCGTTTATACACTTCGGAATTCAACTCAGCCCAGAAATTCTCGGAACCATGTGGCTTCTGAAAATACCATTCCCACTCCAGAAAATTCTCCGCGTACCTGATGTCCGCGGTGTCTTCCACATAAGAAGAAATAGCATCATCAACGATGTCGCGGGCATCGACATCCTCAGCAGCTCGCGGTACACGAACAATCTTGGACAATCGCCCTGACTCTTGCAGACTCACAAGTGCCAAGTATCCCCAACCATTCTCACTAGCAAGCTCCCAACCGTCAGGAGCAACATCAACTTCTTGAACTTCGTCAATATGCAGAGTCTTCATGGTTAAGGAACGTAGCACCTATCATCCGCATTTCCATAGCAGTTGAATGTGCCGGTATCGAATCCTGCCGCCGTGTACTGCGAATAGCCCCTAGGAGTGAACTTTGTACGGAATATTCCGTAATAGTTATTGCTGTTTCTCAAATAGTTCCCGTAGATCTTCTTCTGTGTGCGAGGAACTCCAGAATTGATCGTCACGGAAGAAAGCTTGTGGGTACCGCAGATATTTGGGGAGAGAGCCCCGCGTTTCTCCAAGCATGTAAGTTTCGAGTCAGTGAAGTTTAGTGAAGGCCCAGAATCCCATACGCGCGTCACAGTCCACTGTGCTTGGCGCCCATTGAGGTAGGTTCGAACAACCAAGTCATATTGGCCGATAGTCTTTGATCCGCTACCATAAACAGCATTTCTCTTGACTTCATAAATGTAGTCATTGATTTTGCGCTTACAAGATGCGCCGTTTTCACACCATGTGTCCTCGTGACTTCCACCCTTAGCCGGCTGTGCAATCGCCCCTAGATAGCTCTGCTTGGTAGGAATCTCAATAAACTCATTTACCTGTACACCCTTGCCATCCACATTAATGCTCAGGCCTTCAGGTTCACACACCCACTTCTTGGCCTTGGACTTGACAGCTTTCTGCACACAAGGCTCTAACGCAGCAGAGTATGAAGGTTGGGAATTCTTCTCGGTTGCAGCTGATGCAGGGGTAGCAACAAGCGAAGAAGCGGTCAGGATTACAGCAGACAAAACGGAGAAAATCTTCCCACTACGTCTACAGAAAGATCCACTTTTCAAGATGATTGAACTTCCTTCATGGCATCCTCAAATGAAGAGGAAACGAAAAACGATGTAATGAAGTGCTACGGACAATAGCAGCACGGTCCCTCGCGACAAGCTGAGAGAAAAGCTTTAACCCCATAAAGCCCAACTGTCGATCATAAAACGTCGGTGCGAGTAGACGTTTTATTCTCTTGGTGCAGAAGAACGCCCCAACTGTCCGAAAAATGCAAAATTGTCATTAGTTTCATAACGCAATGGAAAAATTTAATCAGTCATGGGTTTTGCACAGGAAAATTCTGCACTCCACGGTTAAGGCGAACCCTAACTGTTATTGCTGCACCTCGGACAATCAGAAGTTACAATGACAGCACCTTAATTTATTCCAAAACCGATCGATCACAAGCGAACCCAGGGCGCACTACTCGCTGAGTATCGGAATCACGTGGCGTCGAAATTCTCTACAGAACTCAATGCGCCAAGGCCAAAAATACACGTTCTTCATGGCCCTCGACAAGCATCAAAACGCTAGCCAAGCGGTCCGCGAACCAAGCTTCCCAAACCACACAATCTGCCAGCGGGCGATCAGAGCCCGTGCGAATTTCCCGCAACCTCGAGCTAGAAAACGTTAAGAGTTCCTGTGCCCGTGTGCCCAAAGTATGCGTCGTTGACAAGCCGTCAGACAAGTTGGCATCCATTGAGAATTCGTCCGACGCAGGAAAACCGCAATCGAAACCGCCGAAGCAAACGAGTCTACTCTGACGGTCCAGAGGATTTGAAGGAAGTGGCTCCGTTGCTCAATGGGCTCCAATGCAAAACGCTCGGCTGGAAGATTCCAGTCGAGCGTATGCATGAACTATTATCGAGGCCTAGATCGCCGGCGTTGCGACGAACGCCAGACCCCGTCTGTGCGGGATTTTGGTTTCTTCGGCAGCGTCTAGCTACAGCGCCTTGGGCCCGATCTCGGCCAGGAATGCGCCCGGGCCGGGATTGGCCTGCGCATCCGCGCCGCCCAGGTGCTGCACCACGCCCCACAGGGCATTCAAACCGGTGGTCACCGCGCCTTCGGCCCAGCCGGCGGTCCACGAAACGTCATCGCCGGCCAAGAAGATGCCGCGGTGCTCGGCAGCCATGGCCTGCTGGTCGAAGTGGGTGTAGAGGCGCTGCTGGTAGCGGTAGTGGCCGGGCAGGTTGGCCTTGAACGCGCCCATGAAGTTCGGATCGGACTCCCAGGACACGGTGATCGGCTGGCCCACGATGTGGCTGCGGATATCCACCCCCGGGTAGATCTTCTCCAGCGAATGCAGCATCAGCTCCATCCGGCGTTCAGCCGACAGGGAGAGCCACTTGAGCGCATCGTCATTCCAGGTGTAGGAGAGCAGGATGACCGCCGGCTGGTCCTCGCCGTTATCCAGCAGGTAGGTGGCGCGGCTGAGCCGGTCGGTGAGCGTCATGGACATCAGGTGCTGCCCGGTGACCGGGTCGCGGTCCTTCCAGAACGGGCGGTCGACCATCACGAAGGTCTTGGAGGACTGCATGTAGTGGCTGCGCTCGATCGCGGTCCACAGTTCCGGGGCGAACAAGTCCTCGTCGGTGTCGATCCCGGTGGACAGCAGCCAGGACTGCACGGTGGAGACCACGGCGCCGAATTCCTGGGTGCGGCCGAAGCGCTCGGTCACCTCGATGGTATTCGCGCCGTTGAACCCGGGGTTGGAAGTGCGGTAGACCTTGGCGACCGCGCCGCGCGGAGCGCCGACGTGCAGCGTGGACAGGGAAGTGCCCGCTGGCCAGTGCGCCATCTTTTCGGGCGCATGGTTCCACAGCGCCTCGGGAAGCTTGGCCGCTCCGCCGGTGATGCCGCGGTGGTAGTCGTCGGCGTCGGTGTAGACCACGCGCAGGATTTCCAGGATCGAGTTCGGGAAGTCGGTATCCCAGCCGCCCGAGCCGAAGCCCACCTGGCCGAAGGCCTCGCGGTGCTCGAAGCCGGCCTGTTTGAAGGCCTTGGAGTTGGCGATGAAGCCGTAGAAGCTCTCCTCGTCGAACTCCTCGAGCATCGAGTCCCACAGCGCCTTGATGGTGTGCGTATCGCGGTCGCGGATGGCCTGCTGCATCTGCTCGAAATGGGCGTCTTCGCGCAACGCCTGCTTCCAGGCATCGGCTACTTCCTGGTAGAAGACCGGCAGGTCGGCGGGGTCTTCCACGTAGATCTTCTGGCCCTTGAGCTCGATCACGGTGGAGTCGGTGGGCTCGGCCAGCGGGTTCGGGAAGTCGTAGGTGTCCAGCCCCAGCAGCTCGATGTAGTGGTACAGCGCCTTGCTGGAGACCGGGAAGCGCATGCCGCCCAGATCGCAGGTGATCTGCGGGGCCGCGGCGAAGCTTGCGGTGCGCAGGCGCCCGCCGATCTGATCGGCCTCGTAGACTACCGGCTTCAGGCCCAGCTTCATCAGTTCATAGGCGGTGACCAGGCCGGAAAGCCCGGCGCCGATCACGGCCACCTCGGTGCCGTAGAGCGATTCCGGCACGGAACCCAGGCCGGCGTCGTTGGCCAGGTAGTGGTCGTAGCTGAACGGGAAGTCCGGATTGAGCATGGTGATGGGGTTCAAAATGGCTCCTATTTATTGCCGAGGTGGCTGTCGATATATTCCTGCTTGCTCAGCTGCCCAAGCACCGAGCGGCGGCGGCCATAGGCCAGGTACAAGATGATGCCCACGAGCATCCAGCCGCCGAAGACCACCCAGGTGTGCCAGCTGAGCTGGCTCATCAGGAACAGGCAGGCGAGCACGCCCAGGATCGGGGTGATCGGGTAGAACGGGACCTTGAAGGTGCGTGGTGCCAGCGGCTGCTTGCGGCGCAGGTACATCACCGAGACGCCCACCAGAGCGAAGGCGAACAGGGTGCCGATGCTTGTGGCGTCGGCCAGCGCGCCCAGCGGGATGAAGCCGGCGGTGATCGCCACCAGGATGCCGGTGATCAGGGTGCCGATCACCGGGGTTCCGGTGCGCTTTGAGACCTTGCCGAAGGCGGCGGGCACCAGCCCGTCGCGGGACATGGACAGCAGGATGCGGGTCTGCCCGTAGAGCACGGTGAGCACCACCGAGGCGATGGCCAGCACGGAGGCCAGCGCAAAGACCAGCACCAGCCATGGCTGTCCGGTGATTTCGCCGACGATCTGCACCAGCGCGGCTTCGGTCCCCTCGAACCAGGTCCATTCGCGGGCGCCGATCGCGGAGACCGCCACCAGCACGTAGGTCAGGGTGACTATCAGCATCGAGAGCATGATCGCGCGCGGCAGATCGCGCTTGGGGTTCTTGGCTTCTTCGCCGGCTGTGGAGGCCGCGTCGAAACCGATGTAAGAGAAGAAGACGCTGGAGGCCGCCGCGGTCACGCCGGCAGCTCCCATCGGCAGCAATGGCTCGAAGTTCCCGGCGTTGAAGGCGCTGAAGGCGACGATCGAGAAGAAGACCAGGATGCCGGCCTTGATCACCACCACAACGGTGTTCACGATGGCCGATTCGCGCGCTCCGCGCACCAGCAGCAAGGTGGCCAGCACGACGACGATCAGCGCCGGCAGGTTCACCACTCCGCCTTCAGCCGGTCCGCCGGCCAGCGAGGCGGGCAGCTCCATATTAAAGGCGCGCAGCGTCTCATTGACGTATTCGCCTGCTCCCACCGCCACCGCGGCCACGGAGACCGCGTATTCGAGCACCAGGCACCATCCGCAGATCCAGGCGATGCCTTCGCCCATGGTCGCGTAGGAATAGGAGTAGCTGGAGCCTGCCACCGGCACCATGCCCGCCATTTCGGCGTAGGACACGGCCGAGAGCAGCGCGGTCACGCCGGCGATCACGAAGGAGATCCAGATGGCCGGGCCGGCGATCGGCACGGTCGCACCGAGGATCACCAGGATGCCGGTGCCCATGGTGGCGCCGACGCTGATCATGGTCAGCTGCCACATGCCCAGGGTGCGGCGCAGCGCACCGCCCGATGAGCTGGATTCTGAGTCGCCGATCATCTGCTGGATCGACTTGCGCCGCCGCAGCTGCGGGCCAAGGCCAGTGGCGGGTTTCTGCCTGGCGCTCGTGGTGCTGTTCATCTCGGGTCCTCGCTGCACTGTGGATTTTGCTGCACGGTGGTTTTTCTTCCGCCTTCAAGCCTAGATCTGTGACCCGGCTCTCAGAATGGAAGTTTTGAACTAAAATAGTTTCTCATGGGACATTCCGCACCACCACAATCCTCGCCCCAGCCCGTGGCTCCCGGCATCACCCTGCGCCGATTCCTGCGCCAGCTTCCTCCGGAGATCACCCTGGTCCACGATGCCGGCGACCGGCCGCTGCGCTGGGTGGAAGCCAGCGATATGGACGATCCCACCGACTACCTGCTCGACGAGGAAATGATCCTCACCAGCGGTTTCCCGTTGCTCGGCCATGACCAGGACCCCGATCAGGTCCAGCAGTTCATCGCCCGCCTCGCCCAGGCCAAGGTCAGCGCGCTGGGCTTCGGCCTCGAACCCTATTTCACCGCCATCCCGCAGACGGTGATCGATGCCTGCCTCGCCCATCAGTTGCCGCTGGTGGAAATCCCGGCCAGCGTCCCCTTCGCCGCCATCGGCATCGCCTTCGCGCAGCTGATCGAGGCGGATAACGCCGCCCAATTGCGCGGCAGCGCCGAAGCCAACCGCGCTTTGATGCGCTGCATGACCCATCCGGACCCCGAAGCCCAGCTGGTCGCGGTCCTTTCCCAACGGCTCAAGGCCAGCGTCCGGCTGCTCGGCGCCGAAGGCCAAGTCCGCCACGAGGTGTCGCTCGCTGAAACCGCCGATCTCGACGAGGACCGCAAATCCGAGCTCTTCGAGAAGGCCGCCAGCGGAGCCAGCAACCAGCAGTTCGCCATGCACCGCGAAGATTCGCTGGTTGACCTGGCCTTCCCGATCCGCGCCAGCACTACTTCCGGCGGCCGCGCGCCGCTGCTGGGCGTGCTGTCCATCGGTTTCGCCCGCACTCCCTCGGCTTTCGACCACAACCTGATCACCACGGCGCTGGGCCTGCTCGATGTCCTTGCGCGCGAACGTGCCGCCAGCTCGTCGAGCTCAACACAACTCGCCACCACCTTGCTGTTCGCCTCGCGCTCCGCCTTCGACGCCGCGACCTTCGACCTGTTCTCCGCCAGCCTTGGCGGAGCCGCCGCGAATCCGGTGCGCGTTGCGGTGGTTTCCCCGCTCGACTCCTCCGCTGCGCAGCAGCCTTCGCCGCATTTGACCCACCTCCAGGCGCTCTTTGACACCCGCCTGGTGATGCAGGCCGACGACCACTTCGTCGCCCTCACCCGCGCCGAACCCACCACCGCGATGTTCGAACGACTCGAATCCTCCGGCTACGTCGCCGGCTTCAGCACTCCGGAACCCGCCGATCGCCAGCTCGGCGAAAAGCTCGCTGATCTCCAGGCCCAAGCCACCGGCCTGCTCCCCCAGATCCGCGAAAAACGCCAGAGCCTCGACGCCCGCTCCATCCCTCGTTCATTCCTTTCCCTGCTCCCCGCCCAAGCCGGGAAGCAGCTCGCCGAACAAGCCCTCGCGCCGATCCTCGATCTCCCCGAACCCCGCCGCGACCTCTACCTTGAGGTGCTCACCGGCTGGCTGGAAGCCAATGGTTCCTGGGATCAGACTTCGAAGAACATTGACTTGCATCGCAATTCCGTGCGCCGTCACATCGCCTCCATCGGCGAGATTCTCGACAAGGACCTGAACCGCGCTGGCGTTCGCCAGGAGCTCTATCTCGCACTGAATTTCCTCGCTTCGAGCTAACCGCACCGCACCAAAACTTTTCCACATTGTTCGAAGACATATTCGAGCTTAAGAAGTATAATTAGAATATGCCCGAAGCAAAGGCGCACGGAGATGGCCTGCACCCAGCAGTGACGCAAGAGGATTTCGAAACCCACTTGCTGCAACTGCAAGATGACCTGGCGTGGATTGAAGACCACGGCAGCACAACTGAACGCCTCCAAGCCATCGCAGGCTTGGAAAGCTTGGCCTCTTCGGCTAACTACAAGCAGGCTTCGTTGTCTTATCAGGTAGAAAAAGACGTAGTCCGCGACCACGAAGAACGCGGAGTCAACCTGGACGATCAAACGCGAGGCGCAGCTTCCAGCGTTGCCATGGCACGCAGACAATCACCCAAAGGATTCCGCAATTACCTGACCAATTGCCGCGTCCTCATGGAAGACACCCCAAATTTGGCGACCGCATTCGCACACGGTGAATTTACCGAACGTCAGATCATGGCAATCCTCAATGAATTGCAGACGGTCAAGGCGCAACGTCGCACCGAATTTGATGATTTCTACGGCGAGAACCCTGACATGTTCGAGAACATGGGGCCGAAGCGCATCAAAGACACTGTCCGGAAGTTCACGCTTTCCTACAACTCTGACCAGGTATCCAAAGAGCAGAAGACAGTCGAAGAGAGCCGCTACGCCCGCATGGACATTGATACAACGAAGGGCTGCATCAAGCTCACCGCGATGTATCCGTTGCTTCCCGGCATGGGGTTGAAGAACTATCTCGACAAGGAATCCCGGAGGCTCAAGAAAAAGGGTGACGAGCGAACCCTGGATCAAATCAGGGCCGACATTCTCCACAGCTATATGATGGCCGGCGAGCCCTCAAAGATGCCCATCAACTTGCAAGTCGGAGTCATCATGACCGACCGGGCTTTGTTCCAGGGCGAACGGGAACCTGCATACCTCGAAGGCTACGGCTACATGCCCGCGCAGGACGTGCGGGCATGGATCGGCGGACATCAAATCGACAACGAGCTAACGTTCGAAGAGATGGAAGCGAAGCTCACTCCGGACCATGTCGAACAGATCGAAGTGCTCACTGAACTAGCTAGGTTCTATACGGCACCTGGAGATCAAGACCTGATAGCGATGGACTCCAAAGCCCGGATCTTCCCGGAAAACCTCAAGAAGTTCATCAGAGTTCGTGACCGGCATTGCCGCACTCCATTTTGCGACGGAATTGTCGAAGAAACAGACCACGTCAAGCAGCATGCTCGAGGTGGCAAGACCAGTGCGTACAACGGCTGCGGTCGCTGCGAAATCTGCAATAAAGCCAAGGAAGCTGCTGGCTGGTTTGAGTTGACGCTCATGAAGGGTCCGCACACCATGTTGATCAATCCGGTGTCCTCGACGTCGTATAGATCGACGGCCCCGCCAGCTACGGGTTTAGTCCACAAGCCCTTCCCTCATCTCATGAGTGACTCGCGTTGGTTCGAAGAACTCAAAGGCAAACTCGGAGGACCTGGCTTCGCGAAACCCACGGCCGCCTGACTACAACCTCAGGCCTCCTGATGCTTCCGCACGATACTTTCGCCTGCGGAAGCACCCAGGGAGATGGTTACTTATCCATTAGCCATTGCGCGTAGAGGTCCTTGCGCGCCTGTTCCAGATACGGAACTTCCGCTCTGATCCGCGGAAGTGCGTTCACGTCGATATCCGCAGCAAGAAGCTCGGAACCCGCGCCAGCCTGCGCCAGGATAGTCCCATCAGCACCGGCGATGACGCTGGTGCCTGCCAACTCGAAGCCAGCTTCCGAACCGCTGTGGTTCGCGTAGGCGATGAAAAGCTGGCTCTCCATGGCACGGGTTGGAACAAGGCGAGTGCATACCTGCTCATATCCGCGGCCCATGGCAGTTGGGACGAGCAGCAACTGGACCGAACGTCGTGAAGCTTCGCGGACAACTTCCGGGAATTCCACGTCAAAGCAGATCACCATGCCCAGCCTCAGTCCTGCATAGGCGAAGGATGCTGGCGGGTTGCTGCCTGCGGTGAATACTTCATGCTCTTCAACGCCAAAAAGCTGCACCTTCTGATAATGCGCGAGCTTCACTCCCTGATCATCAACAAAGGTCGATGTAATCAGCCAACCGGCATCGGTGATCTCCGGCAGGGAGTAAACCAAGGCAATCGAATGCTTGGCTGCAATTTGCGACAATCGCTGGTGAGCACCCGGCAGCAGGGAAATATCCAGGGAATCGCGCAGGACGTAGGGCGCGTAGCCGACGGTGAAGAGCTCGGATGTGAGCAGGATTTTGGCACCATCGGCGGCAGCACGTTGCGCAGCATGATCAATGGCGTCGAGATTGCGCTCAAGCCCCAAGACCTCAGCTTCGTCCTGCATTACAGCGATGCGCATTTGACTCCCTCCGAGCACCATTGATGACTAGGTTTAACCCTATTAGGAACGGCACTTCGCGCGTCTAGGGTATTTGGCACCGAACCAAGGTAGATAAGTGCTTTTCGCACCAACGGCTAAGCCACCCGGATGGATCATCCAGGTGGCTTCGCAGGAACTACTTCGTGGCGGCTTCAGCAAGGAGTTCGACCACGTGGCGGTACTCTTTTCCGGTCGCCCGAGACATCCCAAGTTCACAGGTGCGGTTGCACGAAGCATGAGCCTGGGCATCAAGCGCCCGGACCTCCGCGGCCTCCCGGGCGGTGGCCGAATCCGTCAGTTCCGGATGGAGCATGCCGCGATCCCCCGCGAAGGCACAGCAACCCCAATTCACCGGGGTGTTCACGGTCTGCGCCACGGCCTGCGCGATCCTCTGCAGGTCAGGATTCAGGCCCATCTGGGTCGACGAACAGGTCGGGTGCAGAGTGAGCGAGGAGATCTTGTCGATCTCAGGCAGCTTATCCAGCAGGTTCCGGGTGGTGAAGGCCAGGAGATCGATGACTTCGTAGCCCTGTTCTTCGAGGGTGTGGGCAAAGCCTTCGGTGCAGCTGGATGCATCCGAGATCACCGGCAAGTTCTTGCCCGGCATGGCTGAACGCACTTCATCGAGGACCCTCTGCGCCATCACTTCATGCCCGTCGGCGTAGCCCTTGGAGGTCCATGGCGTACCGCAACACGTAGATTCGATACCCTGCGGAACGAAGACCGAAACCCCGGCGGCGTGCAGCAACTTGGTGAAGGCCGACGCTACTCCTTCGCCCTCGCCGGCAGGGCCGAACATCGAATTCACGCAGGCTGGCAAGTAGATAGCCAGCGGTTCGGTGCCTTCAGCACCCAGGTTGCCAGCCAGCGGCTTGCGCGCGGCACCGCCGGCTGGAAGATCGGCATCGTAGCGCGGCATGACGTCGGTGCTCACGACTTTGCGTGCGACATCGGTGACGCCGCGAACCAGCGGAGCGGGGAACTTGTCGGCCACGCTCAGCGCCATCGAACCAACCCGGGTGGCCGGGCCCCAGCCCTTGGCGGCGGCCTTGAATCCGGCAGCGAGCACCGGGTGCGCATCTTCGCGGCGCAGGCGCTTGACCATCAGTCCGGTGTTGATGCCGACCGGGCAGGCTGTGACGCACATGCCGTCCACCGCGCAGGTCTGCACGCCGTTGTATTCGTAGTCGCGCTCCAGCTCAGCGGCCAGCTCGGTGTTTCCTTCGGCCTCGGCCTTGGCGATGGCGCGGCGCACCACGATGCGCTGGCGCGGGGTGAGGGTCAGGTCCTTGGAGGGGCAGACCGGCTCGCAGTATCCGCATTCCACACAGCGGTCGGCCTCGACCTCGATGGTTTCGTTGAGCTTGATGTTGCGGATGTGCGCGGCGTGGTCTTCGTCGATGATTACGCCCGGGTTCATCATCAGCCGCGGGTCGCAGGCGGCCTTGAGTTCAAGATGCACCTCGTAGAGTTCGTCGCCATACTGCGCGCGGACAAATGGCGCCATGGCGCGGCCGGTTCCGTGTTCGGCCTTGAGGTTTCCGTCCTTGGCGAGGATCAGAGCGACCATTTGGTCATTGAAGGCGTTGTAGCGGTTCAGCGCCGCCTCGCCCTCGAAGCGGTCGGTGAGCATGAAGTGGATGTTGCCGTCCTTGGCGTGTCCGAAGATCACCGAATCCTCGTAGCCGTACTCGGTGAACAGCTCTTGCAGGCTGCCGCAGGTTTCGGCCAGCGACTGAACCGGGACGACGACGTCTTCGAGCAGGGCGGTGGTGCCGGAAACGCGGGCGCCGGCCACCGAGGCGTAGAGGCCCTTGCGGAATTTCCAGGCGGCCTGGCGGTTTTTGGCATCCTGGGAGAGCAGCGCCGGAGCACGCAGCGCGGCTGAATCCAGTAGGCGCTGGCCGGCATTCTGCAGCCCGGCAAGTTCTTCGGCGGTATCCGCGTGGTATTCAACAAGCAGCGCGGCCTGCTGGTCGACCTCGAAACCCATAATCGCTTCGGGGACGCCGGGCAGTTCCTGCCCCACGCGCAGCGAGGTGGAGTCCATCAGTTCCAAGGTGGCCGCCCCGGAATCCAGGAGTTCGGGCAGGGCGCGGGTGGCCAGATCGAGGTTGTCGAAAACGGCTAGTGTGGCGATGGCCAGCTTGCGGATCGGCACGGTGCGGAACACCGCTTCGGCGACAAAGGCCAAGGTGCCTTCTGAGCCGATGATCAGGTGGGCCATGAGCTCGGCCGGGGTGTCGAAGTCGAGGAAGGCGTTGATGCCGTAGCCCATGGTGTTTTTCAGGGCGAAGTGCTTCTGGATCTTGGCGACCGATGCGGGGTTGTTGCGCACGCGCTTGAGCAGGCGATCCAGGGTGGCGACCAGCTGGGGTTCGGCGGCGGCCAGTTGGCGGTCGGCGTCGGGATCGGCGGTGTTGATCATGGTGCCAGAGGGCAGCACGAAGGTCATCGATTCCAGGGTGCGGTAGGTGTTGAACTCGGTGCCGCAGGCCATGCCCGAGGAATTGTTGGCGATCACTCCGCCGATGGTGCAGGCAGCTTCGCTGGCCGGGTCCGGGCCGAGCTTGGTGCCGTAGACGGCCAGGCGCGCGTTGACCTGGCGAACGGTGGCGCCGGGCTCTACGCGCACGCGCGCCCCGTTATCAAGGACCTGGATGTCGCGGAAATTGCGGCGCACGTCGATCATCAGCCCATCGCCGCTGGCTTGGCCAGCCAGCGAGGTGCCGCCGGAGCGCAGGGTGACCGGCTGGTTGTTGCTGGCCGCGGCGTGCAGCAGGGCGGAGACTTCGGCGGCATCCTTGGCGAGGATCACCGCCTGCGGGGTGTACAGGTAGTGCGAGGCATCCGAGGCGTAGGCGACGCGGTCGATGGAACGGGTCTTGACGCGGCCCGGTTCGCCAACGAGGTCGAGGATGCTGGGTGAAACCGTTGGTTCGCCGAGTGCTGGCGTGCTCAATGCCATGGTGCGCTCCTGTGTCGCGGGCAGGTGGTTACTGCCCAAAAGGAAAATTGTCTAACAAGTACACAACCAATAGTAGTACGATTCATGGGATACTTGTGAGGTTATTTTCTTAGCCCGAAAGGAAACACGTGGCAGCCCGATTAGGAGTGGTTTCGGTGGTGCAGGCCGTGATCGCCTCGCTGCGCACCCGCATCTTCAGCGGTGAGCTGGCTCCCGGCACCCCCTTGGGCGAAGTCGATGTGGCCACCCATTATGAGGTGGCCCGCCCCACCGCCAAGGCCGCGCTGGAAAACCTCGTGGCCAGCGGCCTGCTCACCCGCAGCGCCCATCAAAGCGCCCGGGTCACGCGGCTGACCTCGGCCGATGCCCGCGACATCTACCGCACCCGTGCCATCATCGAGGCCGAAGCTGTGCGCCTGCTCGCCGGCACCGGGCAGGTCCCCGACGCCGCGCGGGAAGCCAACGCGGAAATCACCGCCTTGAGCGAGGCCTCGCCGATCCAGATCGTCGATCCCGACGTCCGCTTCCACAGCGCGCTGGTCCAAGCTCTGGAATCCGAGCGCACCAGCGCGATCTACAGCCAGCTCAGCGACGAAATCCGCCTGTGCATGACCCAGGTCCAGGACGCGACGCTGCTGAACACCGCCGATATCGCCAACGAACATGCCCGGCTGCTGGATAAGATCGCCGCCGGAGACCAGCAGGGCGCCGCCGAGCTGTTGGCCCGGCACCTGGAGAATGCCAGCAGCCGGCTGGCCGTGCACCTAGACAGCCTGGCGGCAGGCCTCCAGTAGGCGCAGCCAGATTTCGCTCATCGTCGGATAGGCCGGCACCGCATGCCACAGCCGATCCAGCGAAACTGAGCCGACGATCGCGATGGTCGCCGCGTGCAGCAGCTCGGCCACGTCCTGGCCGACAAAGGTGGCGCCGAGGATCACCTGTTGGTCCTGGTCGATCACCAGCTGGGCGCGCCCGGTGTAGCCATCGGCGTGAAGGCTCGCCCCGGCCACGTTGCCCAGGTCGTAAGCCACGGTGCGCACCGGGAAGCCGGCCTCGCGCGCCTGGGCTTCGGTCAGCCCCACGGCGGCCACCTCGGGGTCGGTGAAGATCACCCGCGGCACGGCGTGGTGGTCGGCGGTGGCCGCATGCTGGCCCCAGGGCCCGGTTTCCAGCGGGGCTCCATTGAGCCGAGCGGCGATCGCTTCCCCGGCAATGCGCGCCTGGTATTTGCCCTGATGGGTCAGCAGCGCCCGGCCATTCACATCTCCGGCGGCGTATAGCCAGTCGGTTCCCGCCACCAGCATGGTGTCATCCACGCTGAGCTTGGCATCCAGGCCAAGTGCTTCCAGCCCCAGATCAAGGGTGGCCGGGGTGCGCCCGGCGGCCACTACCAGTTCGCTGGCCTGCATCGTTGACCCGTCATCGAGCGACAAGCTGACAGTTCCATCCTGGGCGCGGTGCACTTCGGTGGGCTTGGCCCCGAGGCGAACTTCCACCCCGGCTTCCTTCAGGCCGGCAGCCACATGGTCGGCGACAAATGGCTCCTCGCGGCCCAGCAGCGCCGAACGCGAGATCAGCGTGACGCTCGATCCGAGGCTGGCGAAGGCCAGGGCCATTTCGGTGCCCGCCACCCCGCCGCCGAGCACGATCAGCGAGTCCGGAACCTGCTGCGCGGAGGTGATTTCGCGCGTGCCCCAGGGCCGGGCTTCGGCCAGGCCCTTGATATCCGGCAGCGTGGGGATCGATCCGGTGGCCAACGCTACGGCGCGGGCGGTGTAGAACTGATCGCCCACCTGCACCTTGCCCGGTCCGGCCAGCTGGCCGCGACCGCGGATCAGGTCGATCCCGGCCGAATCCAGCCACTTCACTTGCCCGTCGTCCTTCCAGCCGCTGGTGAATTGTGTGCGGCGCGCCAGCACGGCGTTGGCATCGAGCTTTCCGGTGATCGCCTGGCTTGCGCCGGGCAGCCGCTGGGCCGCACGCAATGCGTGGCCGCTGCGCAGCAGAGCTTTGGAGGGCATGCAGGCCCAGTAGGAGCATTCACCGCCGACCAGCTCGGATTCGATGATGGCCACGCTCAGCGACTGCCGGGCGGCGTAGTCCGCGACATTTTCGCCGACGGGGCCGGCTCCGATGACGATCAGATCGTAGTCATATTGCTCGCTCATGCGTTGGCCTTTCGAAGTTTGATGCCCAGGCGGATGGCGGAGATCAGGAAGAAGATGGCACCGAGCAGCGCGTAGCCGGCAGGCCCG
Source organism: Glutamicibacter mishrai (assembly GCF_012221945.1). Classification (NCBI taxonomy): domain Bacteria; kingdom Bacillati; phylum Actinomycetota; class Actinomycetes; order Micrococcales; family Micrococcaceae; genus Glutamicibacter; species Glutamicibacter mishrai. The sequence goes on along the minus strand of NZ_CP032549.1, from coordinate 1,915,710 downwards.
GTCATCATCGCCTTGCCCTGGATCCCCTGGAGCAGGAAACCGGATCCGGCGAAGACGGAGATGCCTCCGGAGAGCATTTGCGCGATCTGCCCTCCGGCCTTGCGGTTGCGGATTGCGGTGATCAATTGCGGGATGCCGGCGACGATCGCCCAGATGCCCCAGACGGCGAGCGCTGCCGGCAGGGCGATGGAGGAGCTGATGCCCAAAGCGATGGCAACAAGGACGCTGACCGCGACCGAGATCCATTCGCTGGTTTTCGATCGGCCGGCCTCGGGATCCGCGCGCAGCTGCCAGAGCACCGCGCCGGCATCGAAGGCCGGGTAGATGACCAGCAGCACGGTGAGCAGTGCGGTGGGTTCAGCCGCCTTGGCGGCGATAACGAACATGACACCCACCCAGACTATGGCGAAGGCGAAGCGGATGAAATAGAGGTCGCGAAGTTTGTGGGAGTAGCTCATGGCCATCTTTCGGTGAGTGGGAAGCGGAACAAGTAGAGTTACTAGTTCGTCTACATCGTTAAGGTAGACTACTTCGTATACCAATGCAAGCGCTTCAGGATCCGAAAGGTCGCCATGCCAGCCAAAACCACGGCCACACCCACTCGCCAGAGGATCCTGGATGCCACCAACCAGCTGTTCTACGCACAGGGCATCCGGGCCACCAGCGCCGATAGGATCATCGAAGAAGTGGGCATCACCAAGGTCACCTTCTACCGCCACTTCCGCAGCAAGAACGACCTCGTTGTCGCCTACCTGCAAGCCCAGGCCGAGCAGGAAAGCAGCTGGTTCTCCTCCTTGCGCGATCCCAAGGATCCGGCGCGATCCCTGGATGCCATCGCCGCCGGCATCGGGGCCGCCAGCTGCAGCCCGGGGTTCCGCGGCTGCGCCTTCATCAATGCGGCCGCCGAATATTCCGAAGCCGGCGATCCGGTACGCGAAGTGATCGACGCGCATCGGGCGTGGATGCTCGGCGAATTCGCGTCCATCGCCTCGGACGCCGGGGCCCAGGAACCGCAGGCGGTGGCCCGCCAGTTCATGATGTTGCGCGATGGCGCCATGGTCAACGGCTATCTCGGTGAACCACAGGAGCTCGCCGGCGCGCTGAAGCGCGGATTCGATGCGGTGCTGGCAGCTACCATCGGCTGAGCTGGCGCGGTTCTACGGCAATCAGGCACCTTAGCCTTTTCGCTGCCCAGGGATGCCCCGCCCGTATTTTTGACATACCCCCGGGGGTATATTCTATGTTGGATTCATGGCAGCGCCAATCCCCTGGTCCTCGATGCATGCCGCAGCAGCAAAAAAGGAGTAATTGATGCGCACCGCTGACGAAGCAACCCGAAAGCGAATCCTCAACCGCCTCAAGCGCGCCCGTGGCCAGCTTGATGCAGTGATCAACGCAGTGGAAACCGATGGGTCTTGCAAGGAAGTGGTCACACAGCTCGCGGCGGTATCCACTGCATTGGACCGCGCCGGATTCGCAATTGTCTCGACTGCGATGCAGCACTGCATCGCAGACCCGCAGAAGGCCGCCGAAGAAGAAGACGGCCTGAGCATCGAGGAACTCGAAAAGCTATTCCTTTCCCTTTCCTGACAAACCAACAAGGAGAAAACATGTGTCGCCAGGTTCAGTGCAAAATCTGCCAGAAAACCACCTGGGCTGGCTGCGGCCAGCACGTTGATTCCGTCATGCGTGGCGTACCGGGCAAGGATCGCTGCCCAGGCCATGACGCCGAGCCAAAGAAGGGGTTCTTCGCGCGCATCTTCGGCTAATCCGCAGAAATCGAACAACTATGGCTGGAAAAACGCTTGATTTCTCGCCCGTGGCACGGAATCAAGCGTTTTTCCTATTCCGTCTTCTCAGGTTCATAGCCGATCAGCCAGTGCACCCCATAGCGGTCGCGCACCTGCCCATCAACAGCACCCCAGGGCTTATCGGAGAGCGGGTCGATCACTTCGCCGCCGGCACTGAGCTTGTCGAACCACTGGTGCAGCACCTCTGGCTGCGCGGTGCCCAGCAGCGAAAGCATCATTCCCTCGACGCGCAACGGGCGGTCCATGGCGGAGGCATCCGCCCCGCCGAGGCACACCTGCCCGGTCAGCTCGCCGTGGGCGATGCCCTGCGGGTCCCCGTCGGTGCGGTTGAACTCCTCAAGAGTGTACAGGGCGAGTTCGCCGCCGAAAATCTGCTGGTAGAAGTCCAGCGCTTCGCGCGCCGTGCCCGGGAAGTGGATATAAACCTTGGGACCTAGCATGAAGCTCTCCTAGCTGGCCGGGAATTCGATGATCTGGCTGCGGATCAAGAAGCGCTTGCCCTCCGGGGCTTCCACCGAGAAGCCGGAACCGCGGCCGGTGACCACGTCAACGGTCAGCTTGGTGTGCTTCCAGTATTCGAACTGCTCCTTGGACATCCAGAAGTCGATCTCGCCCAGGACACCCCCGGCACCGTCATCCAGCGGCAGCACGCCGAGCAGGATATCCGAGCCGCCCGTGCGGAATTCCCCGGCCGGATAGCACATGGGCGAGGAACCATCGCAGCAGCCCCCGGATTGATGGAACATCAGCGGCCCGTGGATCCCCCAGAGCTTGCGCAACAGCTCCAAGGCCTCGGGGGTGAAGGCCACCCGGGAGAATTCCTCCCCGGCAATAGCGGCCCTGGTTTCGGTCACGGTGCTCATGGTTCACTCCTGCGTGAAGTTGTTGTTGCCAGTGTCCTCCATAAACGCTGTGCAGTCCATGGTGTTGGCGAAGCAGAAACCCCGGACCTGCCTGGCTGGTTGCCGCAGCAGGCAGGCCCGGGGTTCCAGGCTGGCTATTTCTTGCCGGTGTAGTCGATCACCACGCGGCCATCGATCTTGGCATGGCGCATTTCGTCGAAGACGGCATTGATGTCTTCGAGCGGACGGGTGTGGAAGGTCGGCTTGATCTTGCCCGCGGCATAGAAGTCCAGTGCCTCGATCATGTCCTGCCGGGTGCCCACGATGGAGCCGCGGATGGTCAGGCCCTTGAGCACGATGTCGAAGATCGGGGCCGGGAAATCGCCGGCCGGCAGCCCGTTGAACACGATGGTTCCGCCGCGGCGGGTCATGCCGATCGCCTGCCCGAAGGCCTTAGGGTGCACTGCGGTGACCAGTACGCCGTGGGTGCCGCCGATCTTTTCCTGGATCACCTCGGCCGGATCCTGCGCAAAGGCATTGACAGTGATCTCCGCACCGTGCTTGGAGGCCAGATCGAGCTTGTCATCGGCCACGTCGATGGCGATCACGCGCATTCCCATGGCCACCGCATACTGCACCGCAATATGCCCCAGGCCTCCGATGCCAGAGATCGCGACCCACTGGCCGGGGCGCACCTCGGTCATCTTCAGCCCCTTGTACACCGTCACCCCGGCGCACAGCACCGGAGCAATTTCGTGGGGGTCGGCCCCGTCCGGGATCCGGGCCGCAAAGCGGGCGTCGACCAGCATGTACTGCCCGAAGGAGCCGTCCACCGAATAGCCGCCATTGGACTGCTCTTCGCACAGCGTCTCCCATCCGGTGCGGCAATACTGGCAGTGCCCGCACGCGCTGGCGAGCCACGCATTGCCAATCAGGTCGCCCACGGAGACTTCCGTGACGCCTTCGCCGAGCTTTTCGACGTTGCCCACCCCTTCATGCCCGGGGATCAGCGGAAGCTTTGGCTTGACCGGCCAGTCGCCTTCGGCGGCGTGCAGGTCGGTGTGGCACACCCCGGAGGCGATCAGCTTGACCAGCACCTGGCCGGGGCCGGGCTGCGGAATGGCGGCATCCTCGATGTCCAGTTCATCGCCGAAGCCTTTGACTATTGCAGCTTTCATCGTGCTCATGTACTTTGTCCTTTGCATGGGCTTCGAAGGTGCGGGGCATGGGGGTGCTTCCGGGAATTGAGTCCAATCGCGTCCCGGACGCCGCTACCCCTGACCCCGCGCCTTCGAGGTCTGAGTGATATTGATGTTGCTTGGTGGAAGTTTCCGGCTTAGAAGAAGCCGAGCTTGTCTTCCGAGTAGGAGACGAGCAGGTTCTTGGTCTGCTGATAGTGATCGAGCATCATCAGGTGGTTTTCACGCCCGATGCCCGAGGACTTGTAGCCGCCGAAGGCCGAGTGAGCCGGGTAGGCATGGTACTGGTTGACCCAGACGCGCCCGGCCTGGATGGCGCGGCCGGCGCGGTAGGCAGTATTTCCGTTACGACTCCACACACCCGAGCCCAAACCGTAGAGGGTGTCATTGGCGATGGAGATGGCGTCGTCGTAGTCCTTGAACTTGGTCACCGCGACCACCGGTCCGAAGATCTCCTCCTGGAAGATGCGCATGTCATTGGTGCCCTCGAAGATGGTCGGCTGCACGTAGTAGCCGCCGGAGAGCTCTCCGCCCAGATCCGCCCGTCCGCCGCCGAGCAGCACCTTGGCGCCCTCGGACTTGCCGATGTCCATGTAGGAGAGGATCTTCTCCAGCTGGTCATTCGAGGCCTGGGCGCCCATCATGACATCGGTATCCAGCGGGTTGCCCTGCTTGATGGCCTTGGTGCGGGCCACGACGTCGCCCATGAAGCGATCGTAGATGCTTTCCTGGATCAGCGCGCGCGATGGGCAGGTGCAGACTTCACCCTGATTCAGCGCGAACAGGGTGAACCCTTCCTGGGCCTTGTCGTAAAACGCGTCTTCCTTGGCGGCGATGTCCTCGAAGAAGATGTTCGGGGACTTGCCGCCCAGCTCCAGGGTGACCGGGATCAGGTTTTCGGAGGCGTACTGCATGATCAGCCGGCCCGTGGTGGTTTCGCCGGTGAAGGCGATCTTGCGGATGCGCTTATTGCTGGCCAGCGGCTTGCCTGCCTCCACGCCGAAGCCGTTGACCACGTTCAGCACGCCGGCTGGCAGCAGGTCGCCGATCAGCTCCAGCAGCACGAGGATGGAGACCGGGGTCTGCTCGGCTGGCTTGAGCACGATCGCGTTGCCGGCGGCCAGTGCCGGGGCGAGCTTCCATACAGCCATGAGGATCGGGAAGTTCCACGGGATGATCTGCCCGACCACGCCCAGCGGTTCGTGATAGTGGTAGGCGGTGGTGTCGTCATCGAGCTGGGAGAGACTGCCTTCTTGAGCGCGGATGGCGCCGGCGAAGTAGCGGAAGTGGTCAACTGCCAGCGGCAGGTCGGCGTTCAGGCACTCGCGGATGGCCTTGCCGTTGTCCCAGGTTTCGGCCACGGCCATCATTTCGAGGTTTTCCTCGATGCGGTCCGCGATCTTGTTCAGGATGACAGCGCGTTCGGCAGGGCCGGTCTTGCCCCAAGCAGGAGCGGCCGCATGGGCTGCATCTAGGGCAGTCTCGATATCCTCGGCGGTGGAACGGGCCACCTCGCAGAAGACCTTGCCGGTCACCGGGGTGACGTTCTCGAAATACATGCCCTTGGCCGGGGCGACCCATTGGCCGCCAATGTAGTTCTCGTAGCGCTCCTTGAAATTAACCAGCGCGCCATCGGTGTTCGGGTTTGCATAAACGCTCATGGCTACATGACTCCTTTGTCAGTGGATGATGCCGCGAATTCGCCTCCGCAGCCTCTTGAGTGTGACTCTAATCACAGCAACGTTGCAGGTAGGTTGCAACGCGGTGCAGCGACTCAGGCTTCGAGCTCCTGAATCTCAGAGACGATCAGCGAGCGGGCCGGCGAGTCAGCCGGAAGTTCGCGCAAGGCGGCGCGCAGGAGGCTGGAATCGGCTAACTGGCGGCCGAGATTCAGCAGCTGCTGGGCGCTGCCGCGGTCCATGACCAACTCGCGCAGCGCTGCTTCGGCGCGGTAGCGCAAGGCGAGTACGCCCGGGGCCTGCGAGCGTTCGAGCATCCCCGGGGTGAATAGCTGAAGCGCCGAGTCGACATCGCCCTGTTCCAGAGCCCTGCGAAGCCGGCCAAGGGTGGTTTGAAGTTCCCATTGCAGGCGGTAAGGGCGAGAGGTCAGGGTCCGCCCGGGCGTACCCGCCAGAACCTTGCGCAACCGGACCATTTCGGCGCGTACGGTTCCTTCGGCGGCCGAGTCTGGTCGTTCAAAGAGTTCTTCTACTAGCTGCGCGCTAGTCAGGCCGTCACGATGCTGGGCCAGCAGGGTCAAAATCTCGGCATGGCGCAGGGAGATGGGGTGAGATCCCAAGTGGGCACCATCCGGTCGGCCCAAATCAAGGTAGTCAGGGTCGGCCACCACTCCCGCACCAGGCAGGAGTAATTGTGTTTCGGCGGCCATGACGGCTGCCTGCAGCAGCGGCAAGGAATGCGCCGCGATGGCTTCCGGTCCTCCGGTCAGATCGATGGCTCCGATCACCTGGCCACTACGCAGATCCCTGATCGGCACGGCCGAACAGCTGTACTGCTGGGCTTGCTCATATAGGTGTTCGGCGCCAGAAACCTGAGAGCCGGAACCGGTAGCCAAGGCCATTCCGGGTGCCGAGGTTCCCACGGATCGCTCCGCCCAATCGGCACCAGCCATAAAGCCCACGTGCTCGGCCTGGCTCATGGAGCTACTGCTTCCCGCGACCCATAACAAGGTTCCGCCAGCATCGGCCAGCGCGACAAGTAGATTGGCGTCGGTCGCGGCGGGAACCAGGAGTTTTTCAAAGACCGGCCAGATTCGCTGCAGTTCACTACGTTCGCGGGCAAGACGCAGGCGATCATTACTCAGCACCGGAGGGCCTTGTACCAAACCATCTTGGGCTAGTGAGCGTTTCCAGGATTCGCGCACATCTGTACGCAGTGGCAGATCTCCAATTCCGGCTTCTTGGGTGGAAAGCAGCTCACGCGCTTGTTGTGCCCGACGAGTTGTGTTGGACCAGTCAATGGCGGACGTACCCATACTCCCTCTTCACCTCGTCGGAAAGCCGATTTTGTGCGGTCTCACAAGACTAGGCGAACACCGCAGGGTTGAGAAGAGCACACCGTGGATATAGTGGATAACTACGTGAGAAATCTACTGAATTTCTCGAGTTTTTCAGGTGACTTGTCGACCTTTTTATAAGAAACTTGAGCCAGCCCCTTTACTCGCGGTTCCACCCGGGCGTAATATACAACCAAATGGTTGTATATGAGTTGAGCGAAGAACAGACAAACAAGGTCTTCCGCGCCTTGGCAGACGCCACACGACGAGACATCGTGCGGCGGACGCTTCGTGGTGAAGTCAGTGTTTCTGAACTTGCAGCACACTACGACATGTCTTTTGCAGCGGTGCAAAAGCACGTGGCAGTGCTAGAAGCTGCTTGCCTGGTCACAAAAATCGCACGTGGTCGCGAACGCATCGTTCGTGGGCAGCCGGAAACCATCCGGCAAGCACAAGAACTACTGACCTCCCTCGAAGATATCTGGCGCCAGCGCATTAGCCGGCTCGATGATTTCCTCGCCGAGACAGAGAACTAAGGAGCAAGACCATGCCCGTCACATCCGTAGTCAAAGACCCCGAAACCCTCTCGCTGACCGTGCACGCAGAATTTCCGGTGCCAGTATCCCGCCTCTGGGACGCCTACCTTGATGCCCGACAAATCGAAAAATTCTGGGGGCCGGTCGAATACCCTGCAACCTTCACCCGCCACGACGCCACCGCAGGTGGCCGATCCAACTACCACATGACCTCACCCGAAGGCGAAGAACACCATGGATACTGGATCTGGCACGAAGTGGTTGAACACAAGTTCTTCGAAGTCAGCGACGGCTTCGCGCACGCCGACGGCACCGAGGACACGACGCTGCCGGTTAACCGCATGGTGTTCACCTTCGACCCAACCCCCGAGGGAAGCAAGCTGAGCGTGAGCGCCGTGTTCGAGACCGCAGAAGACCTGGAGAAGGTCGTCACTATGGGCATGATTGAAGGAATCCGCTCGGCGATGAGCCAAATCGAACAGGTCCTGGCAGACCTGCGCGACTACGCTCAGAACTTCAGCACTGACACCCAGATCCTCTCCGATACCCAGGTGCGCGTCACCCGCCTGATTCGTGGATCGGTGGCGCAAGTGTGGCAGGCCCATCACGATGAACAGCTCATGAAACGCTGGATGCTCGGTCCAGATGGCTGGAAAATGACCGAATGCATCACCGCTAAGCAGGTTGGTGAGACCTACCGTTACTGGTGGGAACCGGTAGCAGGCGACGCCGGGACAGGATTCGGTTTCACCGGCACTGTGCTGGAGTCCTTGCCGCAGTCCTATGAGCAGACCACCGAGCAGATGATCGACACGGACTACCCAGCCACGGTCAACGAACTGACGCTGACACCAAATGACGGCGGCACCCTGCTCACCGTGCTCATTACCTATCCCGACGCGCAAACCCGCGACACGGTGCTCGCCACCGGAATGACCGAGGGAATGGAGGCCAGCTACGCCCGGCTCGAATCGATTCTCTAGAGGGCGATTCGCCCCACATCCGGCGCCGAGGCGCGCGCAAATATGAAACACTTAGTCCCATGAGTTCCCACAATGCGCGCGCAGGCCTGGATAAGCAGGCCGATCAGGTTCAGAACATGTTCGACAAGCTGGCTCCACGCTACGACTTGCTCAATACCTTGATGACCGGTGGCATTGTGAACTACTGGCGCAAGATCACCACCGAGGCCATCGCGCCGAAGCCCGGCGAGCGCATCCTCGACCTGGCTGCCGGCACCGGCACCTCCTCGGTCCCGCTGGCCGAAGCCGGCGCAAAGGTGACCGCTTGCGACATGTCCAACGGCATGCTCGCCGAGGGCCGCAAGCGCTACCCGCATCTGGACTTCGTATACGGCGATGCCCACGACCTTCCTTTCGAGGACGACACCTTTGACGCGGTGACCATCTCCTATGGCCTGCGCAATATCGACGACACCGAGAAGGCCCTCTCGGAGATGCGCCGCGTGACCAAGCCCGGCGGGCGCATCGTGGTTGCAGAGTTCTCCACCCCAACCGTGACCCCGATCAAGGTGGCCTACCAGCAGTTCCTGCCACGCGTGATTCCCGCGCTGGGCTACCTGGTTTCGCCCAACCCGACCGCGTACGCGTACCTGGCTGAGTCCATTGCGGCCTGGCCAAACCAGGAAGAACTGGGCGCCAAGTTCGTCAACGTGGACTGGAAGAATGTGGAATACCGCAATCTGACCGGTGGCATCGTTGCGGTGCACCGCGCTTGGAAGTAGCCTTTCCGTAGTTTTGTTTTTCGGCCCATATCCGGTGATGGATGCGGGCCGAAAGTTCTTTAACGACGGGTTTGGAAACTCCTGTTACACTTTTTCCATGGATACCTACTAAGCCAGCCAATGACCCTGCGCCCATCACCTGAGGCGCAACTTGTTCATTTTGGCTACCGGCTACGGTATCCCTTTTTCTTGGCTCCCCTGTGGGTTGAGCCAGCTATCTGATTCCGCCAGTCGGCAGCCTCTTCACCACATGTGGGAGGAATATATGTCTTTGACTCCACCAATTACCCTGAAAAACCTCAGCTTCGAATGGCCCACCGGCGAACGCGCCCTGGCAGATCTGGACGGCACATTCCCGGCCGGCTTGGTGGGCTTAACCGGCCGCAACGGCAGCGGCAAAACGACTCTGCTCAAGCTCATCGCCGGCCTGCTGGCACCAACCAGCGGATCGGTGGAAGCCAACGCGCAGATCGGCTACCTGCCACAGATGATCACCTTGGAAAAGGACGCGACGGTGGCGCAGCTGCTCGGTGTCGAGAAGTCGCTGGTGGCGCTCAAGGCCATCGAGGCTGGCAGCGTCGACCCCGCTGATTTTGATGCGGTAGGAAATGACTGGGATGTGGAAGCCCGTGTCGACGTCGAGTTGAACCGCCTGGGATTAGGGCACGTGAGCCTGGAACGCCGGATTGGTTCGCTCTCCGGCGGCGAAACGATGCTTCTGGCAGTTCTTGGCCTGCGCCTTGCAGGGAACGAGATCACCTTGCTCGATGAGCCCACCAATAACCTCGATGCACCCACCCGCGAGCTGCTCTACGAGTTGGTCCGTTCCTGGAAAGGGACGCTGATCGTGGTCAGCCACGACCTTGAGCTGCTGGAAATGATGGAGCACACCGTCGAGTTGCACGCTGGCGAGCTTCGCGTTTTCGGCGGGCCATACAGCGTGTACGTTCAGCAGCTGGAGACCGAACAGCAAGCTGCCCAGCAGGCGGCAAAAACCGCGCAGGCGACTCTGAAAGTGGAGAAGCGCCAGCGCGTGGAAGCCGAGACCAAGCTGGCCCGGGCCAAACGCAAGGGCCGGGCCGAACAGCTCGGCGGCGGCCTGCCGAAGATCCTGGCCAATAGCCTGAAGCAGAAGTCCGAGGCTAACGCCGGGAAGATGCGCTCGCACCTGGACGGGAAGGTTGAAAACGCGCAAGCCAAGGTTGATGATGCAGACCGCAAAGTCCGGCAGGTGGAACACATCAATCTTGAATTGCCGGACCCTGAACTGCCGTCCAGCAAGAACGTCGCGATCGTATCTTCCGGGACGACGCAGCAGATAATCCAGGGGCCAGAGCGCGTGGGGCTGATCGGCCCTAACGGTTCAGGCAAGAGCACCTTGCTGCGGCAGATGGTTTCCGGCGATGCCGCCAGCGGAAAGTTGAAAGGAGAAATCTGTCTAGACCGGGTTGGTTTCCTGCCACAGCGCCTGATTGGCCTGGATGACCAGCTCAGCGCCATGGAAAATGTCGCTGCAGTAGCCCCTTCGGCAAACAGCGGGAAGATTCGCAATATGCTCGCCCGGCTGTTGCTGCGCGGGGCAAGTGCTGACCGTCCGCTGGCAGTGCTTTCCGGTGGTGAAAGATTCCGTGTTTATCTGGCAACGCTGCTGCTGTCTGAGCCGACCGCGCAGCTGCTCATTCTCGATGAGCCGACAAATAACCTGGACATCGACAGCGTGCGCCAGCTGGCCGAAGCCCTGCAGGCTTATCGCGGCGCATTGCTGGTAGTCAGCCACGACCAGAACTTCCTGGCCCAGCTGAACCTGGACTACTTCCTGGAGCTTTCGGCGCAAGGAACACTGAGCAAGTCCTACCCCAACCCGGTTTGATCACCGGCAGGCGGTGTGCAACAGGTTTAGACTTGAGCAAAGCACACCGCCGCGGATCTCGAAAGCAAGTGGAACATGTCCTATCCCCAGCGCACCGTTGAAGTAGTAAAGACCGGCCTGGTTATCGACCAGTCGGCCACCTTGCTCTGGAGTGACATCAAACGCGCGTTTATTTACGAAACCGAATCCGAGCAAGAAGTCCTCACCTGCGCAGAATTCATGCTGGTTGAAGGCTACAGCGTAGAAATCAACAGCCAGATGCCGGGCTGGGACGCCGCCTTGGAACACCTCCCCCAGCGCATCAACAACCTCGTCGACGAACGCTAGAAAACTCCAGGAGTACTCTCATGGCAACCATTGTCTTGTTCCACCACGTCCAAGGGCTCACTCCCGGGGTCCAAGCAATGGCCGCCGAATTGCGTGCCGCGGGTCATACGGTTCACGCCATGGACCTTTACACGGGCAAGCTGCCCAAGGATTTTGAGGCTGGCATGCGCATGGCCAACAAACTGACCGAAGACAAGATCCAGGAACGAGTGGAGAAGCTCTTCAGCAAGCTTCCCGAAGAACTGGTCTACATCGGCACCTCATGGGGCGCAGCCCTTGCCCAACAGTGCGCGCAGCAACGGCAGGGCGCAGTGGCCGCTGTACTGCTGGAGTCCTTTGTTGATCTTGACGCCGAGTGGAGCTTCGGTCCGTGGCCGGAAAATGTTCCGGTGCAGATCCATGGCATGGACGAAGATCCGTTTTTCGCCAAGGAAGGCGATCTGGAGTCCGCGCAGAACTTCGTTGCCGGCCAAGGCAAAGACCTCGCCCAGTTGTTCACCTACCCGGGCAACAAGCACCTGTTCACCGACAGCTCGTTGCGTTCGCATGATCCCGAAGCCCGCGCGCTGGTCATGGAACGCGTGATCAAGTTCCTGGAGCCTTACGTCTAGTCGACAAAGGTCGACAAAGCTAAGAGGGTTCATCGCGGCCATAAGAGGTGTCCATGGAGTCGATTTCAGCCCGGATTCCAGTGGCAAAATTAACAATGTCATGGATGGTGCTTTTATGAGCGTCAACTCTTAACAAAAGAAACTGGATCCGACTCGCGTATGCGATTCGGATCCAGTTTCCACTTGTGCGCCCTGCGGGGATCGAACCCGCGACCAATGGATTAAAAGTCCAGTGCTCTACCAGCTGAGCTAAAGGCGCACGGCACAAGGCCAAAATCCATACTACCTGATGTAACCGCGTGAGTATTAATCGGCTGTTTTCGCGCTTGGACAGAAGGCAAAAACAGCTGAATCCCGGGCAATATGTGGTGCAACACCTGTTAACTAAGAACCAAGGTTCGGCGAGTATCCTTGAGGCCATGAGAGGTGCACGCGCAGGATCAAAAGTTGCCCAGGACGCGGGATTCCGCCATCACAAACCACGCCCCTTCGCTCCAGAGGAATTCGAGCCCTACGAAGGCGGGGCCGATCCGGCGCGCGTTTCGGAAGCAGCCCACCTATCAGCCCAGGCATTCGTGCGCCGGGGCATCGAGAACAATGACCCGGAGATCTCCAACCGGCTGATCGCCGTGGCGGAGGACGAAGGCCTCGAGGTGCTGGCACAGCTGTGGAGCGAAGCTCCGGCGCATTCGCTGCCAGGTGCGCTCTGGCGCCTGTATGCGGTGCGAGCGGCAACCATGAGCAAGCCGGAAGTGCATTCGGCCCGTTTCCAGGCCGGAGCCCATCGCGCGCAGGTCGAACGCATCGTGGCCGGTGTCGCCGAGCCTCCGACGGCGGAAGAACTCAAGAAGATGACCGGGTCGATTCTTACCGGCGCTTTTGATGGAGATTTTGCCCACGCGCTCGAACGCACCGCGGCCTATTGCCGGGTACTGGTCCTGGGCATGACCGAGCACGCAGACGCCGCTGACCTGTCCAATTCCGACCGGGGCAGCAAGCTGACCCAGCAGGCCCGGGCATTGAGCAAGACCGCCGCCGACTTGGAAACTTGCGCCCGGTTGTGGCGACAAGGCGCGTTGGACTAAATAGCCGGGCCGGAGTTTTAGGATGGATGAGGAACTAGTCCCGGAATTTTAGGCAGGTGTGTGTGGTCGCCGGATCGAAAGCGAACTCTTCGGGGATCATGCGCTGGCTCATCGTCCTGGTTGCCACCGGGCTGCTATCCCAGGCGGCGTTGAACCTCGTTCGGCCGGTCACCACCTACAAGCTCATCTCCTTTGGCTCCGGGTCTTTTACCGTTGGCGCGGTGACCGCGGCCTATGCGATCCTTCCGCTGTTCACCGCCATGCTTTTGGGCCGGGTCAGCTCCCGGATCCGCCGCATCCGCTTCCTGATGGTTGCGGGCGTGGGCCTGATTGCCCTGGGCGGTTTAGGCGTGAACCTCGCGCCGAATGCGCTCACCGTGGCGCTGGCCAGCGCCGTGCTGGGCCTGGGGCATCTGATGTTCACCATCGGCGGCCAGTCCTCCATTGCCCGCTATTTCCCGGACCGCGATCTGGACAAGGGCTTCGGCTGGTTCACCGCCGCCTATGCGGCCGGGCAGTTCATCGGCCCGCTGATTGCCGGCATAGTGCTGGGCACCGACACCGATGCGGTTTCGGCAGAACGAATCGCCGATATCAGCCTGTCGCTGTGGATCGGCGCGGGCTGCGCACTGCTGTCGATACCGTTCCTGCTGCCCAATTTCCAGCCACGGGTTTCCAAATCCGTGTCGGCGGCCCGGCCGGAGCGATCCTCGGCCTCGATCGGCTCGATCCTGCGGGTCAAGGGCATGACCTCGCATATGTTCGCCTCCATGATGCTGCTGTCCATGCTGGACATCCTGACCGCCTTCCTGCCCCTGGTGGCCGAGAAACATGAGGTCTCCCCGACAGCTGTGGGTGTGCTTTTGGCCATTCGAGGCTGCGCCTCGGTCGTATCCAGGCTGTTCATCCCCAAGCTCTCCGCACACTTCGAACGCCGGCATTTGCTGGTGGCCAGCCTCTACGCTTCGGGCGTCTCGATCGCGCTGGCTCCGATCTTCATCGATGAACTGTGGGCTTCGGGGCTGGCACTGCTCGTCGGCGGCTTCTTCCTGGGGCTGGGCCAGCCGATGACGATGACAATGATTTCCACCTCCGTGCCTCCGGTGGATCGCGGCGCGGCGCTTGCCGTGCGGCTGATGGGAAACCGGCTTGGACAAGTGGCGTTGCCGCTGGTTTCAAGTTCTGTGGCCGCCGGGATGGGGCCGGCCGGCGCGATCTGGTTCTGCTGCGCGCTGTTGTGCCTGAGCGGTGTGGAGAAGAATCTTCGGCATTAGCGTGAGAAATTACACGCACCGCTTGCTGTGGTTGACAGCAGGGGCGTTAGGCGAGAAAACTAGGTAACGGTGTCGGGCCGCTGGTAACCCCGGGCTCCAAAATTCTGCCGCTTCGAGCGGCCTTCCGCCGAGAGGCGTTCCCGGTCCGACATCATCAATGACCCGGCGTTAACTTCCACGTCGTAAACTGTTCTGCGTTGGTACCAAAAGCAGTCGATCCGAATGGTGCGCCCAAAAAGTGAAGTTCCAGGTCTTTCCCTCCGCCTTGCGTGGCATTGAGCTGCTGCGCGCGCTGACCGCCACCATTCGTGGCTCGGTTGAGAGCGTGGCCGAAATGATCGGCAGCCCGACAACGCGTTCCGATCGCCTGCGCGACCTGGCCTCGGCCGAGGCCGAGGCGTCGGACCTTTTGCACGCGGTGATGACCCACCTGCGCACCAGTTACGTCAGCCCCCTGCCGCGCGAAGACATGTACGCGCTATCGCGCTTCCTTCACGAGACCATGGAGCATCTGCGGGGTACCGGCGAGCTGATCATGACCGTGGGATCCACCCCGCTCTCGGAGCGTTCCTCGGAGCAGCTGGAGTTGATTTCGCAGCTCGCGGAGCTGGCTTCCGATGCGGTGCAGCGCCTGAATAATCTTGATGACCTGGAAGACCACTGGCTGCAGATGCTGCAGTTCTCCAAGCGCGCGGCACGCACGCATCTGGTGTGGGGCGATGAGATCGCCAACTTCTCCAAGGCCAGCACCATCCATCGGCACCAGCAGGTGGCGGACCAGCTGATGCTGGCCGCGAACACCCTGCGCCAGTTCGCCGACCACCTCGGTCGTGTCCTGGTCAAGGAGTCCTAAGTCCGATGACCCTGATTTCGGTCCTCACGGCGATTGCTGTTGTCCTGACACTGGCCTACGCCGTGCTCAACGGCATGCGTGATGCCTCCACCGCGGTGGCCGCATCGGTGCGCACCCGGGCCTTGCGCCCGGCCATTGCGGTCTCCGTGGCCGCCGTCTTCGCCTTCATCGGCACCATGGCCACCTCGGGGCTGAGCGTGTCCCTGGTGCAGGAGCTGAACATCAATGTTCCCGCGGGCGTGGCCGGGCTGAAGCTGCTGATCAGCGGGCTGATCGTAGCCGGCATCTGGGGCATATATTGCTGGTGGCGCGGCCTTCCAATCAGCTCCACGCATGCGCTGCTTTCGGCGCTGGCTGGCGGCAGTGGCGCCGCGGCGATCATGGGCGACGAATCCACCCGCAATGTGTGGGGGCTGCTGCTGTCTTCGGTGATCATCCCCATGGTGCTCGCCTCGATCATCGCCTACGTGCTGTCCTACCTCCTGGTGTTCCCGGCAACGCGGTTCTTGCGATACAAAACTTCCCGCTCGGTGAATGATGGCTCCAGGGCCGGGCAGGCCGTGGCTGCTGGCGCGGTGGCACTGGGACTTGGATTGCAGGATGGCCAGCGTACCGGGGCCATGCTGAGCTTGGTGCTCATCACCGGCAATATGATGGCTCCCGGGCCGCTGACCGTAGCCATCCAGCTCACTGCGGCCTGTGCCCTGAGCTTCGGCGTGCTGCTGGGCGGCTGGCGAATCACCTATACGCTGGGACGCCGCCTGGTGAACTTCGATCCCCTGCGCGGCATGATCGCCCAAGGTGTTGCCGCTGGCATGCTTTTTGTCGGTTCCTTGGTGGTCCACCTGCCGCTGTCAACGACCCAGGCGGTCACCAGCGGCATTGTCGGCGCGGGCCGGAACCAGGCTTTTGAATCCGTGGCCTGGCGCAATGTGAACCGCGTGCTCTGGCACTGGCTGTTGACCCCGGTGGTCTGCGTGATCGGTGGCGCGATTTTCGCTCTGGCGGTGCGTCCGCTCTTCGCCGGGAGCTAGGAGCTTTCGGGGATGAACAGGTCCTCGATGCGGCATTGGAACAGCGCCGCGAGCTTGAACGCCAGGGGCAGGGATGGGTCATAACGCCCTTTTTCCAGGGAGATGACGGTCTGCCTAGAGACTCCTAGTTCGTCGGCTAAGGCCTGCTGGGAGAACCCGCGTTCCTTCCGGTACTCGGTGAGATTGTTCTCCACTAGCTCTGCGCCCGCTTGATCATCAGGTAGCGGATTGCGAAATCAATCATGGCGACCAGGACTACGCCAGCCAAGACGAGTCCCAGCGAGACGGATACCGGCATGAAGGAAAACAACGCCCCACCCAGGCCGCAAACGAGCAGCAGGTCTTGGAATACGCCGACGGCCGCCTTGTCGTACCACTGGCTCTCCACCGAAATTGCGGGGTTTCTTGTGGCACCGCGCAAGGTGTTCCGATCCAGCAGCAACGCCCAGCAAGTCGTGGACAAAACTGGGAGTAAACCAGCGGTCATGATCAATGCAGCCAGCATGAAATGAGCCGGTGCATTTAGCCGGGCGAATAGGACGCAGGCGCCAGCCGACAGGACAAGCCCTGCGACGAGGCTGACTGTGATCAGGGCGCCTGGACCGCCGCCAAAGCGCGAACGGCCCCAGCGGCTTCGTGTGGCTGTCTGAGTACTCATTGCCATCTCCCATCGTTTGCCATGCACCTCCACCCTAATGACAAGCACGCTTTACAGTCAAGGGTGCTTTACATGCCAGCTTAAAAACCAGCGGCACACCATTCATGGTGCGCCGCTGGCGGTGATCCCCTCCAGGATCCCCGGAAGACCCCCCTTCCGGTTCGTCTACCGCCGGCTCACAGAGCGGCGATATCCGAAATCTTTATCCGAAGCGTCCGGAGACGTAATCTTCGGTGGCCTTCTGCTCCGGGTTGGAGAAGATGGCGGTGGTGTCGTTGAACTCGATGAGCTTGCCCGGCTTGCCGGTGCCCGCGATGTTGAAGAAGGCGGTCTTGTCGCTCACGCGGGCGGCCTGCTGCATATTGTGGGTCACGATCACCACGGTGAAGTCGTTCTTCAGCTCGTTGATCAAATCCTCGATGGCCAGGGTGGAGATCGGGTCCAGTGCCGAGCAAGGCTCGTCCATCAGGATCACGTCCGGCTTCACTGCGATGGTGCGGGCGATGCACAGGCGCTGCTGCTGGCCACCGGAAAGGCCGGAGCCCGGCTTGTCCAGGCGGTCCTTGACTTCATTCCACAGGTTGGCGCCACGCAGCGACTTCTCCACCAGGTCATCGGCGTCTGAACGCGAGATCTTGGTGCCGTTCAGCTTCACGCCGGCGAGCACGTTGTCCTTGATGGACATGGTCGGGAATGGGTTCGGACGCTGGAAGACCATGCCGATCTGGCTGCGCACGGTCACCGGGTCAACACCGGCACCGTAGAGGTCGTCTCCGTCCAGCAGCACCTGGCCCTCGACGCGGCCGCCGGGGATCACTTCGTGCATGCGGTTCAGCGTGCGCAGGAAGGTGGACTTGCCACAGCCCGATGGACCGATGAAGGCGGTGACGGACTTCGGCTCGATGTTAATCGAGACGCCCTCAACGGCCAGGAACTTGGAGTAGTAGACGTTCAGATCATTGACGTCAATGCGTTTTGCCATGATGTATTCCTTGAAAAGTTTGGAGTTGTCCGGACCGGAGCCTAAGCTCAACGGCCCTTCTTTGGAGCGAAGATCGAGGCGACCAGTCGGGCGATGAGGTTCAAAGCCATCACCATCAGGATCAGCAGCAGGGCCGCAGCCCAGGCGCGCTGTACCGACGGGTCGATATTCGTCGGGCTGGTCGGAGTCAGGATCTGGTAGTAGATGAAGGTCGGCAGCGTGGACATCCAGTTTGCGAAGACGTTCATGTTGATCTGGCTCGCGATGCCTGCGGTGACCAGGATTGGCGCGGTCTCGCCGATCACGCGGGCGATGGCCAGGGTGACACCCGAAGCGATGCCGGAGATCGCGGTCGGGATGACCACCTTCAAGATGGTGCGCCAGCGGCGCACACCCAGTGCGAAGGAGGCTTCGCGCAGCTCGTTCGGGACGATCTTGAGCATTTCCTCGGTGGAGCGGACCACGGTCGGGATCATCAGCACGCTCAAGGCAACCGCGGCAACGATGCCCATGCGGGCATTCGGTCCGAGGATCAGGCCGAAGAAGGCGGCCGCGAACAGACCGGCGACGATGGATGGGATACCGGTCATCACGTCAACGAAGAAGGTGATCGCCTTGGACAGCACTTTGCCCTGGCCGTATTCCACCAGGTAGACAGCGGTGAGCATGCCCACGGGAACCGAGATCAAGGTGGCCCAGAGGGTGATCAGCAAGGTGCCCATCACCGCGTGGTAGGCGCCACCGATGACTGGCTCGCCGTTGGCCACGGTCTGGTTATCGATGGCGCCGGTGACGCCGTTCATCGAGGAGAACAGGAAGTGGCTGTTGATGCCCGGCAGGCCCTTTTGCAAGACCGTGAAGAGCACCGAGGCCAGCGGGATCAGCGCCACGATGAAGGCGGCGTAGATCAGATAGGTCCACATGGCGTTCTTGCCGCGGCGCTTGCCTTCCACCACGGTGGTGATCACGGAGGCCGCGATCAGGAAGATGATCGCCGAGTAGATGGCAAATGCTGCCACGTTGAAGCCGGTCAGTGTAGAGGCTGCGGCGCCGATGACGATCGAGCCGGCAGCGATGGCCCAGATGGCCCACTTTGGCAGTTTGCCCTTGGCCAGGGAGTTGCGCTTGCGCACCGGCGGGGTGGAATTGCCGCTGGCCTTGTTGCTGAGGTTGGTAGTGGTGGCACTCATCAGTTAGCTCCCGAGAATTCCTTGTGGCGGGCGATGATTGCGCGGGCGATCATGTTCACGATCAGGGTGATCAGGAACAGGACCAGACCGGCGGCGATCAGCTCCGAGAGGCGCAGCCCGAAGGCTTCTGGGAAGTTCAACGCGATTTCCGCGGCAATAGTCTGGTTGCCGGTTTTGATCAGCGATGGGATCAGGTTGCCGGTGGAGAGCACCAGCGCCACGGCCATGGTCTCGCCCAAGGCGCGGCCCAGGCCCAGCATGACTGCCGAGACGATGCCCGGACGGGCGAAGGGGATCACCGCGGTGGTGATCATTTCCCAGCGGGTTGCGCCCAGAGCCAGTGCGGCTTCCTCGTGCAGCTTAGGAGTCTGCAAGAAGATTTCACGGCTCAGCGAAGTGATGATCGGAAGCACCATCACGGCCAGCACGATGCCCGCGGTGAGCATGGTCTTGCCGGTCTGCGAGGCAGGGCCTTCGAAGATGGGGATGAAGCCCAGGTTCTTCGACAGCCATTCAAAGCCCGGAACCAGGGCCGGTGCCAGGACCATGTAGCCCCAGGCGCCGTAGATCACCGATGGGATCGCGGCCAGCAGGTCGATCAGGTAGCCCAGCGGGCCGGCAACCTTGCGCGGCGCGAAGTGCGAGATGAACAGTGCCACGCCGATGCCGATCGGGGTGGCGACAACGAGCGCGATGGCCGCTGCGATAACGGTGCCGATAACAATCGGCCAGATGTAAGCGAAGAATCCTTTGCCACCGGAAATCTCGGCCGGATCGGCGAAGAACGTCGGCAGCGCCTGGATCAGCAAGAAGACCGCGACCGCGAAGAGCGTGATCAGGATCAGGACACCGGCAGCCATGGCGGCGCCGGAGAAGATCTTGTCGCCTGCGCGGCCGGAAGTCGATGACTTGCTTGTCAAAGCATTGGTAGTCATGGCTAAAGCCTTTACGAAACGGGGGTGAAGCAGTTTTCACTGCTGGGGGTGGAGGGGTGTTGCTGGTGCGGGTGGCTGAGTCACCACCCGCACCATGTGCCGGTTGCCCGGCGTAAGTCCTACTTGGCTACGGTGATCGAGTCGATCGCCTTGGCAGCCTTCTCGGCGATGCTTGCGGAGATCGGGGCGTTGCCGGCCGATTCCTGAGCGGTCTTCTGGCCCTCATCGGAAACCACGTAGTTGCCGAAGGCCTTCACCAGGTCCACGGTGGCCTGATCCTTGTAGCTGCTGCAGAAGATGTGGTACGAAACCAAAACGATCGGGTAGGTGCCCGCTTCGGTGGTGTCGCGCTTCAGATCCAGCGCCAGATCGTTCTCGGCTGCGCCTTCAACCGGCGTTGCGGCTTCCAGTGCCTTGGCAGCTGCATCAGCCGAAATCTTGGTGTACTCGTCGCCGACCTTGACGTTCACGGTGGACAGGCCGCCCACTGCGGAGAAGTCAGCGTAGGTGATGGCGCCGTTGGTGGAGGTGGTGGTCGAAACCACGCCGGAGGTGCCCTTGGCGTTCTCCGACTGGATGTCGCTTGGCCAGTCGCCGGAAACGTCGTAGCTCCAGACATCGGCTGCGGCGGCCTTCAGGTATTCGACGAAGTTCTCGGTGGTGCCGGACTCATCGTTGCGGTGAACCACGGTGATGGCGGTGTCAGGCAGTTCCACATCTGGGTTCTGCTTGGCGATGGCCTCATCGTTCCACTTGGTGATTTCCTTCTTGAACACCTTGGCGATGGTGGCTGCGTCCATGTTGATCTCTTCAACGCCTTCGAGGTTGAAGGCGACAGCGATCGGCGAAACGTAGGCTGGGATGTTGAAGGCGCCGTCAGGGCCGCAAACTCCCTTGGCCTTGGTTGCTTCTTCTTCCTTCAGGTAGGCATCCGAGCCGGCGAACTGCGCGCCGCCTGCCAGGAAGGCTTCGCGGCCTGCGCCGGAGCCATCTGGCGAGTACTGGACCTGTGCTTCAGGGTTGGCGGACTTGAATCCGGTTGCCCAGGCTTCCATGGCCGACTTCTGGCTGGAAGCGCCGATGCCGGTCAGGGTGCCGGTGACGCCAGCTGCTGCCGACGAGCCGCCTGCTGCGCTTTCGGAGCTGGTAGCGGTTGGGCTGTCTGAACCGCAAGCGGTCAGTGCGAGTGCCGCGACAGAAAGGACGGCAGCTGCACTGCCAAAGCGATTGAGCTTCACGAGTTGTACTCCCCATGTTGAATACGAAATGTAAGAAACTTGCCAGCGGATTCTGCCCCGCTTCATCTATGACGGTAAGGAGCCAAGGTAACCAGTTCCCCCGGCGAAGGTGAACAAAAGGTTAACAGCTTCTACGTCGGCTGGTGATCCTGCTCACTGAAGCAATATCGCCGCATGTTCATCGGCTTCGCGGCCAGTCCGTGGGAGACTGTGCCTATGGCTATTGGGAGTACTCAGAAGCGCATGCCGGCAAAGGTTGCCGGTTTCCTGGCTGCGCGAAACCGCTCCGGGCTGCTCCGCGCGCGCAATTCGCTGCCAAGGATCCTGCGCATGACGCTGGGCGCCATCGGCGCCTTCTGGATTGCCGAGAGCATCTGGGGGCACACCCAGCCGATTTTTTCCGCTACCAGCGCCCTGATTTCCCTGGGCTTCGGCGCCTCCACCACGGTGCGCAAAACCGCCGAAGTGGCCCTGGGCTGCACCCTGGGCGTGGCCTTGGGCGATACCTTGATGCACTGGTTCGGCCAGGGCATCTGGCAGGCCGCCCTGGTGATGTCGCTGAGCCTGGTGATCGCGCGCTATCTGGATTCAGGGGCGATCTTCTCCACCCAGCTGGGCATGCAATCGGCGCTGGTCGTCCTGCTGCCGGTCAGCGTGGACGGTCCCTTTGCCAGATCCATCGACGCGCTGACCGGTTCGCTGCTGGCCCTGCTGGTGATCATCTTCTGGCCAACCGATCCGCGGCGCACCCCGGTGGCGGCCCTGAGCGAACTGTTCAAGGAGCTCTCCGAGGCGATCCTCGAATGCTCGTGGGCCATCCGCGATGATGATCGGCGCTCGGCTTTCCACGCGTTGATCAAGGCCCGCGGAACCCAGAAGCACCTGGACAAGCTGCCCGGGGCCTTCAGCGCCTCCAAGGAGATCGCGATGATCTCCCCCGCCGGTCGACGGCACCGCCACGAGCTGAACCGGCTGTCCGAACGCTTCAACCACTACGACTGGACCGCCCGCAACCTGCGTGTTTTCGCCCGCCGCCTGGCATCGGTGCTCAGCAACGGGGCGCTGACCCCGGAAGGGGCCGAAGCCTTGGCACCGCTGTTGCGCGAGGTCTCGGAGGCCGCGAACTCGCTGGCCCACTCGGTGCGCGAGCAGACCGTGGCCGGGCAGCGCAAATACGAAAAGGCCGCGGTGCGCCAGCTGGAGAACGCGGCCGCGCAGCTCGACCCGCAGTCGCTAGGGGTCGAGGGCCTGCAGGGCGAAGGCCTGGTGCTGCTGCTGCGGCCGATGATCGTGGATCTGCTCGAAGCTGCCGGGCGCAATCATGACGAAGCCATCAGCGCGTTGCCCAAGCTGTCTTGAGCAATTTTGTCCGCCCGGCTCGATAGCATGGGCCTATGGCCAAAACCTCCACACGCAGCAAGTCTTCGCCGACATTCAAATGTTCTGAATGCGGCTGGACCACCATCAAATGGGTGGGACGCTGCGGCGAATGCCAGGCCTGGGGCACCGTTGAAGAGGTAGGGGTCGTCTCCGCGCGCACCGTGGCCGCTGCCAAGGTGGCCCATCCAGCCAAGCCGATCGCCCAGATCGACGGCTCGGAAGCGGCCTTCAGGCCTAGCGGAGTCTCCGAATTGGACCGCGTGCTCGGTGGCGGATTGGTTCCGGCCGCAGCCATCCTGCTGGCGGGCGAACCGGGCGTCGGAAAGTCCACGCTGCTATTGGATGTGGCCGCCAAGGCCGCGCAGACCGGGCTTCGGGTGCTCTACCTGACCGGTGAGGAATCCGCCGCCCAGGTCAAATCCCGGGCCGAACGCATCAACGCGATCGCCGACACCCTGTATCTGGCAGCCGAAACCGACCTGGCACTGGCCCTGGGCCAAATCCAGGAGATCGACCCGCAGCTGCTGATCCTGGACTCGGTGCAGACCTTCTCCTCGGCCGAAGTTGATGGGGCCGCCGGCGGCGTCTCGCAGGTGCGCGAGGTGGCCGCCTCGATCATCAACGCCGCCAAGACCCGGGCGATGTCCACCATCATGGTCGGGCATGTGACCAAGGAAGGCTCGGTCGCGGGCCCCCGCCTGCTGGAGCACCTGGTGGATGTGGTCTGCCAGTTCGACGGCGAAAAGCATTCGCGGCTGCGCATTCTGCGCGCGCTGAAAAACCGCTACGGGGCCACCGATGAGGTAGGCTGCTTCGATCTGAATGAAGACGGCATCGAATCATTGACCGACCCGTCCAAGCTCTTTGTCACCCGCACCCGCAATCCGGTGCCGGGAACCTGCATCACCGTGACCCTGGAGGGCCGGCGCCCGCTGGTCGCCGAGGTGCAGACCCTGCTCTCGCGCAGCAACGCCCCGGCGGCCCGGCGCGCCACCAGCGGATTGGATTCGGCCCGCGCGCAGATGGTGGTCGCGGTCCTGCAGGCCCGCGCCCATATGGACCTGTCCTCCATGGATTCCTACATCGCCACCGTCGGCGGGGTGAAAATCGCCGAACCCGCCTCCGACCTGGCCTGCGCGCTGGCGCTGGCCTCCTCGATGAACGAGTTCCCGCTGCCCCAGGATTTTGTGGCCTTCGGCGAGGTCGGATTGGCCGGCGAGGTGCGGCAGGTGCCGGAGATCTCGCGGCGCATCACCGAAGCGCAGCGCCTGGGCTTCTCCTTCGCAATGGCTCCGGCCACCCCGGAACCGCTGAAGAACATCCCGGACGGGATCCGCGTATTCCAGGTGGAGAACATCGCCCAGGCCTTGGATATCGCCTTCACCCAGCGGCAGAAGCCAACACGATAAACTAGAGTGTTGCCGCCCGCCGAAAGGACGCAAGTTGAAAGCGAACCCATCCCCCGGATTCCTGGCCATTCTGGCCCAGATCGCCCCGGGGACCGAACTTGCCCAGGGGATCGAGCGCATCCAGCGCGGCCGCACCGGCGCCCTGATCGTTCTGGGACATGACAAGGTGGTTGAATCCATCAGCTCCGGCGGCTTCAGGATCAACACCGACTACACGCCCACCCGCATCCGCGAACTGGCGAAGATGGACGGGGCGATCATCCTGGACGGCACCGCCCGCCAGATCCTCCAGGCCGGGGTGCAGCTGATGCCCGACGCGCAGATCGACACCCAGGAATCCGGCACCCGCCACCGCACGGCCGAACGTGTTGCCGCGCAGACCGGCTTCCCGACCATCTCGGTCTCCCAGTCCATGCAGACCATTACGCTCTACGCCGCCGGCGAGCGCCACGTGCTCGAGCCGGCCGAACGGCTGCTGGCCCGAGGCAACCAGGCCATCGCCACCCTGGAACGCTACCGCCACCGCCTGGACCAGGTCACCAGCGCCCTGTCCGCGGCGGAGATCGAGGATGTGGCTACCGCCCGCGAGGTCCTGGCAGTCTTGCAGCGCACCGAAATGCTGCGCCGTACCAGCGAGGAAATTTCCCGCTACGTACTGGAGCTGGGCATGGATGGGCGATTGCTGGCCGCGCAACATGCGGAATTGCTCTCCGGGATCCAGGTCGATAACCAGCTGCTGATGCGCGACTATGCGCAGGCCGAGGGCCAGGAGCTGGATATCGATATCGCCCTGGAGCGGCTGCATGAAGTCTCCGATGCGCAGCTGATCGACCTTGAGCCGCTGACCAAGATCCTGTTCCCGCAGGGCACCATCGGGCACGATGACCAGCTCACGCCCAAGGGCTACCGCCTGCTCTCGCAGATCCGCACGGTTCCCAAGGCCATTGGCGACCGGCTGGTGGCATCCTTTGATAATTTGCAGCTATTGATGGCGGCCTCGACGACCGCGTTGATGGAGATCGAAGGGGTGGGCGAACAGCGTGCCCGTTCCATCCGCGAAGGCCTGGCCCGCATGGCCGAGTCCTCGCTGCTGGACCGCTACATCTAGGACCTACTCCAGGGTGAAGCTCACCGGTTCGGATTCGAATTCCCCGATGGCCGCGGTGAACTTGTAGGTGCCCGGCCGCGGCTGGACGCCCACGGCCTTGCAGCCCGGGGCCGAACGGTCGCGGTTCCAGGTGAAGCGGGCGTTCTCCTTCTGCCCGGCGGCGAAGGTCAGCGGCACATCTTCGCCGTTTTGCAGGCAGTCCACGGTGGAGAAGACCCGGTCGGCGCCGCTGGAGATCAAGAATTCCTGCATGCTGGTGCCGACGTTCAACTCGCACTCGCGCTTCGAGGTGTTTTCCACGGTCAGGATCAGCACCGGCTTCTTGCCTGCGGGATAGCTCTTGGCATCAGTGGAAGCGGTCACCTTCACTTCATCGGCCTTGCACTTCTTGCCCGCGTCCTCTTCGGATTCCGCACTCTGGGTCGGGGCGCTGGACTGCGCGGTAGGGGCCGGCGCGGCAGGATCCTGCGGGTCCGGCGAGAGCAATCCGGCAATGGCAACAACACCCCAGATGATCAAGCCCACCAGCACCAAGGCGACCACCGCGACGGTGATGCGCCGGCGCCGATAGACGCTGGCTGGAAGCTTTCCCCCTGATGTATTGCTCATGGCTTAAGGCTAGTTCATTGTTGCCCGGGATCCGGGTAATGGCAGTTGAATCGAGGCAATGAAGCGTCGTTGGCTACAGTGGTGGGGTGCAACAAATCCATCACCTCATCAATGACTGGTACCAGAAGAATTCCCGGGACCTGCCCTGGCGCCGCGAGGGCGTGGGCGGCTGGGAGGTCATGGTCAGCGAATTCATGCTCCAGCAGACCCCCGTGGTGCGCGTTCTGCCGGTGTGGGAACAGTGGATGCGCCGTTGGCCGCGGCCTCAGGACCTGGCCGCCGAGCCGCTCTCCGAAGCGCTGAAGGCCTGGGGCCGCTTGGGCTACCCGCGCCGGGCGCAGCGGCTGCATGCCGCGGCAGTGGAAATCACCACCGAATACAACGGCGAGGTGCCGCGCACAGAAGAGGCACTGCGGGCCTTGCCGGGAGTGGGCGACTATACAGCCGCGGCCATTGCCTGTTTTGCCTTCGGCGAGCGCACCGTGGTGGTGGATACCAATATCCGGCGGGTGCACGCCAGGCTCTTTGGCGGCATGGCCCTGCCCGAGCCAAGCCCGCGCGCCAGCGAATTCGCGCGCGCCCGGCAGGTGCAGCCCGAGGATGATGGCCAGGCGAATTTGTGGAATGTCTCGGTGATGGAGCTCGGCGCGCTGGTATGCACCGCACGCAGCCCGCGGTGCGATGCCTGCCCGGTCTTCGAGCAGTGCGCGTGGATCGCCGCCGGCCAGCCGGCCCCGCATTACACCCCGAGGGGCCAGGCCTGGAAAGGCACCGACCGCCAGGTGCGCGGCGCGATCATGGCGGTCCTGCGCGAACATGAGCATCCGGTTCCGCAAGCTTCCTTCCTGGCCGATCTTGCCGGGCAGAGCCACGCCACCTATGTGGCGCTGGAAAAGCTGCAGGCTGAATCCGCGCAGCGCGAGCGGGCCCTGGCCGGCTTGCTCAAGGACGGGCTGGCGGTGCTCGAGGATGACGGCGTGCGCCTGCCTTCCTAGCTATGCTTAGCGCATGAACGCTTCCGTTGATCCGGCCGCTGCCGCCCATCAGGCCGCACGGCACCCGTGGTTTGAACGCCTGGCCCGGCTCGGTTATATCGCCAATGGCATTTTGCACGCCACCATGGGGGTTCTTGCCGCGGTGCTCGCCACCGGCGGGCATGCGCAGGCCGACCAGAGCGGGGCGATGCGGGCGCTGTCGGCGCAGCCCTTTGGCGTGGTGCTGCTGTGGATCTGCGCCATCGGCGCGCTATTGCTCGGGTTGTGGTCGCTGGCGCAGCTGCTGCTGCCCGAGAAGGAGGCCAAGGATCGGCTCAAGTTCGCGGGCACCGGCGTGGTGTTCCTGGCCGTGGGCTTCGCCTTCGGCCGTTTTGCCGTGGGCAATCCCAGCGATTCTGGCCAGAGCGCCACGAGCCTGAGCGGCGTGCTGATGAAGTCCTTGGCGGGGCGGGCCGCACTGATCATCCTGGGCCTGGTGCTGCTGGGGATGGCCGGGTATTACATCTACAAGGGAGTGAGCCGGAAGTTCCTTGATGACCTCCACCGTTCGAGCAGCAGCGAAATCTCCTCGGCGATCCGCTATTCCGGGATGATCGGCTATCCGGCCAAGGGGCTGGTGCTCGGGGCGCTGGGGCTCTTGTTCATCGTGGCCACCATCCAGGGCGATCCCGAAGAGGCCAGCGGCATCGATGGCGCGCTCAAGGCCATCCGCGACCAGGCCTACGGTTCGGTGTTGCTGGTGGCGATTGCCGCGGGCCTGCTCAGCTATGCGCTGTATCTGGTCTTGCGTGCCCGCTATGACCGGATGGACTAGCCGGGCCTAGTCCAGGGCGATGATCATGCGCGTATTGCCCAGCGTATTGGGCTTGACCCGGGCCAGGTCCAGGAATTCGGCCACGCCTTCATCCCTTGAGAGCAGGATTTCCTGGTACACCGAGGGGTCCACGGCGCTCTGGTCGGCCATCACGCTGAAGCCTTGGCGTTCGAAGAAGGCGACCTCGAAGGTCAGGCAGAAGACCCGGGATACGCCAACAGCCTTGGCGCGGCGCAGCAATTCGCCCAGCAAAAGGTGCCCGACTCCCATGCCGCGGACCGTATCGGAGGTAGCGAGGGTGCGGATTTCGGCGATATCTTCCCAGATCACGTGCAGGCCGCCGCAGCCGACAACATTCCCTTGGGCGTCCTGGGCTACAACGAATTCCTGGATGGATTCGTAGTAGGTGACCGCTTCCTTATCCAGCAAGATGCGTTGTTCGGCCAACGGTCGCACAAGATCGCGAATGGCCGGGACATCACTGGTTTTGGCGGAGCGGACGGTAAAAGTATTCACCTTCAAATCCTATGCCCGATGGCAAGAAGATTCGAAGCCGTTGCCAGATATGTCATAGTGCCCGGGAAGCTGGTTCGGCTGTGCAAAACTTAGCTTGAAGCACTGCGGAACAAGGCTAAGGATGAGGATGTCAGTCAAAGAAGCACGCCCCGGATTCGGGCTGCTGGCCATCCTCCTGGCGGCTGTTGGCATCGCGCCGCTGCTGAACTACGGGCTGAGCGCCACCAGCGATTTGGTGATCCGGGACCTGGGCATCACCGAATCGCAATTCGGGCTCTTGGCCACGGTGTGCTTCGGCTGCGCGGCCATCGGCAATGTGGTGTTCGGGAAGTTCTCCAATGCGCAGCCCGACTCCCGGCTGGTGCTGATCATATTCGGAACCGCGGCGGCCGCCATGGCACTGGCCGCGGTGGATGCCGGATATGTGCTGCTGCTGGTGGCCTCCGGGATCGCCGGCTTTGCCCAGTCCTTCCCCAATGGGGTGACCAACCGGATCCTTGCCCAACGGGTTCCGGCCGCCCAGCGTATTACCTGGACCGGCATCAAGCAGTCCGGGGTCCAGGTCTCGCAGCTGGTCGGCAGCCTTGGCTTCCCGCTGCTGGCTGCCTTTATCGGCTGGCAGGGCGCTTCCCTGGCCGGGGCGGTGCTGGCCGCGGGCCTGGCCATCCTTGCAGTGCGCATCATCAAAGCCACCCCGGTGCTTGCCACACCGGCGCCAAGCAAGAGCAAGCAGAGCGGGACGGATAGCGGCGAGCCGGTGGCCAGCGCGGCCGCTTCCACCCGGTTCATCATCTACGCGCTGAGCTTGTTCGGATTCATCAACGGCGTGGGCGTGCAGGCCACGAATGTGTACCTGGCGCTCTTTGCGGTGCGCGAATTGGACTTCTCGCTGGTTGCCGGCGG
This sequence comes from Glutamicibacter mishrai, assembly GCF_012221945.1. Taxonomy (NCBI): domain Bacteria; kingdom Bacillati; phylum Actinomycetota; class Actinomycetes; order Micrococcales; family Micrococcaceae; genus Glutamicibacter; species Glutamicibacter mishrai. The sequence continues at coordinate 1,886,771 of NZ_CP032549.1, read as the reverse complement.
GCTGACCGCGGCAGTTGCCGGAATCGTCGGGGTCAGCGCCCGAGTCGGCTGGGGCCGAATGATGTCGCGGGGAATTGCCGCGCCGAAGCTCCTGCTATTGCTGGCGGTGCTGGCCACCTGTGGCGGGGCGAGTTTCCTGCTGGCCCAGCAGTTGCACTCCCCGATCCTGCTCTGGCTTGCGGTCGCGCTGCATGGCGCCTCGGCCTTGGGAGTATCCGTGGTGCTGATGGCGGCGCTGCTTAGAGTGGTCCCGGCGAATCGCTTGGGCAGCTCCAGCGGACTGGTCTCTGCCGGCCAGTTTGGCGGCTTCACCGTGGGGCCGCTGGCCATGGGCCTGCTCGTAGGATCCGCTGGAGGCTTCACCGCGGGCTGGATCTGCGTTATCGGCGTGTACCTGTGCTGCACGGTGCTGGGAATCTTCCTGGTCCTGCGTTCATCTCGGAGCCGGTAGCCCATGGATACCCAGGCGCTTAAGGTCCTGGCGCATCTGCGCAGGGCCAAGGATCTGATCGATCGGCACTATGGCCAGCCGCTGGATGTCCCGGCGATGGCCAGCAAGGCGCTGATGTCCCCCGCCCATTTTTCGCGCGAATTCAAGCGTGCTTACGGGGAGACGCCGTACTCCTATCTGCTGACGCGCCGCATCGAGCGGGCCATGCAACTTTTGCGTTCCGGGGCCTCGGTCACCGATGCCTGCATGCAGGTTGGCTGGAGTTCCCTGGGCTCGTTCAGCACCCGCTTCACCGAGGTGGTGGGCGAGACGCCAACCGCCTATCGGGAGCGCGAACATGAGGATTCGGAGCAGATCCCGGCGTGCATCGCCAAGGTCTTATTGCGCCCCTCGAGATTCTGAGCAGTTTTGAAGAAGCGCGGACTAGCCGTCCGTCCATAAGCTGTAGGCATGACACAGATTTCAGTTCAGTACATTCCAGTCACCGTCCTCGATGTTGATGAAGCCCTGGGCTTCTACCGGGACGGCCTGGGCCTAGAGGTAGTCTCCGATGTGGCCAATGCGGGATTCCGCTGGGTCAGTCTTGCGGTGCCCGGCCAGCCTGGGTTGAACCTGGTGCTGTCCGCTCCGGGTGCCGGACGTTCCGATGCCGATGCCCAGTCATTGGCAGAACTCGTGGCCAAGGGCGCCTTGGGCGGGCTGGTGCTCAGCGTTGATGCCCTTGATCCGCTGTTCGAATCGCTCAGCGCTTCGGGCGCGGAAGTGCTGCAGGAGCCCATGGATCAGCCGTGGGGACCCCGCGATTGCGCTTTCCGCGACCCGTCGGGCAACATGGTCCGAATCAACCAAGCGATGAAGGGGCAGGAAAAATGAGCCAGGCAGATCAGGAAGGTTTCTCGGCCGCCGAAAAAGCGGCGATGAAGGAACGCGCGGCGGAGGTGCGTGCACCGAAGAAGCGCATGACCAAGGCCGAAAAGGCCGCCCAGGCGCGCAAGGAGCTCGAAGAGAAGATCGCTTCCTTCCAAGGCACCGACAAGGTGCTCGCCGAAAAGCTGCATCAGATCATCACCGAGACCGCGCCGGAATTGGAGCCCAAGACCTGGTACGGCATGCCGGCCTACGCCCTGGATGGCAAGATCCTTTGCTTTATCCAGGACGCCAAGAAGTTCGACACCCGTTATCTGACCTTCGGATTCAACGATGTGGCGCAGCTTGATGAGGGGACGCTCTGGCCAACCTCGTTTGCGATCACCGCGTTGGATAAGAAGCATGAGCAAATGATCGCGCAGCTGGTCGCCAAGGCCGTGGGGCGCTAGGTCCCAGGTGTTAAAGCAGCAAGCCGCGGAACCAGTTTCATCTGGTTCCGCGGCTTGCTGTGGGTAATTATCCGGGCTTAGCCCTCCAGCGCTGCTGGTGCAGGCTCGCCTTCCAGCTGGCCCTGGCCGCCTTCAGCGTGGAAGACGAACTTCTGGTCCGCTCCCTCGCCTTCGACATCCACGGTGACCTTCTGTCCGGCGACGATCTGGCCGAACAGGATCCGCTCGGAAAGCTGATCTTCGATATCGCGCTGGATGGTGCGGCGCAGCGGACGAGCACCCATAGCTGGGTCGTAGCCGCGCTGTGCCAGCAGGCTGCGGGCAGCCTGGGTCAGCTCGATGGTCATCTCGCGTTCCTTCAGGCGCTTGGCCAGGCGGCCAACGAACAGGTCGACGATCTCTTCGATCTCTTCCTGGTTCAGCTGAGGGAAGACCACGGTGTCATCAACACGGTTCAGGAACTCTGGGCGGAAGTGCTGACGCAGCTCTTCCTGCACCTTGGCCTGCATGCGCTCGTAACCGGTCTTGGTATCCGCGGCCGACTGGAAGCCGGTCATCACACCCTTGGAGATGTCACGGGTACCGAGGTTGGTGGTCATGATGATGATGGTGTTCTTGAAGTCCACCACGCGGCCCTGGGAGTCGGTCAAACGGCCGTCTTCCAGGATCTGCAGCAGCGAGTTGAACAAGTCGGCGTGGGCCTTCTCGACCTCATCGAAGAGCACTACGGAGAATGGACGACGACGGACCTTTTCGGTCAGCTGTCCGCCTTCTTCGTAGCCGACGTAGCCTGGAGGGGCGCCGAACAGGCGGGAAACGGTGTGCTTCTCCGAGTATTCGGACATGTCCAGGGTGATCAGCGCGTCTTCTTCGCCGAAGAGGAACTCTGCCAGCGCCTTGGCCAGCTCGGTCTTACCCACACCGGTCGGGCCGGCGAAGATGAACGAGCCGCCTGGGCGGTTTGGATCCTTCAGGCCTGCACGGGTGCGGCGGATCGCCTGGGAAATGGCCTTGATAGCCGAATCCTGGCCGATAACGCGCTTGTGCAGTTCCTCTTCCATGTTCAGCAGACGCGAGGACTCTTCCTCGGTCAGCTTCACTACCGGGATGCCGGTGGAGTTGGCCAGGACTTCAGCGATGAGTTCTTCGGTGACCTCGGATACTTCATCCATGTCACCGTTGCGCCACGACTTTTCCTTTTCGTTGCGCGCCTCGATGAGCTTGGACTCCTTGTCGCGCAGCGAGGCTGCACCTTCGAAGTCCTGGGCGTCGATCGCGGCTTCCTTCTCCAGGCGTACGGTCGCGATCTCCTCGTCCATTTCCTTCAGGGCAGGAGGTGCGGTCATGCGCTGGATGCGCAGGCGGGCGCCGGCTTCATCGATCAGGTCCACTGCCTTGTCCGGCAGGAAGCGATCGGAGATGTAGCGGTGGGCCAGCGTTGCGGCAGCCTGCAGCGCGCCATCGGTGATGGTCACGCGGTGGTGTGCCTCGTAGCGGTCACGCAGGCCACGCAGGATCTGCGTGGTCAGCTCGACGGTTGGCTCCTTGACCTGGATCGGCTGGAAGCGGCGCTCGAGCGCAGCGTCCTTCTCGATGTTCTTGCGGTACTCGTCCAAGGTGGTGGCACCGATGGTCTGCAGTTCGCCACGAGCCAACATAGGCTTGAGGATCGATGCAGCATCGATAGCACCCTCGGCGGCACCTGCACCCACCAGGGTGTGGATCTCGTCGATGAACAGGATGATATCGCCACGGGTGCGGATCTCCTTGAGGACCTTCTTCAGGCGCTCTTCGAAGTCACCGCGGTAGCGCGAACCTGCCACCAGGGAACCGAGGTCCAAGGTGTAAAGCTGCTTGTCCTTGATGGTTTCCGGCACGTCACCGCGAACGATCGACTGGGCCAGGCCCTCTACGACGGCGGTCTTACCAACACCAGGTTCACCGATGAGAACAGGGTTGTTCTTGGTACGGCGCGAGAGGACCTGCATGACGCGTTCCATCTCGTGCTCGCGGCCGATCACCGGATCAAGCTTGCCTTCGCGGGCAGCAGCGGTGAGGTTGCGGCCGAACTGGTCCAGCACTGCCGAACCTGCCGGGGTGCCTTCCTGCTGGCCGCCCGAGCTGACACCAGCTGCGGCGGTTTCCTTGCCACCCTGGTAGCCCGAGAGCAGCTGGATGACCTGCTGGCGCACGCGGCCGAGGTCAGCGCCCAGCTTCACGAGCACCTGTGCGGCTACACCTTCACCTTCGCGGATCAGGCCGAGCAGGATGTGCTCGGTCCCAATGTAGTTATGTCCCAGCTGCAATGCTTCGCGCAGCGACAATTCCAAGACTTTCTTGGCGCGAGGAGTGAACGGGATATGACCGGAAGGCGCCTGCTGGCCCTTGCCGATAATCTCCTGAACCTGCTCACGTACGGCACCCAGCGAAATATTCAGCGACTCGAGCGCTTTTGCGGCTACACCGTCACCTTCGTGGATTAGGCCGAGCAGCAGGTGCTCGGTGCCGATGTAATTGTGGTTGAGCATGCGCGCCTCTTCTTGGGCGAGCACGACAACTCGACGGGCACGGTCGGTAAATCTCTCAAACATCTTCGGCACACTCCTTGCTTACCAATAATTCGATGCTACGCATCTAGCGCCTGCAATTCGCCCTTGTTCGCCACGGGGATAACCCGATCAGTTGCTTCACCGCTGATCTTTGGCCTCGGGCTGAGGGTGAAAATGCCATTTTTACTTGTTGCACAAATACTATTATCTTCAACAAAATTAAATGGATATATCACGGTCGCCGTTATAAACGAATGAGTCGGCACATTGAATGTGCCGACTCATTAGAAGTCTATCTGCGACCGAAGGAATTACTTCGTACGGTTACGACCGCCCTTGCGCATTGCAGCGTTGTAGGCATCTACAACTTCTGCATTAAGGCGCCCACGGGCGTTGACCTTAATATTATTCTCTTTTGCCCAAGCACGAATTGCAGGGGCTTCGCTGGTTGCAGTCTGCTTCGACGAGCGTGCAGCTTCAACATACGGTTCAATAGCCGCGTGGAATTGTGCAGCATGCTCATCATTCAAATCAATTTCGAAGTGCTGGCCAGCAACACTAAAAGCAATTGATTCGGTTGCTTCGCTACCATCAATATCATCAATCAGGGCAATTTGAACCTGACGTGCCATCTGAGGATTCCTCCGAGCTTGAATGTGCTGGACTATCTGGTTTGAACCCACCAGTCCTTTTCAGTGTTCAAGCTTATACAAATAGCGACTGAGAATTCTAATTCTGATCAGAATTCACAAGCTTCTTTCAGGAATAGCCTAATTCTCGTTCGCCGGATTATTGGAATCCGGACGATTTTGAATAAGCGCATCCGCTTCCGCTTCCGCCTGGCGTTCTTTTCGGTCCGCGTTTGTAATAGCTTTCATCACGTACCAAAAAAGCAGCGCCAGACAGATAGTCGGAACAATTGCCTCGATATATGGCATTTCTATGCCTCCGGCTTAAGCAGTGGGAAGAGAATGGTTTCGCGGATGCCGACGTTGGTAAACAGCATCACCAAACGGTCGATGCCCAAGCCGATGCCACCCATTGGCGGGGCACCGTATTCCAAGGCACGCAAGAAGTCTTCATCCAGCTGCATTGCCTCAGGATCGCCGCCGGCGGCCAGCAGGGACTGCTCGGTCAGGCGTTCGCGCTGAATGACAGGGTCGATGAGCTCGGAGAACGCCGTACCGCGCTCCATGCCGCCGATGATCAAGTCCCATGCCTCGATAACCCCTGGCTTCGAACGGTGCGGACGAGCCAAAGGCTGAGCCAGCGGCGGGTAGTCACAGACGAAGGTCGGGTCGATCAAGGTAGGCTCGACGATTTCGCCGAAGAGCTCGATAACCAGCTTCTGGGCGCTCCAAGCCGGATCGATCTTCACTTCGTGCTTGGCCGCAACCTCACGCAGCACCGAAGCGTCGGTTTCCGGGGTGATTTCCAAGCCGACGGCCTCGGACAGGCCAGGGTAGACGCTCAACCAGCGCCATTCGCCGTCCAGGTTCGCGGTGCCTCGAGAGGTCTCGATGGTACGGCCTGCGCCAATGGCGTCGGCGGCGTTGAGGATGATCTCCTTCATGCGCTCGGCCATCACGTACTGGTCGGCGTAGGCCTCGTAGCATTCGAGGGTGGTGAATTCCGGCGAGTGGGTCGAGTCCACGCCTTCGTTGCGGAAGATGCGTCCGACTTCGAATACGCGGTCCACGCCGCCGACAACACAGCGCTTGAGGTACAGCTCGGTAGCGATGCGCAGGGTCATTTCCTGGTCAAAGGCGTTCAGGTGGGTCTTGAATGGTCGAGCCGAAGCGCCACCGTGGACCAGCTGCAGCATTGGGGTTTCAACCTCAACGTAGCTGTGGTTCTCCAGGGTGTTGCGCACGGCGCGGACGATAGCGGCACGCTTGTAGACCATCTCGCGGGCTTCGTTGCGCACGATCAAATCTGCGTAGCGCTGGCGGACGCGGGTTTCCTCGTTCAAGTCCGCATGCAGCACTGGCAATGGGCGCAGTGCCTTGGAGGCCATTTCGAAGGTGTCGGCCATGATGGACAGCTCGCCGCGGCGCGAAGAGATGACCTTGCCGCTAACCAATACGTGGTCGCCGAGGTCAACCAGGGACTTCCACTGCGCCAGGCGCTCTTCGCCGACGTTGGCCAGCGACAGCATTACCTGAAGGCGCACGCCCTCGCCCTTGGGGCCGCCCTCCTGCAAGGTGGCGAAGCACAGCTTGCCGGTGTTGCGCATGAAAACAATACGGCCGGCAACGCCTACGACATCTTCGGTTTCTTCGCCGGCTTCGAGGTGGGCGTACTTGTCGCGGATTTCCAGCAGTGAGTGGGTGCGGGCCACACCCACAGGGTAGGCTTCCTCACCCTTGGCCAGGAACTGGTTGCGCTTATCAGTGCGGACCTGTCGCTGGTCGTTGGGATCAATGGGCTGTGCGGAATTATTTTCGGAAGTCACAATAGTCCATTCTACGTGTCATTGCGCGCGGATAAAGCCCATCATGATCAGACTTACACCCCGAAGTCCGGGCAGATACAGGCCAGGGCACCGGAAAGCTGGCTTTCCGGTGCCCTGGCTTAGCGTCCTGCTGGTTTACCAGATCTCAACGCGCTGTTCTGGATCCAGCCACATGCCATCCCCCGGCTTGGTGCCGAAGGCTTCGTGGAAGGCAGCGAGGTTCTTCGGAACCTGGTTGCAACGGAATTCACCTGGCGCGTGCGGGTCGGTGGTCACTCGGACTACGGCGGTTTCCGGGCGGATCAGCGTGCGCCAGCATTCGGCCCATGCGTAGAAGAAGCGCTGGTCGCCGGTGATGCCATCGATGACCTCGTCCTCTTCGATTCCGCGCGCAGCCAGCTCGAGCTTGTACGCCTTGTAGGCGATGCCCAGGCCGCCCAGGTCGCCAATGTTCTCGCCCAAGGTGAGCGCGCCGTTGACCTTGTGATCTGGAGCTTCCGTGGGCGAGAGCGCGTTGTACTGGTCTACCAGTTTGCCGGTGAGCTTCTCGAAGGAAGCGCGGTCCTCATCGGTCCACCAGTTGCGCAGCTGGCCGGTGCCGTCGAACTGCGAGCCCTGGTCATCGAATCCGTGGCCGATTTCGTGGCCGATGACCGCGCCAATGGCGCCGAAGTTGGAAGCAACGTCGCGGTTGACGTCGAAGAATGGCAGGCGGAGGATCGCCGCAGGGAACGCAATTTCGTTCAGCAACGGGTGGTAGTAGGCGTTGACGGTCTGCGGGTACATGAACCACAGCTCCCGGTCCACGCCGTCGTCGATCTTCTTCAGTTCACGACGGAACTCGAATTCATTGGCCGAGGCCAGGTTCGCAATGACGTCGTGCTGATCGGTGGTGATGCTGGAGTAATCGATCCACTCTTTCGGGTAGCCGATTTTCGGGCGGAACTGCGAGAGCTTCTCGAGCGCCTTCTCAATGGTTTCAGGGCTCATCCACGACAACTCGCTGATGGAGATCCGGTAGGCCTCGATAAGGCGCTGAACCAATGCGTCCATTGCGCTCTTGGCATCGGCGGAGAAGTTCTTGGCGACGTAGAGCTGGCCGATATCCTCGCCAACCGCGCCTTCGGTGAAGGCGACGGCACGCTTCCAGCGGTCCTTGATCTGCTCAACACCGCCGAGCTTGGCAGAGTAGAAGGAGAAATTCTCATTGACGAAATCGCTGGACAGATACGGGGCAAAGGAACGCAGCACTTGCACGCGCAGCCAGTTCTTCCATGCTTCCAGCGGCTGGCTCTCGAACAGCTCCGCGAGGCCCTGCAGGTAGCTTGGCTGCCAGACGACAACTTCCTGGTAGTACTTCTCTTCAATGCCTGCTCCAGCCAACCAGGTTTTCAGGCCAGCGAACAACTCGAAGAGATCAGCACCTGTCATCAGGTTGTAGCGTGCCTGGGCATCGCGAACCTTGACGCGGTCCCAGTGGTGTGAGGCGATGGCTTTCTCGAGGTCGACAACACTTGCGGCTGCAGCCTGGGCATCAGCAATGGCGCCCAGGGTCAGCAGGCGGTTCAGGTGCTCCTGATAGTCGGCAAGGGTTTCAGCGAACTGCTCCTCGCGATAGTAGGACTCATCGGGCAGGCCAAGTCCGCCCTGCAGGAAAGTCAGGAGGTTGCGGTCTGGATTGCCCGCATCATTGCTGGCACCGATATCCAAGAATCCACTGATGCCCTTGCGGTGGAATGAGCCGGTGACCTCGAGCAGCTGGTCGGTGCTCTGGATATCCGAGATGGCTTCCAAGAAGCCGGCAACCGGTGTCGCACCGCGTTCTTCGATGACTGCTTCATTCATGAACGAGCCATAAAGCTGAGCAATACGCTGGGTTGCTCCGTCGGTGGCCGAACCGGATTCGTAGGACTGGACCGCTTCCTTGATGATCGCGTGAACGGCGTCTTCTGCCTGATCGCGAAGCTCCATGAATGAGCCGTAGATTCCCTGGTCACCTGGGATAGTGGCGGTTTCGAACCACTTGCCGTTGCTGTGCCGGTAAAGATCATCCTGGGGACGAATCGAATCGTCTCGGTAGCGCAGCGGGCTCGTTGTCTCGGTGGTCAAGGCGGGGCTCCCCCTAAATAGCAGATCTCGTTTTATCTACTACACACTGTAACCAGTTCCCCGACGAAAAAGAGCGTCAGTGCCGCTGATGCGCGGACGGCTTAAACAGGTGAGGCCCCAACACACACTGTGTCAGGGCCTCAAACCATATTAGGTTAAGTCCGGCGGTGACCTACTCTCCCACACCCTCACGAGTGCAGTACCATCGGCGCAATGGGCCTTAGCTTCCGGGTTCGGTATGGGACCGGGCGTTTCCCCCACGCTATGACCGCCGTAACAATCACGAAGCACACAAACCAAACAACTTGGTCATGTTTTCCGGTGTTAAAACGTCTTATATTTGTTTTCAGGTGATTACGGGTTGTTGTCTCGTAACCGCATAGTGAACGCGAACAGCATTGAAATCATTAGTTCAAATATTGTTATATTGTGTGTTGAAAGTCATCGGCCTATTAGTACAGGTCAGCTACACAAGTCTTCAGTCCTTGCTTCCACATCCTGCCTATCAACCCAGTGGTCTAGCTGGGGGCCTCACACACTCAAGGTGCATGGAAATCTCATCTCGAAGCAGGCTTCCCGCTTAGATGCTTTCAGCGGTTATCCCTTCCCAACGTAGCTAATCAGCGATGCACTTGGCAGTACAACTGACACACCAGAGGTTAGTCCGTCCCGGTCCTCTCGTACTAAGGACAGCCCTTCTCAAATTTCCAACGCGCGCAGCGGATAGGGACCGAACTGTCTCACGACGTTCTAAACCCAGCTCGCGTACCGCTTTAATGGGCGAACAGCCCAACCCTTGGGACCTACTCCAGCCCCAGGATGCGACGAGCCGACATCGAGGTGCCAAACCATGCCGTCGATATGGACTCTTGGGCAAGATCAGCCTGTTATCCCCGAGGTACCTTTTATCCGTTGAGCGACGGCCCTTCCACGAGGTGCCGCCGGATCACTAGTCCCGACTTTCGTCCCTGCTCGAGCTGTCACTCTCACAGTCAAGCTCCCTTGTGCACTTACACTCAACACCTGATTGCCAACCAGGCTGAGGGAACCTTTGGGCGCCTCCGTTACATTTTAGGAGGCAACCGCCCCAGTTAAACTACCCATCAGGCACTGTCCCTGAACCAGATCATGGTCCGAAGTTAGGTGACCGGTACAGCCAGAGTGGTATTTCAACGATGACTCCACCTGAACTAGCGTCCAAGCTTCAAAGTCTCCCACCTATCCTACACAAGCTGCACCGAACACCAATACCAAACTATAGTAAAGGTCTCGGGGTCTTTCCGTCCTGCTGCGCGTAACGAGCATCTTTACTCGTACTGCAATTTCGCCGAGTTCATGGTTGAGACAGCGGGGAAGTCGTTACTCCATTCGTGCAGGTCGGAACTTACCCGACAAGGAATTTCGCTACCTTAGGATGGTTATAGTTACCACCGCCGTTTACTGGGGCTTAAATTCTCAGCTTCGCCACAAAAGTGACTAACCAGTCCTCTTAACCTTCCAGCACCGGGCAGGAGTCAGTCCGTATACATCGTCTTGCGACTTCGCACGGACCTGTGTTTTTAGTAAACAGTCGCTTCCCCCTGGTCTCTGCGGCCCACACCCGCTCACAACTGCAAGAGCTGATCACGAGGCAGGCCCCCCTTCTTCCGAAGTTACGGGGGCATTTTGCCGAGTTCCTTAACCATGATTCTCTCGATCGCCTTAGTATTCTCTACCTGATCACCTGTGTCGGTTTGGGGTACGGGCGGACTGGGACCTCGCGCCGATGCTTTTCTAGGCAGCATAGGATCACCGAATCACCCCAAAAAATGGGGCGCCTATCAGGTCTCAGAAACAATTGAGCGGCGGATTTGCCAACCACTCTTCCTACACCCTTGGACCAGGTCAATTCCATTGCCTGGCTCGGCTACCTTCCTGCGTCACACCTGTTAATACGCTGACCTCACTGCATCGGTTCCCACCACATCAACCAACAAGACACCCGAAGGCATCAACACTGGAATCCGTCATGGTTAGCATCCACAGCTCAGTATGGGCGGTCCTTCGCCGGTACGGGAATATCAACCCGTTATCCATCGACTACGCCTGTCGGCCTCGCCTTAGGCCCCGACTAACCCAGGGCAGATTAGCTTAACCCTGGAACCCTTGATCATTCGGCGGACGGGTTTCTCACCCGTCATTCGCTACTCATGCCTGCATTCTCACTCGTATAGCGTCCACCGCTGGTTTCCACCGCGACTTCACCCGCTATACGACGCTCCCCTACCCATCCAAACGCCCAACAAAAGCCAGGCAAATATTTGAATGACGCAACTTCGGCGGTGTGCTTGAGCCCCGCTACATTATCGGCGCGGAATCACTTGACCAGTGAGCTATTACGCACTCTTTCAAGGGTGGCTGCTTCTAAGCCAACCTCCTGGTTGTCACAGCAACTCCACATCCTTTCCCACTTAGCACACGCTTAGGGGCCTTAGTTGGCGTTCTGGGCTGTTTCCCTCTCGACTATGAAGCTTATCCCCCACAGTCTCACTGCTACGCTCTCACTTACCGGCATTCGGAGTTTGGCTAAGGTCAGTAACCTTGTAGGGCCCATCGCCTATCCAGTAGCTCTACCTCCAGCAAGAAACACGTAACGCTGCACCTAAATGCATTTCGGGGAGAACCAGCTATCACGAAGTTTGATTGGCCTTTCACCCCTACCCACAGCTCATCCCCTCCATTTTCAACTGAAGTGGGTTCGGTCCTCCACACGCTCTTACACGCGCTTCAACCTGGCCATGGGTAGATCACTTCGCTTCGGGTCTAGACCGTGCCACTCAAACGCCCTATTCAGACTCGCTTTCGCTACGGCTACCCCACACGGGTTAACCTCGCGACACAGCACTAACTCGCAGGCTCATTCTTCAAAAGGCACGCCATCACCCAGGAACAAGTCCCAGGCTCTAACGGATTGTAAGCGCACGGTTTCAGGTACTATTTCACTCCCCTCCCGGGGTACTTTTCACCATTCCCTCACGGTACTGATTCACTATCGGTCATCAAGTAGTATTCAGGCTTACCAGGTGGTCCTGGCAGATTCACACAAGGTTTCACGGGCCCCGTGCTACTCGGGTATCAACACTAGAACGGCAGACACGCATTACACCTACGGGACTATCACCCTCTATGGTCCGGCATTCCAACCGATTCACCTATACGCCTGCACCTCATCCCACCAGCAAGATAGCACTGGTACATGTCAACCCCACAACCCCGATGATGCAACGCCTATCCGCTATCACACACCAACCGGTTTAGCCCCATCCGCGTTCGCTCGCCACTACTAACGGAATCACTATTGTTTTCTCTTCCTGCGGGTACTGAGATGTTTCACTTCCCCGCGTTCCCTCCACACAGCCTATACATTCAGCTGCAGGTCACACCACATAACATGGTGCGGGGTTCCCCCATTCGGAAATCCTGGTATCAACGTCCGGTTATCGACTCCACCAGGCTTATCGCAGATTCCCACGTCCTTCATCGGCTCTTGATGCCAAGGCATCCACCGTGCGCCCTTAAAAACTTCAACACAACATCAAAGTCTCAAGATATGAGCAATAAAACAATCTAACAAAATCACGCAGACAAGACTCAAACACCTAGATGACCCAAGGAAAAGGGCCACCAGACTCATCTCATCTGCAAGATGCTCGCGTTCACTATACAGTTCCCAAACAACAACCCCACACCCCCGCAACCACACCACCAACAAAGGCGGCACGTCCACGGCAAACACAGGACAAACACCGAAACACCAAGAACCCCGCCACCCAAGAAGAGAAACAACCAACCATCACAACACCAACCCCACAAGGGCCAGCACCACAACAACCGATCACATCATCCACCAGGGACGGAGGCTTGTTGCCTCAAAACCCAACAGCATGCCAAACCATACAAACCACACAACACCACCACCGCTTTTCCAACACCACAACAACCCAAAGGATCATCATGCTGCGTACTCACCAGCAACAACACCATGCAGCCACAGCCAGTACCCCACACACACCACACAACCCCACAAAGGATCAATCAGGCATGCATGCTTTCCAGTACTGAGTTCATTGATATTCCACCCATGAGCAACCCACCCGTACCACACTCGGGCACAGACATGGGCAACCATAATAATGGTTAGCTCCTTAGAAAGGAGGTGATCCAGCCGCACCTTCCGGTACGGCTACCTTGTTACGACTTAGTCCCAATCGCCAGTCCCACCTTCGACGACTCCCCCCACACAAGGTGGTTAGGCCATCGGCTTCGGGTGTTACCAACTTTCGTGACTTGACGGGCGGTGTGTACAAGGCCCGGGAACGTATTCACCGCAGCGTTGCTGATCTGCGATTACTAGCGACTCCGACTTCATGGGGTCGAGTTGCAGACCCCAATCCGAACTGAGACCGGCTTTTAGGGATTAGCTCCACCTCACAGTATCGCAACCCATTGTACCGGCCATTGTAGCATGCGTGAAGCCCAAGACATAAGGGGCATGATGATTTGACGTCATCCCCACCTTCCTCCGAGTTGACCCCGGCAGTCTCCCATGAGTCCCCACCACTACGTGCTGGCAACATGGAACGAGGGTTGCGCTCGTTGCGGGACTTAACCCAACATCTCACGACACGAGCTGACGACAACCATGCACCACCTGTGAACCAGCCCCGAAGGGAAACCCCATCTCTGGAGCGGTCTGGCACATGTCAAGCCTTGGTAAGGTTCTTCGCGTTGCATCGAATTAATCCGCATGCTCCGCCGCTTGTGCGGGCCCCCGTCAATTCCTTTGAGTTTTAGCCTTGCGGCCGTACTCCCCAGGCGGGGCACTTAATGCGTTAGCTACGGCGCGGAAAACGTGGAATGTCCCCCACACCTAGTGCCCAACGTTTACGGCATGGACTACCAGGGTATCTAATCCTGTTCGCTCCCCATGCTTTCGCTCCTCAGCGTCAGTAAATGCCCAGAGACCTGCCTTCGCCATCGGTGTTCCTCCTGATATCTGCGCATTTCACCGCTACACCAGGAATTCCAGTCTCCCCTACATCACTCTAGTCTGCCCGTACCCACCGCAGATCCGAGGTTGAGCCTCGGACTTTCACGGCAGACGCGACAAACCGCCTACGAGCTCTTTACGCCCAATAAATCCGGATAACGCTTGCGCCCTACGTATTACCGCGGCTGCTGGCACGTAGTTAGCCGGCGCTTCTTCTGCAGGTACCGTCACTTTCGCTTCTTCCCTACTGAAAGAGGTTTACAACCCGAAGGCCGTCATCCCTCACGCGGCGTCGCTGCATCAGGCTTCCGCCCATTGTGCAATATTCCCCACTGCTGCCTCCCGTAGGAGTCTGGGCCGTGTCTCAGTCCCAGTGTGGCCGGTCACCCTCTCAGGCCGGCTACCCGTCGTCGCCTTGGTGAGCCATTACCTCACCAACAAGCTGATAGGCCGCGAGTCCATCCCCCACCGATAAATCTTTCAACAACCCACCATGCAGTAGGAAGTCATATCCGGTATTAGACCCAGTTTCCCGGGCTTATCCCAGAGTCAGGGGCAGGTTACTCACGTGTTACTCACCCGTTCGCCACTAATCCACCCTGCAAGCAGGGCTTCATCGTTCGACTTGCATGTGTTAAGCACGCCGCCAGCGTTCATCCTGAGCCAGGATCAAACTCTCCATAAAAAACAAAAAGCCACCGAAACCCCTCGGAAAATAAGGGAGAATCAATGAAAAAATCCTGGCGAATAAAAAACACTCAAGAACACTGCACGGGGGTGCAATGCCTCAAGCAAATGTTATGTATTCACCAAATAAAAATAATTCGGTATCAACAAACTTGGCACACTATTGAGTTCTCAAACAACAAACACTTACCGGTTCTCCATTACCCAACAATTCAGGCAATGATTTCGTCCAGCGTTATATTCAAATCTTATCACCGCGAATTTCTGAAAGTCAAATCAATTGTTTGTGATTTGAAACAGTATTCTTGGTTCCCATTCTTCAACTATTTTCCCACAGTGACCTGTGTGAAACCGTTGATTTTCTGGGGTTTCGCCGTCGTTTTGCATCCGGTTATTTCTTCCGTTTTGCTCTCGGCGACAAGGAAAAACTATACACAGGTTTGGGGGGGTCGTGCAAATCGGGTGGCTGCTTTTTCCGGGTGAGCGTCGACACTTAATTTCCGCATCGTTGTTTAGGCCCCCGTTGCCCACCCAATAGCGAAGTACAAATGCACGTTTACAGTTGCTCAAGGACTCCCTACTCTGCTCTATGCACCCGACACCTCCCCTTATTCCACTCTCTGAATCGCGAAGCAACGCGGCGGCCTCCCGCCCGCATCTACGAATGATGCCGTACCTGCGCAGTCGTACATCTGAGCAACGGATATAGACCGCAGCGAGGATCGAAGCTGAACGCGAGTGGCCTACAGGCATAATCCAGCCGGCTCAGGGACAGCAGAGCGCACGACAAGGCAGACTGGCCAGGCAGCCCTCTCCTCGTGCCTGCGAGTGATTCTCTGCAGGTATCGCCTTGAGCTACTGCGAAATGCGATGTGGCTGAGCTACAGGCCAACGTATAGTTCTCAATGACATCACTACTGTTCCTGGTGGACCGCCGGTAGCACATAGGAAGGCATGAATGACCTACACCGCGTTAGACCGCTACTGCCTCGTCACTGGGCAGGCACACGGCGAAGTTATTCCCGAAGCGCAACAGAGCGATTACCAAGCCGGCATCGCTGAAATCGACGGTCAACTCTGGCGAATAAGAACCGCAAGGACCACGCCAACGAAGTCTGGCGGCTTCGTAGCCATATGGCATCGCGATGAAACTGGATCCACCGCACCGTACGTTTCCGATGCAGAACTGCACGGCGCATTGGTCTTCATTGAGCAATCCGAGCGCTTCGGAGTCTTCCGCTTCACGCAGCAGCACCTCGAGCAGCTGGGCGTCTACGCATCAGCGACTGCCCCAGGGAAACGCGGCTTTCGCGTCTACCCTTCATGGGTCACTGGGCTCCATGGGCAAGCGAAGAAGAGCCAAGATGCCCAGCGGCCCGCATTCTCCGTGCTCGTAGACTGACAGCCGATACCTGGCTCTCTACTCCAGCTCCATCCGTCGGAACCTCAGTTCCCGTTGGGCACCGCGTAGTGGCGACCCCTCAAAGGGCAGCTCGTCGAGGTCTGCAGTGAGTGCAGCCTTCAAAGCGAGTTGGTTTGCCGACTGTGCTGCACGGTCCGCCAATCCCAGCTCACCGGCAAGTTCGGCCCAGTGCTTCCTTTTCAGGTTCTTAGTTTTACCCGCGACAGTTAGAGCCATGGTGTCATCACCGTAGACCAAGGTGCAGGGTATGTCGTATATCGGCGCGACGCCGAATTGTCCTTGCTCGTTTGCGAGGATCGAAACATTCTTTCCATGCAAGTCCCCGTTGCCGGTAAGCCAGGCGAAGACGAATTGGATGTAGAGATTGCGTCTAGCCAGTACCGGCGCCTGGCAGTGTTGGGCTAGAACCTGGATAACCTGTTCCGTGCTAACTGCATATTTGCTTGCCGGCGGAAGGTTGAGTACCTGCATGGCGTCTTCCAACGGCAATCGTTCCGGTTGCGCCTCGGGCTCGACTGCCATGCGGTCAAAGCGCTCTACAAGTAGCCCGGGGTTCGCCTTCGAATCCATTACTAGCTGATTCTTTGCCACCGGGAGTTTCAGTGCCCTTGCTGCTTTGAGGTGCAGTGCCTCGTTTAGCACCAGATGTGGATGGTCTCGAGGATCGAGCTTAAGCAGATAAGCGCTGTTCTTGAATTCGACTGGTGTGGTCAACATGGTTGCGCTGATCTTGTCTTGAACACCTGGAATCGAGTGGCGATCCAAAGTCCTAGAGAGCGCCGAGAAGTCGAGATCCTCCGTAGTGCTGAATTCAGCGACCACAGGAGTTTGCTCTAACTTCGATCCGGCCGGAATGACCCGGACATTGCCGGGGGTATCAGACCCGACGGCCATCAAGAGGGTCAGCTCGTCAGAGAGGCTGGTCTTCGTTGCATCTTTGAGAACGGTGAGTCGATGTCCCTCGGGTAATAGTCCTGAGAAGAAAGAAGGCAATGCGCCACCGGGCCCGACGTACACGTAGCGGGCCGCCGGCAGGGATGTGGCTATTGCGGAGCCGCCATCGTGAAGATAGTGAACGTCGTAAGTGAAGGCAATGCTTCCGTCGTCTTGTCGGGTTAGGTACCCAGCCAAGCTGTCATTGCAATAGACATCAGCCTGGGCGACCAGCTTGAGTTCTTGGAGTGACGGAGTCATTTGGCCACTACGATTCTCAGGCCGAGTACGTCGGCCACGGAAAGCACTGCTTCTATGGAAGGGTTGCCCGCACCGCGTTCTATTGAACGCAACGTACGTTCAGAGATGCCAGCCAACTCGGCAAGTTGTTCCTGGGTTAGACCATTCTGCTTTCTAGCGCGCTGCAATTCGGCGCCGAGCTCCGACACAGAATTCATAGATAGTCCTCTTCCGGCAGCATCTCGCCGATCAGCAACATTCCGCTCTCTATCATCCATCACAAAAGAGGATTCGGCAAGAAATTACCGATATCTGCGATGAGTGGGGCAACTCGACCCGAACCGAACTAGAACGGCAAGATACTGCCGTGCAGATACGACCTAGCTAGAAATGTCGAGGCACTCAGCAAGACATGCGAGCAACTACCCAGCCCCATTGGGCCGGCAATATCTGGTGTCGTCGATCCCGTTTCTGCCACGGTATTCCGGAATAGAACTGACTTGGCTACGGGTGTTAGTTGCATTCACCGGCACCCTGCAGAAAACAGACCAGCTACCCGGTTGGCGCTAGTTCTGCGAGCCCCCTAACGAGTACGCTCTCAATATGTCCGAGAAAAACCAACTTCTTGAATTGGTGCCTGCCCCCAGTGATGTCATTTCCATAGTCCACAGGCTAGTAGAAAGCCGAAGGCCGAAGAACGATAGCCAGCGCGAGGCACTATTTACTCAGCTTGGTTTTATCTCGCGAATTAGCCAAGACAACCCCGATGAGCAATCCGCTCTGCGCATCAATCCCCTGGACGTTGGGCTTGGGAGCACTGTGCTCGGCACGTGGGGCACATACGAGAAAGATTTCCTTGATGTCACACTTCATCTCTACACTTCAACAAAACCTGGGTCGGCCGAAACGCGGCAAGGTTTTCTTCAGATAAAGAACGAGTTGAGCGACCTCTATGGTCCAGCCACGCACCCCTGGGAAGATGAACAGCAGCCTCCATGCATATGGGAGTGGAATGGCTGGGCGATCACTATGCATCTATTCAATGCTAGAGACAGTGCAGTAATGCTTACCGTCGAAAACACGGATCTCGCCCAACGCATAGACGCTGAAGAAGCAACCCACTGAACTGAGCCCTTAAACAAGAACAAGGGGCGAGCTGATAGCCCACCCCGCCAACACCAGGCCAGCCCAAACCGGCACCAACTAATACCAGGCCAGCAGCAGCACTGGTTAAACAGGTGAGGCCCCAACACACACTGTGTCAGGGCCTCAAACCATTTTCAGGTTAAGTCCGGCGGTGACCTACTCTCCCACACCCTCACGAGTGCAGTACCATCGGCGCAATGGGCCTTAGCTTCCGGGTTCGGTATGGGACCGGGCGTTTCCCCCACGCTATGACCGCCGTAACAATCACGAAGCACACAAACCAAACAACTTGGTCATGTTTTCCGGTGTTAAAACGTCTTATATTTGTTTTCAAGTGATTACGGGTTGTTGTCTCGTAACCGCATAGTGAACGCGAACAGCATTGAAATCATTAGTTCAAATATTGTTATATTGTGTGTTGAAAGTCATCGGCCTATTAGTACAGGTCAGCTACACAAGTCTTCAGTCCTTGCTTCCACATCCTGCCTATCAACCCAGTGGTCTAGCTGGGGGCCTCACACACTCAAGGTGCATGGAAATCTCATCTCGAAGCAGGCTTCCCGCTTAGATGCTTTCAGCGGTTATCCCTTCCCAACGTAGCTAATCAGCGATGCACTTGGCAGTACAACTGACACACCAGAGGTTAGTCCGTCCCGGTCCTCTCGTACTAAGGACAGCCCTTCTCAAATTTCCAACGCGCGCAGCGGATAGGGACCGAACTGTCTCACGACGTTCTAAACCCAGCTCGCGTACCGCTTTAATGGGCGAACAGCCCAACCCTTGGGACCTACTCCAGCCCCAGGATGCGACGAGCCGACATCGAGGTGCCAAACCATGCCGTCGATATGGACTCTTGGGCAAGATCAGCCTGTTATCCCCGAGGTACCTTTTATCCGTTGAGCGACGGCCCTTCCACGAGGTGCCGCCGGATCACTAGTCCCGACTTTCGTCCCTGCTCGAGCTGTCACTCTCACAGTCAAGCTCCCTTGTGCACTTACACTCAACACCTGATTGCCAACCAGGCTGAGGGAACCTTTGGGCGCCTCCGTTACATTTTAGGAGGCAACCGCCCCAGTTAAACTACCCATCAGGCACTGTCCCTGAACCAGATCATGGTCCGAAGTTAGGTGACCGGTACAGCCAGAGTGGTATTTCAACGATGACTCCACCTGAACTAGCGTCCAAGCTTCAAAGTCTCCCACCTATCCTACACAAGCTGCACCGAACACCAATACCAAACTATAGTAAAGGTCTCGGGGTCTTTCCGTCCTGCTGCGCGTAACGAGCATCTTTACTCGTACTGCAATTTCGCCGAGTTCATGGTTGAGACAGCGGGGAAGTCGTTACTCCATTCGTGCAGGTCGGAACTTACCCGACAAGGAATTTCGCTACCTTAGGATGGTTATAGTTACCACCGCCGTTTACTGGGGCTTAAATTCTCAGCTTCGCCACAAAAGTGACTAACCAGTCCTCTTAACCTTCCAGCACCGGGCAGGAGTCAGTCCGTATACATCGTCTTGCGACTTCGCACGGACCTGTGTTTTTAGTAAACAGTCGCTTCCCCCTGGTCTCTGCGGCCCACACCCGCTCACAACTGCAAGAGCTGATCACGAGGCAGGCCCCCCTTCTTCCGAAGTTACGGGGGCATTTTGCCGAGTTCCTTAACCATGATTCTCTCGATCGCCTTAGTATTCTCTACCTGATCACCTGTGTCGGTTTGGGGTACGGGCGGACTGGGACCTCGCGCCGATGCTTTTCTAGGCAGCATAGGATCACCGAATCACCCCAAAAAATGGGGCGCCTATCAGGTCTCAGAAACAATTGAGCGGCGGATTTGCCAACCACTCTTCCTACACCCTTGGACCAGGTCAATTCCATTGCCTGGCTCGGCTACCTTCCTGCGTCACACCTGTTAATACGCTGACCTCACTGCATCGGTTCCCACCACATCAACCAACAAGACACCCGAAGGCATCAACACTGGAATCCGTCATGGTTAGCATCCACAGCTCAGTATGGGCGGTCCTTCGCCGGTACGGGAATATCAACCCGTTATCCATCGACTACGCCTGTCGGCCTCGCCTTAGGCCCCGACTAACCCAGGGCAGATTAGCTTAACCCTGGAACCCTTGATCATTCGGCGGACGGGTTTCTCACCCGTCATTCGCTACTCATGCCTGCATTCTCACTCGTATAGCGTCCACCGCTGGTTTCCACCGCGACTTCACCCGCTATACGACGCTCCCCTACCCATCCAAACGCCCAACAAAAGCCAGGCAAATATTTGAATGACGCAACTTCGGCGGTGTGCTTGAGCCCCGCTACATTATCGGCGCGGAATCACTTGACCAGTGAGCTATTACGCACTCTTTCAAGGGTGGCTGCTTCTAAGCCAACCTCCTGGTTGTCACAGCAACTCCACATCCTTTCCCACTTAGCACACGCTTAGGGGCCTTAGTTGGCGTTCTGGGCTGTTTCCCTCTCGACTATGAAGCTTATCCCCCACAGTCTCACTGCTACGCTCTCACTTACCGGCATTCGGAGTTTGGCTAAGGTCAGTAACCTTGTAGGGCCCATCGCCTATCCAGTAGCTCTACCTCCAGCAAGAAACACGTAACGCTGCACCTAAATGCATTTCGGGGAGAACCAGCTATCACGAAGTTTGATTGGCCTTTCACCCCTACCCACAGCTCATCCCCTCCATTTTCAACTGAAGTGGGTTCGGTCCTCCACACGCTCTTACACGCGCTTCAACCTGGCCATGGGTAGATCACTTCGCTTCGGGTCTAGACCGTGCCACTCAAACGCCCTATTCAGACTCGCTTTCGCTACGGCTACCCCACACGGGTTAACCTCGCGACACAGCACTAACTCGCAGGCTCATTCTTCAAAAGGCACGCCATCACCCAGGAACAAGTCCCAGGCTCTAACGGATTGTAAGCGCACGGTTTCAGGTACTATTTCACTCCCCTCCCGGGGTACTTTTCACCATTCCCTCACGGTACTGATTCACTATCGGTCATCAAGTAGTATTCAGGCTTACCAGGTGGTCCTGGCAGATTCACACAAGGTTTCACGGGCCCCGTGCTACTCGGGTATCAACACTAGAACGGCAGACACGCATTACACCTACGGGACTATCACCCTCTATGGTCCGGCATTCCAACCGATTCACCTATACGCCTGCACCTCATCCCACCAGCAAGATAGCACTGGTACATGTCAACCCCACAACCCCGATGATGCAACGCCTATCCGCTATCACACACCAACCGGTTTAGCCCCATCCGCGTTCGCTCGCCACTACTAACGGAATCACTATTGTTTTCTCTTCCTGCGGGTACTGAGATGTTTCACTTCCCCGCGTTCCCTCCACACAGCCTATACATTCAGCTGCAGGTCACACCACATAACATGGTGCGGGGTTCCCCCATTCGGAAATCCTGGTATCAACGTCCGGTTATCGACTCCACCAGGCTTATCGCAGATTCCCACGTCCTTCATCGGCTCTTGATGCCAAGGCATCCACCGTGCGCCCTTAAAAACTTCAACACAACATCAAAGTCTCAAGATATGAGCAATAAAACAATCTAACAAAATCACGCAGACAAGACTCAAACACCTAGATGACCCAAGGAAAAGGGCCACCAGACTCATCTCATCTGCAAGATGCTCGCGTTCACTATACAGTTCCCAAACAACAACCCCACACCCCCGCAACCACACCACCAACAAAGGCGGCACGTCCACGGCAAACACAGGACAAACACCGAAACACCAAGAACCCCGCCACCCAAGAAGAGAAACAACCAACCATCACAACACCAACCCCACAAGGGCCAGCACCACAACAACCGATCACATCATCCACCAGGGACGGAGGCTTGTTGCCTCAAAACCCAACAGCATGCCAAACCATACAAACCACACAACACCACCACCGCTTTTCCAACACCACAACAACCCAAAGGATCATCATGCTGCGTACTCACCAGCAACAACACCATGCAGCCACAGCCAGTACCCCACACACACCACACAACCCCACAAAGGATCAATCAGGCATGCATGCTTTCCAGTACTGAGTTCATTGATATTCCACCCATGAGCAACCCACCCGTACCACACTCGGGCACAGACATGGGCAACCATAATAATGGTTAGCTCCTTAGAAAGGAGGTGATCCAGCCGCACCTTCCGGTACGGCTACCTTGTTACGACTTAGTCCCAATCGCCAGTCCCACCTTCGACGACTCCCCCCACACAAGGTGGTTAGGCCATCGGCTTCGGGTGTTACCAACTTTCGTGACTTGACGGGCGGTGTGTACAAGGCCCGGGAACGTATTCACCGCAGCGTTGCTGATCTGCGATTACTAGCGACTCCGACTTCATGGGGTCGAGTTGCAGACCCCAATCCGAACTGAGACCGGCTTTTAGGGATTAGCTCCACCTCACAGTATCGCAACCCATTGTACCGGCCATTGTAGCATGCGTGAAGCCCAAGACATAAGGGGCATGATGATTTGACGTCATCCCCACCTTCCTCCGAGTTGACCCCGGCAGTCTCCCATGAGTCCCCACCACTACGTGCTGGCAACATGGAACGAGGGTTGCGCTCGTTGCGGGACTTAACCCAACATCTCACGACACGAGCTGACGACAACCATGCACCACCTGTGAACCAGCCCCGAAGGGAAACCCCATCTCTGGAGCGGTCTGGCACATGTCAAGCCTTGGTAAGGTTCTTCGCGTTGCATCGAATTAATCCGCATGCTCCG
This sequence comes from Glutamicibacter mishrai, assembly GCF_012221945.1. Taxonomy (NCBI): domain Bacteria; kingdom Bacillati; phylum Actinomycetota; class Actinomycetes; order Micrococcales; family Micrococcaceae; genus Glutamicibacter; species Glutamicibacter mishrai. The sequence continues at coordinate 1,863,655 of NZ_CP032549.1, read as the reverse complement.
CCGCTTGTGCGGGCCCCCGTCAATTCCTTTGAGTTTTAGCCTTGCGGCCGTACTCCCCAGGCGGGGCACTTAATGCGTTAGCTACGGCGCGGAAAACGTGGAATGTCCCCCACACCTAGTGCCCAACGTTTACGGCATGGACTACCAGGGTATCTAATCCTGTTCGCTCCCCATGCTTTCGCTCCTCAGCGTCAGTAAATGCCCAGAGACCTGCCTTCGCCATCGGTGTTCCTCCTGATATCTGCGCATTTCACCGCTACACCAGGAATTCCAGTCTCCCCTACATCACTCTAGTCTGCCCGTACCCACCGCAGATCCGAGGTTGAGCCTCGGACTTTCACGGCAGACGCGACAAACCGCCTACGAGCTCTTTACGCCCAATAAATCCGGATAACGCTTGCGCCCTACGTATTACCGCGGCTGCTGGCACGTAGTTAGCCGGCGCTTCTTCTGCAGGTACCGTCACTTTCGCTTCTTCCCTACTGAAAGAGGTTTACAACCCGAAGGCCGTCATCCCTCACGCGGCGTCGCTGCATCAGGCTTCCGCCCATTGTGCAATATTCCCCACTGCTGCCTCCCGTAGGAGTCTGGGCCGTGTCTCAGTCCCAGTGTGGCCGGTCACCCTCTCAGGCCGGCTACCCGTCGTCGCCTTGGTGAGCCATTACCTCACCAACAAGCTGATAGGCCGCGAGTCCATCCCCCACCGATAAATCTTTCAACAACCCACCATGCAGTAGGAAGTCATATCCGGTATTAGACCCAGTTTCCCGGGCTTATCCCAGAGTCAGGGGCAGGTTACTCACGTGTTACTCACCCGTTCGCCACTAATCCACCCTGCAAGCAGGGCTTCATCGTTCGACTTGCATGTGTTAAGCACGCCGCCAGCGTTCATCCTGAGCCAGGATCAAACTCTCCATAAAAAACAAAAAGCCACCGAAACCCCTCGGAAAATAAGGGAGAATCAATGAAAAAATCCTGGCGAATAAAAAACACTCAAGAACACTGCACGGGGGTGCAATGCCTCAAGCAAATGTTATGTATTCACCAAATAAAAATAATTCGGTATCAACAAACTTGGCACACTATTGAGTTCTCAAACAACAAACACTCTCGACACCACAACCACCAAAAACCCAGTGGCTGCTTCGCTCCGGAGCAACTTTTCTAGCCTACCATGTTTCGTGATCCGGTCAAAACCGGTCGAAACTCTTCGGTGAAAAGTGATTGGCTGCCGGGTAAACAACTCGTAGATTCCGTGTTGTTTCCGTTCCGGCAACAGATAAAAACTATACAGAGGTTTCCGCGATGTTACAAATCGGGGAGCCGCGTTCTAGGTCACACCAAGAAAGCTGTTCTACTCTGGGCACATGAGCGACCTGCAACGCCTGCTTGGCTACCGTGAACCCATCTTCAACGCACCTATGGCCGGAGCTGCCGGAGGCGCTTTAGCCGCAGCCGTTTCCCAGGCCGGTGGCATCGGAATGATCGGCGTCTCGGGATCACCTTCCACGCAGTGGATTCAGGAACAGGCTGGACATGTTGCCGCCCTGGATACACCTTGGGGTGTCGGCTTCATGGCGTGGTCCCTGGAAACTGACCTATCCCCCCTGGAGAGCTTCCTCGAATTCTCCCCCTCGCTGGTCTCGCTGAGCTTTGGCGATGTCACCCGAGGGGCGGCCTTGGCCCACGAAGCCGGAGTGCTCACCGCCATGCAGATCGGCAACGCGGCAGAACTGGAACGAGCCATGGAAGATGACATCGACATCATCATCGCTCGCGGCGGCGAGGGCGGCGGACACGGGCGCAATGAATCCGGCACCCTGCCGCTATTGCAACTGGCCGCTGCGCAGCAGGTGAAGCCCGTCGTCGCTGCCGGCGGCATCGGCACCGCCCACGGGGTGGCGGCGGTTCTCGCCGCGGGGGCCCAGGCGGCCTGGGTCGGCACCCGGTTCCTCTCTTCCGTCGAGTCTCTGGGACACGAGAACTTCAAGAGCGCCGTGCGCGAAGCCGGAATGGATGACACTACTTATACCCGGGCCTTTGATATCGCCCAGCAGCTTGCTTGGCCTGCCGAATTCGGCGGCCGCGCGCTGCGCAATGAATTCAGCGAGAGCCACGAGGACCTGTCCACGTGGGAGGCCACCAGCGAACTGCGGGAGGAAATGGTGCGGGCCCGCGCCGAAGCGCAGCCGGCCATGGCTCCGGTATATGCCGGCCAGGCGGTGCAGTTCGTGCAAACACCGCAGGCCGCAGCCGAGGTCATGGCCGACTTGGCTGGCTTCCGCCAGATCTTGAGCGAGACCGCCCGGCGCTTCGCCTAGGAGCTAGGCGCTGATCGGCTGGTTGTCGATCAATCGCACCTGGCCCACGGTGGCGGCCACGAGGATCAGGCCCTCGCCGGTGAACGGGGTGTCCTGACAGTTGAAGGCCAGCTCCTGCAAGGTATTGGGGTCAACCACCACGAAGTAGTCCAGCTGGACCAGCGGTTCCATCTGGAATAGCCCGATGGCGTCCTCAATATTCAGCGGCTCGTTGTGTGCGGCGCGGTCGGCGACCAGCCCGATGGCGCGGTGCAGGACCAGGGCCGCTTCCTTCTCCTGATCGCTGAGCAGCGCATTGCGGCTGGAGAGAGCCAGGCCCTTGGCACTGCGCACGATCGGCACCAGGCGCAGCTGCACCGGGTAGTCCAGGTCGGCGACCATGCGGCGGATGAGCACTACCTGCTGGGCATCCTTCTGCCCGAAGTAGGCGCGGTATTCGCCCTGGCGCGGATCGGCCAGGTGCAAGAGCTTGGAGACGACGGCCAGCATTCCATCAAAATGGCCGGGCCGTGAAGCCCCTTCGTAGACCTCTCCCATGCTTCCGGAATGCAGCTGGATCAGCGGGAGTCCGGCGTGGTAGATCTCGTGGGCCTCGGGGGCGAAGATGATGTCGACTCCGGCTTCGCCGGCCAGCTGGGCGTCTTGCTCGAGCTGGCGCGGGTAGCGGGCGTAGTCGTTGGCGTCGTTGAACTGCAGTTCGTTGACGAAGATGGAGATGACGACCAGCTCGTTTTCGTCGCGAGCGGCTTTGAACAGGGAGCTGTGGCCTGCATGCAGGGCTCCCATGGTGGGCACGAAGCCCAATGATCCCGGGTTGGCTTGGGCAATGGCAGCCTTCAGCTCGGCACGGGTTTTAACGATCTTGGGGTTTTTCACGCTTCTATTCTAGAACTCGCAACAGTTCTTCCACCGTGGCCTGGGAGATCAGCCCGCGCTGCGCAGCGCGCAAGGCGGTGGCCCGCGAGAGGCTGCGGTAGGAATTATTGGTTTCGGCCGGATCCCCGGACAGGGCATCGAGGTGGGCTGACACGGTGCCGATATCCCCGCGGGCCACCGGTCCGGTCAACGCTCCGGCACCCGAACGCAGGGCGTTATCGAGGCTGGCATTCATCAGCGCGCGCAGCGTATTGGCGGGGTCCTCAACACCGATGCGGCGCAGGATATCGGCGGACTGCGCGGTGATGGTGTTCAGGTGGTTGGCCGCATGGGCCAGGGCAGCATGGTAGCTGGCGCGGTCGGCCTCGGCGATGACTACCGGTTCGGCCCGCATTTCCACCACGAGGGCCTGGGCCACCGGCAGCATGGCTTCCTCGGCGGTGACCGCGAAGACGCAGTCGGTCAGCCGGGACAGGTCCATGCTCATCCCGGTGAAGGTCATGGCCGGGTGGATGGCCAGGCCGAAGGCCCCGGCGTCGAGGGCCGGCTGCAAAATGGAGGTGCCGTAGCGCCCGGCGGTGTGGGCGATCAGCTGCCCGGGCTGGATGTGGCCGGCGGAGGCCAGGCCGGCGACCAGTTCGCCGAGCACGTCATCGGGCACCGCGAAGAGCACCAGTTCGCTGCGGCGCAGGATCTCTGGCGGATCCAGCAGCGGGGCCTGCGGCAAGAGCGCGTCAGCGCGGACCCGGGAGGCTTCGGAGACGGCGTGGATCCCGGTGATGCGGTGGCCGCTGGCGGCCAGCGCGGCCCCCAGAACGGTGCCGACCTTGCCGGCGGAGATGATCCCGATTCCCAAACGTGGTGCGTCCACTTCTACCTTTCAACCTGGCGTGCTGCTTGGGCCAGGGTAAATTCCGCTGCGATCTGCGCATCAACCTGATGCAGGTAGCCGATGATATTGCCGCCGGCGCAATGCAGGCGGACCCCGGCCAGTTTACGCTTTTGTTCCCACGGGCCCTGCCTGAACTCGGTGCCTTGGACCCGGGAGTGCGGGACAAAGCTGGCGGTGCGTGCCAGCCACCCGTAGCGGGAAATCACCGTGGTGGCGGTGGCCAGGAATCCCTGGTGCTTCCAGGCGCCCGGCGAGAGCTGCCTGGCTCGTGGAGGGGAGCCGATGAACCCGTGCTCGTAGCCGGTGCTCACCGCGGTGGAGAGCACTTCGCGCTGGTTGCCTACGCCGAGATCGGGCAGCAGGATGCCCATGATGCGGGCGACCGATTCGAAATCGCCCACCGGCAGGACCTGAAGGTTGTCCAGGTCGTCGCTTTTTGTGCCCAGCACGTTGACTTCCACCTTGTACCAGCCCAGCAGCCGCCACAAGAGCGGGGCGGTGACCGAGATGGCCTGCACCCGGCCGGTGGGGATCGAGTGCTGGCGGGTATCGGCCAGGCCGTAGCTGATGCGCATGCCGGTATCCGAGGCACTGGCGGTGTAGTTCCAGCCTTGGTTCAGCTGCTTGTAGAACCAGCTGCCGAAGCTGAGCAGGATCGGCAGGACCGCGGCGATGATGCCCTGGATGCCGGACAGCCACAAGATCACGATCACCACGCAGGCCACGAGGCCGATCATCACCGGCAGCTGGAGGAACAGCGATGCCAGCAGCCGGGGGGCGGGCACCTTGGCCATCAACGGTTCGGCCGGTTCGGCACCGGCTTGGGGTGCGGCGGGGTGCGCTGGCGCTTCGGCTGGCTCTTCGGCTAGTTGGCCGGTGGCGCGCTGCAGGATCAGCTGGCGCAGGGCGTGCGCGTCGGTTTTGGACAGGAAGGCCAGGCGCAGCACCGATTCGGAGGAGTCTGCCACGTCGAAGCGCAGTTCGGCCAGGCCCAGGATCCGGGCGAGCAGCGGCTGGGCGATGTCGATGCCCTGCACCTTGTCGATCCGCGCCTGCTTCTGGCTGCGGAAGAGCATGCCGGAGTTCACGTAGACGTGGGTGGCGGTGAGCTTGTAGCGGGTGAAGTACCAGGAGAGGAAGTAGAACACCAGCACCACGAGCAGCGCCGCCCCGGCCAGCACCACCGTCCAGATCAGCCGGTCTCCGGAAAAGCGCTCGGCGAAGGAGAGTTCGTCGGTATTCTGCCAGTAGATGTAGAGCAGGCCGACGATGGCCAGCCAGCCGCGCACGAAGGGGCTGGCTGGATGCACCCGCTGCCAGTTCTCGTCCTGGTTCACAGCATTTTCTCTTCGCCGGCGGCCACCAGGCGTTCACGCAGCGCGTGGCCCTGGGCCTCGGGCAATCCGTACACGTGGGCGGTGGCCCCGGCGCCTGCGGTATTCAGCGTCAGCTGGCACAGCCCATAGCGGCGTTCCAGCGGTCCGCTGTTGACCTCGACATATTGCATGCGCCCGTAAGGGATGACCAGCTGCTTACGCCACATCACCCCGGAGCTCACCACGAAGTCCTCCTCGCGCTCCAGATAGCCCAGGGCGCGGACCTGGCGGCGCAGGATGCGCAGGATCAGCAGGGCGATCACCAGCACGAGCAGCGCCGGGATGATCGCCAGCCATGGCGGCACGCTGGCGCCACTGGCCAGCAGCACGCCCGGGACCAGGCTGGCCAGGAAGATCAATCCCCAGGTCAGTGCCCAGGTGGTGAGCTTGACCTTGAAGTATGCCGGGTCGGCGGGGGTGAAGCTATTCGGTGACCACGGAGTCGTTGGCGTCATCGGTATCCTCCGGAGGTAGCTTGCACAGATGCTGGACAATGTAGCCGATGATCACCATCAGCACCCCGGCGCCGGCCAGCACCAGGCCGCGGGTCAGGGTCGGGCTTTGCCCATTGGCCAGCCAGAGGGTCATGATGGCCGGCACATGCCAGCCGGTGATGACCGCGCCGGCATAGGCCGAGGCCTGGGCCAGCACCAGGGTGCGGGCCGCGGCGATCGGCTCGAAATGGGATTTGCCCAGGGTGGAGCGCTTCACGCGGATGCCGAGGAAGAGGATGACCGCGCAGACCGCGCCCAGGGAGTACAGGGCCGAGTAGTCCAGCACCGGGGCGTAGCGGCCGGCGGCGGTGAGCACCCGCAGGACGATCCAGCCGGCGACGGCACCGATCACCGCGCACCACAGCACCCAACGCAGCTTCAGCTTGCTCATAGCCGGATGATGTCCTTGGTATCGGCGGCTTCGGAGGCCAGGCGGGAGACCAGCTGGCCGTCGAGCACCGCGTCGGGGTCCATCCAGCTCCACGGGGTCAGCACGAATCCGCGGATCGCGGCCCGCGGATGCGGCAGGGTCAGCCGTTCATCATCCAGGCGCAGCTGGTCGTAGGTGATCAGGTCCAGGTCCAAGGTGCGCGCTTCCCAGCGCACCTCGCGGGTGCGGTGGTGCTTGGCCTCGATGCCCTGGCACAGATCCAGCAGCTCGTGGGCCGAGTGGCGCGTGCGCACCTCGATGACCTGGTTGGTGTAATCCGGCTGGTCCGGCGGCCCGCCCACCGGCTTGGTGATCGCCAGCGGCGAGACCTTAAGGATCTCCAGCTCTTGGCCCAGGTCCTTGACGGCTTGGGCCAAGGTGGCCTTCGGGTCGCCGAGGTTGGCGCCCAGGGCGATGATCGCGGTGTGCTGCTTCTGCGCACGGGTCAGCGAGATGGTGACGTCGGTGAAGGGCACCGGGATCGGGGCCTGCGGCTTGTGCACGACCACGTCGATTTGAAGCACGCTGGGGTAGGCGGCGAGGATCGCGTCGGCGATTTCGCTGCCCAGCTTTTCGATCAGGTCCCAGGGGCCGGCCTGGATCTGCTCGACCACCAGCTCGCTGACCTCGCCGTAGTGCACGGTGTCGAGCACATTGTCGCTGGCCGCGGCTCGGGTGATGTCCACGTGCAGCACCACGTCGATGATGAACTTCTGGCCATCGCGCTTTTCATGGTCGAAAACCCCATGGTAGCCGGTGGCAGAAATCCCGTAGATGCTAATGCGATCCATAGGCCTTCACGACTTCGATGGCGTCGCGGCTGCCCACCACGTCATGCACGCGCACGGCCCAGACCTGGTCCTTGGCGGCCAGCACGGTGGTGGCCGCGGTGGCGGTGTCGCGTTCCAGCGGGGGCCGGCTGCTGCCGGATTCGGCCAGCAGCTCGCCCAGGAAGCGCTTGCGGCTGGTGCCGATCAGCACCCGGTGGCCCAGTTCCTCGATGGCATCCAGGTGGCCGAGCAGCGCCCAGTTGTGCTCGGCGTCCTTGGCGAAGCCCAGTCCCGGATCGATGATGATCTGCTCCGGGGCCACTCCCTTGGCGACAAATTCGTCACGCAGGGTACGCAGTTCGCCGACCACCTCGGTGAGCACGTTCTCGTAGTTCGCTTCGGCGACCATGGACTGCGCGGTGCCGCGGCGGTGCATCAGCACGTAGGGCACGCCGGTTTCGGCGATCAGCTCGGGCATGCCCGGCTCATAGGTCAGCCCGGAGACGTCGTTGATGATGTGCGCGCCGGCGTTGATGGCCGCGCGGGCGGTGCCCACGTGCATGGTATCCACCGAAACGATGGCACCGGCCTTCACCAGGGTCTCGATGACCGGGATGATGCGCGAGCGCTCCAGTTCCGGGTCGACATCCTTGGCGCCGGGGCGGGTGGATTCGCCGCCCACGTCGATGATGTCGGCGCCCGAGTACAGCAGCTTCAGCCCGCGGTCGATCGCCACGTCGGCGTCCAGGTACTCGCCGCCGTCGGAGAAGGAGTCTTCGGTGATGTTCAGGATGCCCATGACCAGGGTGCGGTCGGTGGGCAGATCAGCCAGGGTCTTGACCTTGGACTTGCGGATCACGGGCAGGGGGCTGGTGTTCGGGCCGGTGCCCGGGATGGCGCCTAGGGACATAGGGGTTCCTACTTTCCGAGGATCAGGCTCATGGCTTCGGCACGGGTGGCGGTTTCCCGCAGCTGGCCGCGCACCGCACTGGTCACGGTCTTCGCTCCGGGCTTTTGCACCCCGCGCATGGACATGCACATGTGCTCGCATTCGACGACGACGATCGCGCCGGCCGGGTTCAGGTGCTCCACCAGCGAATCGACGATCTGCGTGGTCAGGCGCTCCTGGACCTGCGGGCGGCGGGCGTAGACCTCGACCAGTCGGGCCAGCTTGGACAGCCCGGTGACCTTGCCGCCCTTGCCCGGGATGTAGCCGATATGCGCCGATCCGTAGAAGGGCACCAGGTGGTGCTCGCAGGTCGAGTAGAACGGGATGTCCTTGACCAGGACCATCTCGTCATGCTCGATGTCGAAAGTGGTCGACAGGTGCTCTGCCGCGTCCTGGTGCAAGCCGGCGAAGAATTCCGCATAGGCCTTGGCCACCCGCTTGGGGGTCTCTGCCAAGCCGTCGCGATCGGGATCCTCGCCAATGGCCTCCAGGATCTCGCGGACGGCTGCCGCGATCCGCGGCTGATCGATCTGTTCTAGTTCACTCACGCTTCGATCCTAGTCGGTCGAGGAAGCTGCGCGCTCCTTGGGGCTTAATACCGGGCCATCTGAGTGGACCGGACGCCCCTCATTGCTCAGCCACACATCGCGCACCTCGCGCTTTTGCAGATCGGAGAAGATCTCGGCGATTTCCTTCTGGTTCAGCGTCTCGCGCTCCAGCAGGGCCAGGGCGAGGCGGTCGAGCACGTGGCGGTTGGTCATCAGCGCCTGGTAGGCGTCGTTATGCGCCTGCTCGATCAGCTCGCGCACTTCCTGGTCCACCAGGTGCGCCATTTCGTCGGAGAATTCGCGCTGGGCTCCGCCCATCTGCTGTTCCGCGGCGGAACCGGCCAGGCGCACGGCGCCGACCTTTTCGCTCATGCCGTATTCGGTGACCATCTTGCGGGCCGTGGAGGTGGCCTTCTCGATGTCATTCGAAGCGCCGGTGGATGGATCGTGGAAGACGATCTCCTCGGCCACGCGGCCGCCCATGGCGTAGGCCATCTGGTCCAGCAGCTCGTTGCGGGTCACCGAGTACTTATCGGACTCCGGCACCACCATGGTGTAGCCCAGGGCGCGGCCGCGAGGCAGGATGGTGATCTTGGTGACCGGTGCAGTCTGGTTCATGGCCGCGGCCACCAGGGCGTGGCCGCCCTCGTGGTAGGCGGTGACCTTGCGCTCGTGCTCGTCCATCAACCGGGTGCGCTTCTGCGGGCCGGCCATTACGCGGTCGATCGCCTCATCCAGGGCGCGATCGTCAATCAGGTTGGCGTTGGAGCGCGCGGTCAGCAGCGCGGCTTCGTTGAGCACGTTGGCCAGGTCGGCACCGGTGTAGCCCGGGGTCTTCTTGGCCACGGCGTTCAGATCCACGGTGGCATCCATCGGCTTGCCCTTGACGTGGACCTTGAGGATGTCTTCGCGGCCCTTCAGATCCGGTGCCTCCACCGGGATCTGGCGGTCGAAACGGCCTGGGCGCAGCAGGGCCGGGTCCAGCACGTCCGGACGGTTAGTCGCGGCGATCAGGATGACGTTGGTGGTGGCGTCGAAGCCATCCATCTCAACGAGCAGCTGGTTCAGGGTCTGTTCTCGCTCATCGTTGCCGCCGCCGATGCCGGCGCCGCGGTGGCGGCCAACGGCGTCGATCTCGTCAACGAAGATGATGGCAGGCGAGTTGTTCTTGGCCTGTTCGAACAGGTCGCGCACGCGGCTGGCGCCCACGCCGACGAACATCTCCACGAAGTCCGAACCGGAGATCGAGTAGAACGGCACCTGGGCTTCGCCGGCCACGGCCTTGGCGAGCAGGGTCTTGCCGGTGCCTGGAGGGCCGTAGAGCAGCACGCCCTTGGGGATCTTTGCACCCACGGCCTGGAACTTGGCTGGTTCCTGCAGGAATTCCTTGATTTCGTGGAGTTCTTCCACGGCCTCGTCAGCGCCGGCGACATCTTTGAAGGTCACCTGCGGCATGTCCTTGGTGATCAGCTTCGCCTTGGACTTGCCGAACTGCATGACCTTGGAGCCACCGCCCTGGGAGCGGGCGAGGATGAACCAGAAAATGGCGGCGATCAGCAGGAATGGGATGATCACGCCGAGCATCGAGAGCAGCCAGTTGCTCTGCACCGGCTGGTCGGTGAACTTGCCCGGTTCGGCCTTGGTGATCGCATTGGCGACCTGCTGGGCACGCGCGGTGGAGTAGTAGAAGCTCACCGAGTTGCCCTTGTCGACGCCGTCGATCTTCAACGAGTCGCGCAGCTTCAAATCGACGCGCTGATCCGAGTCGAACATCTTGGCTTCGGTGACATTGCCACTGGTCAGCTGTTGCAGGCCTACCGACGTATCGACCTTCGCAGAGCTATTGCCGAAAACCATCGGCAAAAACAGCACTACGGCCAGGACGCCGAGTACAACCCACATGATCCAGCTATTAAAAAGCTTCTTCGTTTTCATTGATCCGCAAGGCCCCGCGCCTCACGCATCCCCCTCACGCACTGCTCTGGCGTCCGGGTCACGCCACCTTCGATACTTCTCAACGCCAGACCGGCGAAAAAAGTTCCCCTACTGGTAGATATGCGGAGCCAAGGTGCCCACGCAGTCCAGGTTGCGGTACTTTTCCGCGTAGTCCAGGCCGTAGCCCACGACGAATTCATTAGGAATGTCCATGCCGACGTACTTCACGTCGATCTCGACCTTGGCAGCCTCGGGCTTGCGCAGCAGGGCGCAGATTTCCACCGATGCCGGGCCGCGGGATTCCAGGTTGGACTTCAGCCAGGACAGGGTCAGGCCCGAGTCGATGATGTCCTCGACGATCAGCACGTGCTTGCCCATCAGATCCGAGTCCAGGTCCTTGAGGATGCGTACCACGCCGGAGGACTGGGTTCCCGAACCGTAGGAGGATACTGCCATCCAGTCCATGGTCAGGTGCGACTTCAGCGCACGGACCAGGTCGGCCATGATCATCACGGCACCCTTGAGCACACCCACGACGAGAATGTCGCGGCCCTCGTAGTCCTTGTCGATCTGCGCGGCGAGTTCTGCCACGCGAGCCTGGATTTCTTCCTTGGTGTACAGAACATGCGCCAGATCGGCTTTGACTGCAGTGGAATCCACGAGGGTTCTCCTGATTCTAGAGGTGTGGTACTTACCTAGAGTGCCACATTTAGTGATCTGTTGTTGAGCCGGTCCTCGTGAAAACGATCACCGGGCCGCGCCGAAAGGCGCTGATTTTGCCATCCAGTTGCACCGGACCAGCAGATTTGGACTTGGGCCCGCCGATTCCGGCCAGCGCGCACAGCGCCTGTGTTCGCTCATGGCCCACATTTTTCGCGCCGGCTTCGATGGCGAAAAGGCGTAACACTCTGGAGGCCACCGCCACCGGGAGCGTGGAAAGCTCCCGCAGGTTCAGCCCGTGCTGCTCCTTGGCCGTTTGCGCCCACTGGTCGAGGGCATCTGCGTCGGCGGCCGCCAGCGATGCGGTGCGGGCCAGGGCCTCGGGCAGATGCCCGCCGAGCCGCTCAGCCAAAAACGGCAGGATCTCGTGGCGGATCAGGTTCCGCCGGTAGCCGGTGTCGGAATTGCTCGGATCTTCCCAATAGTCGACCCGCGCGTCCTGGCAGATCTCTTCGGTCTGCTTCCGGGACAGATCCAGCAGCGGCCTTCGGTAAGGTCCGCGTTCGGCCGGGATCCCTGCCAGGGATCGGGTGCCCGAACCGCGGATAAGCCCGAGCAGCACCTGCTCAGCCTGGTCATCACGGGTGTGCGCGAGCAGCATCCGCTGGGCGCCGGTGCGGCTCAGCGCCAGCTCGAACTGCTCATAGCGGGCCGCCCGGGCCGAGGCTTCATCGCCGGCAGTCTGCACCGGATAAACCAGCACCGGGTCCAAGCCCAGCTCGCGGCATTGCCCGGCGGCCCGCTGCGCGACCTGCGCGCTGCCCGGTTGCAATCCGTGGTCCACGATCACTGCGCCGAAGGGATCGGGCAGGGTGGCTGCCGCAATGGCCAGGGCCAGCGAGTCCGCGCCGCCGGAGACCCCGATCAGGGTGAGTCCCGGGCCGGAGGCCCGGGCAATGGCGGTGCGGGCCGCGAGCAAAGCCTGGTTCATCGGGTGCGGGCCAGCCAGCGTTCAGGGTGGTCGAGTTCTTCGGCGCTGGGGAACAGTTCCCGGGAGCTGAAGACCTGGTTGAAGCCTTCATAGCCGATCTCGTCCACCACATGGCGCACGAATTTGGCTCCGCGCTTGTACTGCAGGGCCTTGGCATCCAGGCCAAGCAGCTTGCCCAGCAAGGTGGCAAGCACCGACCGGTTTTCGCCGCGTGCTTCAAAGCGCCGGCGGATGGTCTTGATGCTGCCGATGCTGGTCACATCGTTCATCACCACCATGGCGTGGCCTTCGAGCACCGACATGATGCTGGTCAATTCGCTGACTTCCGACTTCATGGATTTCAGACGCTCGCCGAGCTGGTTCATCGACCCTTCATTCTCCAGCGGGCCAAACGCTTCGGCGAGGATGGACTTCATGACCTCGGGGATCCAGGGCGCATGCTCGAACTGCAGGCGGTGGGTCTGCTCGTGGGTGGCGATCCACAGATAAAAATCGCGGGCGTTCAGGTTCAGTTCGCCGCGGATCTGGGTGATGGTCGGTGCGTTGAGCAGCAGTCGCGGGCCGACGAAGGGGTCGAACTGTCCCAGCACCCGGGTGCCCAGCACCGAGAGCACTGCGCCGAGCTCGGCTCCGGCAACCGCGGGAACCATGGTGGGGACGTTGGCCTGTTCGGGCAGCATGGCCGCGAAATTCTGGCTGACGGCCTTGGCCCATCCGGCCCGGTCCACCACCAGGGTCTGCGAGGGCGCGGTGGAGGTCAGCTTGGAGATCTTCTCCGCCTCGATCAGGCCTTCGCCGGCGGCAATGCGCAGTTCCTCGATGATTCGGGCGGCATCTTTTCTGAGGATCTTCGGCCCGGCAGGCATCAGCGTCTTGGCGGCGTTCGCGGCCAGTTTCCAATCAACAACCTGATTCATATGCTGCTCCTGCTCCTTTAGCTCTGGCAGCCGCAACCGCGAATGGCGGCCACTGCTGAGTCGATAATCGGCTTATGCGGTGCGAGTGTTCCGCCAGGTTGATGGGCAAAAATCGAGAAGGCCAGCAAGCGCCCGTCTTGGGTGATGGTCATGCCGGTCAACGTGGCCACCCCGGTCAGCGAACCGGTCTTGGCGCGCACCAATCCCAGTGTGGAGGACTGGCCTAGGCGATTCATGAGCGTGCCGTTATAGCCGGCGACCGGCAGGGAGTAGACCAGTTCGCGCAGTTCCGGCTTGGGGCTGGCGGCCGCCGCGCGCAAGACCGCGGTCAGTGCGGCCGGTGAGATCTTGTTCTGTGCGGCCAATCCGCTGGTATCGGCCAGCTGCGCGCCTTCGGCGCCATGTTCACCGGCCACGGCGGCGACCGCTTCGCCAGCCTGTTCCGGGGCCATGCCGCGTTTGACGGCCACGAGCCGTCCCATGGTTTCGGCGATGTAGTTATCGGAGACCAGCAGCATGTGCTTGATGACTTGGCGCAGGGGCGCGGATTTCACTTCGGTGATCTTCTCACCGCCGTCGTAGGAGCCCCGGCCGCCTTCATTGACCTTGACAGAGGATGAGAGCTCTTTGGCGAAGACCTTGCGGACCTGTTCGGCTGCATCGGATTGGTAAGCGGTGTTGGTGCTTTCGCCGGCGCGGCCTGCGTAGTGCGCGATCGGGTATACCTCGCCGATGTTATTAGAGGTGAACAGCGACTTATCCCAGGCGGAATTGTTGTGGGCGTCGCCGAAGAGAGAATCGTCAAGCCACAGCGAGACTTCGCTGATGCCGTGGGATTCCAGTTCCTTGGCGGTCTGCTCGGCCAGGGTGGCCAGGCCGGCGTAGCCCTTGGGGTGCGCCGGGTCCGACTTCCCATCGCCCAACAGCACATCTCCCCCGCCGCGCAGGATGAGGGTGTTGCCATCAAGCAGAACCGAGGTGGATAGCTGGCTGTCGCCGCCCATGGTTTCCAAGGCGGCCATGGCGGTCACGACCTTCAGGCTGGATGCCGGGGTGCCGTTTGTGTCGGCGTTGCGGTTATAAAGCACCGTCTGGCTGGCGACGTCGACCACCTGCGCATTAAAGCTGGTGCCATCGGAAGTGTCGGCGAGGATCGCATCGAGTTTGGCGGTGAGTGCCGCGGTGTCCGGCGCCGGGGCCTGCGGATCGAGATCTGCCACGGTGACTGGGTCTTTTCCAGCTTGCTGGGCACTGGCCGGGGTGTAGAAAGCTTCGGGTTCGCCGGTGAAGAATCGAGGGGCTAGCACCATGGCCAGAATGACTGCAACCACGGCCAGCACGGCCACCCCTAGCGTAAGCGCGCGTCGGGCGGCAGTGTTCATATGGTTACATTCCTCTCGAAGTTTTATCGAAGGGGGCCCGTGGGGCGATACCCTTATTAGCGGATAACCCTAAGACTAGTTTAGGAGCGTGCTTTTCATGAGCCACGACGTGACCATCGAGATCCCAACCGGATCGCGCGTCAAGTACGAGATCGACCACGAGACCCACCGCTTGCGCCTGGATCGCGTGCTGTTCACCTCGATGCAGTACCCAACCCACTACGGCTACTTCGACGATACTCTGGGCGAGGATGGCGATCCATTGGACGCCATGGTTTACATCCCAGGCGTTGATCTGATCCCAGGCGTTGTTGTCGAAGCCCGCCCAATTGGCGTATTCAACATGACCGACGATGGCGGTGGCGATGCCAAGCTGCTGTGCGTTCCTGCAGACAAGCGCTTTGACCACATCAAGGAACTTGAAGACATCGACGAATGGCTGATCAAGGAGATCGAGCACTTCTTCACCCGCTACAAGGACCTGGAGCCAGGCAAGTGGGTCAAGGCTGAGGGCTGGGAAGGCCGCGAGGCTGCCGAGGCCGAGCTGGCTCGCTCCATCGAGCGTTTCAAGGCCTAGTCTCCGAGACTTGAGCTGAAAATGGCGGTGACCCCTTGCGGGTCACCGCCATTTTCAACTTTCGTGGTCTTCTTGGAAGACCCGGACTTCCTGCGCGCCGTTTACGGGCTGGTGCCGGGATGGATGCTTTCCTGCGCATTTACCATGACCGGCGCAAGGCCTGCTTCTAGGCTTCGGGAAGCAATCCGCTCAGGACATCTTCTTGGGGCGTGACTTCCAAGGTCTGGACATCCTTGAGCCTGCGTTCCACGGCCCGCGTGCGTGTACCGGCATCACGAACTGTGTTCTGCGCGGTGGCCAGTTGCTTGCCCAGCTTGTCCCAGACGTCCCCGTATTTGCGGAATTCTTCCTTGGCCGCAGAGAGCACCTGCCACACTTCGCTGCTGCGCTTCTCGATGGCCAGCGTGCGGAAGCCCATCTGCAGCGAGTTGAGCAGGCTCATCAGGGTTGTTGGACCTGTAACGAGGACCCGATGCTCTGTTTGCAGTTTGCTGGCCAGGCCGGGGCTGCGCACGACTTCAGCGAAGAGCCCTTCGGTGGGCAGGTACATGATCGCGAAATCGGTGCTGTAGGGCGGGGCGATGTACTTGCTGGAGATCAGTTTGGCCTGCTCGATAATCGCTCGGTCCAAGGCCTTGGCCGCTGCGTCAATGGCAGCCTTTTCCCCGGATTCCTGGGCATCGAGCAGGCGCTCATAATCTTCTTGCGGGAGCTTGGAGTCGATAGGCAGATAGATGGTGCCGGCCTCGCGTCCGGGCAAGATCACCGCGAATTCCACTACTTCGCGACTTCCCGGAACGACTACAACATTCTGCTCGTATTGATCAGCGGTGAGGATGTCTTCCAACTGGCGCGAGAGCTGCACTTCGCCCCAGGAGCCGCGGCTTTTCACATTGGTGAGCACGCGCTTGAGCCCGCCGACATCCTGGGCTAGAGATTGCATCTCGCCCAACCCCTGCTGAACCATTTCCAGCCGCTTGCTCACCAACTCGAAGGATTCGCCCAAGCGCTTCTCCAGGGTTCCCTGCAACTTCTCATCCACGGTTTCGCGCATCTTTTCCAGCTTGGCTTCATTGCCAGTGCGCAGCTTCTCCATTTCCTGTTGCAGCAGGTGCTGGATCTGGATGTGCCGGTTGGCATTGGATTCGCTCATGGCGCTGAGCTTCGCATCAATCTCGGAGCGCACTTCTCCCATGCCCTGGCGCAGTTCATTGCGCTGGGTTCCCAGCTCCTGCCGAAGCTCTGAATTAGCGGACCGCACCGAGTCCCGGATCTGGCCATCATCATTGCCCTGGGTGCGTCGAATCAGCAGCAGGGCAATACATGCCGTTGCGAGAATATTGAGGATGACGAGGATTAAAACCGCGATAACCATGAGCACCTATCCAGTGGCTTTCAATTGGACCTATACCCAAGCTCTATCAACACGCACCGACAGTTTAGGGACATAATGGGCTCATGCATCTTTTGGTGACCGGCTTCGAGCCTTTCGGCAACGACCAGTTCAACGCGAGCGGCGAGGCCGTGCGGCTGGTTCCCGACAAAGCCGATGGCCATCGAATCACCAAGGCGATCTTGCCGGTATCCTTCCAGCGCTCTGGCGAGGTTCTGGCAGCTTTGCTGCAGGATCACCAGCCCGATGCTTTGATCTGCGTCGGCGAGGCTGGCGGGCGAGATGAAATCAGCCTGGAAGTCCAAGGCGCCAACGTGGACGATGCCCGCATCCCGGATAATGATGGCGCCCAGCCGGTGAAACAGAGCATCGTTCGTGGCGGCGAAGACTACCGCCCCGCGACCTTGGATCCAGAAATTATCCTGAAGGCATTGCATCAGGCAGGCCACGGCGCTTACCTATCCGAAGACGCGGGCAGATTTGTTTGCAACCGCATCGCATACCTCGCCTATGGGCAGAAAGTACCGGCGCTGTTCATCCATGTTCCCGCGCTTCGACCTGAAGGGCAGAAGGCCACGGTGGGTGCCGAGACGGACAACCGTGAAGCTGCGCTTAAGGCGCAGCCTCGGACTAGCTGCACTCTCCCCGAGCTTGCCGAAGCACTGACCGTGGTCCTAGCGTCCCTTGCCGACCAAATGAAATAGACTACTGACATGGACAACGCTCTTGCTCTAGACCCCTTTGAAGTATCCGTAATGCTTCTTTGGGCCACCGGGGTCATCTACGTGTGCTGGCGCTACGTCCAGTGCCGTTCGACGTACATGCTGATCGTACTGGTGGGGTCTTTATGCATTCCAGGGCTTGGCATTTGCTACGCTGCCGGCCAGGCAATTCGGAAATTCACCAACCGCGAAAGCCAGGTCTAAAGAATGAATAAACCTGAAACTCGCTGGCTCGTACTATTTTCAGTCATCATCGCTGTTTTATTTGTTGGCACCTTCGCCCTCATTACCTCCGGAGCTTTGGCCGCCTGGTTGGATTAGTCCACGGATTGCCCCATCGCGCCCAAGGATCAGTTCAATCTCACGCAGCCACCTTGTGCCACGCCTCGGCAATTGCCGGAAGCGCCTGTTCCAGATCGGCTCGGTCCTGGGCAAATGGCAAACGCAGATAATGCTCCAAGCCGTGGCCTTCCACGGCGAAGGTGGATCCCGGCGCCAGCAACACTGATTTGAGCTGTCGAGCAAGCGCGCTGGAACGAGGCTGCGGCAGTTGGCACCATAGGCTCAGGCCACCTGCAGGCCTATTGGGCTTCCATTCCGGCAGCAACCGCTGCAGTTCAGCGATCATCCAGTCCCGGTTATCCCGCAAGCCCTCCCGGGCACTCTGTGCGAGGCTGGTGCCTGCATTCAGCAGGTTGGCCAGCACCAATTGCTCCAGCACGGGCGCGCCGAGATCCATGCTCATGCGCGAGCGGGCGATGGCACCCGAGAGATGCCGTGGCGTTCGAATCCAGCCAAGGCGCAATCCACCCCAGTGCGATTTGCTGGCGCTGCCCACGGTGACCAGGTTCTTGGAAAAGGCCGCCATCGGCAAAACGTCCGGCTCAGTATCAAGCCACAGCTCGGCGCAGGTTTCATCGATGATGCCGACGGTTCCCGCCCGGTCCAGTTCTGCCGCCCAGCGTTCTCGCCTTGCGTCATCCAGCAAGGTTCCCACGGGGTTGTGGAAGTCGGGCAGGCACAGCATCACTGTCGGGGACACCGTGTGAAGGGCCGAGGCGATCTGCTCCATGTCGGACCCGTCCGGACCGATGGGCACCGCTGCGGTGCGAGCACCATGTGCCTTGAGCGCAAGCAAGGAGTTGGGGTAGGTCGGGGATTCTGCCAGCACGCTCTGTCCGCGACCCATGACCGCGCGGCCTGCGGCTGCCACCGAGGACAGCGCACCTGAGGTAACAATGATCTGATCCGGACCGGTAGGTAAACCTTTGCGGGTGTAGTAATCGGCGAGGGCCAACCTTAGCGGCTCTAGGCCTAATGGGTAGTAGCCCATCGTGGCCGCATATCGCGGAAGCTGTTCCAACGCTGCTTGGAATTCCCCGAGCATTCCGGTCGGGGCATTGGGCGCCGCGCAGGTCAGATCTAGCGCGGTGCTTCCAGGCATTGGCCCGAAACCGCCCAGCGGCAGCGGCTCTGCTCCGCCGGCAACCGGCCCTCCGGGAATCTGGGCGACTGTTCCCGAGCCTTGGCGGGAGCTGGCGTAGCCGCTATCGCGAAGTTCTGCGTAGGCACGTGAAATGGTGGTGCGGCTCAGCCCCAGTCGAGCCACGACTTCGCGTTCGCTGGGCAGTACCGAGCCGTGCAGGATGCGGCCATTGGCTATGAGCGAGCGCAGCGTTTCAAAAAGCCATCGGTAGGCAGGTTGGGAAGTGTCGGCTGCCCCGAGCATTCCGGCGAGCGCAGCACCTGTGACGCGGCCCATAAGTCCACCTCTTCAAAATTGGCTATTTTTTACATGGCCAATTTACCGGATTATTTTATTCATGACCATCACTAATCTGACTCCGCGCCAACAGCTCGCCAGCGGGCGGTTGCCCTTGCGATTCTTCAACCTCTTTGCCGGCCTGTCCCTCTACGCATTAGCGATGGCCATGATCATTCGAGCGCAGCTGGGCGTGGATCCGTGGGATGTGCTGCACCTTGGCATCGCCAATCATGTGCCCTTGTCGCTGGGCACCATCATCATCCTGGTAGGCGCACTGGTCCTGCTCGCCTGGATCCCCTTGCGCCAATGGCCCGGCCTGGGCACCATCGCCAACACGCTGTACCTCGGTGTTGCACTCGATTTCTTCCTGCGATTCTTACCTGTTATCAACGGTCTTGGCTGGCAGATCCTCACCCTCGTGGTCGCAATCCTCATCAACGGCTTGGGAGGCGCCCTCTACATAGGAAGCCACTTCGGTCCCGGCCCGCGCGATGGGCTGATGACCGGACTGCACCTGCGCACCGGGCTGTCGCTGCGGCTGATCCGCACCGCGCTGGAACTCTCGGTGCTGGGCATCGGCTGGCTGCTCGGCGGCCCGGTGGGCCTGGGCACGGTGGCTTACGCGGTACTCATCGGACCAGCCACGCAGCTCTTCGTTTCGCGCACTAGCGTGCGCTTGCCACAACAGCACTAAGGTCAACGTGTCGCGCTGAACTCGCGACAAACCCGCCTGTACAGGCAATACTGGAAATATGTTTGTCGTTGCGCTCAGCCCCCGGCCCCGCTCGGTCACCGATGTTGCCGACGCCAGCGAGCAATTGTGGCATCAGCTCTCCCGGGTGGACACGCATGCACCGTTCACCGCTCTGAGCGGCCAATTATTGCTGGGCGTACCCAAGGATCCCGACGCAGCAGTAGATGCACTCATGCGGGTGACGAGGTTGAACTTCTGCAATATCGGACTCGGTATCGGGAGCCTCTATGAACCGGTACCGACCGATGCAGACTTGGTGGAAGGCAAGGCCGCACGCCGGGCCTTGGGTGCGCTGGAAGCGGCCAGTCACCGCGGCGAACGGGTACCAATTTGCGTCTCCTCGGGCACCGATGAGATGGATGCCGAATTGGAGGGTCTGCTGCGCATGTTGGGCCAGTGGATTCGCACCCGTACCGAGGCCGAATGGTCAGTGGTAGACCTGCTCACTCCAGGAGTACGTGGCCAGCAAAAAGCCGTGGCCGAAATTCTTGGTATTACCCCGCAGGCGGTGTCTGCTGCCATCGTGCGTTCTGGGTATAACGATGAGCTCGGCGCACGAGCAGCCATTGCCCGACTGCTGGAATTCACTGACCAATTGTAGAGCCCAGCTCCTGCTTCGAATCGCCGATTTCCGCCCTGCACCCTTTCATACAACGCAGATAATTCGACGTTCTATTGCATGGGATTTAGGTTCTCCCTTGGCCTGCGCGGGGTCGATCAGCGCCGAAAACCAAATCGTCACCTTGCCACGCCTAAAGATGAGATCGACTGCTCCCGGGAACGCGCTGCCTCGTACAAACGAGCCAAAGTCACCTGCTCTCCTACAAAAGTACGATTTACATCCACAGCTGTAGCCGCTACCATCGAAATGTAGCTTAAATCCATTAGATATGAATCGTGACATCCCTTTATTCAAAAAAAATTAACTCGACATCGCTTGCCATACTCACCACTGTCGCCCTCACGTTGGCGGTGAATGCTCCTGCCAATGCGACAACATTCGTTAGTGCGCCGCAGCAAACAATCGAGAGTTCAGATACCCATTCTGAAACTAACAAGTTGGCAAAGAAAATGGAGAGCTTGAAGAGTGGTGAGTCCTTTACTTATTCCTCACCTAACGGCCAAGATTTCAAAGTCAGTAAGAATCACGGCCAACTGAGTTTTGTAGCCACCGGCGATTCATCAATTGCTACGCCAGCTGCTAGCTGGTGCGCCACATCCTTAGCAGCCGTTGTCTTCGGCATTGGAGCCACTGCCCTGGGTGCAGCAGCCGTTGCAACCGGCGGAGGAACTGTCGTTATCGGGGGTGTCGCTCTCAGCGGCGCACAACTTGGTGGACTCGCTGCGGTTGCTGGGTCTTTCTCAGCACTGGAAGCCTATATTGACTCAAAGATTTGTTAGTTAGGGACACTATGAACAAACCTTATATAAGGTTCACTTCCATCGGCCTTTTAGTCGGTTCTATTGTTGTCATCACACCGTGGCTTATTGCAGCAAGCCCGACGACGCTTGTATGCCAAGTTTTTGGACTACTAACCTTACCGGCCTTTGGATTCCTCTTTGGATACGCAGCTCATATTTCTTCGCCGGTAGAGCAGGAAACAAAAACCAATAAACGCGATCTAGCGAAAGCGATCTAGCGAAAGCGATCTAGCCTTATGACGCCCTTCGTCTTATACGGAATCATCTGCATGGTTGCAGGATCAGCCATACTACTAACTTCGAGCCTCATTGGCCCGTCTCACTCTGGAACAACCAAAAGTAGTCACGAAGTCGCCACACTGCCCAAATGGATCGGGATTCCGGCCGTGCTACTGCTCGCCATCGGAACCGGATTCTTCATCGCAAATATGATCAGATAAAAAAATTTGGCTTCAAGCGATGCCGATGGGCTCAACAGCCAATGTCACTGCTTGAAGCAACCTGTCCGTGGCTCGCAGTAGAGTCCGGCGTTGCGACTACATGCGTGCTCTCAACGCCTGAGTCAAAATGCGTCTGAACATTGTTCTCATTGGTTGGGTGCTGACTCATGTGGGTTCCATGAAGTGGCACGCACACATACTTTGACTTGCCGTCGGCATTCAGTGACTGACCTACATGACGAGCCAACGGTGGTTTTCACCTAGTCGCCTAGTCCTGGAGTAACTCCTCGAGAACAATCGCCAGACCGTCTTCATCGACGCCTTCGGTCACAGCGTCCGCGGCGTCCTTAACTTCATCCGGTGCTTGGCCCATGGCTACGCCATGACCGGCCCACTGAAGCATTTCGATGTCATTGCGTCCATCGCCTACGGCCAGTGAATCGGCCAAATCAAATTTGAGGATCGCGCGTAGACGCTCCAGACCACTAGCTTTGGTGGTGCCGTCGGCGGCGATGTCCAGCCACGCGGTCCACCCTACCGAGTAGGTCACTCCGGATAGGCCCAGGCCTTGCACCGCATGACCGAATTCCTCGGCAGTATTGTCGGTGGAGAACACCACAACACGCACGGCCTTATTGCTGAGTAATTCTTCGAAATCCACAACCCTGGTTTCGGCGCCAAAGCTGGCATCGCCAAAGGCTTGGTTAGATAGAAATTCGCCGCGCTCGTTTTCCAGCGCGTACTTGGCCTTGGGCAGCTGCTTCCACAAGGCTTTGAGCGCTACCGAAGGATCAAAAACTTCACGGTGAATCACTTCGATGTCATTCGCGCTCACCTTGGCCAGCACACCACCATTACTGACGACCACGTAACCATGGTCAATTCCCAGCTCTTGCATGATGGGCAGGGCGGCTCCCAGCGACCGTCCGGTGGAGATAATCACTTCGTGACCTTGTTCCACCACAGCGCGGGCTGCTTCGCGCACCCGCTGGCTCATTTGCCCTTGATGGTTGACGATAGTCCCGTCCACATCAAGGCAAATCATCTTTTTCTGCTTATCTAGTCGGTCATCGTTGCCGATCTTTGTCATAACTGTCATGGCTCAAGTTAACCACCACCACCACATTTTGGCGATGACCCACGGCACAGGAGCAACTGAACAGCTGGTTAACGACAGTTGCCGGCCACCCGCAATGGATGACCGGCAACTATGTGAACCTGTTTTACTTGAGGACTTCGAGTCCGCCAAGGTATGGCTGCAACGCCTTAGGTACGTTAACCGAACCGTCTGGGTTCTGGTGGTTTTCCAGAATCGCGACAATCCAGCGGGTGGTAGCCAAGGTGCCATTCAGGGTAGCGACCGCACGGGTCTTACCTGGCTTGCCGTCAACGATTTCGCGTTCGCGAATGTTCAAGCGGCGAGCCTGGAAGGTGGTGCAGTTAGAAGTTGAAGTCAACTCACGGAAAGCATCCTGAGTTGGCACCCATGCTTCGCAGTCGAACTTGCGGGCGGCGCTCATGCCGAGGTCACCAGCGGCGGTATCGATCACGCGGTATGGAAGTTCCATGCGGCCAAGCATTTCTTCTTCCATGGCCAGCAGGTTCTGGTGCTCAACTTCAGCGTTCTCGACGCTGGTGTAGATGAACATTTCCAGCTTGTTGAACTGGTGTACGCGGATGATGCCACGGGTGTCCTTGCCGGCTGAACCTGCTTCACGGCGGTAGCACGAGGACCAACCGGCATAGCGGATCGGGCCATCGGACAGATCCATGATCTCGTCCGAGTGGTAACCGGCCAGGGCCACCTCGGAGGTGCCCACCAGGTACATGTTGTCACGCTCGAGCTTGTAGATCTCGTCGTCGTGGGCCACATCGAAGCCGGTGCCCTGCATGGTCTCTGGGCGGACCAGGGTCGGGGTGATCATCGGGATGAAGCCACGCTCCATGGCCACGTCCAAAGCCATGTTCATCATCGCGATTTCCAGGCGGGCGCCGATGCCCTTGAGGAAGTAGAAGCGCGAGCCAGAAACCTTGGCACCACGTTCCATGTCGATGGCGCCAAGCTTCTCGCCGATCTGCAAGTGGTCCAGCGGTTCAAAGCCTTCAGCCTTGAAGTCACGGATGGTGCCCACGTGCTTGACAACGGTGAAGTCGTCCTCGCCACCGGCAGGGATGCCGTCGATGATCAGGTTGGGAATCAGGCGCTGCAGTTCGGTGCACTTGGCAGAAGCCTCATCAGACTGAGCCTGGGCAGACTTGACCGAAGCGGCCAGCTCTTTGACCTCGGCCAGCAGCGCGGAGCGCTCCTCGCCCTTGGCCTGGCCGACCTTCTTGGAGAACGCATTCTGCTCGGCACGCAGGCGTTCGTAGGTGGCAATGGTTTCACGACGTGCCGTGTCAGCTTCGAGAAGCTGGTCAATTAACGACTCGTCGGCACCGCGCGCGCGTTGCGAGGCACGGTACAAATCCGGATTTTCGGTGAGCATTTTCAGGTCGATCACACATTAAGCGTAGCAATCATGAGTACGATGAAAGCACTATGCAGACAAATCGTGTGATCGTTTTCTCTGTCGTGGCCGCCGCAGCTGCCGCCGCGGCAACCAGTTGGTACTCGGTGCGCAAGCTGTCGCGCTACCGAAAGCCCTCGGCACAAGAGCCTGTTGCCGCCGAACATGTCACCGCGAACAAGGTGGCATTGGTCATCAATCCCTCCAAGTCAGGCGCTGAAGAGGCGCAGAAAGCCGTGGAGCGGGTTTGCGCCGAAGCGGGCATTGAAGCGCCGCTGGTACTGCACACCACCAAGGACAATGCCGGCCAGGATGCTGCCCGCGAAGCCTTGGATGCGCAATGCGACACAATTATTGCCGCCGGTGGCGATGGAACGATTCGCGCCGTCGCAGAAGTACTTGAAGACACCGATGCGTCGCTGGGAGTCCTCCCGCTGGGCACCGGCAACCTGCTGGCCCGCAATGTCGATATCCCTATCGATGACCTGCACACTGCAGCCCTCGTTGCAGTGCGCGGCATGGTGCGGCGCATCGACGTGGGGCATATGAAGCTCAAGCTGCTCGATGGCGGAGAAGCGGACCACGCATTCCTGGTCATCGCCGGCGTCGGCACCGATGCCGATCTCTTTGACGACACCAATGAGGAACTGAAGTCCAAGGTGGGCTGGCTCGCCTACTCGGAGGCCGGCCTGCGCCAGCTGCCCGGGAAGCGCAAGAAGGTCAACTTCAAGCTGGAGGGGGATGAGAACTGGCAGACCCGCAAGGTCCGCTCGGTGCTTTTCGCCAACTGCGGCAAGCTGCAGGGCTTGGACTTCGTCCCGGACGCCAAGATCGATGACGGCGTGCTGGACGCAGTGATCCTGTCGCCGCGCTCGGCAGCTGGCTGGATGTGGATTCTGCTCAAGACCGCGTTCCGGACCAAGAACAAGATTCCGGTGATGAGCTTCTACCAGACCCCAGGTGTTGCCCTGCGTTGCACCGAGCCGATGAATACCCAGATTGATGGGGACCCAACCGGACAGGTCAACGAACTGGAAGTCAGCGTTTCACCAAGCGCGCTGCGCCTGCGCACCCCATAACCAAGAGCCTGCTCCAGGCAGGCGAAAGGCGCTGACGCTCCGCGAGGAACATCAGCGCCTTTCGTGTACCAGCTAGAGTCGATCTCGCAGCGACTGCACCCAGGTGCGGGCGTCGCTGAACGCGGCATCGGAATTATGCGTATCCACGAATGGCTCCACGCCCTGGGCCGCCGGGTAGGAACCGAGGAAGCGCAGCTCCGGGGACAAACGGTGCAAACCTGAGAGCGCCGCGGCGACACGTTCATCGGCGACGTGGCCTTCGAAATCCACGGAGAAGAAGTACTGGCCCAGGCCCTCCCCGGTGGGACGCGATTCAATGCGCGAAAGGTTCACGCCTCGCGCGGTGAATTGCTCAAGGAGTTCCATCAGGGCACCGGGACGGTCTTCGGGCAGGGGCAGGATCAGCGTGGACTTGTCCACTCCGCTGGGTGCCGGGATCCTTCCCGGACGGGTGACCAGGATGAAGCGGGTGACCGCGCCGATGTTGTCTTCCACCCCGCGCACCAAGACATTCAGTCCGCGTTCTTCAGCCACCAATGGGTTGCAGATCGCCGCATCGTGCTGCGGGTCGTCCTCGATGAGGGCCACCGCGGCGGCCGCGGTGGATGAGGCAGGGGTGAAGACCGCGCCGGGGATATTCGCTTCGGCCCACAACCGGCATTGCGCCCACGCGTGCCCGTGGGTGGAGATGAGCTTGATCTGATCCAGCGAGTCGATGCCTGGGCGTGTCGCCAGCACGAAGGTGATGGGGACGAGGATCTCTGCGACAATCTGCAAGGCCTGGCCCTGGGCAATGGCATCCAGGGTGGCCGAGACGCCGCCCTCCACCGAATTCTCAATGGGCACCATCGCAGCGTCAACGCTGCCATCACGCACCATGGCCAGGGCCACGTTCACGTTCGCTGCAGGGATGCGCTGCGCGTCGGGTGCCCCGGGAACCTGCAACAGCGCCGACTCGGTGAAGGTGCCGGCAGGTCCCAGATAGGCATATTTCATCGGACGGTTGGCTCCTGGCCATTCTCCGATTCCATCGGCAATCCGGCCTCGATCCACGAGTCGGATCCACCGGCAATGTTGAATGCGGTGTACCCCATGCCGGTCAGCCACGATGCGGCCTGCGCGGAACGTCCGCCGGTACGGCAGATCACGTAGGTATCGACATCTGGATCCAGCTCGCCAACACGCTCTGGCAGGGTGCCGAGCACGATGTGGGTGGCGCCGGTTGCGTGGCCCGCTTCCCATTCGAAGTCCTCGCGCACGTCAAGGATGAAGGCATCCTTCGGGACGTCGTTGACCGAGACAGTCTCAAAATCGCTCACAGCTAGCATTCCTCACTTATAGGGTGTTTGCTTAATAAGACTAGTCATTTCCTGCGTCGAAAGCTGACATGTTTCCCTCCAGCGCCTTGAAATTGCGAGACGAGCTGGCCCGTGGCGAGATTTCCAGCCGCGAGCTCACCGAGCACTACCTGAACCGCATTGAACAGCACCAGGATCTCGGCGCCTTTGTGCATGTAGCCGAGGACGCCATGTCCGCGGCCCAGGCGGCGGATGAGGCGCAGGTGCGCGGCGAGCTCGGGCGTTTGCACGGCTTGCCGACCGCGTTCAAGGACCTCAATGACGTTGCCGGGATGCCGACCACCTATGGTTCGGCCGCCGTGGATCATCCGGTAGCCACCCGGGACCACTCGCTGGTCCAGCGTTTGCGCGATGAGGGAGTGGTCATTCTCGGCAAGACGCAGGTGCCCGAATTCGGGCTGAGCAGCCATTCGGAGAATCTGGTGGCCCCGCCCTCGCGCAACCCCTTTGATCCGCAGCGCTCTTCCGGCGGTTCTTCGGGCGGCCAAGCCGCCGCGGTAGCTGCCGGGATGATTCCGGTGGGTCCTGGGTCCGATGGCGGCGGCTCGGTGCGCATTCCAGCTGCGGCCTGCGGGCTGATCGGGCTCAAGCCATCCTTGGGCCGGGTGCCCTCGGATGTGCAGGACGGTTATGTCGACACGCTGGGCGCGCCCAAGCTCGCGGTCTCCGGCCCGCTGGCCCATGACGCCCTGGATGCGGCAATGCTGCTGGATGCGATGCGCGGCAAGGACCATTATCTTCCGCTGCTGCAGGGCAGCTACCCGGACCGCCTGAACGGGCTGAACATCGGATTCAGCGCCCATTCGCCCTTTGAATCGGTGTACGACATCTTGCTGGCCCCCGAAGCCCAAGCGGCATTCAAGCGCGGTCTTGAACTGTTGGGCGAACGCCACCGGGTGCAGCCGGCAGATCTGGAATATGCCGCGGACTATCCGGAAACCTTCGCCACGGTGTGGACCAACGGACTGAAGGACGTACCGATCAATGACGAGTCGCTGCTGGGCGAGTTGGCGCGGGACTACCGCCGCCGGGCCGCCGGACGATCGCTGGAGCAGAACCTGCAGGCGGGGTCGCGGCTGAAGCAGATCGCCGCCGATTTTGTGCGCCAGTGGTCGGCCTATGATGTGATTGCCACCCCGGCCATGGCGAGCATTCCACCGCTGATCGGGCACTATACACAATCCACGGCCGATCGCGATTATATGTTGCAATGCGAGTACACCCCGTACACCTCCATGGTGAACGTCGCCTCAGTCGCTGCCATCACCATTCCCGTCACGACCACCAACGTTGGGTTACCGATGAGTATTCAGCTGATTTCCCCGCGTTCTGACGAAGGACTCCTGCTGGCGCTGGCCGCCCAGATGCAGGTGTGAGCTTTCCCATATAAGTAGGTACTCGCGTAGGCAAAAGCGAAAAATATTACGTATGTCTACTGCAACATCGAGCACTTCTAACACCGGAAGGTCCTTCTTTGGTCACCCCGGTGCGCTCGCAAGCCTCTTCAGCGTAGAAATGTGGGAGCGATTCTCCTTCTACGGCATGCAGGGCTTGCTGGCTTACTACATGTACTACTCGGCCACCGAAGGCGGCCTGGGAATGGACCAGGGCCTTGCCCTGTCCTTGGTCGGCGCCTACGGTGGCGCCGTATACCTCTCCACCATTCTGGGCGCGTGGCTCTCGGACCGCCTCTTCGGTTCCGAACGCGTGCTGTTCTTCTCGGCTATCGCCATCATGCTCGGCCACATCGGCCTGGCACTGCTGCCTGGCTTCGTCGGCCTGATCGTCGGCCTGATCCTGGTCGCTGTCGGTTCCGGCGGCCTGAAGGCCAACGCCGTGGCCCTGGTCGGTTCGCTCTACGCCAAGGATGATCCCCGCATTGATGCGGGCTTCTCCCTGTTCTACATGGGCGTGAACATCGGCGGCCTGATCGGCCCGCTGCTCACCGGTTGGCTGCAGGTAGCCTACGGCTTCCACATTGGTTTCGGCGCCGCCGCCATCGGCATGGCCATCGGCCTGGGCATCTACGCTGCCGGGCGCAAGAAGCTGCCTGCTGGCGGCAACATCCCGAACAACCCGTTGCCTGCCTCTGAGCGCAAGCGCTACGTGGTGATCTTTGCGGCTGTCCTGGTGATCATCATCGCCGCCTTCGCAACCAAGATCGTCACCCCGGCGAACCTGGCAAGCACCCTTGCCTACGTCGTGATCATCGCTTCGGCCATCTATTTCGCGCTGATCTTGCGCAGCAAGAAGGTCAATGCGACCGAGCGGAAACAGGTGTGGGCGTTCATTCCGTTCTACATCGGCTCGGCTGCGTTCTGGGCGCTGTTCCAGCAGCAGTTCACGTTCATCGCCGCATACTCGGATCAGCGTTTGGACCGCCACCTGGGTAGCTGGGAGATGCCGCCAAGCTGGGTCACCTCCATCAACCCGGTCTTCATCATCATCTTCGCCGGCGTCTTCGCAGCCATGTGGAGCAAGCTGGGCAAGCGCCAGCCGCACACCGCCATCAAGTTCGGCTTGGCACTGGTGATCGTGGGTGCTGCGTTCCTGTGCTTCATCCCGCTGGAATCCTTCACCATGACCCCACTGCTGGCACTGGTGGGCATCTTGCTGCTGTGCACCTTCGCTGAGCTACTCCTTTCACCTGTGGGCCAGGCAATTGCCACCAAGCTGGCTCCGGCCGCCTTCGGCACCCAGATGATCGCGCTGTTCTTCCTGTCGGTCTCCCTGGGCACCACCCTCTCGGGCGTGCTGGCTGGCTACTACACGCCAGGCAACGAGATCCCTTACTTCATCGCCATGGGCGGCACCGCCGTCGTTTTGGGTGTAGCCATGATGGCTGCGACCCCAGGGCTGAAGAAGCTGATGGGCTCGATTCACTAGATTCAAGCGCACACAAAAAATTGCTGGTCCCGATTTTTTCGGGGCCAGCAATTCTTGTTTTTGGACCGTTTCTTGCGCAGATTTGAGCTTATGAGTAGGTCATATTCTCGTAATAGGAATAATTTCCATATTCGGAACCCACCCACCAAATCAGCCAGATGGCCACCGCATAGACGACTATGGCTAGGACTAATCCGATCCACGACGTGATCAGGCCGGCGATAGCCAGGCTCCTGGATTGCGGTTCGCGGCGCAAGCCGAGGTGTCCAGTGATGACTCCAGCCAATGGAACGAGGATAATTGCAAAAAAGCCCAACATCGACAAGATGCCCAGCACGAGGGAAGCCACAGATAGCCCGGTGGACTCTCTCGGCGGCTGGTAGGGGTTTTGCGGATACTGGTAGTAGCTCATCACTTACTATTCTTCTATGAATTCGCATAAAGCGCATCAACCTGAGAGGCAATTTGTGGCACACCTTCGAGCTGGCCAACCAGCAAACGAATCCGACCTGATTAATCTTCAGGAGGTGCTCGATGCCTACAGCAGCATCATTCCTTCCAGCGACAACCCTGACCAGGCCGTCATCTTCGGCACCTCGGGACACCGCGGCACCTCGCTGAACGGCACCTTCAACGAAGCACATATCGCCGCGATTACCCAGGCTGTCGTGGACTACCGCGTGAGCGCCGGCATCACCGGCCCGATGTACGTCGGCAAGGACAGCCACGCGCTCTCGGACCCTGCCTACCAGACCGCCCTTGAAGTGCTCGCGGGAAACAACGTCGAGGTCCTCGCCGAAGACGGACTGACTCCTACCCCAGCGGTCAGCCATGCAATCCTCGTCCACAACGCCAGGGGCGGCGATCAGGCAGACGGCCTGATCATCACCCCGTCGCACAACCCGCCAACCGACGGCGGCATCAAGTACAACCCGCCTCACGGCGGCCCGGCAGAATCCGAAATCACCGGACCCATCGCAGCCCGTGCCAATGAGCTGCTGGCCAGCGGAGAAATCAAGCGCGGCGAAGCTGCCGCCAAGCCTTTCGATTTCCGCGAGTTGTACATCACCGACCTGGCAGAGGTCATCGACTTCAAGGTCATCGCTGAATCCGGCATTTCCATCGGAGCTGACCCGCTAGGCGGAGCTTCGGTGCACTACTGGGGCGAGATCGGCCGCCGCTACGGCCTGAATCTGGAGGTAGTCAACGAAACCGTTGACCCGCGCTTCGGCTTCATGACCTTGGACAAAGACGGCAAGATCCGCATGGATTGCTCCTCGGCCCACGCCATGGCATCGCTGGTTGCGAACCGCGAAAAGTATGACATCGCCACCGGCAATGACGCGGACGCGGACCGCCACGGCATCGTCACCCCCGACGCCGGATTGATGAACCCTAACCACTTCCTGGCGGTGGCCATCGACTACCTGTTGACCCATCGCGGGAACTGGCCGGCAGATGCCGAGATCGGCAAGACCCTGGTCTCCTCGATACTCATCGACAAGGTCGTCGCCTCGCACAACCGCACCCTGCGCGAGGTCCCGGTGGGCTTCAAGTACTTCGTAGAGCCTCTGGCCTCTGGCAAGGTGGCCTTCTGTGGCGAAGAGTCCGCCGGCGCAAGTTTCCTGGACTTCTCCGGCAAGGCCTTCAGCACCGACAAGGACGGGCTGATGCTTGCCTTGCTGGCCAGCGAGATGCGCGCGGCCACCGGAAAGAGCCCGAGCCAGTTGCACGCGGAACTGGTGGAGCGCCACGGTTCCAGCTTCTATGACCGCTTTGATGCCCCGGCTAACCGCGAGCAGAAAGCCGTGCTTTCCAAGCTGGATCCTTCGATGGTCGCAGCGACCGAGTTGGCGGGCGACGCGATCACCGCAAAGGTGACCGAAGCGGCTGGTTTCGCCATTGGCGGCCTGAAGGTTTCCAGCGAGCATGCTTGGTTCGCGGCCCGTCCTTCAGGCACCGAAGACATCTACAAGATCTATGCGGAATCAACAAAATCACCCGAGCATCTGCAGCAAGTGCTCGCTGAAGCTCGGGTGATTGTTGACGCTGCTCTGGCTGGCTAGTTCAGCTTCGCGGTCCATGGGTCAATGACCTCGGCTGGCTGCTTGCGAGTAGCCAGCCAGTGGCCCAGCCACAGCAAGAGGAAGATCGGCAGGCCGACATAGCTCGAAGCCATCTGCAGCAGATTGCCGTCCAGGACTGCCTGGTAGTTCTGGCCGGCGATGACCACCAGCAGGATGACGAAGGCAAGGATTGGGCCTAGAGGGAACAGCGGAGCCTTGTACGGCAGATCGGCCAGGTCCTGACCGCTGGCCAAGTAGGCCTTGCGGAATTGATAGTGGCTCACCGCAATGCCAACCCACGCAATGAATCCGGACAGCCCCGAGACGTTCAGCAGCCAGGTGTAGGCCTCGCCCTGTCCGATGATCGCCGTCAGGAACCCGAAGAGCCCCACCGAGGCGGTCAAAAGCATGGCCGGCACCGGAACGCCACGCTTGTTCAAGCGGGCGAAGATCTTCGGTGCTTTGCCGTCTTTGGCCATGGAATAAAGCATGCGCGCAGAGGCATATAGGCCGGAGTTGCCTGCCGACAGGATGGCCGAGAGGATCACTGCGTTCATCAACGCGGCGGCGAACGCGATGCCGGCTCGCTCGAAGACCAAGGTGAACGGCGAGGTGGCGATGTCCGATGCTTCGGATGACAGCAGTGAAGGATCCAGGTATGGGATCAACATGCCGATGACAAAGATGGCGCCGATGTAGAAGAGCATGATTCGCCAGAAGATGGTCTTGATGGCCTTCGGAACATCGCGCTGCGGGTTTTCCGCTTCACCTGCGGCAACACCAACCAGCTCGGTTCCCTGGAACGAGAAGCCGGCAATCATGAACACCGAAACGATGGACAGCCATCCGCCCACAAATGGCGCGTCCCCGTCGGTCCAGTTGCTAAATCCTGGCGAGGTTCCGCCGATGATGCCGAAGATCATCGCGAAGCCGCAGATCAGGAACACGATGACCGTGATGACCTTGATGGCAGCGAGCCAGTATTCGCCTTCGCCGAAGGCCTTGGACGACAGGGCGTTGAGCCCGGTGAGCAGCACCAGGAAGATGGCGGCCCAGATCCATCCGGGAGAGTCCGGGAACCAGTAAGACATCACGATGCCCGCGGCAACCAGCTCGGCGGCGACGGTAATAGCCCAGTTGAACCAGTAGTTCCACCCGATCGCGAAGCCGAAGTGGCGGTTGACGAAGACGGTGGCGTAGGTCTGGAATGAACCTGCCACAGGAAGTCGTGTACTCATCTCGCCCAGTGACTGCATCAGCAGCAGCACCATGATGCCAATCAGGGCATAAGCGACGAGCGCGCCACCCGGGCCAGCTTCAGAGATCGTGCCGCCGGACGCGACGAATAGTCCGGTACCAATTGAGCCGCCAATGGCAATCATCTGCATGTGGCGAGCTTTGAGGCCACGCTTCAGGCCGTCCTGCGACGGTGCGGGCTCAGTCATGCGTTACATCTCCTGATGCTTAGAAATTTCCAACCTTTCAATCCAAGCACTCTGACCAGTCGCAAAGCTATGAACCGCGCTACAGTAAGCGATCAATAATCTTTCGCTTAGCCCACGAATACGGAGGATAAATTGCGCTCAGGGTATCAACCACCGTGGTTTTGTTGAGTTCCGAACGCATTTGCGAAAGCCGATCAAAGCCATGCTTCCCGTGATACGAACCCATGCCGCTTGCGCCTACGCCGCCAAACGGCAGGGTGGGAATGACCATCTGGGCCAAGGGAGCGTTGTGCACAATAGCGCCAGCGCGCACCCGGTCCGAGAAAATCGACTGCAGCCGAGGGCTCTCGCTCATCAGATAGGCCGCTAGCGGCGAGGGGCGCCGGGCAATGAATTCCAGGGCTTCCTCGAAAGTCTTGACCTCGATGACCGGAAGAATCGGGCCGAAGATTTCCTCGCTCATCAGAGTGCCATCCAGGTCGACGTTGCGCATGATGGTCGGTGCGATACGCAAGGTCTCTTCGTCATACTCGCCACCGAACACCACCTCGCCCTGTTCAAGCATTGCAAGCAAACGCTCAAAATGCTGGCTGCTGGCAATGCGCCCGAAGTCGGGGTGGGTAATGGGTTCCTTGCCGTAGAAGCTGGTGATGGCCTGCCCCAGGCGGTTGATCAGCGGCGTGGCATCTCCAATGCACAGGATGTAATCCGGTGCGACGCAGGTCTGGCCGGCATTCATGAACTTCGCATAGGCCAGGCGCTTGGCGGTGGCTGGCGAGTGGTTGTCCACGACCGCCGGAGACTTTCCGCCGAGCTCCAGCGTGGTCGGGGTCAGGTGCTTTGCGGCCGCCATCGCGACAATCTTCGCAACCCGCTCTCCGCCGGTGTAGAAGATATGGTCCCAGCGGGCTACCAATAATTCGGTAGCAGTATCCACTCCGCCTTCAATGACCGCGAAAACCCGTTCATCAAGATAGAGCGGCAGGAATTTCGCCAAAGCGCCCGAGGTGGCAGGAGCTAATTCGGAGGGCTTGATGACCGCGGCGTTGCCGGCGGCAATGGCGGCTACCAATGGTGCCAGCACGAGCTGCAGCGGGTAGTTCCACGCGCCGATGATCAGGACCACTCCCAGGGGGCGCGGTTCGATCTTGGCCATGGCTGGCTGAAGTGCCAGTGGCACCTTCACCCCGGTGCTGTCCATCCATTCGGCCAGGTGCCGCAGCGCGAAATCGATCTCGGCGCGCACCACGTCGACCTCGGCGAATTTGGCTTCGGTGG
Source organism: Glutamicibacter mishrai (assembly GCF_012221945.1). Taxonomy (NCBI): domain Bacteria; kingdom Bacillati; phylum Actinomycetota; class Actinomycetes; order Micrococcales; family Micrococcaceae; genus Glutamicibacter; species Glutamicibacter mishrai. The sequence continues at coordinate 1,829,422 of NZ_CP032549.1, read as the reverse complement.
GGCTCTTTCCCAGGTCTTCGTTCAATGCCTGGAGGAAGTCATCAAGGTGCTCTTCGAGCATCTTCTCCAGGGCACGCAGCTGCTGGATCCTAAAGCGGCGCGGATGGGTAATTCGCGCATCGGCCGAGCGGCGAAGATGATTCAGAACCGTGGCGATGCGGGAAGGATGCTCGTCCACCGGAGGAGCGGAATCGCCGACCGGCTCGGGCAATGGAGTGGAGGTAAACAGACCCATGTTTTGAGCGTACGCCACCGAGCGGAATTTCTATTGAATAATTCGCCGAAGGATTCATTATGTATCAACCATTTGATACATTAACGGGTATGGAAGAGATTTCTGCGAGCGCCTTGTCGATGGCCGTGGTTGCCACAATCATCTACCTGTGGCTCCGTTCCGTCGCCCATCGCCGTGGCACTCAAGCGCTCCGACGGGCACAATCGCATTCGTTCTGGTGCGCGCTCATCGCATTCTTCCTATCCACATCTTGGGATCTTGCCCAATTCTGGTCGGTCCCCGCGCAATCGCAGTCAATGCTCACCCTGGTATTCATCGCGTTGAACGCCGGTGGGTGGCTGGCTGCGGTTTACATCATTGGGCTCTTTACCTGGCCAAAAGAACTGCAAACGGTGCGCGTGGCCTCATTGGAACCGCGGAGTTTGACGACCCCTTTCCCGCGGATGCTCGGCGCCCTTGTTGGCATCTTGGCGATCGCCGCGTCCTGCCTGATATGGCCTGTCTCGAAGGTCGCTGCCTATGTCTCTGAAAGCGACCGGGAAGGAGTACCCGCGCAGGATTATTCAAATTTCTCTGAAGTCCGCTGGGATGGCCTCGATAGGTGGCGCCCGGGCACCGAGGTCGCACCGTTATTTGCACTGTGCATCGCAGGCGTTCTGCTAGCGACTGCCCTCATCGCGTTCATCATTCTCAAACGCAGGCCACTGGCTGGAATCTCAGTTGACCACAACCAGCAGTTGCGCGCTGTCTGGCTCAACAGGCTGCTGCGGAACTGTGGCTGGGTGCTGATCAACATCGTTGGTTCAGAAATTTCCTACGCAAACCCGATCCTGGGTACCGGCTGGAACACCGTGTCCACATTCGGCTTCATCACTCTGGGTTTCGTGTTGTTCGTCTGGGCCCCGAAGTTCGCAGTGGCCAACGTTGGAAGGAACGCAAAAGCCAGTGCATCTAGCCGGATGCGCGACCACAGCAACGCTGTATCGTACGTCCTCAACTCGTTGATGGTGCTCGCCGCCTACGCGATTTGGATTGCCTGCAGTTACCGTTTCGAGCATTTATCCGAAGCCTTTGGCCCGGCCAGAGCGCAAGCCGCCAGCAATACGCTGATGCTTGCCTTGTCCGGAGCCGCAGTGGCCATATACCTGGTGCTCTCGGCTGGTTTCGCGTTCTATGCGCATCTGCGCGCAAAGCTGGGGACGCCAAGGGAGCCCATCAGCGAAAACCTGCCTGTCTGGGTTTACTCGTTGGCGGCACTGTTCATCGCCAGTGGAATCTTCATGCTGTACACGCCGCAGACTTTGACTCCCGGCGCAGAACTGGCAGTTAGCCCATGGGTCAGCACCGGGATCGTCCTCGGCTTGCTGCTCATTGCAGCCGGATATATCTGGTGGACGCGGCATTGCTCCGTTCCATGGCAAGTCACCGGCGAGCAGGAGATCTGGTACCGGCAAGTCTTGGAGTTCCGGGCCCTACGCATTCTCTGCAGTGCATTATTCCTCTTGCCCGGTGTGGCCTCGTTTGATGAGCCAATGGTCATAGCCATTGGCGTTGGGCTCTTCTGCATCCCTTCCTTGCTCGTGGTCAAACGCCCGAATGCCCGGCTCTTGACGAATGTTTCGGCATGAGCACGCAGATCAGTGTGGACCTCGAGGCGGCCACTGCACCCTACGAACAGATCCGTTCGCAGATCGCCTCGCTTATCAACCTCGGCGAATTGACGGCCGGGAGCAAGCTGCCCACCGTGCGCGCGCTGGCGACGGATCTGGGAGTGGCAGCCGGAACGGTGGCCCGCGCCTACAAGGAATTGGAAGCCGAGGGCCTGATTTCTTCGAGGCGCCGTGCCGGCACGGTAGTGAACGCGCGCCCCGAACCCGTAGACGCACATGAAGATCTGGTGGCAGCCGTCGACCACCTCTGGGAGTTGGCTGCCGCGCAACAGGTGGATGCAGCGACGCTGAAGGCCCTGGTGGCGCGGCGTGAACGGTAAGGATTTGTTCTAGGCAACCCTTCTGCGTACTCTCTAAATCAGTGACACGGGGTGTCGGAGAAGCCGACTGAGATGAAACCCGTCGAACCTGATCTAGTTCACGCTAGCGGAGGGATGTCGCATGACTCTGCCTACCGTTGCCCAAAAATACCGGCAACGCTCCCCCTTGGTTTTTTGCCTGACCAATACTGTCGTCACCAACTTCACCGCCAATGTCTTATTGGCTTCGGGTGCTTCACCGGCCATGACCAACTTGCCCGGCGAGGCCGGCGGGTTTGCGGCCCTGGCCTCGGCGGTACTGGTGAATCTCGGTACTCCCAGCACTGAGCAAATGGTTGCCATGGAGGAAGCGGTGGCTTCGGCGAGCGCCGCCGGAACCCCGTGGGTATTGGATCCGGTAGCCGTGGGCGCTCTGTCCGTGCGCACCGACTTCGCACGCCGTATTGTGCAGCAGCGCCCCACCTTGATCCGCGGCAACGCTTCGGAAATCCTGGCCCTGGCCGGCAAGGACTCCAGCGGCCGCGGCGTTGACTCGGCCGATACCGTCCAAGCAGCGCTGGATGCCGGACGCGAACTGGCCAGCAAGCATGGGAGCGTCGTGGCCATTTCCGGTGAAGCCGACGCCATCATTGACGCAAATCGCACCGTGCTGGTGCACACCAACGGCTTAGGACTGACCAGGGTCACCGGTGGCGGGTGCGCGCTAGGCGCGTTTAGCGCCGGCATGATCGCGGTACACGAGGACCCTTTTGAAGCGGCCATCGCCGCCCACGGCTTCTATGGCCTCGCGGCAGAAAAGGCGCTGGCCGCCAGCAACGGCCCGGGCAGCTTCGCTGTCGCCTTCCTTGACGCCCTGGCCGCCACCGAACCTGAAGAACTGCAGAATTTGAAGTACGAGGAACTGAACCATGGATAATATCGGCGCATATCTGGTAGCCAATACCGCCAGCTGCACTCCACGCACCACCTTGGAAGTCATTGAAGGCGCGGTGGCTGGTGGCATCGAGTGGATCCAGCTGCGGGCCAAGGATGAAACCGCCAGGGAATTCTTCGAGCTGTCATGTGCAGCGGCCCGGCTTACCGAGGGCAAGGCGAAGCTGCTGATCAATGACCGGATCGACGTGTTCCTGGCTGCCCGCGCGGCGGGGGCGGCAGTCAACGGCATCCATATCGGGCAGAAGGACATTCCGGTGCGTCTGGCACGCCAGATCATCGGCGAAGGCATCATCGGCCTGAGCGCTTCCACCGATGAGCAGCTGGCGCAGGCCAATCTTGATGCCGAGGCCATCGACTACCTTGGCGTCGGCGCAGTGCGTGCCACCCCGACCAAAAAGGACCACCCCACCCCGTTGGGCCTGGATGGTTTTGCGCGTGCCGCCTCGCTCACCGAGCTGCCCTGTGTCGCCATTGGCGCGATTACCGCTGAAGACGCCGGCGCCATCCGCGCCGGTGGAGGTTCGGGCCTGGCGGTAGTCCGGGCCATCTGCAATGCCGAGAACCCGCAAGAAGCCAGCGAACAGCTGGTCGCTGCCTGGGTGGCGGTCCAGTGAAAAACATTCTCTCGATCGCCGGCTCTGATCCCTCGGGCGGTGCCGGAATCCAGGCGGATCTCAAAGCCATCGCCGCCAACGGCGGATACGGCATGTGCGTAATCACCGCGCTGACCGCGCAGAACACCCAAGGGGTGAGCGCGGTGCAGGCCATCGGCGGCGAGTTTGTGCTCGCCCAGTTGGAGGCCATCAGCGCCGACGTGCAGATCGATGCGATCAAGATCGGGATGCTGGCCAACGCCGAGGTGATTCGCGCGGTCAACGGATGGCTCGATACCGTCGATGCCCCCGTGGTCCTGGACCCGGTCATGGTCGCCACCAGCGGAGACCGGCTCCTGGAGGACGAGGCGGTGCTCGATTCGCTGTTGGACCGCGCCTCGGTGATCACCCCGAATCTGCTGGAGCTAGCCAGCCTGCTGCGTGAACCGGCAGCAGCCAGCTGGCCGCAGGCGCTGGAGCAGGCTCAATGCCTGGCCGCGAAGCATGGTTCGCTGGTCCTGGCCAAGGGCGGGCACCTGGCCGGTGAACTCTGCCCCGACGCCCTGGTCTCGGGCGAAGGCGTGCTGGCCGAGTTCAGCAACCCGCGCCTCGATACCAAAAACACCCATGGCACCGGTTGCACCCTCTCAAGCGCCCTGGCCACCCTTTTCGCAGCATCCGGCGACTGGGTCTGCGCCCTGGAGAAGGCCAAGGCCTATTTGTTCCGCGCCATCGGCGCGGCCGATGAACTGAACGTCGGCAGCGGGCACGGTCCGGTGAACCATTTTGCTGACTTCTTCAGCGACACCGATCCGATGGATAGCTGGTGGCAGCAGATCCAGGGGCTGCGCGACTCGATCGACAACCTGGAGTTCATCACCCAGCTGGCCGATGGCACGCTGGCCGAGACGGACTTCGAATACTATCTGGCCCAGGATGCGCTGTACTTGCAGCGCTACGCCCAGGTGTTGTCCGAGGCCAGCGCCTTGGCCCCGGATCTTGAGGCGCAGCGTTTCTGGGCGAATTCCGCCAGCGAAATCCTGGAAGGCGAGTTGCAGCTGCATCGCAGCTACCTGGCTGAGGGGACCGCGAACCCCAGCGCCATCACGCTGAACTATGTGAATCATCTGGCTGCGTCCGCTTCGAGCTATGCCGAGCTGATTGCCGCGATCCTTCCCTGCTACTGGCTTTACCAGGACATCGGCAAGCGCCTGGCCTCGGCTAACCATCAGGCACACCCGTATAAGCAGTGGCTGGTGACCTATGCGTCCGAGGAATTCGACCGCGCCACGGAACGCGCCATCAGCATGGTGCGCGAAGCATGGAAGCAGGCTGATGACGGGCTGCGCGAGCGGATGCGGGTGGCATTTATGCGATCTTCAGAACATGAAGTGGCCTTCTTCGATCAGGCACGGCAGAACCGAGTAGAATTTCCTACGGTCTGAAACGCGCGGGCCACGATCTGGAGGATTGTATGAGCTGGAGCATTCACGGTAACGGAAAGACCATCACCCCAGGCGAGGTCGTCGCCCCGGAGGAACGGCTGCACTGGCCGCAAACCATTACCATTGGCGCCCAACACATCCTAGCGATGTTCGGCTCCAGCATCCTGGTCCCCACCTTGACCGGTTTCCCGGTCACCACCACTTTGCTGTTCACCGGCTTGGCCACCATCATCTTCCTGCTGATGACCAACAACAAGGTGCCCAGCTACCTCGGTTCCTCCTTTGCGATGATCGCTCCGGTCATCTCCACCACCCAGTCGCACAGCATGGCTGGCGCGCTGGGCGGCATCGTGATGACCGGCGCCCTGCTCTTCGTGGTGGGCCTGATTGTGCAGGCGACCGGCACCGGCTGGATCCACGCGCTGATGCCTCCGGTGGTGATGGGCACGATCGTTGCCCTGATCGGCTTGAACCTCGCCAGCGCAACGCTCGCTCCGATGACCGATGTCCCGCTGACCACGTTCCTGACGGTGATTTTCACGGTGCTGGCCACGGTGGCCTTCAAGGGCCTGCTGGGCCGCCTGTCGATTCTTGTCGGCTTGGTCCTGGGCTACCTGGTGGCTTTGGCGCAGGGCCAGGTGGATTTCAGCGCGGTCCAGTCAGCCAGCTGGGTTGGCTTGCCGCAGTTCACCGCTCCGAGCTTCCACTTTGATACCGCGTTGATGTTCCTGCCAGCCGTCTTCGTGTTGATTGCCGAGAACATCGGACACGTGCGCACCGTAGGCGTGATGACCGGCCGGGACCTGTCGAAGTTCAACGGCCGCGCGCTGATGGCCGATGGCGCTGCCAGCGTTGTTGCCGGTCTCGGTGGCGGTTCTGCCACCACCACCTATGCGGAGAACATCGGCGTCATGGCCGCCTCCCGCGTGTACTCCACCGCCGCCTACTGGGTGGCGGCCATTGTGGCGATGGCCTTGGCCTTCCTGCCGAAGTTCGGCGCCCTGGTCGGCACCATTCCGGTGGGTGTCATCGGCGGGTTGGGCATTGTCCTGTACGGCATGATCGGCATCGTCGGCGCGCGCTTGTGGATCGAGGCGAAGGTCGACTTCGGCAATCCGATCAACCTGATGACCGCGGGCACCGGATTGATTATCGCCATTGCCGTCACCAGCGATATCAGCTTCGGCCAGTTCCAGCTCGGCGGCATTGCCCTCGGTTCGATTGCCACCTTGGTGGTCTTCCACTCGATGCGTGCGGTGGCCAAGCTGCGCGGCAACGATCTCGCGGATCATTCGAAAGAATCCTGAGAGTTCAAAAAATTTTTTCGGCCGGCCGGTGTTGCGACTTTGTTCGCGAGACCGGCCGGCTTTTTGATGCAATCCCCGGCTGGTTAGGCAAGAGACGCAGAGGGTAGAACAACAGTCTGGGTGAAACATGTAAGGACTCCTTCCAAAATGTGATTGTTATCCCATCAAAATCTGAAAATTACGGATTTCCAGCCCGGACAAATCAGATAGCATGGCAGATTGTGACTGCGACAACATCAGACGGAAAACTCTCCGCACGACTCATCTTCATCGCCCTCGGGGCGGCATTGGGTGGGTTCGTTTTTGGATATGACTCATCAATCGTTAACGGCACCGTAGACGCTGTCGAGCACGAATTCGGGCTCAACGCGGTAACTATCGGTTTCACTGTTTCCTGCGCCTTGCTCGGCGCAGCTCTCGGCGCATGGATTGCAGGCATGGTCTCCGAACGCGTAGGACGCGTACGCACCATGCTCTTCGCCTCCATCCTCCTTGCCATTTCGGCCATCGGTTGCGGCCTGTGCTTCAGCGCAGCCGACCTCATCGTATGGCGCATCGTCGGCGGCATCGGCGTGGGCTTCGCTTCGGTGATCGCCCCTGCCTACATCGCCGAGGTCTCCCCAGCGGCCCACCGCGGACGCCTGGGCACCATGCAGCAGATGGCCATCGTGCTGGGCATCTTCGTAGCCTTCCTGGTCAGCGCACTGCTGGTCTTCGTGATGGGCTCCGCAGATGCAACCGGCTTGTTCGGCCTGGCTGCATGGCGCTGGATGTACCTCTCGCTGCTGGTTCCAGCAGTGCTCTACGGCGTGCTCTCGCTGCGCCTTCCGGAATCCCCTCGCTACCTCGTTGAGCGCGGCCGCTACGTTGAAGCAGCTACCGTGCTGACCCGCGACATGGGCATGAACGCCGGCGAAGAGACCGAGAAGAAGATCGAAGAAATCCGTGCCACCGTGCACGTGGAACGCCGCCAGAAGTTCAGCGACCTGCTGGGCCGCTTCGGCTTCCACCCGCTGGTGTGGGTAGGCATCCTGCTCTCGGTCTTCCAGCAGTTCGTCGGCATCAACGTGATCTTCTACTACTCCACCACCCTGTGGAAGTCCGTGGGCTTCGCCGAATCGGATTCCTTCACCATTTCGCTGATCACCTCGGTGACCAACGTGGTGGCCACCATCGTGGCAGTGCTGCTGATCGACGTCCTGGGACGCAAGCTGCTGCTGACCATCGGCTCGGCCATCATGACCCTGTCCCTGGGCATGATGGCAGTGGCCTTCGCCCAGTCGGAGACCATCAACGGCGCAGTATCGCTGCCTGGCAGCTGGGGCATCATCGCCCTGGTCTCGGCCAACCTGTTCGTGGTCGGCTTCGGCGCTACCTGGGGCCCGGCCGTATGGGTTCTGCTCGGCGAGATCTTCCCGAACTCCATCCGCGCCATGGCCCTCGGTGTGGCCGCCGCCGCACAGTGGATCGCCAACTTCATCGTCTCCACCACCTTCCCGGCCCTGGCCGACGCAGGCCTGGCGCTGGCTTACGGCATCTACGCAGTGGCCGCGCTGCTCTCCTTGCTCTTCGTGATCTTCATGGTCAAGGAGACCAAGGGACGCACCCTGGAAGATATGAAGCTGTAAAGCACGCTCGCTCTTAGCTGGGCATGAATGAGGCGGTGCGGAACCATTGTGGTTCCGCACCGCCTCATCGTTTAACCCCGGCCGGGGCTACCAGGCCTTGCGGGGCACATCCACCCCGGCCTCGCTTTGGACTTCGAGGACCTTGTCCAGGCTCGGGCGTCCCTCGCGCACCGGACCCTGATCGGCCAGCGGAACCACGATGCTTTCCCCCGGAACCAGGTCCACCTGCTCTCCGCGCACCCAGATCGGGCGCGAATGGGCGCCGTCCAAGGTGAAGGTGATGCTCTCGCGTTCCAGGCGGACCGCGATGCGCATGCCGTGCCAGGCCAGGCTGAAGCTGATCGAGCGCCATGCTTCGGGCAGGCGCGGGTCGAAGCACAGCCGGTCATCGTCATCACGCAGGCCCGCGAAGCCGTAGATCAGCCCGGACCAGACACCGCCGGTGGAGGCCACGTGCACACCGTCGCCGGTGTTGCCGTGCAGGTTCTCCAGATCGACGTTCAGCGCGTGCTCGAAGTACTCCCATGACAGCTCGCGGTATCCGACCTCGGCAGCCAGGATGGACTGCACCGTGGCCGAGAGCGTCGAGTCGCCGGTGGTCAGCGGATCGTAGTAGTTGAAGTCCGCGAGCTTCTGTTCGGCGGTGAAATCGCTGGAGCGCAGCCACAGGGCCAGCACCGCGTCGGCCTGCTTGATCACCTGGAAGCGGTAGATCACCAGCGGGTGGTAGTGCAGCAGCAACGGGCGCTTATCCGGACCGGTATTGGCCAGATCCCACACCTCGCGGTTCAGGAAGTGCTCGTCCTGCGGGTGGATGCCAACAGATTCCGAATACGGAATATGCATGCAGTCAGCGGCCTTGAGCCAGAGGGCGATTTCCTCGTCGCTCAACTCCAGCTTGCCGGCAAGGCTGGCGTACTGCTCGGGGTGCTGCCCGGCCAGCTCGGTGAGCAGCTGGGCGCTGCGCCGCAGGTTAAAGCGGGCCATGACGTTGGTGTACAGATTGTCATTGACCACCGCGGTGTACTCATCCGGTCCGGTCACGCCATGGATGTGGAAGCGCTCATTGCCTTCCTGGCCGCGCCAGAATCCCAGCGACGCCCACATGCGGGCGGTGCCCGCCAGGATCTCCGCGCCCCCGGCCAGCAGGAACTCGTCGTCCTCCATCACGCTCAGATAGCGGTTGAGCGAATACACGACGTCCGCGTTGATGTGATACTGGGCTGTGCCCGCCGGATAGTACGCACTGGCTTCTTCACCATTGATGGTTCGCCACGGGAAGAGCAGGCCGGCCTCGTTCATGATGCTGGCCCTGCGTGTAGCGGCCGGGATCATCGCGACCCTGGCGCGCAGCGTATTACGGGCCCACTGCTGGTTGGTGTAGGTCAAGAACGGCATCACGTAGATTTCGGTATCCCAGAAGTAATGCCCGGAATACCCGTTGCCGCTCACGCCCTTGGCGCTGATGCCCAAACCGTCAGCGCGGCCGGCGGCCTGGGCCAGCTGGAACAGGTTCCAGCGGATCTTGCGCTGCAAGCCGGCGTCGTCGCAGTCCACCACAACATCGCTGCGCTGCCAGAAGTCGGCCATGAAGTCGCGCTGGGTGCGGAAGTGCTCGTCCATGCCCTGCTCGACCAAGTGGTCCAGGGCGCGATCCGAGCGCTGCAGCATTTCCTGGGCGGGATGGCGCCGCGAGCAGTTGTAGACCGCGTACTTCGAGACGCGGATGCCCTGACCGGCCTCCAGCCGGGCGCTGATGACCTCGTCGGCGCTTTCATCCGAGGTCTTGCGGTCGATGCGCAGCTGCTGGTCGGCGCCGCCGGTGGTGCTCACCTGGTGCTCGACCATTGCCGCCACGGACATGCCGGAGCCCGGGACCGCATAGGAGATCCCCAGGCGCGAGCCGTTGACCGCGTTCCCTGCCGGGTGCAGCGGATTCTGGCTGGCCTCTTCGCTCTTGCGCGGATCGGCCACCCCTGCTGCGGAGGCATCGGTCTCCTCCGGCGAGGCCACCGTGCGCGCCGAGCGGTAGCCCACGACCGAAGACTGCACGAGCACCCTGGCCGGGGCATCCAGCAGCCGGACGTGGACGTCCTGCAAGGCCAGGTGCCGGTCGGTGAAGGAAATCATCGTACGGGCCATGACGGCCACGCGGTGCCCCTCAGCGGTGCGCCACAGGGTGCGCGCGCACAAGGTTCCGTCGCGGAAGTCCAGGCGCAGCTCATCGCGAAGCATCTCGGTGCGGCCGACTTCCAGGGCTTCATCGTTGATGAAGACGCGCAAGGTCCTGAAATCCGGGGCGCTGATCATGGTCTGTCCGGTTTCAGCCAGGCCGAAGGCGCTTTCAGCGTGCCGGATCTGCCAGGCCTCGTGCAGGCCGTTGATGAATGTTCCGCCGCTCTGGTCGCCCAAGCCCAGCTGGGCGGCCCGTGCGCCGAGGAAACCATTGCCCAGGGAGAAGACGGTGTCTTGGGCGCCGTCGGTGTCGCGGTGCTCATCGCGCAGCAAGGACCAGGAGTCCATTTCCCAGGCTTGAACTGAATCCTCGGAGACGAGTTCTGCAAGATCCTCGATGACAAAGTGCGCGCCGGCTTCCATCAGCTCGGCCGCGTTCTCCTCGCGTGCCACGCCGACCACGCCGAAGCCTCCGGCACGGGCTGCGGCCACGCCGCTGGTGGCGTCCTCGAAGACCACGCACTCTTCCGGGCGCCAGCCCAGATCAGCCGCGGCCGCCAGGAAGGTGTCCGGGGCTGGCTTGCCGGCCAAGCCGCGGGCGGCGGCTTCCTGCCCGCCCATCACCAGCGGGAAGTGCTCTTCCAGGCCCGCGGCAGAAAGCACCATGCGGGCGTTGCGGGAGGATGAGACTACCGCTACGTCCAGCCCTGCTGCGAGGACCTGGCGCAGGTAGGCCAGGGAACCCGCGTAGGGTTCGATGCCGTCGCGCAGCAGCACTTCGGTGAACTTGTCGTTCTTCATATTGCCTAGGGCGCAGATTGTGTCCAGGCCGGCGGGATCCTCTACGGTGCCCCAAGGCAATTCGAGACCACGCGAGGCGAGGACGGCTTGCACCGCGTCATAGCGCGGGCGTCCGTCGAGCAAGTTGAAATAGTCTTGCTCGGTGTAGCTGGCCACGCCCGGGAATTGGTCAAAATAGGCAGAGAAAAGTTCATGCCAGGCCCTGCGGTGAAGCAGTGCCGTTGGTGTAATCACACCATCCAGGTCGAAGAGGACGGCTTTGTAATCACGGTGTCGGTACTCAGGTCGATAAGCGTTCACGATCGAAATCCTTCGAAAGAGGAGCAAATTACTAGCCGTAGTCCATACGGTAGCAACTGAACGCGTTTGCATCGACATACTACGATAAGAACGTGGCACAGTGGATAGATTTGTTCAATAGCGATAACTGGCGTGAGTCGACCGCCGAATGGATCGACGCGGCCTGCGAGGCGTACGGCATCCAGCGCACCTCCGGTCCCGACTTCTGGCCTGCCCAATTGCACCAGATCCAGGCGACGGTGCAAACCGATGCGGCGGACCTGATCTTCAGCGCCAACGCCCCCGGGCTGGCTGCCGAAGCGGCCACCACCGTGGTAGCCGGCCAGATTCTTCCCGAGCGTTTCGTGATGCCCCTGGCGGTGGACCGCAGTGCCGGCTACATGCTCAGCCCCGACTTCGGGCATACGATGGCGGATCTCGGGGACTCGGTGGAGAACTGGGAACTGGCCCTCGCCTCGCTTGGTTCACTGCAGGTGGCCCTGATGGGCCGGGAAGACCAGTTCTTCGACGCCGGGGTCACCGTTGTCGACCCGCAGTTCCTGCCGGAACAGTTCGAGCAGGCGTTGATGATGCATGTTTCCCTGCCGCCGGAACATCCCCTGCACATCGACGGGGCCCAGGCCGATCACCTGGCGTCCCATATCGACGAGCTGACCAAGGCCTGCGCAACGTTGCATGAGGGTTCTGTTCCCCTGAGCCTGGAGCATGGAAACTTTGATCTCTCCCAGGTAGTTGTTCCGGCCGAATCCGGCACCCATGGGCGGATCTTGAACCTGTCCTCGGCTCACTGGGCGCACCCCTTCTCCTCGCTGAACACCGCTCTGGCCGCCATGACCGAGGTCTGGGATTGTGACACCAGCGATGAGCGCGTTATGCAGGTGCTTTTCGCTTATCTGGACCAGTTTGCAGCCTATGGCTCACCGGATGAGCTCTATGACCTGATCGGCCCAGCCTGCTTGGTGGCTCCGCTGTCCCAGCATGAAACGTGGCTGCGATTGCTGCTGGATGCCGATGACGAGCACCTGCGCGAGAACGCGCCGAGCGTGCTTGCTACCTTAGATCTTCAGTAGCTTTAAAAAAATGAGGGACCCAGTTCAATGAATGAACTGGGTCCCTCAGTTTGCATGGACTACTGCGCTACAGCGGTTTCGATTTCCTTGAAGGCGTTTTGCGCGGCGTCTGCTACGCTCTGGCGGTCAAAGAAGACCTCCATTTCGTAGCGGTACAGAATGTCCTGGACGGCGCTGAATCCCATGGGCGGAATAGGCTCGGTTCCCTGCAGCTCAGGCTCCAGGCTGGTGACGAATTCTGCGGACGCGGTCTCGACCGAGTCCAGATCCGCGACAACGCTCTTGCGGACGTCGAGGTTTGCCGGCAATCCGCGGTCCATCTGGTTCAGTGCACCCGCCTCTTGCGAATTGACCATGAAATCAATGAATTTCTTGACCTCATCCGGGTGCTTGGTGCGGCCGTAGCCGGACATCATCATCGAGGATTTGTACCACAGGCCGTTGTCCTCGGCCTTGCCGGTGCTGCTAGGCAGGCGCAATGGGACCAGATCGGAACCGACGGCAGCCGACAGGCCGCCTAGCTGGTTGCTCCACCACATGCCGAAGGCTGCGGTTCCGGTGCCGGTCATCGAGCGGTCTGGTCCGGCATTCTGGTTTTCCGCCAGTACCGAAGCCTTGGGGTAGGAGCCACCGCTGAGCAGATCCCGGTGGTGCTGGAAGTATCCGGCGAGATCCTCGGCGGTGAATCCGAGGGCTCCGTCGCTGCCGGTGAGGTGCTTGCCGTCCTGGCGCAGCCACGTCTGCAATCCTGCAGGTTCGTTCGGAGCTTCGGCACCGTATTTGCCGTCGAGCTTCTCGCTCACGGTTTCGGTGATCTTCCGGTAGTCATCCCAGGTCCAGGTCTTGTCGTCGGGAACCTTCAGCCCGGCTTCTTCAAGGACCTTTGGGTTGGCGGTCAGGGTGAAGGAGTTAATGCCCGTGGTGATGCCAACCAGGCCGTCATCGGTGGTTCCGTTCTGGATGGATACCTCTTCAAACTTGGAGACATCCACGCCGGTCAAATCCAGCAGCGCCCCGCGGTCCGCATATTCACGAAGGTACTTGTCGTCCATCTGGATGATGTCGGGAGCGTCATTGGAGGCCACCTGGGTTGCCAGCTTGTCCCAGTACCCGCTCCAGTCCGAGTATTCGCCCTGCACGTCGATATCCGGGTTCTCTGCTTCAAAGGCTTCGATGATCTTGTTGGTGGCCTGGGCCCGCGAGTCGGAACCCCACCAGGAGAACCGGAGCACGGTCTTCCCGTCGGCGTTCTCGGCGCCGCTGCTGCCTCCACACCCGGTCAACGCGAGAGCAGCAACCGCGGCAACGGCTACGGACTTGCTCAGACGTGCACCGAACTTCTGTCGACTTTTTCTTGAGTTGTCCTGCTGGTCCATGGGTCTCCTCCTTGAGTGGGCCGGTAAGTGCGAGGTTTCAACAATTGACCGTCATTTTCAGTCTTTTGGAAAGCGCTTCCCAAACAATCTAAGTGTGACCCCAGTCACGAGTCAAGAGGGGAAGTGGAATCCGTCAATAACATTTGAACATGGCATCATGCACGCTCGGTATTACCGATTATCGCTGTGCAATCGCGAAGAATCGCGTAGCACAGGGGTGCCAGTGACCACCATTTTGCGCGCATCCCCGTGGCTTAACACCATTTCCCCGGCCCAGCGGCCGATTTCTTCCAGTGGCAGGCGCGCAGTGCTGATCGAAGGGGTGACATCTTCGAGCGTCGGAATATCATCGAAACCCACCACAGCGATATCCTCAGGCACCCGCAACCCGCTTTCCCTGACAGCGCGAATCGCACCCAGGGCCATCACGTCGGAAACGCAGAAAACGCATACTTGCTGATCCGCTTCTTCGGGCTTTCGCACCCGGAGGTAATCGCTCATGGCCATGTAGGCGCCCTCCCGGGAAAACGCCCCATGGAAAACATCGACGGCGGCAAGCCCGGTGCGCTTCAGCTTCGAGAGGAAGCCTTGGGCGCGGTGGCGTGAAGTCAGCAGATTTTCATCGCCAGCCAGGACAACAAACTTGCGGTGACCTGCACGGATCAGCTCTCCGGCAAGGTTCTCAGAGGTGGTTTCGTTATCCACTTGGATACCGCCGGTGCTGGCCAGGGGCTGGCCGATGACAACCACCTGCCCGCCGTTCTCCTGGTAGTTCTCAATCAACTTGAGCAGCCCGTCATCTTCGGATTGACCACGCGAGCCGGAAAGGATGATGGCATCCGTCCGCTGCGACATGAAGGCCCTCACGGCCTCGATTTCCCGTTCCGGCTCGGAATCCGTGCTGGCCAGGAGCAACTGGGTGCCGCTATCCCCCAGGCCACGCTGGACGCCGCGGGCAATCGTGGAGAAGTAGGGGTCGGCGATATCGCGGACTACAAGGCCTATGAGCTTGGTTGATGCCCGGGCAAGCGCTTGCGCTTGCGCGTTGGGAAAGTAGCCGAGTTTTTCCGCGGCCGCGCGGACCTTATCGGAGATCTCGGCCGCTGGTTTACGTGCGGAACCGTTGAGCACACGCGAGGCAGTAGCCAATGAAACTCCGGCTTCATTAGCGACGTCAGTTAGTCGAATAGCCATCTGAAATCCTTTTCGTCCACTACAAGCTGGGACAAGCTTATCTTTCAATCCCCGTGATGGTTGACACCCCAATTCTGCATCACTATCGTGGAAAGCGCATTCCCAAAAATATTTCCTACTCTCACTTCAGCCGAGGAGTCTCTCGTGACAAATACCAAAGTTCTCCGAATTGCCATGAACGGCATTACCGGCCGCATGGGCTATCGGCAGCACCTGCTGCGTTCGATCCTGCCCATCCGCGATCAGGGCGGCATCACCCTGGCTGACGGCACCAAGCTCACCGTTGAGCCGATTCTTGTCGGCCGCAATGAAGATAAATTGCGCGAGCTCGCGCAGAAGCACCAGGTAGAGCACTACAGCACAGACCTCGATTCGCTGATCGAAGACCCGAGCATCGACATCATTTTCGATGCCTCGATGACTTCGCTGCGATACGACACCCTGTCCAAGGCCATCGCCGCCGGCAAGCACATCTTCACCGAAAAGCCGACCGCAGAAACCCTGAGCGATGCCATCGACCTGGCCCGACAGGCCAAAGCCAAGGGCATTACCGCCGGCGTCGTGCACGACAAGCTCTACCTGCCCGGCCTCGTGAAGCTGCGCCGCCTCGTCGACGAAGGCTTCTTCGGAAGAATCCTCTCCCTGCGCGGAGAATTCGGCTACTGGGTCTTCGAAGGCGAAATCCAGGAAGCCCAGCGCCCATCGTGGAATTACCGGCTGGCCGACGGCGGCTCGATGACCACCGACATGTACTGCCACTGGAACTACGTCCTGGAAGGAATCATCGGCAAGGTCAAGAGCGTCACCTCGACAACCGCCACCCACATCCCGACCCGATGGAATGAGCAGGGTGAAGCATATGAAGCTACCGCGGACGATGCGGCCTACGGTATTTTCGAACTCGAAACCCCCTCAGGCGATCCGGTGATCGCCCAGATCAACTCCTCCTGGGCAGTGCGCGTATACCGCGACGAACTGGTCGAATTCCAGATCGATGGCACCCACGGCTCGGCAGTTGCAGGCCTGAACAAGTGCGTCGCCCAGCAACGCGCCCACACCCCGAAGCCGGTCTGGAACCCTGACCTGCCGGTTACCGAATCCTTCCGCGACCAGTGGCTGGAAGTTCCAGCCAACGCTGATTTGGATAACGGCTTCAAGCTGCAGTGGGAAGACTTCCTCGCAGATGTCGTCGCCGGACGCGAACACAAATACGGCCTGCTCTCGGCAGCGCGCGGCGTGCAGCTGGCGTCCCTGGGCCTGCAGTCCGCAGCAGAACGCCGAACCCTGGACATCCCGGAGATCACGCTATGAGCGAGAACAATTTCCCGGAACTCGCCCTGATCGATGAGCACGGCCAGTCCTTCACTTACAGGTTGCAGGGTCCCGGTGACTTCCACCGCCCCGCCTCGCCGATCACCTCGCGCAAGGTGTATGCCGCGGCCCATGTGATTCCTCAAATGGGGGCGGACAATACCCCCGGAGCGCCAGCGGTGATCGACTGGGACGCCACGTTGGCCTACCGCCACGAGCTCTGGTCCTACGGCCTCGGCGTCGCCGATGCCATGGATACTGCACAGCGCGGCATGGGCCTGGATTACCCTGCGACCTGCGAACTGATCAACCGTTCGGCCCGAGAGGCGGCAACGGTCATCTCGGAAAACCGCTACCCCGCGCTCACCGGGCTGACGGTGCGCGATATTCTCTCCTGCGGCGTTGGAACCGACCAGCTCACCATCGAGTCCGTTGAACCGGGCCAGCTGCAGAAAGTCACTGACGCCTATCTGGAAATGCTGCGCCTCGTAGAGGCCTCCGGCGCGAAGTCCATCCTGATGTGCTCGCGCGCGCTGGCCAAGGCCGCGCAGACTCCCGAGGATTACCTCCAGGTCTACGGCAACCTGCTGGAAGCCGCGCAGCAACCCGTGATCCTGCACTGGCTGGGCGAGATGTTTGATCCGCAGCTTGCCGGCTACTGGGGAACCACCGACCTTTCCGAAGCGACCTCGGTATTCCAGTCCATCTTGGAAAAGTACTCGCAGAAGATCGACGGGGTGAAAGTTTCCCTGCTCAACGCAGAGCACGAGAAACAGCTTCGCTCGGCCCTCCCCCCAGGGATCAGGCTCTACACCGGAGACGACTTCAACTATCCCGAGCTCATCGACGGTGACGGCGAACTCCATTCAGATGCCTTGCTAGGAATATTCGCCGCGATTTACCCCGCCGCCTCGACAGCGCTGCAGGCGTTCGATGCCGCGGATTCCGCACGGGGACGGGCCATCTTGGACTCTACCCGGGAACTGGGACTGCATATCTTCAGTGCCCCGACCTTCTACTACAAGACGGGTATCGCTTTCCTTTCCTGGCTCAACGGCCATCAAAGCGGATTCCAAATGGTGGGCGGGCTTCACGCTGGGCGCTCGCTGCCCCACCTGATCCGGACCTTTATTCTGGCGGATTCCGCCGGTTTGATCTTGAACCCGCCCCTGGCCGCTGAACGCATGGAACAGCTCCTTGCGGTCTATGGAATCAAGGCAGCCAACCGATCACTGACAGGAGTGTCATGAGCTTCGAATTATCTCTGAACACCGGCACCACCCCCAACCTCAACCTGCACGAGGCGGTCGAAGCCGCAGCCCGCGCCGGATTGACCCATATCGGCCCTTGGCGCCACCTGCTCGAAGAGGCGGGAGGTGCGCAACGAGCAGCGGACATCATCAAGGAAGGCGGGCTGCAGGCAAGCACCCTGTGCCGCGGCGGATTCCTGACGGCAACTTCCAATGAAGCGCAAAAGGAAGCTTTCGAATCCAATCGGAAAGCCATTGAGGAAGCAGCCGCCATCGGGGCAGGAAATCTGATCATGGTCGTCGGCGGATTGCCTTCAGCCGCGCACGTTCTCGGAGGCACCGGAGATCCGCAGGACAAGGACATCGTCGGGGCTCGTGACCGAGTCGCGCGTGCGCTGGACCAACTGGTGCCTGTTGCGTTGGATCACGGGGTTTGCCTGGTACTCGAAGCGCTGCACCCCATGTATGCCGCTGACCGGGCGGTGCTCTCGACCTTGGGCCAGGCCCTGGATTTGGCCACCGCGCACCCTGCAGAAGCTGTCGGCGTTGTTGTCGATACCTTCCATGTCTTCTGGGACCCGCAGTTGCAGCAGCAGATCCAGCGAGCCGGGCATGAGCGCCGATTGGCTAGTTACCAAATCTGCGATTTCAACTTGCCCATTGCCAGCAACGCCCTGCAATCGCGCGGCATGATGGGCGACGGGCATATCGACTTCCCATCCATCTCCCGCTGGATGACCAAGGCCGGTTATCAAGGTCCAGTGGAAGTCGAGATCTTCAACGACGAGATCAATGGCCAGGATGCGGATCTGACCTTGGCGGCCATGTCTGAGCGTTATCAGTCGCTTGTTTTGCCTCATCTTGAACAAGCTGCGGGCATCCAGCCGGCGAGCGCAATAAACTGATCTGACTTCGACGATTCCAAGAAGGACACTATGAACCAGCAAACCACCGCAGCAGCTGCCAAAGACGACAGTTCCGTTGCGCCGTCAACAGCCCCAGCGGTGGTGCTGGTTGGCCTTAATGGCTTCGGACGCCAGCATCTGGGCAACATCCAGCGCTTGGCCAGCGAGAACAAGATCAGTTTCCTCGCTGGCATTGATCCTAAAGATCCGGGCAGCCTGGTTCGCGGGGAAAACACGCGAATCTTCACCACCCTCGACGAGTTCCTCGAATCCGGGCTGAAACCGGACATCATCATCATTTCAACCCCGATCAGCACCCATGCCGACTTGGCCATGAAAGCTCTGGCCACGGGCGCGGACCTGTATCTGGAAAAGCCGCCAACGGCCACGCTGGAGCAATACGAAACCCTGCTCAGTGCCGCCCAGGCAGCTGGCGTCAACGTCCAGGTTGGGTTCCAGGCCCTGGGGTCGCTGGCTCTGACAGCAGTGGCCGGGTTCTTTGAAAATGGCGTTGCGAACTCTCCCATCGGCGCGCTGCGTGCGGTTGGTGCCAGCGGAAATTGGCTGCGCACCACGGGCTACTACAACCGCTCGCCATGGGCGGGCCATCGCCAGCTCAACGGCGTGGAAATCGCCGACGGCGTGGTCACCAACCCGCTGGCCCATGCGGTTGCCAGCGCATTGCGGATTGCCGGTGCCCAGCGCGCTGGCGATGTTCTCTCGGTAGCCACGGATTTGTACCATGCCCATCAAATCGAAGCCGACGATACATCCGTGGTGAGGCTGCAGACAAACAGCGGCATCCCGGTCACCGCGGCTTTGACCGTCTGCGCGGCCGAACAGCAGGACCCATGGATCACCATCTACGGGACCGAGGGCTTGGCCATCTTGTACTACACGCGCGATGAATTGGTCATCCGCCCCAATCCGGAATCCGGCAAACCCGAGACATCCCAGGTCTTCGGCCGCGTGAACCTGCTGGAGAATCTCGTAGACGTCCGTGCAGGACACGCGCCCGAGCTGCTCAGCTCCCTGGAATCGGCCGGCGCGTTCATGCGCGTCCTGGAACAGATCCGCACCGGCGCCGAGCCCAAGGACATTCCGGCGGCCTACGTGATCCCCACCGACCAGGGCGATCAGTTCCACCCGGTCATCCCAGATATCGAACATTTCATCAACCGTTCCGTGGCCGCGCAGTCCGACTTTTCCTCGCTTGGCGCACCGTGGGCCAGCGAACCGGAGACCAGCGGAACATTCACAGTGGAAAATCCTTCCAACGCCCAAAAACAAGGCATCGCAAGACTGCGCACAGGCCAGGACATTTCCATCACGAACTCGCCGCGGCCCTTCTTGGATCAGCTGGCCACCTTGGGCGGCGTGCACGTCAGCGACCAGCAGCCGCTGGACCACACATGGCATCTTGGGGTCTCGGTGGCCTTGCAGGACGTGAATGGAAATAACTTCTGGGGCGGGCGAACCTACACCCGTGCCGACTCCCGGTATGTATGGCGCCAAGACCACGGGCACATCCGCACAGTGGCCAATTCCTTTGCCCCGAACGGAAGTTCCGTGCGCTCCGAGCTGGAGTGGGTCGGACATAAGCAGCAGGTGCTGCTGGACGAGCACCGCAGCATCGATTTCACCGCCTTCACACACCAACCCACCTCGGCAACGGGCTGGATCATGGATTTCGCTTTCACCCTGCGGGCACGGGAAGAATCCGTATCCATTGGCTCCCCAGGATCCAATGGACGGCTCAATGGCGGTTATGGCGGATTCTTCTGGAGACTGCCGAAAGCCGAAAACACGCAGATATTCACCGACACCCTCTCGGGTGAGGAACAAGTCCACGGCGCCCGCAGCCCGTGGATGGCATTCAGCTCCGACTTTGCCTCGGAAGCTGTCAGCTTGGCGCAACGAAGCACGGGACACGGCGCGGCGACACTCATTTTCTGCAGTGGCGATGGTGATCCATGGTTTGTCCGCAGCTCCGGCTATCCGGGTGTGGGAAGCTCTCTGGCATGGGATGCCCCGGTCATCTTGGATCCCGGAGCCTCGTTGACCCGTCGTGTGCGTGTGCTGGTGGCTGATGGCCAGTGGGATCGCTCCGCGGTATCGGCGCTTTTCCAAGAATTCGGTTCCCACCATTAGGAAGTTGCCTCATGTCTTCTGCCGCCGCTATTGAGCATGCAACGAAGCATGCCCAGCTCATTGAGCTCCTCCAGGCACATGGAGCCCAGGCCATCATGCTCTCCACCCCCGCGTCCTTGGCTTGGTTCCTTGGTGGCGCCCGGACCCATGTGTCCCTCGGTGCCCCGCCAATCGCCAGGGTCCTGGTTCATGCCGATGGCTGCGAGCTGGCGACGTCCGTCAGTGAAGCGCAGCGCCTGCAAAACGAGGAACTCAATGCCTTGGATCAGATCAACATCCACGTCACCGGATGGTACGAGTCCCTCGATGATGTTGGCTCGTGGTTTGGGCAAGCCGCTGCATGGGAGATTCTCGACGAATCGGAGATCGAGTCGGAATTGCGTGCCTTGCGCACCTCATTATCCGCGGTGGAAATCGAGCGTTATCGCCAGCTGTGCCAGGACACGGCTGCGGTCATGACCGACGTCTTGTCTGTCGTCTCCAGCGCGGACAGCGAATTTTCCGTCGCAGCCAAGCTCTCTGCCGGTGCCATGGAGCTAGGTGGTGAGGTGCTCGTTGCGCTCGTCAGTTCTGCTGCGCGGGCCGGCTACCGGCATCCGCTGCCGAAGGGTGTTCCGCTGGGGCGCAAGGCCATGGCAGTGTTGTGCGTCCGGAGACACGGGCTGATTGCCAATCTCACGCGGTGGGTGCGTTTTGAACCGGCCACGGAGCAGGAAATTTCCGGGGAATCGGACATTCTCGGCGTCGAGGCGGAGATCCTTTCCGGCATTTGCGCGGGCACGATGCTCGGCGACCTTTTGCCTCGGATCCAACAGGCCTACCCGGCCCACGGTTTTGACGAGCTGGAGTGGACGCGGCATCACCAGGGCGGAATTGCTGGGTATAGCGGCAGGGATCCTCGACTGGCTCCCGGAGCGACTGACCGCTTCCAGTTCAATCAAGCTTTCACTTTCAACCCGAGCGCGCAACGCGATGGCCTGACCTTCAAGGTCGAAGACACCATGCTGCTGGCCGAATCCGGCGCTATCGAAGTTCTCAGCGTGGATCCGCGCTGGCCGGCGATCATGGTGAATGGCTTGCCCCGGCCCCAAGTCCTGCAGAGATAAGCGGCCAATAAGAAATCCGGTGGATGCGAGGAATATTTTCCTCGCATCCACCGGATTTTTGCATCTAGACTCAGATCTTTGTTTTGAGCTCGGTTCTCCAGCTTCGCTTGGGTTCCCAACCGATGGTTTCCCGCGCCTTGTCGATGCTGAAGGCCGGACGGTCCCCGGTCAGACCGGTGGCCAGCGATGCGAGTTCCGGGTAGATTTCCGGAATGATTTCCGAGAGCGGCCGGGTTGCCATGGCATCCTTGGCGCCGACGAAAAATACCGAGCCGTTCTCAACACGATCAAATCGCTCTAGGAGCAGCAAGAGGAAGTCAGCGACGTCGCGTGCATCCACATAGTTGAATAGTGCCGGGGCTGAGAGCTTCGGATCCTGCAGGCGCTCGGCTACCGTGTGTCCTTGCTGTGTTGGAGCCCCGTCCCACTCTTCTTCGGCAATCACGAAGCAGGGACGGAATGAAGCGAACTTCACCGGGCTGCTGGGACCCATCTTTGCCGCGAACATGGCAGCGATCTGTTCCGCCACATATTTTGACAGCCCGTAGGCGTGCCAAGGGCGTGGGGTTTCGTTTTCGTCCAAGGGCAGTTTCTCAGGAACCCAGCCGCCCGGAGATCCGTAGCCCATGATGGATGGGCTGGAGGCCAGCACTACGCGCGTCGCGCCGGACTCGACAGCGGCCGAGGTGACGTTGTGCGCGATCGTCGAGTTGGTCTTCAGCAGGACTTCCTCGGGAGCCATAAAGGGCACCGCCATCGCGGCTAGGGAGACTACTGCTTGCGGGGAGATTTCCTTGAATGCCGTGTGGGTGGCTTCGGCATCCATCAAATCGATGCTGCGGTAGTCAACGCCGGGAACAGCTTGTTTGGGCAACTCCCGGTCCAGCGAGATCACCTCGTGTCCGGCCGCTGCGAAGCCTTGGACCACTGCGCGTCCCAAGCGGCCAGAGCCGCCGGTGATAATGACTTTTTCACTCATGGATTCAATTACACCTGAACCTGTTGATTCGATAACAGATTAACGCCTAGCCCGGCCGATGCAACATCGATGAGAGCGCCGGTGTCCAGGGATTTGTTCCCGCAGATTCCTACGGCAATGGCCCGGACGCCGTCGAGGAACCCGGCTTGGCGTGAGTAGGCGTCTGCCTGGCGTCCTTCGAAGAGTTCTTCCAGGAGCAGCTTGTCGCCTCCTCCGTGCGATCCTTCCGAATTGATGATCGGGATTTCTTCGGCTTCTTGCCAGTGGCGCTGAACCACAAGGCGTTCGCCTTTGGAACGGACCTTGCTGCTCTGCCCGTCGTCGCTGTAGGAGGGATCCACTGGCCTCCCGCCGGATGCCGGCAAGACGGCTGCGCGCTCGACCACGTCGAGTTCCAGTCGGCCTTCGGTTCCGTTAATGGCCACCCGGTAGCCTTCCCAGGGGCTGTGCGCGTTGAGCGAGTAGGAAAGAATCGGGCCTTTGTCGTATTGAACAGTGAGGCTCAGATTGTCTTCGATGGAAATCTGGCCGTTGAAGACGCCCTGGTCGCGACGGTACCCATCAAAGTGCTCATTAGCCAGGTACAGTTTCTCCAGTCGTTCATCGCTGCGCAGATCAAGGTCGAACGGTTCTTGGTCGCTGGTGTCGTGCGTGCCGCGTTCGTGGGTCGCGAAGCCCCTGGCTTCGGCGTTCTTCGGGCCATAGAACTTCAGGCCTCCGGCGGCGAATACGCTGTGCGGCGAGTCATCAAGCCACCAGTTGACGAGGTCAAAATGGTGGCTCGATTTGTGGATGAGCAGACCGCCGGAATTCTCCTTCAGACGGTGCCAGCGGCGGAAGTAGTCGGCGCCATGAACGGTGTCGAGCATCCAATTGAAATCAATGGAAGTGACCTGGCCGATCAGTCCGTCATCGATGGCCTTTTTCAAGGCCGTATTGCGCGGTGAGTAGCGATAGTTGAAGGCCACGATGACTTCGCGTCCGGTCTCGGCAACCGCCTGGGCAATGCGCGCGGTGCTCGCGGCATCGATAGTCAGCGGCTTTTCCACGATGACGTCAGCGCCCGCGTACATGGAGGAGCAAATCAAGGAGGCGTGGGTATAGTCCGGGGTCGTGATGATGACTCGATCAATCGCGTTCTCGCGGATGTACGCCTCAAGGTCTGCGGGGTCAAAGGACCCCAGCCGCTGGCCGAAGGTCTGCTCGACGACATCCTGGTAGTACTCGATGCGGCCTGGGTTGGTATCAGCCAAGGCGACCAGTTCAGCGACGTTGCTGTGATCGCCGAGCATGGAGGTGATGTACATTTCGCATCTGTTGCCGGCACCGATCAGCACATAGCGCGTGCGTGTTGTTGTTCCCATGTGTTGTTTTCTCCTTAGCTATGGGCCGCGGCCATTGGGCCAGTTTCAGACATGCCAATGGCCCGGGTTCTGGGTCTCCGGGCCATTCGCACTTGGTTATTTGATGCCGGTCGTGGCGATGCCCTTGACCAGATATTTCTGGCCGAAGAGGAAGGCCAGGAAGACCGGGATGAGGGTGACTATCGACATCGCGAACAGGGCGCCCCAGTTCGATTCGCCGGTGGAGTCGATGAACGCGTTCAGCGCTACCTGCACGGTGTAGTTGCTCGGGTTCGTCAGGTAGATCAGCGAGGTGAAGAAGTCGCTCCAGGTCCAGATGAAGGTGAAGATCGCCGTGGTGGCCAACGCCGGCACCATCAGCGGCAGGATCACCTGCAGGAAGATCCGCGGGTGGCCGGCACCATCGATACGGGCGGCTTCGTCCATATCCTTAGGAATACCGCGGATGAACTGGATCATCAGGAAGATGAAGAATCCGTCCGTGGCCAGCAGCTTGGGGACAATAATCGGCCAGAAGGTGTTGACCCAACCGATCTGGGAGAACATGACGTACTGCGGAACGATGATCACGTGAATCGGAAGCATGATCGTCATCAGCATGAGAACGAACATGATCTTCTTGAACTTGAACTCAAGCCGGGCGAAAGCGTATGCCGCCATGGAGCAAGAAACCAGGTTTCCGATGATGCAGCCCAAAACCAGGATGGCGGAGTTCATCAGGTACTTGCTGAATGGCTCCGACAGGGCGTCCCACCCGTTGGGGTAGTTGGTCCAGTCCACTTGGGAAATGACCAGGCCCGCTTCACGGAAGATCAGGTCATTGGGCCTGAAGGAACTTGCAACCATCCACAGCAGCGGGTAGATCATCACGCCGGCTGCCAGGATCAGCAGGGCATGCTTTACTACCGAACGCAGTGGCGTGCGCATCTTGGGTTTGTGCCCTTTGACCCTGCGGCCCTTGGAGTCGGTTCCACCTACCGGTGGTTTCTGGCCCAGCATTTTCTCCTCGTCGAGAACGTGATCCTGCCTTGCCTGGTCAAGATCTGCTGACTGCGGTACCGAAGTTTGATTAGTCATCGTAGAACACCCAATACTTTGAAACTAAGAAGTTCACGGCGGTGAAAGCGCCGACTATGAGGACCAGGAGCCAGGCCATGGCCGAGGCATAACCCATGTCGAATTGCTTGAAGCCTTGCTGGTACAGATACAGAGTGAAGAACATCGTGGAGTCCGCCGGCCCGCCTGAACCGTTGGAAACGATGAAGGCTTGGGTGAAGTTCTGGAATGCGCCGATGATCTGCAGCACGAGGTTGAAGAAGATGATCGGGCTGATCATCGGTAGGGTGATGCTGCGGAACTGGCGCCATTTCGTAGCGCCGTCAATGGAGGCGGCTTCGTAGTACATGGCTGGCACTTGTCGCAGGCCTGCCAGGAAGATCACCATGGGTGATCCGAAGGTCCAGACGTTGAGCAGGATCAGGCTTCCAAGCGATGTATTCGGATCTGAAATCCAGCCGATGCCTTGGATTCCTATAAGTTCCAGCATCTGGTTGACCAGGCCGGTGGTGCCGAAGATCTGCTTCCACAGCACTGCGATAGCTACGGAGGATCCGAGCATTGAGGGCAGGTAGAAAACGGAGCGGTAGAACGAGAGTCCGCGCATGCCACGGTCCAGCAGGATGGCTACTCCCAGTGCTACAGCCAGCTGGAGCGGGACGCCAATCAATACGTAGGTGAAGGTCACTCGCAGCGAGTTGTGCAGCCGCTGGTCCTCGAGCATCCGCTGGATGTTGTCCAAGCCGGTGAATTCCGGCGATTGCAACAGGTTGTAATCCGTGAAGGCGAGGTACAAGGACATCGCCATCGGTCCCAGCGTGACCAGAAAGAGCCCTATCGTCCAGGGGATCAGGAAGATATGAGCGGCCTTGTTGTCTTTTGCAGGAGCCTTCCGACCCTTGGTCTTACTCAGGCTTTGCAACTCGGCAATGGCACTCACTGGCCATCACCTCCTTTCATCAGAACGCTAAGGTGCCCCTTGCGAATCGGGACCGACATGACTGACTCCTTGCTTCAAAAATGCTTCGCCAACATGCTTTGGAATGCGCTTTCCAATCTCTATTCCACAACGCTAAACTAAAGAGCAACGTGAGGTCAACCACATTGGCCAGATGAATAATCGCAGCCGTAATGCCAGCAGGGCAGTAGCGCACACAGACGAAATATCATCACCTCGGCGCACCGAAAACCTACGAAAGGATAGGCCAATTGCCACAGGTCAGATCCGGATTTAATGACACTATCGAGTCCATAGAACTCTATCTAGTTTCAATGCCCTTTGATGCAGCACGTAGAGAAACAGAAGATTCCAATGTGGAATCAATCGATACTTTCAATGCATCATCAAGAACTTTCACACAGATGGAATCATTGATCGTCAAAATCACCACGGCCCAAGGCCTGGTCGGCTGGGGCGAGGGGTTCGGCCACAAGACGAATCCCGCCACATGGGCGGCTTTGGAAGACATCGTCGCGCCATTTTTCCTGGGGCGCACAACCGTTCTGAACGACTGTCTCCCCGCGGCTCAGTACGCTTTCCATGCCTTCGGACGCACGGGCCCGGTCCATTACGCACTGTCAGCTGTCGACATCGCTCTTTGGGACATCGAAGCCAAGCGGGCCAAGAAGACTCTTCGGGAGTTCATCAATGCCCAGGCCCGCCACGAAGTCCACGCCTACGCGTCCCTGGTGCACTACGCAGAGGATCCGCAGGAGGTCTCGTTCCACCTCGAACGCGCCAAATCCCGCGGATTCAGGGCTTTCAAGCTGCATGAATCCCTCAAGCCCGCCATCAAGACCGCGCGGGACACAGTTGGTACTCTCCCGCTGATGGTCGATGTGAACTGCAAGTGGGATGCGGCCCAGGCCCGCTTGGGTTTCGAAGACCTGGCTGACATGAATCTGTTGTGGATTGAAGAACCGGTCTTCCCACCGGACGATTCACATTCCCTGCGCGAGCTGAATACCGCCTTCAAGAATGTCTCCGGCGGCGAAAACCACTCGGGAGTCCAAGGCCTGATCAATGACATGGAGCGAGGAGCCCTTGAATTCGCGCAGCCAAGCGTGGGGAAAATCGGCGGCATCAGCGCCATGCTGCAAGTGCGCGAAGCAGGCCAACGGCTCGGCGCGCACGTGATCCCGCATTGCTTCTATTACGGCCCAGCACTGCTGGCCAGCGCGCAAATCATTGCCCTGGATCCGCCGTTGCAGCTGTCGGACGGCAATCTCCGCCCGGAACTGGAGATCCCGTTCTTGAATTGGGATGTGCAGCTTCATCCCTGGCACGCGCCGCATCAAAGCCTCATGGAATCCGATGGTAGCGTGCCATTGCCGAGCACACCGGGCCTTGGATTCGCCCCGGATGAAGCTGTCATGGATCAATACACCATCAAATACAGCGCTTTAGGTGCAGGCTAGGATCCGAGCACCTTCATCAATAGCTGCGCGTCATCGCTCATGATCGCGTCGACTTTGCGATCCTTGAGCAGTTTCATGGTCGGCTCGTCATTGACCACCCACACGTGCACCTGCGCGCCGGCACGTTGGACCGCCCGGGTGAAACGACCGGTGGCCACGGGAAGCCAACCCTGTTTGAAGGGAACCTGTACAGCCCAGAAATCCTTGACCAGCTTCTTCGGAACCCAGCCAAGAAGGTGGGCGCAGAGCCAAATCAGGATGATTTCACGCTGCCCCGGCGAGCGCCTGATCGGCGCCGACAGAAGGTGGCGCACCGCATGGCTGCGTGCGCTGGAAAATGAAGCCAAGGCGATCTGCTGATGCGCCCCGCGCCGTTCGATCAGCTCGGCCAACGGGCCGATGACGTGTTCGTCTTTGACGTCGAGGTTCACGACCTGCGCCTGCGGGAAGGCATCGAGCAACTGGTCAAGGGTGCACAGCGGTTCTCCGCCAGCGGTGATCTGCGCGAGCTGGTCATCGGTGCGCTCATTGAATTTTCCGCTGGCATCGGTCACCCGGTCCAAGGTCTCATCATGGAACAGGTAGACCGTGCCATCAGCCGAGGCGTGCACGTCGGATTCCAGATGGAGCACCCCGAGATCCACGGCGCGCTGGAAGGCCACCAGCGTATTCTCTTCACCGGCATGGCGCACGCCGCGGTGAGTGAAAGCGTACGTCATTTCAGCAATTCCTCGATGACCTGGGCGACGCCGTCTTCGGCCAGGGATGGGGCACAGTAGCGGGCCGTGGCCAGCGTGGTGGGGTGCCCCGAGGCCATGGCGTAGCCATGTCCGGCGAATTCGAGCATCTGGATGTCGTTGGGCATATCGCCGAAAGCCATCACTTCTTCCGGGGTGATATCCAAGCGCTGGCAGTATTCGTTCAGGGTCCGCGCCTTATGGATGTCCACGTGGGCCATCTCCAACAGCGACACGTCAAAGGCCGAGTGGGTGATGGAGACCAGATGGCTGAGCTTGGGCCTCACGGCAGCATAAAAATCGTCGATGGCCAGGTGCTGGGAGCGCGCAAGGAATTTGACGATGCCCTCGCCGTCGATGGCATCCGAGGACAGATCCATCACCGCCTGCACACCGAAATTATGGTGCCGGTCAGCGAAGCCCTCGCCAAGATGCAGGCCCTTGGTGGTCTCCGCCGCGAAGGTCGCCTCCGGCTCCACTTCGGTGATGATCTGCGCGGCTTCGCGTGCCGTGGCGGCACTCAACGTCCGGGACCAGATCACCTCGTCGCGCTCCAGATCGTAGAGCACCGCGCCGTTGGAGCAGATGACGGTACCCAGGCCGCCAAAGGCCTCGATCACCGGGGTAAGCCAGCGGAACGGGCGCCCGGTGACAAAAACGATCTGGATCCCGGCCTTGCGGGCATCCAGGAACGCCTGGCGGGTTCGCGCGGATATCGTCCCGTCCGGGGCGACGATGGTCCCATCCAGGTCCGAGGCGATCAGCTTGATCACGCTAGAGCTCCTCGCGCCGCGGCGGGTTGGCACCGGCACGTTGAACGGTCACGGCTGCCGCCTTGGCGGCGAATTCCAGGGCCAGGGACAGTTCGCTGATCTGCAGCTGGCCCAGCTTCTCGCGGTTGGCAGCGCCAATCATGTCGTGCTCTGCCAGCCAGCACAGCAAGGCCGCGGTGAAGGTATCACCGGCGCCCACGGTGTCGGTGACCTCTACCGACGGTGCGATGAATTCTGCATCCCCGGCGCGCACCACGCCCCAGGAGCCACGCGATCCGGCGGTGGATACGACGATGGCCGGGCCCATATCCAGCCAGGCGCGGGCCGACTCATGCACCGAACGCATCGGGTACATCCACTTCAGGTCGATGCCCGAGACGCGCACAACGTCGGCCTGGCCGACAAAGCGTTCCACCTCGGCCACCGTCTGGGCATGATTGGTGACCAGCGATGGGCGCAAGTTAGGGTCATAGCTGATGGTCGCATGCGTGCGCGCGGCGGAGAGCAGCGGCAAAAGCTCTTCTGGGCTGAACAGCGTGGCGATGGAGCCGGTGTGGACCAGTTCCACGTCCTGCGGCAGTTCCGGGCCGATGGTCGGCATCTGCCAGAAGGCATTAAAGGCGAAGGCCGCGCCGCCGGCGGGGTCGAGGATGCCGTGGGCGATCACGGTCGCCTCGTCATCGGCGCCGCCCAGGTACTTGACGTTGTTGTCCTTGAGGTAATCCTCGATCTTCGCGCCCTTGTCGTCGGCGCCCCAACGGGAAATCAGGGTTCCGGGGTAACCCAGGCGAGCCAGTGAGACCGCGACGTTCAGCGGGCTGCCGCCAACAAATTCCTGGGCTGGGGTAATGCCTGAGGCCAGGACGTCAACGAGGGCTTCGCCGATCACGGTCGGGTTCATGCTGCTCCTTTAATAGTGCGCAGGTGACAGGGCGCGCACGCAGGCGGCCCATTGGCTGCTGCGCGGGTCAATCCAAGTGTAATGATCGCCCGGGAACAACGCGAAGCGGTAGTCCTGGCCGAGAGCCGCCGCCTTGTGGGCGGCGCGCTGGGCGATTTTCAACGGAACGTCGGCATCCTCGCGACCATGAAAGATTACGACACGGGCGGGCATCGGCCATAATTCCACCGGGCTATAGGTCGCCAGCGGCGCCCCATCGAGCAGCAGGTCCACCGCGGAATCGCTGAGCCCCTGCCTGCGCGCATACTCCAGGTCCAGCAGCCCGGCCTGGCTGACCACCTGGGTGACGCGCGGATCATTCGCGGCCAGCACACAGGCCAGCTGCGCTCCGGCCGAATGGCCGATCAGCGTTATCGGCCCGTCCTCCTTGATCAGCCCCAGAGCCAGCCGGGCGTCGGCGAGCATCGCCGCGGCACTGCCGGTCCCCCGCCGGTACTCCAGGTTGTAGGCCGGAATCCCGCGGGCCGCCAGATCCTGTGCCAGCGGGACGCCGAGCTGCGCGGTGTACCTCTCCCGCCAATAGCCGCCGTGGATGATCATCACCGCGCCGCGGGCCGTGCTGTGCTCGGGTTCGAAGAACTGGAGGTGCTGGTCCGGGTGGGCCCCGTAGTGCATCACTAGTTGCCGGGGAAGTTCGGCGAGCGCTTTTCCACGAAGGCGGCCCGGCCTTCCACCGAATCATTGGTGGCGAAGGCCCGCTGGAAGGAGTCGGCCTCCACCAGCAGCGCGTCATGGGTGTTCAGCGCATCCATCTGCACCAGCGCGGATTTGGCGTTGGCCACCGCGGTGGGCGAGACTGCGGCGATCTCCTCGATGGTGGCCACGGCCTGGTCGATCAGCTCCTCGGCAGGGACCACCCGGTTGGCCAGGCCGATCCGCAGTGCTTCGGCGGACTTGATCCTGCGTCCGGTGAAGATCAGTTCGCGGGCCAGCGCATTGCCGATGCGGCGCGGCAGGCGCACCGAACCGCCGAAGCCTGGCACCAGGCCCAGGTTCACTTCGGGCTGGCCGAAGCTGGCGTTCTCGGAGGCGTAGATGAAGTCGCAGGCCAGGGCGATTTCGCAGCCGCCGCCCAGGGCGAAGCCGTTGACCGCTGCGATGACCGGAACCTGCAGGGACTCCAGCCGTTCGGTCACCGCGTGCATCTGGCGTCCGTAGGCCAGGGCGGCCTGGGAATCCATGGCGTTCATCTGCACGATGTTGGCTCCGGCCACAAAGGACTTCTCCCCGGCGCCGGTGATGATGACTCCGCGGTATTCGAATCCGGTGGTTTCAAACCAGTCGATGAAGGCTTCGAGGTCATTGACGACCTCCTGGGCCAGCGCGTTCAGCGATTTCGGCTGGTTGATGGTCAGGATCAGTGCTGGGCCGCGCGTGGACAGGGCGAGCGTATCAAATTGCTTCATGGCTTCACTCTACCCATGGGACCTGGCCGGTTCTAGCGTTTCTTGCGCCCCTTGGAACCGCCTGGCTTGCCGGGCTTGCCGCCGTTGCTGCGCGCCTGCTTCTTGGCCAGCTCCTTTTGGCGCTTGGCTGCGGCCAGGGATTTGGCCTTGGCTTCGAACTTCGCCTTGTCGTTGATGCGCTTGGCCTTCTGCTCATGGTTGCGCACCGAGGCCTGGCGGGAGGAATTCGCGCTGCGGCCGCGCACAATCCCGATGAATTCCTCCAGGAGCGTGGTGTCTTCCATGGAGGTCGGCCAGGCGATGCCCACCTGGGTTGGCGCGCCGTCCTCGACGAAGCGGGAGACCACGTCCTTGCGGGCGAACAGCCGGGCGATGCTCTGCGGCACGCGCAGTACCTGGGCGCCGGAGGCCACGACCTCCATGGCCACGCCGATGCCTCCCACGGCTTCCGGGTAATCAGCCAGGTCCAGTTGCGGGAAGCCGGCAGCCACCTCGGCTGGCACCGATTCGTCGTAATATTCGATCTCGTGGTCCTTGGCGGCGCAGACCACTTCCAGCTCCTCGTACAACGGGATCACGTGGCGGGTGTGGTCCTTGGGGGAAACCTCGCGGTAGCGCACGAACACCGCGTCAGCCTTGTCCTCGGCCAGCAGGTCGAGGATTCCGCTTTCGTCGTGGCGCCAGGCCTGGAGCTCAACCTTTGGATAGCGCTCCTTGAAGCGGTCCATCCATTTGCCGGGGGTCACGCCGGTGGCGTAGGCGATTCGAAGAGTTTGCACGGGTTAAGCCTACGCTGTGCGGGGTTAAATACTGCAGGCGGGCACCGTTGAACGGTACCCGCCTGTCAGCGAAAGCGCTGGGGCTTACTTGTCGGTCTTCACAACCAGTACGTCGCATGGTGCCGAGTGGGCTACCGAGGAGGCAACCGAACCCAGTACGCGGCCCAGGCCCTTCATGCCTACGTTACCCACGACGATCAGCGAAGCCTTGCGGTCTTCGGCGTCGGAGATCAGAACGTCGCCTGGCTTGCCGTGGCCGGCAGCAGCGGTGATCTTCACGCCTGGGACAGCGTTCTTCACGTCGTTGGCAACGCGCTGGGCCAGCTTGCGGGCCTGTTCTGCGTCGTCCAGGATCCAGGTATCGGAACCGATGGATACGACCTCGGTGTTGTCCGATGCGTGAGCGGTGACGACCACCAATTCGGCGTCAATCTTCAATGCCAATTCCGCTGCACGGCGAGCTGCTCGCTGTGCGGTTTCCGAACCGTCGACACCTACGATGATGGTTTCTGACATATTGCTCTCCTTATTAGTGAGTGATGCTGTTAAGTGATGGATAACACTTTATGGCCTTTAGGCCACTTTATCCTGTAAAAAGCCGACGGCGCGTTCCCAAGCGATAACTGCCTGCTCAGGGTCGTAATTTCCGGCGGTGTTTTCGTCATTATGGAAGGCATGCTTGGCATCGTAGAAGTAATACTTCACGTTGGCGCCGGATTGCTCGCGGATTTGCTCCTCCTGGGCGCGGGCCTGCTCAGGCGGGTACATCTCGTCGAAGTTGGCGTAGTGGCCCTGGATGTCGGCGCGGATTCCCGAGAAGTCATTGGGCACGCCCTGGCCGACTCCGTAGAACGGAACGGCAGCGGCGATTTTCTCTCCCTGCTGCGCGGCCAACTGCAGAACAAAGCCGCCACCCATGCAGAATCCGATGACACCCAGCTTCTCGCTGGTGACATGTTCATTGGCCAGCAGGTAGTCCACGGCGCCAGCCAGAAGCTGGGCACCCTTGGCTTCGGGAAGCTCGGCCATCATCTGCCCGGCTTCCTCGCCGTCGTGGGTGATGGATCCGCCGTAGAGATCCGGGGCGAGGGCGACAAAGCCGAGGGCCGCGAGGCGATCGGCGGTATCTCGAATGTGGTCGGTCAGGCCCCACCATTCCTGGATCACGATGACCCCAGGGCCCTTTCCTGATTCAGGTACTGAAAGGTAGCCGTGTGCTTGCGCACCCGAGGATGGGAACGTCACGTTCTGGTGCGGGGTTTTTCCTGCCATTACGCCTCCTGATCTTCGTGTGATCCCAGTTTATGCAGGTCTGGGCCTAATTGGCATTGATGTGCCCCACATTAGCCAGAAGTTGTTTATTTGGCGGGTGTGACTTCGCCGATGCGCTGCAGCGCGTCGGTCACCAGATTCCAGAAGCCGTCGTGATCCAGATCCACGGCCACCGAGGTGTTGCACTGCTCGCTGGCTGGGGAGCGGAAGTCGGTGACCGTCATGCCCAGGGTCAAATCCCCTCGCAGTTCCACGTTGACCGGCGCCTTCACGGTGCGCACGATCTGCGGGTCGATGACATAGGCGACCGCACAGGGGTCGTGGACCGGCGGGGCGTCGAAGCCCTGGTGGTCGCGGTAGGCCTGGGCGAAGAAGTCCATGAGCTCGCGCACGAATTTTGCCGGGCCGGTGCCGATCTTCTCGATGCTCTGCACCACCTCGGTGGTGGCCAAGGCCTGGTGGGTCAGATCCAGGCCGACCATGACTACCGGCCAGCTTTCGTTGAACACGATGTGCGCGGCTTCCGGGTCCACCTTGATATTGAATTCGGCGACGGCGCTCCAGTTGCCGGTGTGGTAGCCGCCGCCCATGAGCACGACTTCGCGAACCCGCGAGACGATGCGCGGTTCCTTGCGCACGGCCAGCGCGATATTGGTCAGGGCGCCGGTGGGCACCAGGGTGATTTCCCCTGGCTCGTGGCTCATCACCAGATCGATGATCACATCCACCGCATGGCGGGGGTCCAGTTCAATGGTCGGCACTGGCTGCTGGGGTCCGTCCATGCCCGAGTCGCCGTGGACTTCTGCCGCGGTTTCCACCTCGCGCACCAGGGGCCGGGCGCAGCCTGCGGCAAAAGGAATGCCGGTAATGCCGGCGATGGTGCCCACGGCCAGCGCATTGGCGGTGACCTTTTCCAGGGTCTGGTTTCCGGCGACGGTGGTGACGGCCAGCAAGTCGATGGCCGGGCTTCCGTGCGCCAGAATCATGGCAACCGCGTCATCGTGCCCCGGATCGCAGTCCAGAATGATCTTGCGGGGCGTTGCGCTGTCCTGGGCCATGGTGCCATCCTTTTATTCCGCCGGCGGGCGGCCGGTCATTGATCGAGATGCGAAGATCTTCATCCTAGGCAATTCTTTCCTGTTCTCCAGTTTACGTCAAGCGCTTAACTTAGGAGTTGTCCGGGAGGGCAAGCGACTACGATGGAGCCATGACGATTGCTGAGAAGACCGGAAATACCCGCGAACCACGCCGGGTCACCGCAGCCATGGTCGCTGCGCATGCAGGCGTATCCACGGCCACGGTCTCGCTGGTTGCCAACGGCAAGTCTTCCGGAAGGGTCTCCGCCAAGAACGAGCAACGCGTGCGCGAAGCGATCCGCGAACTCGGTTATTTTGTCGACAGCATCGGCAGCTCATTGGCCAAGGGCGTCAGCTCCCTG
The DNA here is from genome assembly GCF_012221945.1 of Glutamicibacter mishrai. Lineage (NCBI taxonomy): Bacteria > Bacillati > Actinomycetota > Actinomycetes > Micrococcales > Micrococcaceae > Glutamicibacter > Glutamicibacter mishrai. The sequence continues at coordinate 1,794,466 of NZ_CP032549.1, read as the reverse complement.
GTCGTCCTGGTCGCACCGGATATCTCCAACCCGTTCTTCGCCAAGGTCATCGCCGGCGTTCGCTCGGTCTTGGCCAGCGACTACCAGCTCATGCTCTCGGTCACCGATGCCGGTGTCTCCCCCAGCGCCAGCGAAACCCGCAAGATCCTGGGCCTGCGCCCGGCCGGCCTGCTGGTGCACGCGCCAAGCCAGGAATTCCTTGACGAGATTGGCGGCAACCTGCCCATGGTCGCCCTCGACGCTCCCGGCATCAGCCCGAAGTTCCCAGCGGTTAATATGGATGTCGCCCAAGGCGCCCGCGATGTGGTGGCGCATTTTGCCGCCCAGGGGCACACCAAAGCCGCGTACTTGGATGCCATCACCGGAACCGAAACCCTCGCGGTGCGCCGTGAAGCCTTCCTGGAGGCCGCCGGCGATTACGGCATCGAAGTACTGCCGTCTTCCGTGGCCAGCTCGATGATCGATGTCAACGCCGCATCCACGGTCTTCAGCCAGCAGTGGACCATCTGGCAGGAGGCAGGAGTGACCGCCCTGGGCTGCGCCACCGATAACCACGCCTTCGGAGTGCTCCATGCGACCCGGGGCCTGGGGATCCGCATTCCGGATCAGCTCGCGGTGGCTGGCTTTGACGATCTTCCCTACTCGGCGACCTCCAACCCTGCCATTACCTCTGTGCAACTGAACGCGCAGGAAGGCGGGCGGCTGGCCGCTTTGAAGCTTCGCGCCTTGCTCGAGGGCAAGGACCCCGAGCCGCTGCAGAGCATGCTGCCTAGCTCATTGGTTGTCCGCGGCTCCACCGTGATCGGCGGGGACCACTAGCCCTACTGGATAAGCTTTCCGCTCTTGGCCAGTTCCGGATTGGTGCACGAAGACAGGTCGAAACAGCAAGGTCGGCGCTTGCCGTCGCGCAGCTTGGAAATGCTGACCTCGACGCGCCGCTGACGAGTGTCCGGGTTCTTGGTAGAACCGACCCAGCGGACCCATTCCCATCGAGCCATCGGGGTCAAGCCAACCCATGTCTCGTCCAGATCGCTGGCTTCGCCCAGCGCTTTGGCAAGGTCAGCGGGCACTGCGGTTTCCGGCCAGCTGGAGCTTGGCTGCACTGATAGCTGGAATTGCTGTCCTATCTCGCCTTCGAGCTCAGGTGCCTGTTCGGCGTGCAGGTCAAGCCAGTGACCGCGGCGTCCATCGGGATCAATCACCACGGTCCGGCCGGCAAAATCCCCGAGAAGATCGAGCGCTACTTGGCCCCGGCTGGAGAGCTGGTCGCTGGATTCCTGCTCTAGGCGAAGAATCCTGTGGCCGTTGACCAGGTCGAGGGTTCCGCGAATTTCGAACGGTTCTTTGGATGCTGCCACGATGTCCTGCCTTTCAAATCGTCAATGGAAGTCTAGTCCAGCCGCCAGGTGCCAGCACGGTACTAGGATTAAAGTTATGCGCGAGGTCCCGTTGCTTGTTAGTTCCTGCCTGGCAGGCGTTCCCTGCCGTTATAACGGCAAGGCCAAAACCGATCCGCAAATTGCTGAAGCCGTCGCCTCGGGCGCTGCGATCGCAGCCTGCGCTGAAGTTCTAGGCGATCTGCCAACTCCGCGTCCGCCTGCCGAAATCCTGGGAGGAGACGGGAACGATGTCCTCGAAGGACACGCCAAAGTGCTCGCTATCAACGGCGAGGATCTGACCCAGGCCTTTATCTCAGGGGCCCAAAAGGTCGCGGATCTGGCTGCAGAGAACGGAATCACCGAGGCCATTTTGCAAGATCGCAGCCCTTCCTGCGGCTGCGGAGCCATTTACGATGGCTCGCACAGTGGAACTTTGGTCGAAGGCGACGGAGTGCTTGCGGCCCTGCTCAAGCGGCGCGGATTGTCCGTTTCGACTCGCCGCGGGCAATAGTTATCAAAATGATGCATAGCTGGCAATGGCCGGCTTAAACAAAAAATAACCTCTGAACTGAACTTTCGTTCATTTTAGAGGTTATTTTCATTTTGTGCGCGAGGGGGGACTTGAACCCCCACGACCTTGCGATCACTGGCACCTGAAGCCAGCGCGTCTACCAATTCCGCCACTCGCGCATATGTAATTTTTGTTGCTTCGTGCTTTTGCAACAAGAAATAGCTTACACACACATTTTCAGTTCACCTAATCGAAACCTGTCTATGTGGCCAGAGACACAGCGTTCATGCCCTGACCACCGTGTCGGTAAGGCTGATCTCTGTGGATCACCCAAGGATTTTTCGGCATTTGCACAGCTGAAAACAGTAAGATCGAATATGAAGTTCTGTGTTCACTGCTTTTTGGCGGGAATGCGAGACACTAAGACAAACAATGGACCCTTAAGGAAGGAGCACGAATAATGGGCTTTCTCGACAATGTCGAACGCGGCTTAGAGAAGGTCGTCACAAGCTTCTTTCGTGGAACCAGCACCGCAGACCTCAAGCCGGTAGAACTGACTACCGCCCTGCGCAATGAAATGGACCGCGGGATTCTGCCGATTAGCGAAGGACGCAGCCTCGCTCCGAACGACTTTGTCGTCTCGTTGAGCACCAAAGACTTCGAAACCGCTAAAAGCTGGGGACGAGCAGTCGTAAATGAGATGGCTAAGGTCACCGCAGAGCACGCCACCAACCAGGACTACTCGGTCCATGGTGATGTCATGATCCACTTCGTTTCCAAGCAGGACTTCAAGCCTGGGGAAATGGAAATCAACGGCTCCGTCAAGGAAACCAGCTCCCATGTTGTGGCTTCGGCACCGGTGAAGACGCCGACCGCTCGCCCCGTGGACCAGTCATCGCCGCGCACCACTGCGCAGCCGCGCCCTAACGTCCGCCCGGTCAACGAGATCCCCAAGGTGCCAACGCAGAAGCAGGCCATCCTTGAAGTTGCCGGCCAGCGTTTCGCCCTGAACCACCACTCGGTTGTCCTGGGCCGCTCGGCGAGCACCGATATCCCGGTGGATGATTCCGGCGTTTCACGCCAGCACATCCGCGTTGAGACCCGTGGCAAGACCAACTTTGTGGTGTCCGATTTGGGTTCGACCAACGGCACCTACGTAGACGGCAAGAAGATTTCTGCCGAAACCCCTATTTTTGACGGTTCGATCATCACCATTGGACAGACAAAGATAGTCTTTCGGCTTATCACCTCGAACAACGGAGGCCGCGCATGAACGATCTGGTTCTAAGCCTGTTCCGACTGGGCTTCCTAGTACTCATCTGGCTGCTCGTCTTGAGCGTTGTCGGATCGATGCGCCGTGATTTGGCCGTGGGATCACGAGCCCGCACGGGCAAGCCCAGCAAACGCGCTCTGAAAAAGAACCCCGAACTGGCAGAACCAGAAGCTCCAGCGCGCAAGGCCGCCACCTCGCTGGCTATTGTTGAAGGCCCCCTGGCCGGCAACAGCATCCCCCTGAGCGGACAGCCGATCATGTTCGGCCGCGCGCAGGACGCCACCGTAGTATTGGATGACGATTATGCTTCCGGACGCCATGCCCGCCTGTTCCCCCAGGGGTCACGCTGGTTCATCGAAGATCTGGGTTCCACCAACGGAACCTTTGTCGGCGATAGCCAGCTGACTCGTGCACAACCAGTGGAGCCAGGCCAGCGCATCCGCATCGGAAAGACTGTCCTGGAATTGAAGTCCTAGCCTATGGCCCTCAAACTCAAATTTGCCGCGAAATCTGACGTCGGCCGGATTCGCAAGAAGAACGACGACTCCGCCTATGCCGGCGAATACCTTGCCGTGCTCGCCGATGGCATGGGCGGCCATGTCGGTGGCGACGTGGCGTCCGCATCCACCGTTTTGGATCTGGTGCACCTGGATCATGCAGATATCATCGATCCGCAAAACGCGCTGCCCGATGAAATCCAGGCCGCAAATCTGGTTTTGAATGAACTCGTTGGTGCCAACCCGAAGCTTTCGGGCATGGGCACCACCGTGACATCCCTGCTGCTTTCGGGCAGCACTTTGCATATGGCCCACATCGGCGACTCGCGCGCCTACCGGCTGAAGCACAACAACTTCGAGCAGATCAGCCGCGACCACACCTTCGTGCAGCGCCTGGTCGATGAGGGCCGCATCAAGCCGGCCGAAGCCGAAGTCCATCCACACAAGAACGTGCTGCTGCGCGTGCTCGGCGACTCGGATGCCTCCCCCGAACTCGATGTCCAGCAAATCGACGCCGAACCCGGCGAACGCTGGATGCTGTGCTCCGACGGCCTGACCGATGCGGTTCCGCTGCCGATCATCGAGCAGATCATCCGCAATACCGCGGACATGGATGAAGCCGTCAACGACCTGGTGGCCACCACCTTGAAAAACGGCGCCCCGGATAACGTCACCGTGGTGATGTTCGAGGTCGTCGAGGATACCGCCGACGAATTCAGCGAGCCCTCCGTCCAGGAACCCGCTCCGGATACCGCCCAGCTGGCCATTGCCGCTGAAGGCGACGTCGAAGCCAGCGCCTCCTTGCTGCGCCACGAGATTTCCCAGCGTCCGCATCTTCTGGTCGGAGCGGCCCAGTTGGCCACCCAGACCGGTCAGATTCCGGTGGTCACCCAGCATACTGGTGAACGCCGAGCCGCCGCGCTGCTCACCCACCGCTCACCGGCTGCCGGCCAGATCCTCGATCCGCTGGAAAGCCCGACAGCCCACCGCCGCTGGATGATGCCGATCCTGCTGACCTTGGCGGCCTTCCTAGTGGTGGCCTTGGCCGTCTGGGGCTACATGTGGACGCAAACCCAATACTTCGTTGGCACCGTGGACAACAAGGTCGCCATCTACAAGGGCGTCCCGCAGGAGCTTGGACCGATTTCGCTCTCCGAGGTCGATACGGTCAGCCAGGTTCCGCTGGAATCCCTGCCCGAATACTCGCGCCAACGCGTTGAAGCCACCATCTCGGCGGATAACCGCGAACATGCGCAGATGATCATCCAGGAACTGCTGGTCACCGCCAAGCAGAACTGTCCGGTGCAAGTGCCCGGTTCCAAGGGATCAACAAGTAGCAACCAAACCCAGCTGCCAGCCTACTGTCAGGAGATCATGCAATGACCGAAGTGCAGACCGCACCGGTACCACGGCGCAATCTCGAGCTGCTGCTGCTTGTATTGGCTCTCTGCGTCGGCGGTGCAGCGTTCTTCCTGGTGGGCAGCACCACCGAGGATGTCGACAATACCGACTTCTATGTCCAGATGAGCATCATGGCGGTGCTCGCCCTGGCTGTGCACGTATTGCTGCGCATCTTCGCTAAATATGCCGATCCGGTAATACTTCCGATCACGGTAGCGTTGAACTCCCTCGGCCTGGCCATGATTCACCGAATTGACTTGGCTAAAGGCAGTTCACAGTCGGCTCGCCAGCTGCTCTGGACGGCCATCGCCATTGTCATTGCGGCCGCGGTTCTCTGGGCCGTCAAGGACCACCGGATTCTGCGCCGATTCACCTATATCGCGTTGCTGGTATCCATCCTGCTGCTGTTGCTGCCGCTGGTTCCAGGCTTGGGCGTGACTATCAACGGCGCCCGCATTTGGATCCGCGTGGGTGCCTTCTCCCTGCAGCCAGGCGAACTTGCGAAGATCACCCTGTCGGTCTTCTTCGCCGGATATCTCTCCTCGAACCGCGACCTGATCCTGCTGGCAGGGCATAAGTTCGGCCCGCTGCAGCTGCCGCGACTGCGCGATATGGCCCCCATGGTCATCGCATGGCTGCTCTCCATCGGCGTGCTGGTGATCCAGCGCGACCTGGGATCGGCCATCCTGTTCTTCGGGCTGTTCATCGTGATGGTCTACGTCGCTACCGCACGCATCTCCTGGGTGCTCATCGGCCTGCTCTTGGTGGTTGCCGGCGGCGCGGTCGCCGGGCTGACCATGAGCCACGTGACCCGACGCCTGGACGTATGGCTCAACGCCTTCGACCCAGCCATCTACCAGGCCACCGGCGGCAGCATGCAGATCGTCGAAGGCCTGTTCGGCATGGCCGACGGCGGCCTGTTCGGCACCGGGCTGGGCGCCGGCTCCCCCTACCGGGTGCCGCTGGCCAACTCGGATATGATCATCGCCTCCTTCGGCGAAGAGATCGGCCTGATCGGCGTCACCGCCATCGTCCTGCTCTACATGTTGCTGGTCTCCCGCGGCCTGCGCGCGGCCCTCGGTTCCCGCGATACCTTCGGCAAGCTGCTGGCCGCCGGATTGTCCTTCACCCTGGGCCTGCAGTGCATCGTCATCATCGGCGGCGTCACCCGCCTGATCCCGCTGACCGGTTTGGCCACCCCGTTCATGGCCGCCGGCGGCTCCTCGCTGCTGGCCAACTGGATCATCATCGCCCTCCTGCTCTTGATTTCACACAACTCGCGCCGGCCGAAGTCCGGCGTCTCAGGACCCACCGATGAAATTGCAACACCCAGCAAAGCCCCAACGACCAGCACCAAGGTGGTGAAGAGCAAGTGAATCAGGCCATTAAGCGAGTTTGGGTAGCACTGACTCTGCTCTTCGTAATCTGCCTCGGCGGGTTGAGCTACATCCAGTTCTTCGACGCTGACCAGCTTTCCGACAACGCGCTGAACAAGCGCCAGCTGTACCGCGAATTCGATCTGCCGCGTGGCGCCATCCTGGTTGATGGCAAGCCCATTGCCGAGTCGGTTCCGACCGATGACGGCCAGTTCGAGTACCAGCGCAAGTACACCGATCCGGAAACCTACGCGCACCTGACCGGCTACTACTCGCTGGCCAACGGCACCACCCAGCTGGAGTCCTCGCTCAACGATTGGCTTACCGGCACCAGCTCGGATCTGCTCTATGACCGCCTGCTGGCGATGTTCACCGGCAAGAAGACCGAAGGCGCTTCGGTCGAGCTGACCATCGATGGCGCGCTGCAGAAGACCGCGTTCAACGCCATCCCCGATGGCGTGAAGGCGACCATCATCGTCACCGACCCGAAGACCGGCGACATCCTGGCGATGGCCTCCAAGCCGAGCTACGACACCAACGACCTGGCGGTGCACTCGACCTCCAAGGCCGCGCAGAACCTGAAGAAGGTCAGTGAAATCGATGGCCTGAGCCCGTACCAGAACCCGGCCATCAACAACCTGAGCTTCCCTGGTTCTTCCTTCAAGATCCTCAGCACGGTTGCCGCCCTGGAGTCCGGAAAGTACGACCTGGATACCGTGATCAACAATCCGATCAAGGTGAACTACCCGAACTCCACCACGCCGATGAGCAACTTCGGTGAAGGCATCTGTGCCCGCGAGCCACGTGCCCGCCTTGCCTTCATCTTCGCCCAGAGCTGCAACACGCCTTTCATGGAGATCAGCCAGACCGTGGGCAAGGAGAAGTTCGCTGATGTGGCCGAACGCTTCGGCTACGGCCAGCAGCTGAGCATTCCGCAGAACGTGGTTCCAAGCAAGTTCCCGACCGGCGAAGCCGACGCGGCCGAACTGGCCCGCATGGCCATCGGCCAGGGCAACAACCAGGTCACCCCGTTGCAGATGAACATGGCCGCCATGGCCATCGCCAACAAGGGCGTGATCATGAAGCCGAATATGATCGACAAGGTCATCGCCCCCGATCTTCGCGTGATCGAGGAACCGAAGCCCGAGAAGTTCTCCACGGCCACCAGCCCGGAGATCGCCGGGCAGCTCGCCGAGCTGATGGAAGGCCCGGTCCAGCACGGTACCGCCATGAATGCAGCGGTTCCAGGCGTGGACTTCCGCGCGAAAACCGGTACGGCTCAGCTGAAAGTCGAAGACGGCGTCGCCTACGTGAACTCGTGGATGACCGGCTTCGCCCCAGCGGATGACCCACAGGTAGCCATTACGGTCACCTTGCAAAACGTAGATTACGACACTGGTCACAACACGACCGGTGCACTCATGAAGACGATGTTAAAGGCGGTGTTCAACAAGTGAGGCCAGTAACCGGCACCACCTTGGGCGGTCGTTACAAGCTCACCGACCGCATTGCGATCGGTGGCATGGGCGAAGTTTGGAAAGCTCGCGACCAGGTCCTTGGACGCCTCGTAGCGATCAAGATCCTCAAAGAGGAATACACCGACAACGAGAGCTTCCTGACGCGCTTCCGCGTTGAAGCCCGCCACACCGCGCTGCTGAACCACCCGGGCATCGCCGGCGTCTTCGACTACGGCGAGGAACAGGGCTCCGCCTACCTGGTCATGGAACTTGTTCCCGGCCCGCCGCTGTCCACCATCATCGAGCGCGAACGCAAGCTCGAGGTGGATCGCACCCTCTCGCTGATCGCGCAGACCGCACGCGCACTGGCCGCCGCCCACGAGCACGGCTTGGTGCACCGCGACGTGAAGCCGGGCAATATCCTGGTCATGCCATCGGGGGTCGTCAAGATCACCGACTTCGGCATCGCCCGCCTGGCCGACCAGGTCCCGCTGACCGCCACCGGACAGGTGATGGGCACCGCCCAGTACCTGGCTCCGGAGCAGGCCACCGGGCAGAACGCGACCGGCAGCTCGGATATCTACGCGCTGGGAGTGATCGGCTACGAATGCCTGGCCGGACGCCGCCCGTTCACCGGAGAGTCGCAGATCGCCATCGCCTTGGCGCAGGTCAACGACGCTCCCCCGGCGCTGCCTGACACCATCCCGGCACCGGTACGCCAGCTGATCATGTCGATGCTGGCCAAGAACCCTGCCGACCGCCCCAAGGATGCCACGGCCCTTGCCAAGGCCGCCGACGCCTTGCGCGCCGGCGATACCAACACCGCCACCATGGCGGTGCCAGGCATGCTGGCCACCGGCATTTCCGAAGATGCCACGCAGGCGCTGAATATGGGCGAGGACGCCACCCAGGCGATGACCCGCCAGGATTCCGCCCCGACCATGACCAATGCCATGCCAACCGTGGTGGAGCCTGCGCGGACCGCCAGCGGTTTCACCGCGGCCAGCAACCAGGGTGCCAACGGCTTTGACGATGAAGATGCCGATGCCCAGGATCCGCAGCCTGCCGATTCCAAGCGCAGCCCATGGCTGATCCCGCTGATCGCCATCATCGCCCTGGCTGTAGTCATTGCGCTCTTGGCTTGGCTGATCCCTGCCATGAGCAGCAACAACGACGACCAGCCCACCGCAACGGTCACCGAAAGCAGCTCCGAATCGCCTGAGTCCAGCGAGCCGACCGAGGAAACCACCGAGCCATCGGAGGAGACCTCGGAGCCCTCAGAGACCTCCGAGTCCCCTTCGGAAAGCCAAAGCGAGAGCCCCGAGTACGTCGAGGTCTCCTCCTCGCTGATCGGCCAGGACATCGACAAGGTCACCTCGGAGCTCGAGAGCAAGGGCCTGAAGGTCAATGCCGTACCGCAGGAAACCGATGAGGCCGAGCCGCGCGAAGTCATTTCGCTGAACCCCACCGGCAATGTCGAGGTCGGCGAGACCGTGACGGTCACCTACGCCATGGCACCGGAAACCGTTGAAGTTCCCAAGGTCACCGGCATGAGCTTCGAAGCGGCGCAGAAGCGCATCCAGGATGCCGGCCTGGCTGCCGCACGGGGCGAAGAGCGCAGCGACTCCTCGGTCGCCGGCACCGTCCTGTCGCAGGACGTCCCCGCAGGCCGCGAAGTAGACCCTGGCACCACCGTCACCCTGGATCTTTCGACCGGCCCTGAAGAGGAGCCGGAAGAATCCGAGACCCCGACGGCCACGCCAACTCCTACTTCCTCGCCAACTGCCTCGGAAACGGACCAGAGCGAAGCACCATGAGCGAAGTCGAAGCATTGCCGCCTGGCTTGCCGAGGATGATCAGCGACCGATATGAGATCGAATCGCTCATCGGCCGCGGCGGCATGGCGGATGTCTATCTGGCGCTGGACCATGTGCTCTCGCGCAAGGTAGCCGTGAAGGTCCTGCGCCCGGACACCGCCAGCAATCCCATGGTGGTCAACCGGTTCCGGCGCGAGGCCAAGGCGGTTGCGGCGCTGAGCCACCCGAATATCGTCGCTGTCTACGACACCGGCGAGCTTCCAGCCACCGATCAGCAGCGCGAACGACTGCCGTTCATGGTCATGGAGTATGTCACCGGGAAAACCCTCAAGCAGGTGATTTCCCAGGACCGGATCGATGCCCAGTTCGCGGTCTCCCTGATCCGTGGCGTATCCGAGGCGCTGGATCACTCCCACGCCAATAATGTGGTGCACCGCGACGTCAAGCCAGCCAATGTCATGGTGACCGACTCCGGACATGTGAAGCTGATGGACTTCGGCATCGCGCGAGCCACTGATAACTCCGCCACCATGACGCAGACCGCTGCCGTGGTGGGCACCGCCCAGTACTTCTCCCCCGAGCAGGCTCGCGGCGAGCAGGTGGACTTCCGCTCCGATATCTATTCGGCCGGGTGCCTGTTCTACGAGCTGATGACCGGCAAGCCGCCGTTCACCGGGGACTCCCCGGTCTCCGTGGCCTACCAGCATGTGGGCGAGATCCCGCCGGCCCCTAGCGAGGTCGCACAGGATGTCGACCCGATCTTCGATCCGGTCGTGGCCAAGGTGCTGTCCAAGGAGCGTGATGACCGCTTCCAGTCCGCTGGAGCGTTCGCGCAGGCTTTGGAGAACGCCCTGAACGGGATTGAATTCCACGAGGATCAGTCCACGCCGGCAACCTACACGTTGCCGATCTACGGCACCCACGACTCCACCGAGCCCGGTTTCGCGGCCCAAGCGGCCCCGATGACCACGGAGCATCCGGTCTTCACGACACACGATGAACCGGTGGAAACCACCCGTCATCGCTCTAATCGCGGGCTGATCGTGCTGTTGTCGTTGATCGCCGTGGTGGCAGTGGCCATTGCCAGCTTCCTGGTGATCCGCTCGATCCAGGCCGATGCCGAAAAGCGCGCCCCGTTGGCCGTCCCAGACGTGAAGAACCTGTCGGAAGACGACGCCAGCAGCTTGCTGCGCGATGCGACCTTCAACGTCCGTGTTGAGCGTGAGTTCAATGAGGACGTGGATGAGAACAAGGCGGCTCGTACCGATCCTGCATCAGGCACCGAGGTGGCCAAGGAATCCACGGTGACCTTGTACATCTCCGAGGGCTCCGAGCAGCGGGTTATCCCCGAAGACCTCACCAACCAGTCCGAGGCCGCCGCGCGCGATGCCTTGCGCCAGGCTGGCCTGGAGGTAGGCAAGGTCACCCGCGAGGATTCAGCGACCATTCCGACGGACTGGGTCATTGGAACGAGCCCGGATCTGGGTTCCAAGGTCAAGGCCGGCAGCGAGGTTGATCTGATCCTCTCCACCGGCAAGGTCGAGGTCCCTGATCTCACCGGGAAGACTCCTGATGAGGCTGAAGAGATCCTCAAGGACCAGGGCCTGGAAAAGCTGTCGCTCAGCGCCAGCACGGACACCGAAGTGACCGACGAATTCGCGCCGGGCACTATCGTGAGCCAAACTCCCAGCGCCCCGGGCACCATGGAGCAGGGCGGCACGATTACCTATGTCCTGGCTGAAGCGCCAGCGGAACCAACTCCGTCCGAGACCCCATCTGAAACCCCGTCCGAAAGCGAGTCTTCGGATGATTCCACTGCCAGTGAATCGCCGAGCGAGACCCCTTCCCAGACTCCAAGCAAGACCCCACGCGGAGAATTGCCCCCACCGGCAAAACCCGGTGAGGGCAATTAATCAGCCAGCGATTATTCGCCGCTGAATAGCGGGCTCAGGGTGGCAGCCTTCTTGGCTGCCCCCTGCAAGCCCAGGAATTCCAGCCAGTTCCCCAGCATCTGGTAGCCCTGTTCGGTCAAGACCGACTCCGGGTGGTACTGCAGGCCCCACAACGGTGCGTCCCGGTGGGCCAGGGCCATGATGACTCCCCCAGCAGTCTGGGCGATGATTTCCAGCTCATCCGGGATGCTTTCGCGCACGGCGGCCAGCGAGTGGTAGCGCGTTGCGGTGAATGGGTTGGCGACATTGTTGAATACCGGGTGGTTATCGTGATTAACCAACGACGTCTTGCCATGCATCAGTTCTTCGGCATGGGTCACCGTCCCCCCATAGGCCTCGGCGAGCGCCTGGTGTCCAAGGCAGACACCCAGCATTGGCTTGCGCTTCTCACCGCACCACTTGATCAGATCAATGCTGACGCCCGCGCCTGCCGGGTCGCCGGGGCCCGGGGAAATCAGCACACCGTCGTAATCGGCCGCTAGCTCGATCGCTTCCTGGACGCTCAAATCATCATTGCGGTATACCGTCGTCTCAGCGCCCAGCTCTTGGAGATAGCCCACGAGGGTGTAGACAAAGCTGTCGTAGTTGTCGATCACTAAAATCTTGGTGCTGCTCACGAGGTACTCTGGCCAATCGTTGAATCGGTGAAGGGGCTGATGTACTGGTTCAGCCACGGGAAAACGTACACCATCAGTAATAGCACGATGGCGGCAATGAGAATCAATGCTTCAAAAATGCGAAGCCACAATGGACCCGGGAGATTTCTGAAAATCCAGGCGTACATTTTTCCTCCTAGCTCGTTGCGTCGATAACCATGTCGCGGATTTCCTTGGGCGGGCCAGCATCCAAGGGGCGCCAATCCGTGAGCTCGGAATAGGCGATCATTCGCTGTTGGGTCGTGTACTTCGGGTGGCAGGTGGTCATGGTCAAGATGGACTTTGTCGGCTCCACGCCCCATTGATGCGGGGTCGGCAACAGGACGTCGCCGTTGGAAGGAGCCACAACTTCTGTGGCGTACCAGGTATAGGTGTAATACCCTTCAGCCGTTTGCAGGTAGATCTTGTCGCCCTTTTGGAGCTTGTCGATATCCCAGAAGACCTGGCCATGGGTCTGGCGGTGGGCTGCGACCGCAAAATTGCCCAGCTCGCCCGGCTGCTGGGTTGACGGGTAGTGCCCGATGCCCAGATTGTCGATGACTCGGTCTTCAACACCGTTGGTGACTGGGTGATGCGAGCCGTGGCTGCCAAAAAGCGGGAAGTACATGATCCCGAAGGTCTCCCCCGGATCGATCTTTGTCACCGGTGCCGGCCCGTAGTCTTTTTCTTCGGCCTTTTCCTGCTCCTCGGACGGCTCATCGGAATCATCCGGGATGACGACGTCGCCCAGTTCCTGCACCAGTCCCTGCGTGGCCTGTTTCTGGGCCTGCGCGGAGTCGATATTGGTCCACCACAGTTCCCACACCACGTAGAGCATCAAGATGATGCCCAAGGTAATGAACAGCTCGCCTAGGAACCCTACGACGACATTTCCCGCGGACCGTGGCCGGCGTTCCATGCGGCGACCTTGCACTGTGGCGGATCGGTTCACAGCTCTCAGGCTCCTTAGGGCATTCGTATATAACGATCTGTCAATCAACGCAGTCAGATGCAGGCCAAAACCCCGGAGTTATCGCGGGTTGCGGCTAGTATGGAAGCTACGTAGGAATGCAGCAAGCAGTTCTCAGCATTCTTGTACCCAAGCCTACCGGGAAGACGTTAATGTCTCCCACATTTACTACATTAAGCAGATGAAGCCGAGGGAGCATTCGAGTGCCGGAGTCAAAACCACGACGCAAGAACACAACGCAGGCCCGAGCCGAGCGCCAAAGCGCCCACTCTATCGATAAGCCAATGCCCGGATGGTACAAGCCGGTGATGTTTGGCCTCATGCTCCTGGGTCTGCTGTGGATCATTGTGTACTACCTTTCGCAGACCCTGTTCCCCATCCCCAACATTGGCGGCTGGAACATCGTGATTGGATTCGGCATCGCGATGGTCGGATTCTTCATGACAACAGGCTGGAAATAGCGCTTTCGCCGGTCCCATTGGGACCGGCGAAATTTGTTTAACAACGTTTTGACTAGTGGCTGACGGCTTTCAGTCCGATGACGCAGCCAACCAGGCCCAAGATGAACACCATTTTCAGCACCGAAAATGCTTCCTGCCCGGTAGCCATGGAGTAAATCACCGCGAGTGCGGCTCCAATTCCCACCCATATCGCGTAGGCGGTACCGATGGGGATTTCCTTCATCGCATAGGCCAAGCCACCCATGGATACGAGCAGGCCAGCGAAAAAGACGATGGACGGGACGAGCTTCGACAACCCGTCGCTCATCCCCAAGGCGATGGCCCATACGGCTTCAAAAACGCCAGAAATAATAAGAACGGCCCAATACATGCCAGATTCCCTTCTCTGGCCGTCTTGTCGCGCTCCGGGTACGGCTCCCTCGTCCGGGTTCAGGCATTCATGGCCTGCAACAAGCTCAGGCTATCAAATGCAGACCGCTGCGGCGGGCTGCAGTGACCAAGATGCCATCGATCTTATTGAGCAGGCTCGAGTCCACGGCCCAGCGCTGCAGGTACAGGGGAACATCGGCAAACCATTGGTCGTGAATTGTCTGGATGCCTGTTGCCTGCGGTAATTGCAGTTCTGGAATCATGCCCCAGCCCATGCCGGCTTCGACGGCACTGACGTACTTGAGGGAATCCGGAATATGGTGCACCGCTCCGGAAGGACGGCTTCCGGCGCCTGCCACCCGCTCGAGCATGTCGTATTGAAGAGGATCTTCCCGGTCAAAAACCACCATGGGCGTTTTTGCCAGTTCTTCCGGGGTTTTGTGGTGCAGATACCGTTTGATAATTCGCGGTGAGGCGGCCGCCCGGTAGCGCATGGCACCCAGCTTTTTGCTGATGCATCCTTGGAGCGGTTCCGGGGTTGCTGTCACCACAGCGCTGACGCGGCCGGTGCGCAGCAGCTCCAGTCCCCTGTTTTCGTCGGTGCGGAGTATCTCGACCGAAAGGTCATCAATCTCTGCTAGCTGTTCAAAAACCGGGCTAAACCAGGTGGAGAGCGAATCGGAGTTGACGCCCAATGCTATGGACAATGGCTTATCCGCTGCGAGCTCGCGGGCGAACTCCGCACTCAGCAGCGACATTTGCCGGGCATAGCGCAGTACCTTGTAACCCTGTTCTGTTGGCACGACCGGGCGGCTGCGAACGACAAGAATTGCTCCCATGCGATTTTCCAGAGCTTTGATCCGCTGGCTGACGGCGGAGGGCGTAATCCCCAGATCAATGGATGCATCGTCGAAGCTTCCCGCGTCAACGATGGCCAAGAGCGTCTCGAGATGTTCAACATCGATATTCACATTAGGAACTCTAATCTAGATTCAGAAAATTAAGTTCGACTAAGAAGAATCAATCTCATACGGTTTTCCCATGAGCCCAGCACCATTTTTCTTCGGACTGACCACCGGACTGTCACTGATCGTGGCCATAGGCGCACAAAATGCCTTTGTGCTGCGCCAGGGCATCAGAAAGGAACATGTATTCATCACGGCACTCGTGTGCTCCCTGTCAGACGCAGTGCTGATCTTTGCTGGGGTCAACGGCATGGGCGTCTTGGTGGAGCGGGTACCTTGGCTGCTGATCTTCGCACGGGTTGGCGGATTCCTGTTTTTGGCCACCTACGCCATCTTCGCTTTCCGAAGGGCGATTAAACCTGAATCCCTCAAGCTTGCAGGCGCTACCCAGGCGACAACCGCTTTATCGGTGATCGGAACCATTCTGGCGCTCACTTGGTTGAATCCACACGTCTATATCGACACGGTGCTGCTCTTGGGATCAGTGGCCGTTGCGCAGGGCGCCGGCACGGGCTTCTTTGCCGTCGGAGCCATTGCCGCAAGTTTCCTGTGGTTTTTCGCGTTGGCCTACGCCGCTCGATTCCTTGCTCCGCTCTTCGCCAGGCCCAAGGCCTGGCAGATTCTGGATTTCATCATCGGGCTCATGATGCTCTTCTTTGCCGCGGTGCTGATTTGGCCGGTTTTCACCAAGTAATCCACAAGCGGGGCTCGTTATCCACATGCAGTGTGCATAATTTTTACAAACAGTTGTTCACAAACTTATCCACAGGTGGGGATATCAACTGTCTAAATCTGACAATTTCGCAGAAATGCCTAGTCAATATGCATTTCTTGGGTTCGAATCACATGAGTGTAAGTTATTAACACTGTGGATTCCGACTGTGGATAAAGGCTGTATTCACACCATTGGAGCGGGGTTCCGAGCCGTCGGTTAAACTTTCGAATCATAAGTTATTAACAGCCCGATGGTTCGTATATGCACTATCTACAGGGGGTGTTAAAAAGTTATCCACAACTGGGGACAAGGTTGTGAGTATTGGGTAACACAGCCGGAATACCCTTGATATCCCGGGAAATGACGCCTGTTAATATCTCCACGTGCCAACAAGTTACACGGATGTAAGTTATTAACATTGTGGATAATCTGTGTGGATAACCGGCGGAGCTGTTTTCGAACGATCAGCTAGTGAACTTCACGGCCTGCGCGGCAAGATAGACGGCCCCTAGAAGCAGCACTGAAAGAACAGCCAAAAGCAGTATCTGCGTTCGAGCACGTTGTGGATTACTTTTCGGTATCAAGACAATGCAGCAGGCGGCCAGGATCCCAAGAACTGCACCACCCAAGTGGCCTTGCCACGAGATTCCGGAAACCACAAAGCCCAGGACGATGTTCAGCACCAGAATGATGCCCATTTGTCGTAGAGCCTGCTTGTTGGAGCGGTAGACAACGAAGGTGGCTAGGAACAGGCCAGCCAAAGCACCAGATGCTCCGAGGGTGGCGCTCAACGGTGCGCTGAGGAGCAAGATGCCAAGTGAGCCACCGATCGCGCTGATCAAATACAGCCAGGCAAAGCGCAGCCTGCCCAGCTTGGGTTCCAGCAGAGTGCCGAAGATATAGATGCCGTACATGTTCATGGCCAGGTGCAGGAACGATCCCATGGAATGCGCAAACGCGCTGGTGATCAGCCTCCACGGCTCATAGGCCGCGATGGCCGGAGCCAGGACCAAGGAATTGGTGAATCCCGGAATGATCCATTGCAGGGCATAGACCAAGACGTTGAGCGCGATCACCGCGTAGGTAATGACCGGAACACCGGCACGAAGCCTGCCGCCAAATTCGGTTTTCTGCTGGGGGAGAGCCCTATTGGCTTGGGCGACGCATTCAACGCATTGCACTCCCACCGGAGCGGACACCTGGCATTCGGGGCAGATCGGACGTCCGCATCGATGACACGATACATAAGACACCGTCTGCGGGTGTCGATAGCACGTCGGAGTTGCTTGGCCCTGTGGGTTTACCTGCCCGTAGGACATCGGTACCTGCCTTGTGTAGTGGGAGAGTGCTTAAAGCTCGAGGCCCCGACAACACCACTGGGTGGATCGTCGGGGCCTCGAAGTATTGCGTCGGTGAGTTACTACAGGGTCTCGATATCGACCGAGTTGATGACGACGTCTTCCAGTGGCTTGTCACGGCCATCGGTTGCTACAGCGTTCAGTGCGTCAACGACCTTGCGGGAGTCTGCATCGACAACTTCACCGAAGATGGTGTGCTTGCCCTGCAGCCAGGTGGTTGGAACGGTGGTGATGAAGAACTGCGAACCGTTGGTTCCACGGCCCATGCGGATACCCGCGTTGGCCATGGCCAGCTTGTAAGGCTCGTTGAAGTTCAGTTCTGGGTGGATCTCATCATCGAACTGGTAGCCTGGGCCACCGAAGCCCTGGCCCAGTGGGTCGCCACCCTGAATCATGAAGTCAGAGATGATGCGGTGGAAGATGGTTCCGCTGTACAGCGGGGTGTTGGTCTTCTTGTCACCGGACTCTGGGTGTACCCACTCCTGCTCACCGGTCGACAGGCCAACGAAGTTCTTTACGGTCTTAGGTGCGTGGTTGCCGAAGAGATCGACAACGATATCGCCCAAAGTAGTGTGAATCGTGGCTTTATGAGTTGCGTTTGCGGTCATGCCTACATTGTTCCATGATCAGGGCGTGAGCCGCTAAAAACTGACGTACGCGTTGAGTGAAAATTTAGAACAATCTCTGGTGGCTTGCCGATAAACACTGGTCTGAGGCGCTGTAACTGCATAGGCTTGAGCTGTCGGAGAGCGAGATCCTCTTTCAGTCTGGAGCAATGCATGAGCAAGAAGAGCAAAGCAGGAAAAGTACTAGCCGTAGGCTTGATTGCTGGCATAGTCGCGCTACTGGTGGCTGTTTGGAAGGCCTCAAAACCCATCGAAGATCCTTGGGAAAATGAACCCGCGCCAGCACAGCCGCAGCAGCCCGTCGAGTCTCGCGAAGCAAGCGTCGAAGAAATCCGCGAGATCATCGAAGATGACAAATAAATTCTAGTTACTCACGAGTTTTCGGTTGGGCTTGTCCTCGGATCACGAGGGCAAGCCCAACGAGTATCACCAGCAGGCCGCCGTAGGTGGCCAATGAAACCACCTGCCCCAAGAACAATGCCGCCAGAAGGGCTGCGCCCGGGATCTCCAAGAGGATCAGCGTGCAAACCGTCAAAGGCCCCAGCACATTGAGCAAGTGATTCATCGCTGTATGCCCGAAGATCTGCGCGCACAATGTCAGCAGGATGATGGCCCACCAGCCCTGGGCATCAAAACCCCAAATGGGCATCCCCGTGGCCAGGCAAAGAACCAATAGCGCCAGGGCGGTGATCGCATAACAGCTCGAGGTGTAGGTCGCCGTAGCCATCGTCCGCCGCGCCACCGAACCAGCCAGCGTGTACACCGCGGCCAGCACGCCGCCGGCCAGCGCCAAGAGGTCTCCGAGCAGTGCCTGAGAGCTCAGCCCCATGTCGAATCCGGTAATCAGGATCGCCCCGCCGAGCGACACAGCCATGCCAATGAATACCGGAGTCCGGTACTGCACACCGCGCACTACCTGGAAGACGGCGATCCATACTCCTTGGATGCAGACCAAGGCGGTACCAGCTGCCACGCTGGTCAGCCGCATCGAGTACATGAAGCACACGAAGTGCAAAGCCAAGGCCAGTCCGGCAATGCCCGTGAAGAACCATTCGCGCCGGGTCATCGAAAGATAAACGCGGGGGTTCTTCCGCAGGGCGGGAACGCTGAGTACGGCCGCGGCAGCTCCATTGCGCCAGAAGGCCATTGATAAAACAGGTACGCCGGGGAACGCGGCGATAATGGGCCCGGAAGCCGAGATGCCGATGATCCCGACCAGGGCGAGTAGTAACGTCACTGACTCAGATTACCGGTGGTTGGCACCCCGGTTTTCCAGCGGCCTCTCCGGGTAGGCCGAACGTGCTGATTCCTTCAAGAATCAGAATATTCCTCATATGGAATACGTAGCTATATCTGCTAGATTTCGACCTTCTGGGCCTTCTTACGGCGCCAGTAGGCGGCGACGAGCGCTCCGGACAAGTTATGCCACACCGAGAATACAGCAGCCGGCAAAGCCGCCTCCGGAGTGAAGTATTGCTTGGCCAGACCGCCAGCCAATCCGGAATTCTGCATGCCAACCTCGATAGCCATCGTGCGCCGTGCGTCTTCGGGTACGCGCATCAAGACGCCGACTCCATAACCCAGCAACAGGCCAAGACCGTTATGCAGGATCACCGCGACCAGCACCAGCAAACCGGCAGTCAGGATCGCCTGGGCACTGCCGGCAACGATGATGGTCACGACGAAGGTAATGGCAATGACCGAGATCCACGGAAGCACTCCGGTCACCTTCAGCACCCACCGGTTGAGCAGCATTCGAAGCACGAGACCGAGGATGACCGGAATCAGCACGATCTGCACGACGCTGACCGCCATGGAGCCGGCATCGACCGGCATGTACTGGCCAGCCAGCCACAGCGCCAAAAAGGGAGTGAGCGCCGGAGCGATCAATGTTGAAACCGAGGTCATCGCCACAGACAGGGCGACGTTACCTCGAGCCAAATACGAGACAACGTTGGATGCGGTACCGCCCGGTGCGCAGCCGACCAGGATCAGGCCGGCGGCAAGCGCAGGATCCAGATGCAGGAGCTTGGCAACAAGCCAGCCCATCGTCGGCATCACCACGAACTGGGCAACCACGCCGCCTAGGACCGGCAACGGGTTCTTCACTACCAGTGAGAAATCCGGCAAGGTCAGGGTCAGGCCCATGCAGAACATGATCACCATCAGCAGGGGATTGATCCATCCTGCGAAGCCGAGGAATGCCTGGGGAAGCAGCATGCCGCACAGCCCGCCGAGCAGGATCAGCGCGGGGAAGAGCAATACGGCAATGCGCGAGTCTTTTTCAATCTTTGCGGTGTCAGCCGCGCCGCGGACCTCGCCGGAATTATCGTTCAACACTTACGGTATCTTGCCACCAATGGCTGTTTACCAAAAATGGGAAGACAGAAGTTAATGAACTGACCCAGTCATATTAACTTTGATGTCACTGTTGATCCCCATGCTGAAAGTGTGAAGGTTGCTATCGTTGCTGAATCGTTCCTTCCCCACTTCAATGGGGTTACCAACTCTATTCTCAAGACGCTGGACCACTTAGCGCTTACCGGGCACGACGCGGTGGTCATCACGCCAGCAGGTTCCTTGGCTGGTGAACTGACGGGGCACGGCGTTCCTCGCCAGTACAAGGGCTTCGCGATCCATACGGTGCCATCAATGCCCCTGGCGAGCTATCCGGAAGTCCGGGTGGCCACCACCAGTGTCGGGCGCTTGCGCAAGATCCTGGCCCGCGAACGCGTAGATGTCGTCCATCTGGCCAGCCCTTTCATCCTGGGCTGGCAGGGATTGCGCGCCGCCAAGGAACTGAACCTGCCCACCGTAGCGCTCTACCAGACCGAAGTTCCAAGCTATGCCGAGCGCTATAAGATGCCGTGGCTGACCCAGCGCCTCTGGGATCATGTCCGGGCAATCCATACCGCAGCTGACCTGTCGCTGGTCCCTAGTACTTTCTCGTACCGCCAGCTGCAGGATCTGGGCATTGACCGATTGAAGATCTCGGGCAGGGGAGTAGACACCGCGCAGTTCACCCCGAGCCGCCGCAGCGAGCAATTCAGGTCGGCGGTGGCCCCGAATGGCGAGGTGGTCATCGGCTATGTGGGGCGCCTGGCCGCAGAGAAGCAGGTCGCCGATCTGAAGGCCTTGGCGGATTTGAAGAACACCAGGCTCGTCATCGTAGGTTCTGGCCCGTTAGAGAGCGAATTGCGGGCTTTGCTGCCTACCGCGCACTTCACCGGATTCCTTTCGGGAGAGCGGCTGGCCGAGGTCATGGCCTCAATGGATGTATTTGTCCATCCGGGAGCTTCGGAGACGTTCTGCCAGACCATTCAAGAAGCCATGGCTTGCGGCGTGCCCGTGGTCGCGGTGGGCCGCGGAGGGCCGTTGGATCTGGTTGATTCTTCGCGCACGGGCTGGCTGTACCAGCCGGGAAACCTCAATGAACTGCGCAGCCGGGTCAGCGACCTAGTCTACGACGACGCGAAGCGCCTGGCCTTTGCCAGCGCTGCCTTGCGCAGCGTGCAGGATCGTTCATGGTTCAGCATCGGCGAACAGCTCTTGGATCACTACCAGCATGTGCGGATGGCGCGGATCAGCCGCTAGCAGCGCCAGAACACGGAGATCGAAAAAGGACGGAAAGCAGATGCTTTCCGTCCTTTGACTGTGGAGCCTAGGAGAATCGAACTCCTGACATTCTGCTTGCAAAGCAGACGCTCTACCAACTGAGCTAAGGCCCCGTATTTATTTATCTGGTGTTCCACACCGACCGACCCGTTGCGGATCAATCAAAAAGAATTAGCGGAAAGCTGATGCTTTCCGCCATTCTCTTTTGTGGAGCCTAGGAGAATCGAACTCCTGACATTCTGCTTGCAAAGCAGACGCTCTACCAACTGAGCTAAGGCCCCAAAAGCTTTAGGAAACTTTATCGGCTACCTGATGCCAGGTTTCCTTTGTTTCCGAAGAAGCCTTCGCTTTCTTGACCAAGACTACCGCAGCAGTCGCAATCGTTGCGAGAACCAGGAACTTTTTCATTACTTCCTCTTTCTCTCCAGCAAGGTTTCCGTGGGCGTACCAAGACTTGAACTTGGGACCTCTTCGTTATCAGCGAAGCGCTCTAACCGCCTGAGCTATACGCCCTTGCTTTTGTTTGTTCCCTTTGGAACGAAATAAAACTCTACCGGGGATTTCCAGAAGATACAAATCGAGCCCGGGTGTCATGCATCACAGCATGAAACCCGGGCTCGACTAGGGGTGTTTCTAGTCGTCGGTGAGGGTCACTCCGACGCCGCCGACCAGCGAAGCGGCGATGTTGTACAGCACCGCACCCAGCATCGAGATGACGGAAATGACCACGACGTTCACCACGGCGATAATCGTCGCGTAGGAAGCCACCTGGCCAAGGGACATGCTCTGGCGCAGGTCGAAGCCGCCTTCAGCCATCGCGTCCTGGATCAGCTGGTTGAATGCGTCGAACGTACCCATCAGGTCCAGCAGGGCCCAGATGCCAACGGCCGCGACCACGGTGATCACACCGAAGGCTACCGAGAGCAGGAAGGCCAGCTTCAGGACCGAGAATGGCTCAACCTTGGAAACCAGCAAGCGGGCCTTGCGCACCTTGGCCTTGGGGGCCGGGCGTACCAGGCGCTCCTGGCCGTTGGCCGGACGCTGGGCGCCGGTTGGCCGCTGGCCTGTCGGGCGGGAACCTGCGGGACGAGCCTGGCCGGCGGCCGGCTTGGCACCTGCAGCTGGCTTGGCACCTGCGGCGGCTGGGCGGCTACCGGTGCCAGTTGATGCCGGACGCTTTACCTGGGTAGGTCGCGGCGCTTCGCTCTTCGGGGCACTGCCGCTGGGGCGTGGCGTCGAGGGCGTGCTCATGCGTTACCTCCGTTAGTGGTGTCATCTTCCTGGGCGTCCGATTCGGTTTCCGGCGCGGTGGATGACTGATCGATCGTGTTTTCTGCGTCCAACGTTACGGCATCTTCCTCCAAGTTCTCTTCGAGCTCAGTCTCAGAGTTCTTGGCCACCGCAATAATGTGGTCCTTCTTATCCGGCTTGGCGAAGATGACGCCCATGGTGTCGCGGCCCTTGGCTGGAACCTGCGCGGCGGCCGAGCGGACGACCTTGCCCGAGCCCATCACCACGAGGACCTCATCGGTCTCGTCGACGATCATCGCGCCGACCAATTCGCCACGCCCCTCGTTCAGCTTGGCAACCTTAATGCCCAAGCCACCACGGGATTGCACGCGGTATTCAGCCACGTCGGTGCGCTTCGCGTAGCCCTCATTGGTCACCGTGAAGACGAAGGCGCCCTCGCGGACCACGTCGGCGGCCAGCAGCTCGTCGCCCTCGCGGAACTTCATGCCGGTCACACCGGAGGTTGCACGGCCCATCGGACGCAGCGCGGTGTCGGTGGCGGTGAAGCGGACCGACTGGCCCTTGCGCGAGACGAGCATCACATCATCGGATTCGCTCACCAGCTGCGCGGAGACGAGTTCATCATCATCACGCAGGTTGATGGCGATCACGCCGGCGGTGCGGTTGGTGTCGTAGTCTTCCAGGCGGGTCTTCTTCACCAGGCCGTTGCGGGTCGCCAGCATCAGGTACTGCGCGTCCTGGTAGGTGCGCAGATCCAATACCTGGGCGATGTGCTCGTCCGGCTGGAAGGCCATCACGTTGGCCACGTGCTGGCCCTTGGCGTCGCGGCCGGCCTCGGCCAGCTCGTAGCACTTGGTGCGGTAGACGCGGCCATGGTTGGTGAAGAACAGCAGCCAGTTGTGGGTCGAAGTGACGAAGAAGTGCTCCACCACATCGTCCCCGCGCAGGTTGGCGCCCTTGATGCCCTTGCCGCCGCGGGCCTGCGAGCGGTAGTTGTCAATGCGGGTGCGCTTGACGTAGCCGCCGCGGGTGATGGTGACGACCATTTCCTCTTCAGGGATCAGGTCTTCAACGCTCATGTCGCCGTCGTAGCCCATGAGGATCTTGGTGCGGCGGTCATCTCCGTGCTTGTCGACGATTTCCTGCAGTTCCTCGGAAACGATCTCGCGCTGGCGTTCCGGGGACGCGATGATGGTCTGGAATTCGGCGATCATGCGCTCGAGCTCGGCGTGGCGATCCTGGATCTTCTGGCGCTCGAGGGCGGCCAGGCGGCGCAGCTGCATGTCCAGGATGGCGCGGGCCTGGTCCTCGTCGATGCTCAGCATTTCCATCAACCCGTCGCGGGCCGCCTCGGTGGTAGCCGAACGGCGGATCAGCGCGATGACCTCGTCCAGGGCATCCAGGGCCTTGAGCAGGCCGCGCAGGATGTGGGCCTCTTCTTCGGCCTTCTTCAAGCGGAACTGGGTGCGGCGGACGATGACTTCGATCTGGTGGGTGACCCAGTGGCGGATGAACCCGTCCAGCGGCAGGGTGCGTGGCACCCCGTCGACGATCGCGAGCATATTGGCCGAGAAGTTGGTCTGCAGCTCGGTGTGCTTGTACAGGTTGTTCAGCACGACCTTTGCCACGGCGTCGCGCTTGAGCACGATGACCAGGCGCTGGCCGGTGCGGCCGGAAGTCTCGTCGCGCATATCGGCGATGCCGGCGATCTTGCCGTCGCGCACCAGTTCGGCGATCTTCACCGCGAGGTTATCCGGGTTGGCCATATATGGCAGCTCGGTGACCACCAGGCAGGTACGGCCCTGGATTTCCTCGACGTTCACCACGGCGCGCATGGTGATCGAGCCGCGGCCGGTGCGGTAGGCATCGGCGATGCCCTTGGTGCCAAGGATCATCGCGCCGGATGGGAAGTCCGGGCCCTTCACGCGCAGCATCAGCTCGGCGAGCAGCTCTTCGCGGCTTGCCTCGGGGTTCTTCAGGTACCACTGCACGCCCTCGGCGACTTCGCGAAGGTTATGCGGCGGAATGTTCGTGGCCATGCCCACGGCGATGCCGGAGGAGCCGTTGACCAAGAGGTTAGGGAAGCGGGCCGGCAGAACCGTTGGCTCCTGGTTCTTGCCGTCGTAGTTGTCCTGGAAATCAACGGTGTTCTCGTTGATGTCGCGGACCATTTCCATGGCCAGCGGGGCCATCTTGGTTTCGGTGTAACGCTGGGCGGCGGCGCCGTCGTTGCCTGGCGAGCCGAAGTTGCCCTGGCCCAGGGCCAGCGGGTAGCGCATGACCCAGTCCTGGATCAGGCGGACCAGTGCGTCGTAGATCGCGGTATCGCCGTGCGGGTGGTACTGGCCCATGACTTCGCCGACCACGCGGGCGCACTTGTTGTAGGCGCGTTCCGGGCGGTAGCCGCCGTCGTACATCGCGTACAGCACGCGGCGGTGCACTGGCTTCAGTCCATCGCGCACATCGGGCAGCGCGCGGCCGACGATGACGGCCATGGCGTAGTCCAGGTAGGACCGCTGCATTTCGGTCTGCAGGTCGATCTGGTCGATGCGCCCGCCGTCATGGATCGGCTCGAGGACCTCGCCGTCCATGGGTTCGTTCTCAGGGGTTTGCTCGTCGCTCAATTTTTTCCCTTATAAGTCAAAAAGTCTTCGGTGGATAGTCGATCGGCGCGGCCGATCAGATATCCAGGAAGCGCACGTCCTTGGCGTTCTGCTGGATGAAGTTTCGGCGGGACTCGACGTCCTCGCCCATCAGCACGGAGAAAACTTCGTCTGCGGCCGCGGCGTCATCCATGGTGACCTGGCGCAGGGTGCGGAACTCAGGGTCCATGGTGGTATCCCACAGCTCCGAGTAGTCCATCTCGCCCAGGCCCTTGTAGCGCTGGATGCCGTTGTCCTTGGGCAGGCGCTTGTTGGAGGTCTGGCCGGCGAGCAGCGCGTCGTCGCGTTCCTTGTCCGAGAACACGTAGTCGTGCGGGGCGTTGGACCACTTGATGCGGTACAGCGGAGGTGCTGCCAGGAAAACGTAGCCGTGTTCGATCAGCGGGCGCATGAAGCGGAAGATCAAGGTCAGCAGCAGGGTGGTGATGTGCTGGCCGTCCACGTCGGCATCGGCCATCAGCACGATCTTGTGGTAGCGCAGCTTGGCCATGTCGAACTCTTCGCCGATGCCGGTGCCGAAGGCGGTGATCATCGCCTGGACTTCGGCGTTGCCCAACGCACGATCCAGCCGGGCTCGCTCCACGTTCAGGATCTTGCCGCGCAGCGGCAGGATGGCCTGGGTGTGCGGGTCGCGTCCGCGCTTGGCCGAGCCGCCTGCGGAGTCGCCCTCCACGATGAACACTTCGCACTCGGAAGGGTTCTTCGAGGAGCAGTCCGAGAGCTTGCCTGGCATGCCGAAGGATTCCATCGGCGACTTGCGGCGGGCATTATCGCGGGCCTTGCGGGCAGCCATACGGGCCTGGGAAGCGAGCTGGGCCTTGCGGATGATGTCGCGAGCCACGTTCGGGTTGCGTTCGAACCAGTCGCTGAGCTCCTCGTTCACCACGCCCTGGACGAAGCCGCGGGCGATCGAGTTGCCCAGCTTGGTCTTGGTCTGGCCTTCGAACTGCGGTTCGGAGAGCTTCACCGAAATGACCGCGGTCAAGCCTTCACGCGCGTCTTCGCCGGTGAGGTTGTCATCCTTTTCGCGCAGGATCTTGTTATCCCTGGCGTAGCGGTTGAGCAGGCCGGTCAGCGCGGCGCGGAAGCCTTCTTCGTGGGTGCCGCCCTCATGGGTGTTGATGGTGTTCGCGTAGGTGTGCACGGATTCGGCGTACGCGCTGGTCCACTGCATCGCGATTTCCACGCTGATGCCTCGAGCGGCATCCTCGGATTCGAAGGCGATGACCTCGTCGTGGACCAGTTCGATCTTCTTGGCGGCATTCAGGTGCTTGACGTAGTCCAGCAGGCCATCCTTGTACAGGTAGTCCACGGTGCGTGGCTTGACTACCTGGTTTTCGATCTCTTCTTCGACTTCCGCTTCCGGTTCGGCGTTCACCGGGGTGCGCTCGTCGGTCAGCGTGATGCGCAGGCCCTTGTTCAGGAACGCCATCTGCTGGAAGCGGGCACGCAGGGTTTCGAAGTCGAATTCGGTGGTCTCGAAGATTTCCGGATCCGGGTAGAAGGTCTGGCTGGTGCCGGTCATCTCGGTTTCCTCGCCCTGGGTCAGCGGGCTGGTGGTGACACCGCCGTTGCCGAAGCTGATGCGCCATGCGTGGCCCTGGCGGCGCACGATGGTATCGACCTTGCGGGAAAGCGCGTTGACCACGGAAATGCCCACGCCGTGCAGGCCGCCGGACACGGCGTAACCGCCGCCGCCGAACTTGCCGCCGGCGTGCAGGATGGTCATTACTACCTCGACGGTGGGCTTGCCCTCGGTCGGGTGGACATCCACCGGGATGCCTCGGCCATTGTCTTCACAGCGCACGCCGCCATCGGCCTGCAGGGTGACATTGATGGTGTCGCAGTATCCCGCCAATGCTTCATCGACGGAGTTGTCGACAACTTCGTAAACCAAGTGGTGAAGGCCGCGAGGGCCAGTGGAACCGATGTACATGCCCGGGCGTTTGCGTACCGCTTCGAGTCCTTCGAGGACGGTAATATCCTGGGCGCCATAGGTATGTTCGACTTTGGAAGTCATCGATTCCGCGGGAACTTGGCTTTCTGCCGGATCCTGCGGTGAAGCATTTTCAGTAGACACGGGTGCTACGAACTCCTCGAATTTGGCGCGCGATCACCGTTGGTGCCCAGTGGGGCATTTTTGGCGATCTTGGTCTGGAGGGACCTCACCGCAGGGCATAACCCGCGCTAAAGTCATTTCACTACCTCTAATTCTACCGCGTTGAGCAAAATAATCGGTGCTTCTGTGGCCTAAATCAGCCACATAAAGCTAGTAATTGACCATCTGAGGCAGTTGCGGAGCTCAAGTGAGGGGGGATCCATCCTCCGGGTCCGTTAGTGCGCCATATGCCGTATCAGCAATTTTTATCCGTAGGTGTCCCGAGGACCCCGCCCAGCCACCGAACGCATGCCATGGCGCCATGACGGGGCATTGGGACCGAGGACCCGGATCACGGTCACGATCCCGGGGCCTAGTTCAGCATCAAATTTCTTCAGTAATTGGTGGCTGAGTAGGCGCAACTGTGTTGCCCACGAGGTTGAATCGCAGCGCACGATCACCACGGTGTCTTCAAAGGATTCGGGTTTGCAGTGCGCGGCGATATCCTCGCCGACCATTTCGTTCCAACGGCCCAGCACCGATCCCACGGCCACCTGGGTATTCCAGCCGCGTGCCTTGGACAGGCGCGCAACCACTTCGCCAATGGCCCGGGGGTCCCGGATGGCACCGGGCTCGGGTGATCCGCCCTTGTCCATGAAGCCGCGCCGGGCTGCCTGGCGTTTGCGGACTTTTTCCATGCGCGCCGCGTCAACGCGCCGATCGCCGCGTTCTTCAGCGAGCTTGCGCATCCGGTTCAGCAACGCCTTGGCGGCATCGAGCTCCGGATCAAAACGATGTTCGTCTCGTTCTTCAGGTTCACGCATCGACGACCTGGCCAGGGGATACCTGGAAGAAATGTCCCTTCAGCGCTTCGGGGACATCTTCCACAACTGCCGCGGTCACCAGGACCTGCTCGGCTCCGGCAACGATATGGGCCAGCCGGTCGCGACGAGTCGCGTCCAATTCGGCAAAAACATCGTCAAGGATCAAGATCGGTCCTGAACCGGGGCGAGGATCATCATCGCCAAAGACCCGATAGGCCGCGAGGCGAAGTGCGAGGGCAAAAGACCAGGTTTCGCCGTGGGAGGCGTAGCCCTTGGCCGGCGTGGGGCCCAAAATCAGGGTTAAATCGTCGCGGTGCGGGCCGAAGAGGGAAACGCCGCGGTCCAGTTCCCGGCTGCGGTTGGCCTCAATGGCGTCCAGCAGCAGATCCTGGATTTCTTCCTGGCTCAGGTTCTCGAGCGAGATGGTCTCGAGGCTGTTTTCGTCGGCTTCATTTTCCAACGACGAACGGTAGATCGCCTTGGCGTCTTTGGCACCGTCAGCAAGATCAGCATAGGCAGCCTGCATATATGGCCTAATCAGCATAAGAACATCGAGGCGACCGCGAATGAGCCGGGCGCCGCAGGTGGCCAGCTGCAGGTCCCAGGCTTTGAGTGTGTTCTCCTGCGAGGACGTGAGTTTGGATTTTCCGCGGATCGACTTGAGCAGCGCATTGCGCTGTTTCACGATTCGTTCGTAGTCGTTTTTGGTCCCGGCTTCGATCGGGCGCAAGGCGACGAGCAGCTCGTCCAGGAATTTCCGCCGGTGCGAAGGATCGCCCTTGACCAGCGCCAAGTCTTCGGGAGCGAAGAGCACGGTGCGCACCATGCCGAGAATCTCTCGAGCGCGCACCGGGTTGGCCCGGTTGATTCGAGCTCGATTGAGCTTGCCGCTGGTGATTTCGACTTCCAGCGTGGTTCTTTGGCTGCCGCGATGCAAAGTGCCGCGGATGAGCGCTCTTTCAGCGCCGAAATTCAGCAGCGGAGCATCGTTGCTGACTCGGTGGGACGCCAAATTCGCCAGATAGCCAATGGATTCAACGATGTTAGTTTTGCCCACGCCGTTGGGTCCAATGAGCACGTTGATGCCAGGAGCCAGGTGCACGTCGGCCTGCGCATACGAGCGGAAGCTCGTGAGGGAAAGCTGCGATATATACACCGGGGTCCTGACAGAAACGAGGTGGTGGATGAAGTATTCATCCACCACGCAATTGGCTTAGTTCGAGTTTGGCAAGCGTACCGGCATCACGAGGTAGCGGTACTGATCCTGGTCGGCTTCGTCCAGCTGCTTCTGCCCGGTGAGCATTGCCGGCTTCGGCGCGCTGGTGAAGGAGAAACGCACGAAATCAGTGGTGAACGAGTTCAAGCCTTCGGACAAGAAGGTCGGGTTGAAGGCAACCACGATATCTTCGCCGCGCAAGGAAGCAACGATAGCTTCCTCAGCCTGGGCGTCTTCGCCGGTGCCTGCATCCAAGGTCAGCTGTCCGTCGGTGAAGGCCATGCGTACCGGCGTATTGCGTTCAGCAACAACCGATACGCGTCGGACGGCTTCCATCAGCTCGCTGGTACGAACCGTTGCATGGATCGGGGTGTCGCTTGGGAACAGCGAGCGGATCTTTGGATATTCGCCATTGATCAGCAACGAGGTGGTGCGTCGGTTGGAGCTTTCGAAGCCAACCATGTCGCCCTTCTCGCTGATAGCCAGTTTCAATTCGCCAGCACCGGAAAGGGTCTTCGCGACTTCGCTCAGGGTCTTCGCCTTGATCAGGAATGAAGTAGAGATCTCCGAAGTGTTCGGAGTCCAGTTCAGTTCACGCAGGGCCAAGCGGTAGCGGTCGGTAGCCAAGAAGGTGATCAGATCGTTTTCAATCTCAACCTTGATGCCGGTGAGCACCGGAAGGGTGTCATCCTTGGACGCTGCGACGATGACCTGGGATACCGCAGCAGCGAAGGCCTGGCCGTCGATGGTGCCGGCAATGGCTGGAAGCTCTGGCAGCGTCGGGTACTCATCAACTGGCATGGTGGCCAGGTGGAATCGCGAGCGACCACAGGTCAACGAAATCTTTGAACCATCGGTTTCCAAGGTCACCGTGGAATTTGGCAATGAACGAGTGATCTCAGCCAAGAGCTTGCCGGAGACCAAGATCGAACCTTGCTCAGAGATATCTGCAGGAATCTCAATGTGCGAGGAGATCTCATAATCAAAACCCTCGAGGCGAACTAGGCCTTCATGGGTCGTGATCAAAATGCCAGCAAGTACTGGTGAGGGTGGGCGTTGTGCCAGGGACCGGGCGGTCCAGGATACGGCTTCTGCCAATACATCCTTTTCAACGCTGAACTTCACGAAAAATCCGCCTTTCGGACACCCTTGAGTCTTAAGTCAGGCCAAGAAGGTTGTTCCCTCGCCAAGTTCTTAAGCATAGAGCAGGTAGTTGCACGTTCTTTCCATTTTAATCTTGCCACGTCCTGATGATGCAAAGTCAGTCCTCAATCTCATCTGTTGATGAGAGCTGCGGAGGAAAGGATTTGAACAGGTTTGGCTCGAGGGTCAGGAGTGGACTCGTTATTTGGATGAATAAGTGTTTAAAGGAGGAGTGTTAATAACCCTTGTTGATACTGTGGATAAGCCCTAAATCATCAGACCTGACGGCAATTGTGCATGTGAACAATCTGTGGTTGAAACTGACACCGAGTTCCAATGTCTTGTTGAAACTCAGTTCCACGATTTTTAACGTCCACACGGTTAGCTACCTTTATCCGCAGGTAGTCACCAGATCGTCCACAGATTTATCCACACCTGTGGTTTCTTGTTATTTAGTGCTCCCGCTGGCTCTGCTTGATGCGGTTGGTTAGCTCGGTGACTTGGTTAAAGATCGCTCGACGTTCCGCCATGAGCTCACGGATCTTGCGATCTGCGTGAATCACGGTGGTGTGGTCGCGTCCACCGAGCTCGGCACCGATCTTCGGCAGCGACATGTCGGTAAGCTCACGCAAAAGGTACATGGCAATCTGGCGAGCAGTGACCAGAGTTCGGGTTCGCGACTTGCTGTTCAGCTCATCGATGGACAGCCCGAAGTACTCAGCAGTCTGTTTGATGATTGTCGACGGAGTGATCTCCTGGGCGCCGTCCTCGCTGATCAAGTCCTTGAGTACGGTTTCGGCCAGGGCCAGATCAACCGGCTGATTATTCAGGGAAGCGAACGCGGTGACTCGGATCAAAGCGCCTTCGAGTTCACGGATGTTGGTGGAGATGCGTGAAGCGATGTATTCCATGACGTCGCCTGGCGCCGAGAGATTTTCCGCATCGGCCTTCTTGCGCAGAATGGCGATACGTGTTTCGAGTTCTGGTGGCTGGATATCGGTGAGCAGGCCCCACTCGAAGCGGGAACGCATACGGTCCTCAAAGCCTTGCAGCTGCTTCGGAGGAAGATCCGAAGTGATCACAACCTGCTTGTTGTGGTTGTGCAGCGCGTTGAAGGTATGGAAAAACTCTTCCTGGGTCGCGTCCTTGTTCGCCAAGAACTGGATATCGTCAATGAGCAGGATATCGACGTTGCGATAGGTCTGCTTGAAGCTGGCGCCCTCGTCATCACGGATGGAGTTGATGAAGTCGTTGGTGAATTCTTCAGAGTTGACGTAGCGGACGCGGATGCCTTTGTAGAGGTGCCGCGCGTAGTGGCCGATGGCATGGAGCAAGTGGGTCTTGCCCAGCCCGGAATCACCATAGATGAATAGCGGGTTATACGCCTTGGCAGGTGCTTCAGCGACAGCGACGGCGGCCGCGTGGGCGAAACGGTTCGATGAGCCAATCACGAACGTATCGAAAATGTACTTCGGATTCAGTCGTCCGAATTCTTGGGAATTCGACGGGGGAGTAGGCTGCGGAGCCGGCTGCGGCCGTGGGCCGGGAGTTTCGGTTACCGCAGGGGCCGCCGCAGGTGCTGGTGCGCTGGCCTCGGGAACTTCTTCATCCATTTCGTCCGAGAGCGACAGATCGACACTCACCGCACAACGAATGTCATCCTGGAATACTTCGCGCAACGCTTCATCCAGCGGTTCACGCAGCTGGGTCTGCAAAATGTCGCGGGTCAGGTCGTTAGGGACTGCCACGAGCAGGGTCGTACCGATCAGCCCTTGAGGCTTGGCCAACGACACGAAGGCACGGTAGCGCGCTTTGACTCGATCATCGTCCTCGATCTTGCGAATGACCTGACGCCAGGAGCTACCAATGCTATTGGTCTCGTCGCTGCTCACTAAGGGCGCCCCACTCTCGTCAAAAATGCAATGTTGGTCACACGAAACCTGTTTTCAAGGCTCGAAAACGCCGTTTTTTGGACGACGTCTCCATTGATTCTATCCACCATCCACACAGTTATGCACAGCTTGGTGGAAAAAGTTGGCCCTAAAGGTGTGGAAAACGGGTTTTCCCTTGAAAATGTGCGTTTTAAGCTGGGAGATGACTAGCGGTTTCTTGTAAATATGTGAACTTTCTTTCCTTCTGGAAGGAAGTAATCCACAAGTTTGAGGTAGATTATTCACAGGCCAACTCTTCTGTTCGCAGTCGTTGGCAGTACTTCCGCGCCAATTTGACCTATGGCGCGCATTTTTCTATTGTTATTCAGTCCTGTGTGCTTCATTTTGCGACTTGCTCATTTTCGAAGAGCCCGCAAATAACGCACATATTATAAAAAGTACGAGCGTCAACCTGTTGTTATCGAGCTAGCTAGTCAACGGGAAGAACGCATCATCTAGATCGTCTTGGAGTGTCACCGTGAGCAAGCGGACTTTTCAGCCTAACAACCGTCGTCGTTCGAAGAAGCACGGTTTCCGTCTTCGTATGCGTACCCGTGCAGGTCGTGCCATCCTTTCGGCACGTCGCGGCAAGGGCCGTTCCGAACTCTCAGCATAAATTTGCTAATCAGCTGTTGGCTTCATGATTTCAACGAGCTCAACTAAAGAGCTGGTCAAAAAACATGTTGCCAAAGAATCAGCGACTGCGCCTAGCGCAGGATCTTACAGCCACAGTACGTTCCGGCGTCCGAAGCGGACGCCGGAACGTCGTGCTATATGCACGCCGTCGCCACACCGATGAGTTTGCCGGGGACCGGTTTGGATTCATAGTTTCCAAGGCTGTAGGTATCGCCGTTAAAAGGAACCTCGCTAAACGACGAATGCGAGAAATCGCCCACGAGCTTCGGCGCGTGGATGGCGATGTCGACATTGTCGTGCGGGCGCTTCCAGGCGCCGCGGAACTTTCGTGGGAAGAACTTCGTTCCCAGATAAACGCATCATTTTCAGCTGCGTTACGGAAGCTCGAGGATCGCTGATGCGTAAGGACTCTGCTCCCCGGACCGGTGTTTTGTGGTTCATCATCGACATTCCACGCAACATAGTTATCGGGTTGCTCAAGATTTACCGAAAAATCATCTCGCCGCTTTATGGCGATGTATGCCGATACTTTCCTAGCTGTTCTGCCTATGGGCTCGAAGCAGTGACTCAGCACGGTGTTATTAAGGGTGCCGGACTGACCACTTGGCGTATCCTTCGGTGCAATCCGTGGTCTCACGGAGGCGTCGATCATGTTCCCGAGGGACCAAGGATTTGGCCAGAAGGCAAACTGCCGAGGATCATAGTTCTGAATCATCCTGTGATTCCCGACGATGAAGACGCCGCGGATAGCGGCCGCAAGGAGCTCGACCACTGATGAACAACTTCCTAGACACGATATTGACTCCGTTTACATATGCGGTGTCGTGGGTTTTGTGGGCTTTCCACGAACTGTTCACCCGGATTGGGATGGATGAAGGGTCAGGCGTTACCTGGACCCTGTCGATCATCTTCCTTGTGCTGCTGATCCGTACCCTGCTGATTCCGGTCTTCGTCAAGCAGATCAAGTCGCAGCGCGCCATGCAGGCACTTCAGCCCGACCTTCGCAAGCTGCAGGCTAAGTACAAAGGCAAGACCGACCAGATGTCGCGTCAGGCTATGGTTCAGGAGCAGCAGGAGCTGTTCAAGAAGCATAAGACCAACCCTCTGTCTTCATGCCTTCCGCTGCTGATCCAGATGCCGTTCTTCTTTGCGCTGTTCCGCGTATTGAACAACGCATCCCACGCCAGCGAGAACGGCCAGTCCGTTGGTGCGTTGTCCGTAGAGAACATTCGCAGCTTCGATAATGCGCAGATCTTCGGCGCTCCGCTGTCCGAGACCTTCCTCGGAACCATTAACTCTGGCTCAATGAATTGGGCCGTCATCATCGTTGCCGTGGTCATGATCCTGGCGATGACTGCATCACAGTTCTTCACCCAACGCCAGCTGATGACCAAGAACATGAGCAAGGAAGCCCTCGAGGGCCCGTTCATGCAGCAGCAGAAGATGATGCTGTACATCCTGCCTTTGGTCTTCGGCATCGGTGGCATCAACTTCCCAGTTGGTGTTCTGATTTACTGGACCGCAACCAACCTGTGGACTTTGGGCCAGCAATTCTGGGTTATCCGCAACAACCCAACCCCAGGTTCGGAAGCAGAGCGTGAGCTGAATGCTCGCCGTGCAGCCAAGGGCCTGCCTCCTGTAGGCGTCAAGAAGGAAGATGCAGCTGCCGCTGCAGAAGAAGCCGCAAAGCAGGCTGCCAAGGGCCAGCGCGAACAGCCAAAGCGTAATAACCGCCGGAAGAAGAAGTAGCGATGACTGCAACTGAGAATATCGACGCACCCGAGCTTGAAGCTCAGATCGACGATGAGCAAGAGGTACTAGACGAGGGCGAAGTCGCTGCAGACTACCTTGAAGAGCTTCTTGATATTGCCGATCTCGACGGCGACATCGACATCGAAATCCGCGGTGGACGCACCTACATCTCCATCGTGACCGAGGATGAAAACACCTCCTTGGATAGCCTGGTGGGCGAGAACGGTGAGATCCTGGACGCGCTTCAGGAGCTGACCCGACTGGCAGTCCTTACTGCCACCGGTGAGCGTTCACGCTTGATCCTGGACATCGCAGGCTACCGCGCAGACCGTGCCGAGCAGCTCAAAAAGCTGGCCGAGGACGCCATTGCCAGTGCCCGCGAGACCGGTGAAAAAGTCCATTTGGAACCAATGAGCGCCTACGAGCGCAAGCTCGTGCACGACGTGATCGCCGAAGCAGGACTGCATTCGGAATCCGAAGGCGAATCAACTCGACGCCATATCGTTATCTCGGTAGTGGACAGCTAAGCAACAATACGCAGCCGCGTGCTGATCGACCTAAAGGACCAAGACCATGACTGAGGATCTCAGCCTTACTGCAGAAGAGACCCTGGCCGCCGAGAAGATCTTCGGTGACCGCCTGGATCTAGCCAAGCGCTACGTTCAGCATCTGGCTACCTCAGGCATTGAACGCGGGCTGCTCGGTCCTCGTGAAGTTCCACGCTTGTGGTCGCGTCACGTGCTCAACTGCGCGGTCATCGAGTCTGTCATGGAGCGTGACGTCGAGGTAGCCGACGTAGGCTCTGGAGCGGGCCTGCCAGGCCTCTGCCTGGCCATCGCGCGTCCGGATCTGAAGCTCACCCTTATCGAGCCCTTGGAACGCCGCTGCATCTGGCTCTCCGAGGTTATCGATGACCTCGGCTTGGATAACGTGACCGTCATGCGCGGACGCGCGGAGCAGATGGTCGATGCCGTAAATGCTCGCTACGTCACCGCACGCGCTGTATCGGCATTGACCAACCTGGCTGGCCTTACCATCCCACTGCTGCACGGTCAGGGCGAGCTTATCGCCATCAAGGGCCGTTCGGCTGCTGAAGAGATCGACAAGGCCTCGAAGGCCATTCGCAAGCTCGGGGGCAAAGAAACTGAAGTCTTGACTGTCGGTGAAGATTTCCTCGCGGAGCCTACTACGGTGGTTCGCATTAAGGTTGGCTAGCACAACGCGATAGTCTGTTAAATAGTTCTGGGTTTGCCGGCGACTTCATTTTGCAGAGATCTGCCGATCGAAGTCGCTTGGCAAACCTAATAACTTGTTTTGAATGTTTCACGTGAAACATTGTCGGTGAAGCCATCAATATGGGTTTCACTAATTCACGAGGAGGAGTTTTACCTGTGTCCAAGACTAAGAGCTCGTCGGATAGTGCTTTTGACTTCAGTGACTCGTCCTCGCCACTGGCTACGCAGATAGCTAGCGAACATCGTCGTCGCGAAGCTTTGGAGGCCCGAACGGTGCCAGCTCCCGAGAAGACCCGCTATTTCACAATTTCAAACCAAAAGGGTGGCGTCGGTAAGACGACCACCACCGTCAACTTGGCAGCCGCGCTGGCCAAGGGCGGCTTGAACGTTTTGGTTATCGATATTGATCCGCAGGGCAATGCATCTACTGCTTTGGGCATTGAGCATCATTCCGAAGTCGATAGCATCTACGACGTGCTTATCAACGATCTTCCGTTGTCTGATGTTGTTGCAACTTGCCCAGACCTGCCAACGCTCCAGGTTGCGCCGGCTACCATCCACCTGGCTGGTGCCGAGATCGAACTTGTCTCTCTGGTGGCTCGTGAGCAGCGACTGCAGCGTGCACTTGATGATTATGCGCGTACACGCCAGTGCGAAGGTCTGCCACGTCTGGACTACGTTTTCATCGACTGCCCACCAAGCCTTGGCCTTCTCACCGTCAATGCCTTTGTCGCAGCCCGTGAGGTTCTGATTCCGATTCAGTGTGAGTACTACGCCCTCGAGGGCTTGAGCCAACTCCTGAAGAATATCGAGATGATTCAGAAGCACCTGAACTCAAAGCTTACGGTTTCCACAATCCTGCTGACGATGTACGACGGACGGACCAAGCTGGCAGCCCAGGTCGCAAATGAGGTACGTGAGCACTTCCCTGAGCAGGTGCTCAACGCTGTCATTCCTCGATCGGTACGCATCTCTGAAGCTCCAAGTTACCAGCAGACTGTGATTACCTATGATCCGAACTCGACCGGAGCTCTTTCATACACTGAAGCAGCCTATGAAATGGCCGAACGCGGAGCATAGCTTCAGTTTGTTGAATCCCAGCGAATCAAAGACTTTCTACATGTGGAAATCTTTGTTTTATTCGGAATGATTCAACTTTTACTCAGGGTGAGCAACACCGATGCTATCTTTCCCTGCGCATCCCCGGTTCGATGTCTTAAAACAGTAGACTAGTCTCGGGCTGAATGTTCGGACGAAAGGGCGTGCAATTAACATGGCAGAGAAGAAGCGTGGGCTAGGCCGGGGGCTGGGTGCTCTGATCTCGAGTTCACCGGTTACCGAGGCAGCAGAAGATACTGTCGATGTTTCACGTGAAACAGCTAAGCCAGAAGTTAAGCAAAGTACCTCAAAGCCTAAAGCTGCCCGACCTGTGGACATGTTCTTCGAACCAGGGCGTAAGTCCGCAGCACCGAAGCCAGCTGCGTCCACAAGCAAGTCGACGAAGCGTCCTCGAGCAACAATGCCCGGCCTCAATACAACCCTTGGCTCAAAGCCTGCAGTAGAGGATAAGCCAGAAACCAAGCCGACTGAGCCAGTTAAACCTGCCAAGAGTTCAACGCCTCAGGACAGTAAAGCTACCTCAGAGACTGATAACGCAACGGGTTTGGTAGAAGTACCCGGTGCGCAGTTCGCCGAGCTTGACGTCAAGCTGATTCATCCGAACCGGAAGCAGCCACGTACCAATTTCGACCAGGAGCATATGGATGAACTCATCCACTCCATTCGAGAAATTGGATTGCTGCAGCCAATTGTTGTTCGGCCATCACGCGAGGCCGATGATGCACCATATGAACTCGTCATGGGTGAACGTCGTTGGCGCGCGACCCAGGCCGCTGGTCTCGAAACGATCCCTGCGATCATTCGCGATACGCAGGATACCGACCTTCTGCGTGATGCTCTTCTTGAGAATCTGCACCGCTCGCAGCTGAACCCACTCGAAGAAGCAGCCGCTTATCAGCAGCTTCTTGAAGAATTCAACTGTACTCAAGAGGTACTTTCCGACCGGATCGGCCGTTCAAGGTCTCAAATCTCGAATACGATTCGTCTCATGAAGCTCCCACCTCTGGTGCAGCGTCGTGTCGCGGCCGGTGTTCTATCGGCAGGACACGCTCGAGCTCTGTTGGGACTGTCTAATAACGAAGCTATCGAGCAGTTGGCTCAGCGAATCATTAATGAAGGACTTTCAGTACGCGCGACCGAAGAGGCCGTAGCTCTTAGCGACGATAAGCCGAAGAAGCCCGCAAAGAAGACCAGAGAGACTCAACGAAATGAGAGACTCGACTTCCTGGCGACATCTTTGGCAGATCGCTTGGATACGAATGTAAAGATTCAGCTTGGTTCCCGAAAGGGCAAAGTAAGCATCGAGTTCGCTTCCGTTGAGGACCTCAACAGGATCATGCAGGTCATTGATCCCAATATGATGCAGTAAGGGATCTTTCAAAATGGCGCATGTTTCACGTGAAACATGCGCCATTTTTGCATTCTCAGATGTTTCACGTGCAACCAGAGTGTGCATTCCACATTAGTTTCGGCGTATCGAATACTTGCGAGTTCCCCATTCAAACGAAGGAACGGATGTCGGGTAGCTGACCTGAGTCGAGGTATCGCTTCAAGACAGATGAATCTGGACCACAAGGTAGGCCCATAACCCTGCGATTCTGGGAGATTGGGTAGAGCCTCAGTAATCGTCAGTTGACGCGTGGTCTACAGAAGGAACATCGCAGCCGATATCGAAATCGGTTCTGAACCCCGGATTGCCACCACATGGTGCCGCGATCTTCTTCAGAGCATCTGGTTCAAAGAAGGCCCAGGTACATGTTTCACGTGAAACCCTGCATTACGGGCGTAAGGGGAGTCGAAATGAGTGGATACAGCAGCGACTACTGAAGACTGTCAACAGCCTTCGATGCTTTCAAATTGCAGTCTGAGGTAAGAGGAGTCAACGCCGGTAAATCGCTACTGGTACACAACATGACGTTCGGGACCTGTTCCTAGATCAGATGACTGGCAACGGACAAAAGTAGATAGATTAGGAAGTAGGCATATCCGCTGGCTGGGCAGTCGGCAGTTTCGGGCATTGGACGCGCATCTGAGATGTCGCCGGCGTTAATCAGTCGCCTGTAGTACAGGAATCAAAGCTCTGGATTGCGGCGCAACTGAAAGTGGCAGAAGAGCATCGAACGAATAGCGGCGGTTTCGAGTTCAAGTATCAAAACGCGGATGTAGATAATCGAGAGCCGGAGATGTACACATCGCCAGGTCTGGATATCTATGACTCCTACGTGGATTCCTGGTCGCTACCTTCTTGTGGCAGCTACTTCATGTGATGGGGCATGCGTCATTTTGGAAACAGGAGGGCCTTCGTTGAAGCGGGGAGTTCCTTGTGGCGGCGTAGCGCTCACCAATGACTTCAGCTCCTCAGATATCGATGTTTTTAGAGCTGGCCTAGTTTATCGAACTCTATAGGCTACTAGATGGTTCTACCTGCAATCCAGGAGGACATTCATTGAGTCGTGTTGAATCCGCTTACCGTGTACATCAAAATACTGGTAGTTTCTGCCCATCGATCGCGGGGATGCCCTCAACACTGCGCTTGGCGTTCAGGTGGTAGTCTCATCGCACCTTTGTGCTAAGACGCCGGCTGTATTCACTGAGGTTGATTGCGCCCGTCGTGCAGAGCACCGACAGCGACGCATGACCAACAGGCCGGTGCGGCACGATAGGGGAGGGGGTTTGGGTTGCACTCTTTGATTCGTAATGAGGCCTGACCTAGGTGTGCCATCCTAGAGCTAAGACGAATATCTTGGTCCGATGTATGATCACCACGGTATTGCAGCGGTTGCGCATGTTTCACGTGAAACAGTTACCGGGTGGAGCGACGAGATTTATTCGTTAGTGCGATGAAAACTCATAATTTCACGTGAAACAAGCATCTACAGTCAAGAATCAAATGTGCTTCAGTGGATAAGGCAGCTTAGCTTACGAAGAAGCCATAGACCGAACGCCGTTAGAGGCACCAAAGTCGTCAGTGTCCAAGGTGCTCCATCGATGACATGTGTTCTGTACACCTGGGACATGGAAACGCGTGGCGATAATAGCTACCAGAGCCAGGCTTCTCGAGAATGAAAAGGCGTCAGCAATTAGAGTGTTGTGCCATCGGGTTCAGCGGGGGAGTGATCCCGCCACAGCCGCCATGCAGGCGCTGTAACTCTCACATAGTTCAAGAGAGGCTAAAACGCTGCGATTGGCAGGAAGTCCGCGAAGTCGCATCTATATTAAGGCAACAGCGGTAGTTCGGTACAGTACTCGCTGCTACAGCATCCGGAACTAGCCGCCATAGTGGTCATATGGAAGTCAGCGGCAATATAGTCCCATGAATATAAGCGTCTACAGATAGGTAGCCCGGGCAGCGATGCTACTCTCGGGACGAGCAACCAAACTTGACCCTGAACGTGGATCTTCGAGGCGATGTAACGCCCCTGAAGCTATAAGGAGCGCTTAGGGACATCTGAGGCGCCATGAGATCCCACAGGGTCTCAAGGGCGCTCTCGGAGGCGGCTCAGCACCCCGAGAGCCTCCTGTAGCCCTCTGAGGGCGTGGCCAGGCCACTCTGAAGCCCTGTAGGCGGGCGTAGGGCTGTGTCGCTGGGCAAGAGACGGCACATAAAGTGTGGCGCGTAATAGAACAGTCTTGGACAACTATATGGCAATACGAGGCAGTCGCCTCAGCCTCAAGAGGACAATCCCTCGTGAGACATGCAGGTGGATGGACCCACAAGGTTGCGTAGGCTGTCAGCTGATTCGCGCGATGATTGAAGCCGACCCAGACCGCTGCCACTCCCGGAATGATTCTCCCGAATGGGTTATTGGAAGTGCTTAAGATCCGGACAACCAGCACGGATTTGCGGCCTGCATATGGGAGGTCGACCTAGTCGTAGGTTCGAAGTGGTTCAAAATGTATTGGCCCTCCAGTACGGAGAGAGGAATGAACAAACCACAAAGAATCTTGCGCCGGAATCCTCAGTCCGCGGTGCTGGGCAGAATAGATTCCTTAAGTCAGCATCAACCAACCGCTGGGAATCGTCGACGTTGGTATGCACTGTCCACGAACGGATTCGCATCTCAACATCGACTATCCGTCTGTGCTGCTCAGGCTGGAGCGGATCAGCCATCATAGGTGTGCTCGGTAAGGCTGAACATTCTCGGTGACGGTGTCGTGTGCTTAGCGGGCAATCGGGGAAGAGCTGGTGGGAATGTAATTTGCAATCGGTGGCGCCTACGAGCCAAATCTGTGAAATGTGGAAACGACTGTTGAGATTCAGATGGTCCCCGAGACTTCGCATGGCTAGCGTGTCTGGTTCGTGAGCACGCAAGATCCTCAGTAACCGGGACACGTATCGACTGAAACGACAACAGGTACGAGAGGCGATTTCGAAAGAGCAAGGGTGGAGCGAGAAAACATAGTCGGTTGCCGGCTCTAGATGATTGCAAATGAATGAGAACCGTAAGTGCTCGATTGCCTAGTGACAAGATCGCGAGTGCGGGGGAAGATTTCGTGGCGAACCCCGCTGGTGTCATCTGCGTCCCCAATGCTCTCAGCCATCAGCTCGACAACGCCTAGCGGGGCGAAAATAAACCCATCCCGATTAGAAATATGATTTGGCGGGTGCGGAATTGGCTTTCACGAGAGAGGTGCTGGCAATTCCAGGAAATGAGGGCAGTGTGTATGAGTACAATACTGATGAAAATACGAAAACAAGTTAAATAGTTTTCAAATGTGAATTCCTTCGTCAGGAAACCTCTGGATGTACCCTCACCGATACCCTGACCCCAGGTAGGGTTTGGGAATGCTTCCAGGGTTAGAAAAACGGGACCGGCCAGTGGCCGGTCCCGTTTTCGCTTCTGTATTAAGACTTACAGGTAATCTGCGAAGTCCTTCTCGATGACAGCCTTTGGCTTGGCACCGATCGAAGTGGCAACGTGCTCGCCACCCTTGAAGACGTAAACAGCTGGGATGCTGGTGATGCCGTACTTGGCGGCGATGCCCTGGTTCTCGTCAACGTTGACCTTGACGACGTCTACCTTGGCAGCGTGCTCTTCAGCGATCTGATCCAGAACTGGACCAAGCTGACGGCAAGGACCGCACCACTCTGCCCAGAAATCGACGATGACTGGCTTTTCGGCATCCAGAACTTCGCTCTGGAAGGTTGCTTCAGTTACTGCTTTTGCGTTGCTCATGAGAGACAACCCCTTTCTGAGAAATCTAATTAGACGGTTGTTACGGATTCGTTGACGTTAGCCAGGTAGTGCTCCACATCCTGTGCAGCGGCGCAGCCCGAAGCGGCTGCGGTGATTGCCTGGCGGTAGGTGGAATCGATGACGTCGCCGGCGGCGAATACGCCGGGCAGCGAAGTCTTCGAAGTACGTCCTTCGACGGCAATGGTGCCTTCGGAAGTCAGTTCAAGCTGATCCTTGACGAGATCTACACGTGGATCATTACCGATGGCTACGAAGATGCCGGTCACATCCAAGGTGCTCTCTTCGCCGTTGACGAGGTTCTTCAGGGCGATGCTCTGAACCTTGTCCTCGCCGTTGATGCCGACTACCTCGGAGTCCCACACGAAGTCGATCTTCTCGTGAGCCAGGGCGCGGTCGGCCATGATCTTCGATGCACGAAGCTCGCTGCGGCGGTGCACCACGGTGACTTTGGAAGCGAACTTGGTCAGGAACAGTGCTTCCTCCATAGCGGAGTCGCCACCGCCGATCACGGCAATGTTCTGCTCGCGGAAGAAGAAACCATCGCAGGTTGCGCACCAGGAGACGCCGTGGCCGGAG
The DNA here is from genome assembly GCF_012221945.1 of Glutamicibacter mishrai. Lineage (NCBI taxonomy): Bacteria > Bacillati > Actinomycetota > Actinomycetes > Micrococcales > Micrococcaceae > Glutamicibacter > Glutamicibacter mishrai. The sequence continues at coordinate 1,751,447 of NZ_CP032549.1, read as the reverse complement.
AGGCGCTTCTCGTCTTCCAGGCCCAGTTCGCGGTATGCGGAGCCGGTGGAGACGATCACGCTGCGGGCACGGAAGGTGGTGCCGTCGGCCAGCGAGAGGGTCTTGATCTCGCCTGTGAGGTCCATCGCAGTGACATCATCGAAGAGGATCTCAGCGCCGAAGCGCTCGGCCTGCTTCTGCATGTTGTCCATCAGGTCTGGGCCCATGATTCCCTCTGGGAACCCTGGGAAGTTTTCCACATCCGTGGTGTTCATCAGTTCGCCGCCAGCGGTGACCGAACCGGCGATGACCAGTGGTTTCAGGTTCGCACGCGCGGTGTAAATCGCAGCGGTATAACCCGACGGGCCGGAGCCGACGATGATTACGTCGCGGATTTCGTCGTTCTGTGCTGAAGTCACGGGGGTAGAACCCTTTCGTCCTAATAGTGCGAGGTGGATAGCGAGGCTTTACCTCACTATCCACCTCAACGTATGGCTTTGCTAAAAAATTCCGCTTCTATTACTTGGCGGAGAACTCACCGATTTGCAGGCCGTATGGGCGCGATTCGTTGCCGCCCGAAGCCTTGCGTGGCAGGTCAGTGACGTTCAGGAAGACATAGGAGCCTTCCATCGAATCCTTGTCGCCATCCTTCACGGTCACGGAGACCGACGGGCCGGAGAAGGAACCCTTGGCCACGGACTTGGCATCGCCCAGGTCATCGGAATCACCGACCAGGATTTCGTAGTCGCCACCAGTAGCGTTCAGGCCGTCCAGATTGACCTCGGAGATCGCGGACTTGTCTTCGAGCTCGAGGATGAAGACCATGTTCGAGGCGAAGCCACCGAAGTTGCTGGTGGTGTAGGTGTAGGTGTTGTAGGCGCTCGAGGCGTTGCCGTCGATCATGTTCGACAGGTTGCCATCGGTTTCGGCATTCAGCTGCTGATTGCCCGGCACCAAACGCGAGACGTCGGAGATTTCGGGCTTTGGCAGAGCCGGCTCGGTGGATTCTTTGGCCTGCTCGGACTCAGCAGGCTGTGAAGCTTCGGTCTGCTCGCCTGAACCGTCAGCGGTGGTGTCCTTGTCGCCGCCGAGGAAGTTGAACGCGAAGACCACGGCGAGAACCAGAACGATCAGCAGGACCGCGCCGACCAGCAGGCGGGTTCCCTTCGAGGTGTTCTCGTCCTCTTCCTTGTCCACAACAGGGGCCGCAGCGCCCTGTGCAGGGACGTTCTTGGCCGCAGCAGGGAAAGTCGAGGCCTTGGCACCACCGGCTGCTACAGCAGCTCCAGCCGCACCGGCTCCAGCCGCTGCTGCGCCGGCGGCAACAGCGCCTGCCTTCTTCTTGGCTGGCTTCTGCTCCTCTTGTGCAGGCTTCTTTTTCGGTTCAGCCTTGGAAGACTGTTCCTTGGCTCCCTGTTCAGGCTTGGACTTGGCTGGGGTGTCGCCCTTGGACTGGGCTGCAGCTGCCAGGGCCGCGGTGGCGGTGACGTTTGGCTCGTCATCTTCATCATCCAGGCGGGAAACCGCTGGCTGATCTTGAGTGGCCGGCTGCTCGGCAGGAGTCACGGGGGTTGCGGTGGTGGCAGGAACCTGCTCGTTAGGGGCAGTCTGGTCGAACTGCTGCCCTTCTGCCTGTTCGTGGTTCTTCTTGCCGAAGCGGTTCTTCAAGCCGGCCAGGCCGCTGGAGAACGCGGTGCCCAGCTTGTGCTGGTGCTCTGGCTCTTCATCCTCGTACTCGTAGGTTTCGGGTACGGCTTGGCGGGATTCGCCGAAGATCTCGGTGCCAAGGGTATCGGTGAAGAACGGCTCGACGTAGGGTGCGTCGTCGGATTCAAGGACGAGGTCCAAGAGGTCCGAGGAGCGGGCGACGTTGGCAACCAGATAGGTCTGGTTGGAGTCGGTGATGCCCAGATCCAGGACCTGGACGTTGGAGGCGCGCTCGCCCATGGCAATTTCACGGGCGCTGGCTGCAAGCTGCGAGGAATTCTCGCTCGATGCCACCATGATGCTCACGGATCGGTTCAGCACCTGGTCAATGCCGCCGAGTACCAAGTCACCTTCAGCTGATGAAAGGACAGTCTCAGTGACCTGGTAGCGGCCGCTGAGGACAGAGCCGACATCGATTGGCTGCGACACGTGCATCTCCAAGGGTTGATTGTTCTTCGGTAGCAGTACTCAGACCACCACCTGTCATGTTACCTGTCAGTGAACTCTAAATGGTGCCAATTTGCCCATAATCACTAGCAAGTTTCAGAGGATTTTCAGCGCTTGAATCCTGGGATCCGACGAAGGATCGGGCCGAGGAAGCCATCGAGCTCCGGGACCTTGGTTTTGTGCAGCAAACCGATGTAGACCACGCCCATGGTTCCGGCGACCAGAATGATCGAAATGATGGCGTTGATCAGCGAACTGTAGGCGAAGCCGAAGCTGAATCCGCCCAGCAGCCAGAGCACGAGGCTACCGACGGCACCGGCGATGGTCGCCATCCAGCCCACGCGGACGTAGGTATCGATCACCGAGGTGACGCCATAGCTGCCGTAGCGGCGCTTGACCAGGTAATGGGTGCCGATGCAGCCCAGCACGTTGGTCAGCCCGTAGATGAAGGCGATGGCCGCGGCGATGTGCATCGGATCGACCAGCGCGGCGGCGGAGAAGGCCAAGACCAGGCCCAGGGCCGCGGTGGCGGTCTGGATCAGCATCGGGGTGCGGGTATCTTCTTCGGCGTAGAACACGCGCAGCATGAAGAACTGCAGGGACTTGAATGGCAGGCCCAAAGACGTCAGCACCAGCAGCTGGCCCAGCGCACCGGCGGCCTGTGCGGCATTTTCGGATGAACCGGCAAAGAGGCGGCCCAAAGGTCCGGCGAGCACGATGAATACGATGGTGCAGAATACGATCGGGATCGCGGTGGATCGCATGCCGCGGTTCAGCAGCTGGCCGACATCGTTGACGCGCTTCTCGGCGAAGGCCCGGGCGAAGTCGTTGAACAGCACCGTGGCCACCGTCAAGGCGAACAGGGAGTGCGGCAGGACGGTGATCAGCTGCGAAGTGTTCAGCGCGTATTCGCCGGCCACCGAGGCGGCCTGCTCGGCTGGCATCTGGGCGCGTGCTGCGGTCGCCCCGGAGACGATCTTGGAGTACAGCAGCGAGGAGAGGTTGCCGATGACCATGGCGGCCAGGGTCCAGATCGCCAGCTTGCCCACGTGGCGCAGGCCCATGCCGCGCCAGCCGAAGTCGAGGGTGAGCTTGAGCCCGACCTTCTTCAGCGGCCAGAACAGCACCAGGGACTGCATCACGATGCCCAGGGTGGCTCCGCCGGCCAGCCACATGGTTTTCAGCGAGCTCCAGTCCTGCATCGGATCGCCCGAGGTATAGGCACCGAAGGTCACGATGAACGCGCCAATAACCACCAGCTGGATGATGTTGTTGATCGCCGGGGCCCACATGAAGGCGGCGAATCGGCCGTTGGCATTCAACACCTGGCCGAGCACCGCGTAGAGCCCGTAGAAGAAGATCTGCGGCAGCGACCAGTAGGCGAAAGCGGTGCCGAGCACGATCATCGGTTCAGACCAGTTATTGGTCAGCGCCGTGATCAGCGGCCGCGCGCCCAGGGTGAGGATCAGGGTCAGGATGCCCATCACCACCACGGTCAGCGAGATCAGCTTCGAGGTGTAGGAAGCCCCTCGGTCCTTGGCCTTGGAGGCCTTGATCAGCTGGGGAATGAGCACCACGTTGAACACGCCGCCGGCCAGCAGCATGTAGATGATCGTCGGGATGACGTTGGCTTTTTCAAAGATGTCGGCCACCGAGGTGACCGAGCCGATGGCCATGGCCAGCAGCGCGGTGCGGACGAATCCGAGCAGTCGCGATACGAGGGTGCCCGAGGCCATCAGGGCATAAATCTTGGAGCGGGACCTGCCTTGCTGATGATGCAGCTCCACAGGAGGTTCGGCGACTAAGTCCATGGCCCCGGTCATTGGCTGCTGATCGGAGCCGGCAGATGAATTAGGAACCTGAGTCATGCTTTGTTAGAACCTCGCGTGCCAGATCAGCGATCCGGCGCTCATTGGGGAAGGACAGGCGTTTGCCGAGGGAATCCAGGGGGACCCAGGCAACATCGACGGCTTCGTGATCGGGATCGTTCTCGATCGTCAAATGCCCGCCGGTAGCTTCCAGCAGGAAATGGTGCACGGTTTTGTGCACTCGGTAGTTTGTCACGGTGAACCAGTAGTCGACCGAACCCAGCGGCGCGAGGATGCGGCCGGCGATGCCGGTTTCCTCCTCGATTTCGCGGATCGCCGCTTCCTCATTGGATTCCACGCCCTCGGGATGCCCTTTGGGCAGGCACCATTCCAGGCGGCCGCCGCGGTTGTACCGGGCGATAATCGCTACCGGAAGCTGCGGGGCATTGAAGTCGATGACGATGCCGCCGGAAGAGACTTCTTCCACTGTTGGCAAGCTTGTATGACCGCCAGTTGCCTGCGCGCGAGCCATTGACGCAGTCAATGGAGTGCGCTTTGGGGCAGACGGGATCGGTCGGTTCATGAATCCACTCTATCGAGAAAGTAGCCGCGTTCGCTTTATCGACGTGGACAAGTAAGTTATCTCGCAAGCAAAATCAGCGCATTTTCAAGCAATTCACACAGATTTCTGGCACGCTTAAGTAACTATGCATGCACTTCCCTCACCTGACGCATTGCGTCAAATCCTGCCCTCGGTCATTTTCGACTTGGCCGACCGCTTTGTCACGGCAGGCCATGAGCTGTCCCTGGTGGGTGGACCGGTTCGAGATCTGTACCTGGGTCGAGTATCTCCCGACCTCGACTTCACCACGAGCGCGCGTCCCGAGGAAACCATCAAGGTGATCTCTGGCTGGGCTGACAATATCTGGGATGTGGGACGAGAGTTCGGCACCATTGCCCTGAAAAAGGGTGAGCACACCCTAGAGGTCACGACCTATCGCGCTGATGCCTATGACAAGGAATCGCGGAAGCCTATCGTCGCCTTCGGCGATAATCTGCACGATGACCTGTTCCGCCGCGACTTCACCATGAACTCCATGGCCCTGAGGTTGCCGGACCTTGAACTTGTTGACCCCTTCGATGGCGTCTCATCGCTGAAGGACCAGTCCATTCGCACCCCGGGTGCCCCTGACATTTCCTTCTCTGATGACCCCTTGCGCATGATGCGCGCCGCGCGATTCGCTTCTCAGCTGCAAATCGAAGTGAGCGCCGAAGTGCGCAAGGCCATGAGCGAAATGACCGAGCGCATCGATATCATCTCCGCAGAACGCGTGCGCGATGAACTGGTGAAGCTGATCAACGGCGCTGACCCCCGTGCCGGAATCAACCTGCTTGTCGAAACCGGCTTGGCCGACAAGGTGCTTCCCGAGGTTTCCGCCCTGCGTCTTGAAATTGACGAGCACCATAGGCATAAGGATGTCTACCAGCATTCGCTCACCGTGCTCGAGCAGGCAATCGGGCTGGAAACCGATCAGGACGGTCCGGTTCCAGGACCGAACTTCGTGCTGCGCTTTGCCGCGTTGATGCACGATATCGGCAAGCCCGCGACTCGCAAATTCGAACCGAGCGGAGCGGTGTCCTTCCGCCACCACGACATGGTCGGCTCCAAGCTGGTCAAAGCGCGGATGCGCACCTTGCGCTTCGACAAGGAAACCACCAAAGCGGTAGCCCGCCTTGTGGAATTGCATATGCGCTTCTACGGCTATGGCGATGCCGGATGGACTGATTCGGCCGTTCGCCGCTATGTCACCGATGCCGGGGACTTGCTCGAGCATCTTCACCGGCTGACGCGTTCGGATGTCACGACCCGCAATCGCAAGAAGGCTGACCGGCTGGCCTTTGCCTACGATGACCTCGAGGCACGTATTGCCCAGATCGCGGAACAGGAAGAACTCAAGTCCATCCGCCCGGACCTGGACGGCCAGCAGATCATGGCGCTTCTGGGAATCAAGCCAGGTCCTGTGGTCGGCCGCGCGTATAACTTCCTGCTCGAGCTCCGCCTGGATGAGGGTCCGCTCGGTGAAGAAGCCGCTGTAGAGCAGCTTCGAGCCTGGTGGAAGGAACAGCCCGAGGCCCAGGAAGCGATTACCGGAGAGTAATCGCTGACTTGAGAAGAGTGCTGCGAAGATGCCCAACACCCGCGAGGTGTTGGGCATTTTTGCGCACTCAAAAAAGTTCTTAAACTTTTTGACTTAACTAGTGGCGCAGTCTGGCCAATCCATGTATGCTAAATATTGTGATTGGGAAGTCTCAATGAGACTTGCGGATCGATAAAACTTATCAGCAAAGCCTCGTGATTGATCACGACTGGCTACGAAGAGATTTTAGGAGGTGGAGAAACGATGAATATCACTCTGGATATTTCTACTCATCGCACATGGCGACGTGGCGGCGGCTTTATGCCTGCCGGCAATTTCGGCCTTGTCTCTCCAACCTCCGGAACAGTGGATTCCTAGACTACGGTGAATCCCACCCGAGTTCCTGAGGTTGCAGGTCAGTAATCGACTCTCACCTTAGGAACTTTTTTCATGTCTAGCACCCTGTATTCCTCGTCCGCTCAACGGGCCATTCGCACCTCGGAACTCATCTTCGCTGGTCCCGAAAGCCTGAAAGCTCGCGCCGTTTCAACAACGCGCCAGGATCTTCCCTCCCCTTCAACTGTGGCTGAAGGGAGGGACAGCAAATGAAAAAGCGTCAAGACAGCAGCAAGCTGAAAAACTTCGACAGCACCGAATTCAATCGCCGAATGCGGGAGCGTGAACTCAAGAATCACGTGCCTGTAGAAATGTACCTTCGCATTCGCTAAGTGCGCACAACGCCATTACCGTTGTCCGCCAATCGAATAAGTAAGAGGTACCCACTATGATCTCGCATATTAGTGCCCAGAGGCCCGCCGGCCTGCAAGCCGGCGGGCTTCTCCGCGTCTGGGGTGCGGTCGGAAATAACGATGGGCCAGGACCAGAAGTCCTGACCCACCATGTTGCCCTCAGCGAGCAGAGGGCCTAGCGCTCCACGTCGCCGCGGATGAAGGCTTCCACCTTCGCGCGTGCAGTTTCATCGTCGTACTGCTCCGGCGGCGACTTCATGAAGTAGCTCGATGCCGACAGGATCGGACCGCCGATGCCTCGATCCAGTGCGATCTTGGCAGCGCGTACAGCATCGATGATCACCCCGGCAGAGTTCGGGGAATCCCAGACCTCCAGTTTGTACTCCAGATTCACCGGAGCATCTCCGAAGTTGCGACCTTCAAGGCGCACGAAAGCCCACTTGCGGTCATCAAGCCAGGCAACGTAGTCGCTCGGGCCGATATGGACATCATCGGCGGCCAGCTTTGCCGAGGTATTGGAGGTGACAGCCTGCGTCTTGGAGATCTTCTTTGATTCCAAGCGATCGCGCTCAAGCATGTTTTTGAAGTCCATGTTGCCGCCCACGTTCAACTGATAGGTGCGATCCAGCACCACTCCGCGGTCTTCGAACAGCTTGGCCATGACTCGGTGCGTGATGGTTGCGCCGATCTGGCTCTTGATGTCGTCGCCGACGATAGGCACACCAGCATCAGTGAACTTCTCGGCCCATTCGGGAGTGCCAGCGATGAAGACCGGAAGCGCATTAACAAAAGCGACGCCGGCATCGATGGCGCACTGGGCGTAGTACTTAGCGGCTTCTTCTGAACCAACCGGCAGGTAGCAGACCAGGACATCAACTTTGTTGTCCTTGAGGGACTGGACGATGTCCACCGGCTCAGCATCAGATTCTTCGATGGTCTCGCGGTAGTACTTGCCCAGCCCATCGAGGGTGTGTCCGCGCTGGACCGTTACGCCCGTGGTCGGAACGTCGGCGATCTTGATGGTGTTGTTTTCGCTGGCCAAAATGGCGTCCGAAAGATCAAGGCCGACCTTCTTGGCATCAACGTCGAAGGCGGCAACGAACTGCACGTCGCCAACATGGTACTGGCCGAACTGAACATGCATGAGCCCCGGAACAGTGGACTGAACATCAGCGTTTCGGTAGTACTCAACACCCTGGATCAGGGAAGTGGCGCAGTTGCCTACGCCAACGATGGCAACGCGAATCGGATTATCTGGCACATGAGCTCCTTTGTGAAAGTTATCAAACTTCGGGATCCCGGCATCCCAAAGTGATCTTTGTGATGCAGGTCCCAAGGACTTCAAGTCCTGTTGTCATCATAAAATTCCCGCGTAGCTCCCAATGGATGCAGCTGAGGCCAGGTGCAGAGAGATATATGCCTGTCGAGAATCTACGCGACGTGCAACCGGTTCATTTTTTGTACAAGATCGAAAAGCAGTTGAGTAATGACAAGTGCTTGAAACTCAGGTCAAAAAGCGTGTCATTGGCAAATCATTAATTACTCATGACATGGATCTTGCGCTGCGTCCGCGTGATTGGCGGTAGCCTCGGCGCATTTTCAACAGCACCTTCACCAGTGGCGAGGGAAGCGCGGTCCGCAGTCGATGGCGCAGCGGCTGTCGTCGGATGAAAGCCAGGGTTTCGGGATCGGTGCGCAGCTTGCCGGAGTTAGCTCTTTGGGCAAGGATCTCCAAGGATTGAAAGAAGCTGCGATCCATGCGGTGAAAGTAGTTCTCGCGCAGCCACGCTTTGCTGGGCTCGCCAAAGTTCAATGCCACGACATCATCCAGGTCGCCGATGATCCCGGAGGCGACAAAAACGGTATTGATCATTTGCCGGTTCACGCCGAAATCGGAGAGCACCATGGTGGGCAGGCCGCGGTCTATGGATTCCAATGCCGCTGTGGAGGAGACGGTCACCAGGGCGCTGCCGGGAATGAGCGCTTCGCTCATCGACCCGGTATCGAATTGAATGCGTGACTCGGGGCTGATCTTGTTTTGCGCCTGAAGCTGGGAGAAGAGGCTGTCATAGGGATGAGCCTCCAGATGGGTCTGAGGCTCGCCGGCTTTGGCCCGCAGCTTGATCATGACTTCCAGCCCGGGATTCATCTTGCTGGCCTTTTCCAACGCCAGCAGAATCGATTCGCGCTGCTCGGCAGTCTCCGGGACCTTCGCCTGCGGCGCGAATACCAATCGGTTGATCAGCTTCTCTTGAGCAGGAGGGAACCCCGTGCAATTCAGGAAAGGCAGCTTGCTGACCATGATGGTCGGCTGGTGTCCGGCGTGGTATTCGGTCATGAACGAGAAATCCCGAGCCTCGGCGTGCGAATGGCAGATGAAAGCATCGCCTGCACGGCGATAATTCCAGCCCTTCTGCGTGGCAGGGTAGGCAACACCGGGCAAGGCAGAAATCAACGCCGTACGGCGCGCATCAACCGGTTCGGTACGCAGCATCCGCGAGTAGATCTCGGCGACAACTGGTCCTGTGGCCGAAGCGAAGATGATGTCTTCCTGGACGGAATGAGCCTCCAACTGCGAGAGATGGATGACCTCGAGCATCTCAGGGTCCAGATCGGTCCCTTCGAAGGCCGCTGAAATCTGCTGTTCAGTGGGCATCACCGGAGTGCGCGCCAAATACACCTTGCGGTCCCATTCCGGACCCAGCCGGTGCAAAAAACTTGTGGCCAGCTTCAGATAGGAATCTGAATCGGCGATTGCAAGAACTGAGGGTTTCATACGTGGCTTCACACCTTCAACGAACTAGATAGGTGCTCACGCAACTCAATGTCGGTTCCATCGGTCCACCAGTGCTCGGGGACCGCTTGTGGGTAGAGATATCGGGCATCCGGGCCCAGCAATAGGCGCAACGAAGGGATCACGGTTGAAGGCAATGCGCGGATCTCCTGGCCCGGGCGCAATACCCGCAAGCGCATCTCAATGGGCACCGTGTGCTCTTTGAGGATCACTTGATCGATTTTCGAGATCTTCTCCAGAAGCTCCGGGGTTTCCCTGCGGTGAGGGAAATAGGCGACCGGCCCGTCGGCAGAAATCTCTTCGATCCATTGCAAGTATGGCTGCTCATGGATCAGCTGGTCAGCAACCATGGCGGATCCAATGAGCAAAGTGGGCTCGGTAAAGCTCTCTGCCACCGGCTGGGTAGCCAGCCATTCAAACTTGTGCTGGGCGAACTTGATGCCAAGTTCAGCCATCTTGGCCCTCGTTTCGGCATCCACCATCAATGCTGAAACGATGAGCAATCGATCTTCACGGGCCAGCTGGCGCAGGCGATGCCAGGTGGCGAGGCCCATGGCGATGCGGGCCGCGGAATTCTTCGCTCGAGCACGGACCAGAGGGGTAGGGGAGTCGCTGATCAACTGCTTGATCAGGGCCAAAGTAGCCAAGCCGTCATCGATGATGATGATTTCCTTGGCTTTCACCCCCGCCAGCAAGCTGCGCTGCACCTTGCCCGAGTAGGCATCACCGGTGACATACCGGTCCGAAGAGCTCTTAGGCTGCGGTGGCTTGCGTGCCGCCGGTTCAAAGTGCACCCCGGCCGGGGCATGGTTCAGCAGCGCCTGGGTCGTTGCTTCCAGCGGCATGCCCAAACGAGGGATCACCCGGATGTCGGTGCCCAGCAGTCCCGCCGCGTGTGTTTCCACCGCCGAGAGCAACTGCAAGGGGGACTCGACCCATACATGAGCAGTCCCGAATCGTGGACGCGGAACCTCATGGGTGTCGTGCTGAGTCAGTTTCATCATCGTGAGGGTCATTTTGCCAGTCGGCTCAAGGACTTGGACAGGGCTTCGAGCTGTTTGGACCCTTTTCGCAGAACCCGTCGTGACGCCCCGCGGACCTTCGAAGGCAGGGAGCGGCGCGAAACCAGATGAACCCAGCGTGGTGGCAGATCCAATTTGGTGATGCGACGGCGCTTGAAGTGCGCGGAGAATTCAGGGTAGTGAACGCTCAGGAATTCGGCTGCCTGCTCGCGCAGCTGAGGCAGCTGGGCTGCCTGCATGCAATAGGCAACGGCGACCAGCAGCTTCGAGAGCTGGTCATCGCCTTCGCTGTGCGCCGGGGCTGGGAGGTCTTGGACGAACAGCGCGTGAATGATTGAGAGCGGGATGCGGTTCGAATTCTCATAGGGTGCCAAGGCCTGCAGCATGGTTCCGGTGCCCACAGCATGGACATCGGTATCCAGAATGTACTTGGCCGTGGCCAGACCGGTGGAGAAGCAGGAGATGACGACTTCCGGGCGTGCCGAGGCGATCACTGTTTCCGCAAGGTGATCGGTGTTGAGCAGCCGGAAATCCAGGCCCATTTCTTCAGCCACTGTGGCCAGCCGGGCCGCCGAGGTGGCACTAGCCGATGGGTGCGCCTTGAAAAGCACCGTATCTAGGCCGCGGTTCAACACTTCCTGGAGCATCTGCACATGCAGCTCGAACTCCTCGTCGGCATCCATCAGGCGCAGCGAGCCGAGGTACTGGCCAAGAATCAACGCGCTGGAACCAGGCAGGTCGAAGTGCGCATCTTCGGCAAGCTCGGTGAAGATCTTCGCCAATTCGTGGGCGTGCAGCACCTTGCGCACTGGCTCGAGCTCGGCCAGAAGATGCGGCTCCAAGCCCGGAACCAGGTCAACGTGGATGGTGCCCATCAATCGCTGGCGCAGCGCCATCGCCAAGCGGCTGCGGGTAGGACCGTAGGACATCAGCCCGTCGGAGTGGACCCACAACTGGGCGTCAAAGAAGATGCGCGCCAGTGCTCGAGCCGGATTGACCTGGATGGATTCGAGCACCAGCGTCAGGGGCCCGGTACCCAGATTCCATGCCTGGCGCAGCAACGACTCGAAGATGTGCAGCTCGTCTTCGCGCGGGTTGAACTGGGACGGGCGACGCGGCGAGGTCAGCGCGGCAAAATCCACTACCCGGTCGAAGCGCGCGGCAAGCTGCTGGAAACCTGGCGTTTCCTCCAGAGGGGTAGTCAATTCCGGAACCTGTGAGCCATTGGCCAGAACCAGAATGCGTTCATCTGCTTCGGGAAGCAGCCCTGCATCGGCCATCGCGGCCAGAGAAGCTAGCTGAAAGTAGCTGCTGGCTTCAATCAGTGCGATCACTTGGCGACCCCGATCTGACCTGGCTGGAGGTACGAGAGGATATGGCGGCGGCGAGCGACATCCATTTCAAGAACTACTTGGTGGGCAACAGCAACGTCGATGTCACTGAAGATCTCACGCAGCTGTTGTTTGATTGTAAGCCGAACTTGCGGGGGGTAGTTCTTAGAGCGCTTTTCGTGGTGGCACACGATAGCGAAAAATTGGCGCAGGGCTTTGGGCAGGTGGCGTGAGGAATCAGGGTGTTCGCGCACCGTAGCCAATACCTGGGTGAAGGCCTCGAGGAATCCGAGCTGCCGCTCATCGAAGACCTGGCTGAGCGAATTCGGCAGGCCTCGGCGGTAGAAGATGCTGGGCGAGGAGATCACCGCATAGCGCGAGGTATCAAGGTGCAGCTTCCAGATCCAGGGACGGTCTTCGGCCGAGAGCAGACGCTCATCGAAGTAGAAGCAGCCAATGGATTTCATCAACTCGGTGCGGTACATGCCGGCCCACGAGTAGGGGTAGTCAACCATTGACGGCGAGTCGATCGGTTCGATGTCATCGGACGGATTGAGCACAATGCCCCGCAAGGCCTGCGGAGCGCGGTAGATCACCCGGTTGGTGCCGGTGACGCGCACGTGGTCGCAGCGCACGAAGTCCACGTGCAATTTGCTCAGGGTGTCGGCCAAGGTGGCCAGATGCTGCGGCCCGTACCAGTCGTCGGGATCCAAGAAGGTGTAGAACTCGCCGGTCACCTGCTTCAACGCAATGTTCCTGGCGGCCGAGACGCCCACATTCTGCTCGAGCTTGATCAGCTTCAGGCCCGGGACCCGATCGATGTAGGTCTCGATCAGCGAAGCGGTGGCGTCGGTGGAAGCATCATCCACGACGAGCACTTCCATCTCCCACTGGCCCAGCTTTTGCCTCTCGAGGGAAGCCAGCGCATCACAAATGTATGCTTCCTGGTTATAGGCCGGGATGACCACGGATATGCGGCCAGGGATCAGGCTCGTCATGGCGGGACTGGCTTCCTTTGCTTGGTGCGGTACTGCTTAGTGATGACTCATGGAACTCGGCGGCCGGACCTGGAGCAGGTTCGACCGCCGAGATAACACGGTGTGCGGAGATTAGGCGTCGACGCGGCGCAGGCGGCTCAGTGGAGCCAGCTCGCCTGGGAAGACCTTCTTCACGCCGTCACCCATGGCCTGCTCGAGGATGCGGATGTCGCGGATCAGCGACTCGAAGCCCTTTGGCTCCAGGGAGGAAGCCTGATCCGAACCCCACATGGTGCGGTCCAGGGTGATGTGGCGCTCAACGGTCACAGCGCCCAGGGCGACAGCCGCCAGCGAGATCTGCAGGCCGCGCTCGTGGCCCGAGTAGCCCACTGGAACCTGGTAGCGGTCGCGCAGGGTTTCGATCATGCGCAGGTTGGCTTCTTCTGGAGGCAGTGGGTAGGTGGAGGTAGCGTGCATCATGACCAGATTGGAGGTGCCCAGGGTCTCAACAGCCTTGTCGATCTGCTCGATGGTGGACATGCCGGTGGACAGGATGATCGGCTTCCCGGTCTCGGCCAGGGCCTTGAGCAGCTCGATGTCGGTGACCGATGCGGAAGCGACCTTGTGGGTGACTGCACCCTGCTCTTCCATGAACTCAACCGATGGAACGTCCCATGGCGAAGCGAAGGCGTGCAGGCCCTTGGAGGCTGCGTAGGAGATGAGCTCCTTGTACTGGGCCTGGTCGAACTCGACGCGGTAGCGGTAGTCCAGGTAGGTCATGTCGCCCCATGGGGTGGAGCGGATCTTGTCGCGCATGTCGGTTGGGGTGGAGATTTCCGGGGTGCGCTTCTGGAACTTCACCGCGTTGGCGCCGGCCTCAGCCGAAACGTCGATCAGCTGCTTGGCGATTTCGATATCACCATTGTGGTTGATGCCGATTTCGCCGATGACGTAGACCTGCTGGCCAGCGCCAAGCAGGGATTCGCCGATAGCAACTGGCTTGATTTCGGTGTTGACGGAGGTCATTGATTTGCCTTTCATTGGGTGAAACTGGGGAAAAATTGTGGGTTAGCGTGCGGCGAGGACCAGTTCGGCCAGTTCTCGCACCGCCCCGTATCCGCCCTTGCGGGACAGGCGGTGGCGGGCTGCACGGTGTACTTGCTCATTGGCGTCGGCCACGGAAACGGGCCAGCCAACAAGCTTCATGGCGCCGAGGTCATTAATGTCGTTGCCGACATAGGCCACGCGTGCCGGGTTGATTGACTCGTCGGCAAGCCACTGGGCCAGGTATTCGGCCTTGTTGTCGATGCCGTGGGCCACCTCGACCTTGAGCTTGGCGGCCCGAGCTGCAACAACCGGATTGGCTTCCTTGGAGAGGATCAGGAACTTGACTCCAGCGGCCCGCAACCGGGCCACCCCCATGCCATCGGAACGCGAGACGCGCACGGTTTCGGTGCCGTGCTCATCCACATACGCGGTGTCCGGGGTGTGCACGCCATCAAAATCCGTGATGACCGCGTCCACGTTGATCGCTGCCGGTTCATTCGGGAGCGTTAGTTCCGCCAGCTGCAGATCGGCCTCGGTATCGATGTCGATCCCGTGCTCGCTGGGTACCTCATGGACCTGGACCCGTCCGAAGAACCGGTGCCCGGCGGCCAGGAAGCCTTCGGTATCCATGGCGTAGAACGCACCGGTTTCGCGGAAACGAGGTTCGCGATCCTGGCGGCGCGGACGGTGCAGCTTCTCGTGCCCCACCGCGACAGCTTCGCCGTTCTCGTCGATCGCCCAGTGGAAACCGTGATCGGCCACCGCTGCGAAGCTGACTTCTGCTTCCCCGGAGGTGACCTTGGTGATGGCTGCATCCAGGTCTGCCGGGTCGATCATCGGGCTGGTGCACTGGATGAACAGCGTCACCGCCGGCTTGGAGGCGCTATTGGCCAGGACATGCTGCAGAACCGACTCGCTGCTGGCCGTATCCCCGGCGATATCTGCCGGTCGGTCAACCACTGAAGCGCCGTAGCGCAGGGCTTCGGCCTTGATCTGCTCATGATCCGTGCTGACCACGACGTCGCTGACTGTACTCGCGGCCTTGGCTGATTCAATTGCGCGTCCCAGCAGCGACTTGCCGCCGATCTCACGCAGGTTCTTGAGCCGGATGCCCTTGGATCCTCCCCGGGCGGGGATGATCGCCATGACATTTGGCTGGTTGGTTTTGCTCACGGATATGACGCTATGGGCCTTAGTTAACCAACCGGGAGTATTTAGGTAAACGAGGGGTGAAGTCACGGTGTAATCACCTGCTTATTTGCTGAAAGTGAGGTCAGCAAGCGGTTTACGTGCGCTCGCCGGGCTCGGCTTCAGCCTTCGCGAACGGTGCGAAGCAGCGAGTTAATACGAAACGTTGGCCTATGCGCTGATGCTTGCGGGCAAAACATCTAGGCTGGAGAGTATGCACGAGCCAAACCAGTCTCCGCCCAAGCGTGGCCCTCTGCGTATTACCGTGCCATCACGCGCTGACGGCTTCCTTCGACAGTTCACCGCCCTGATCGGCGGCCCCTTGGGCCGGCGCAGCGATCCGGGTCGGGTCGACCCGGGATTCTTCAGCGTGGAACGCGTCATCATCCTGATGACCACCCTCGGGGCGCTGCTGATGCTGCTGGCCAAGAACCCGTGCCGGGTCAACGGCTGGGGCGGCGGCAACCCCTATAACTATGCCTGCTACAGCGACTGGGTGCCGCTGTTCGGCGCCCGCGGATTTGCCGATAACCCGTGGGCCCCGTTCAGCGCCACCGCCGAATTCGAATACCCGGTGCTGATGAGCACCGTTGCTTCCGCGGTGGCCTCGATCGTGCCCGAATCGGTGGCCAACCGCTCGCTGCTGTACTTCGACATGAACCTGGTGCTGGTGGCGATCCTGTGGATGATCACCGTGGTGTGCACCGTGCGGATGACCGGACGACGGCCCTGGGATGCCGCGATGGTGGCGATCGCCCCGGGCATCATCCTGGCCGGCAGCATCAACTGGGATATGTGGGCCGTCGCCCTGCTGGCCGCCGGCATGCTGGCCTTCGCGCGCAAGCACACCGTCTGGGCCGGGGTGCTGATCGGACTAGGCGCCGCAATGAAGATCTACCCCTTCTTCATCCTCGGCGCGATCCTCGTGCTGGCCATCCGCACCGGCCGGCTCAAGACCTTCTGGGTCACCGGCGGAACCGCCGCGGCCACCTGGGTCCTGGTCAACCTGCCCTACGCGCTGGCCTTCCCCAAGTCCTTCATGCACTTCTTCAACTTCTCCTCGGAACGCGGGGCGGGCCTGTCCAGCTTCTGGCACGCCTGGAATGTGGTGGCTGCCAAGAACCCGGGCCTGCCGATCTTCGAGGCCGACCAGATTTCGCGCTACGGGCTGGTCCTCTTCTTCCTGTGCTGCGTAGGCGTGGCCCTGCTTGGACTGTGCGCCGAGCGCACCCCGCGGCTGGGATCGATGGCCTTCTTGATCATTGCCTCCTTTGTCATGGTCAACAAGGTCTACTCGCCGCAGTTCATCGTCTGGCTGATCCCGCTGTTCGTACTGGCCTTGCCGCGCTGGCGCGAATTCGTGATCTGGATGCTGGTGGAGATCGCCCACTTCTATGGTCTCTGGAACTACCTGGCCGCCTCCTCTGCCGAAGACCCGCACAAGGCCTTCCCCGAGGTCGGCTACGTGGTCCTGGTCTTCGCCCACATGCTGATGCTCGGCTACCTGATGTACCTGGTGGCCCGTTCCATCCTCGATCCGCGGCGCGACCCGATCCGCGCGGTGGGGCAGGTTGATCCGCTGGCCGGCCAGTTCGCGGGGCTCCCCGACCAATTCACCCTGCGCCCATGGCTGCCTGGCACCAAGAAGCAACATGAAACCGCAGGAGGCAAGCAATGATCGACGTCGCTGTCATCGGCGCCGGGCCCAACGGATTGGCCGCCGCCGCGGTGGCCGCCCGGGCCGGGCTCAACGTGCAGGTCTATGAAGCCAACGAGAGCATCGGCGGGGCGGCCAGGACCCAATCCCTGGATGGCTCCGAGGCGATCTTCGATCTGGGCAGCGCCGTGCACCCGATGGCCATGCAGTCCCCGGCCATGCGCGAACTCGGGGTCCACGAACGCGTGGACTTCATCACCCCGGATCTGTCCTTCGCCCATGTCATCGATGACCGCACCGCCTACGCCTACCGGGATCTGGAGCGCACCGTCGAGGAATTGGGCGGCGAGGACGGGCAGATCTATCGCCGGCTGGTCCAGCCGCTGGTCAACCAGATCGACCAGGTCAGCGATACCCTGCTCAATACCCTGCTCAAAGTCCCCAGCCACCCGCTGGCCCTGGCCAGCTTCGGGGCTGCCACCCTGGGCGGCATGGGGCTCAAGGAATTGCTCGGGGCGAAGTATGAGCGGGCCGCGGCCCTCTACTCGGGGTGCGCAGCCCATGTGGCTGGCGGATCGCAGGGCCCGGCCAATGCCGGGGCCGGCCTGTTCCTGGCCGCCACCGCCCACGCCAAGGGCTGGCCGATTCCCCGCGGAGGCTCCCAAGCAATCAGTGACGCGCTGGCTGCCGAAGCCACCGCCCACGGCGCGCAGATCCATACCGGCGTGAGGGTCAACCACATCGACGAGCTCTCCGCGCAGAACATCCTCTTCGACACCTCAGCCGAAGAGGCCGCGAAGCTCAGCGCCGGCCACCTGCCCGAACAGCTCTCCCGAGCCCTGTCCACCACCAGGCGCTCGCCGGGCAGCTGCCTGGTCCACTTTGTGCTCTCCGAACCGGTTCCTTGGCTCGATCCGGTGCTGGCCACTGCCGGCACCGTGCATCTGGGCGGCACCGCCAAGCAGGTGGGCAAGGCCGAGCGTGCCGCGGTCCACCGCGGATCGGCGACCCCGTTCATGATCGTTTCCCAGCCTTCGCAGTTCGATGATTCGCGCGCGCCAGAAGGACAGCACGTCATCTGGGCCTATTGCCATGTGCCCCTGGATTCGCCACGGGATATGCGCCAGGAAATCCAATCCATGATCCAGCAGGCGGCCCCGGGCTTCTCCGAAATAATCCTCGAAGCCCACGTGGTCACCGCCAAGGATTTGGAGCGGCAGAACGCAGCCTTGATCGGCGGGGACCTATCCGGCGGCACCATGGACCTGCTGGGCACTATCAAGCGGCCAAGGGTTTCCCTGGATCCCTGGTACCTGCAGTCCAAGGGCCTGTATCTCATCTCCTCGGCGGCCCCGCCGGGGCCATCGGTCCATGGCATGGGCGGATACCTTGGCGCCCAATCCATGCTCAAACGCGAATACCGCATCAAAAACTGGAAATCGGTGAAATAGTCGCAAATGCAGGAACTACTGGTTCAACTCGCTGGATGGGCCCTGCTGGCAGTGCTCTGGGCGGTATTCGTTTGGCAGTACCGCAAGGATCCCCGCCGACTGGGGCTGGCCGCCTTGCTCTTTCCCTTGGCGCTGTGCAGCATTGCCGCCGTCGTGGATCTGCTGAGCACCCTGGTACCCGGCTTCGGCTTCCTGATAGCCATCGTCATGGTGCTCACGCCGCTGATCGTGGTGGTCTTCGGCGGGGCGCTGATCTACAACGGCGTGCTGATGTGGCGGCGTGAGGGCGCACGGATCTCCAACCTGCTGTCGCTGGCCGCCGGCGTGCTGGTCTTCATCCTGCCGGTGCTCGCCGTGCTGCTGGTGGGGATCAATACCTGGTGGACCTACTCGCTCGCGTTCATCTTGTTCATGGCCTCGGTGTTCACCGCCAGCCTCTTCGCCATGATGCTGCTATATGCCTGGGTGCACGCGAAGTTCCCGGCAAAAACCAGCGGTGTTGCCGCCGTCATCCTCGGGGCGCGCACCATCAACGGGAAAGTCACTCCCTTGCTGCGCGGCCGGCTGGATAAGGCCATCGAGCTCTACTCCTCGCAATCCGAGCCGCAACTGCTGATGGTTCCCACCGGGGGACAGGGGCACGATGAGAAGGAACCCGAGGGCGTGAGCATGGCCCGCTACCTGCGTGATCAGGGCATCCCCGAATCGCAGATCCTGATCGAAGACCGGGCCAAGGACACCGTGGAGAACCTGGAATTCTCCGATGCGTTGGTCCGCGAACGCCAGCCGGAGGGACACCTGTGGCTGGTCACCAGCGATTATCACGCGCTGCGAGCCGGGTTGGCCTCGCGCCAGATGGGCTTGGAAGCCCGCTCCTACGGCGGGAAGACGGCAGCCTACTACCGGCCCAGCGCCTTTTTGCGTGAGTGCGTGGCGATTGCCCGCGATCAGCTCAAGCTCATCATCCTGCTGGCCCTGCCCTTCGCGGTGGGCCTTGCCGGGCTGATCTTCCTGGCCACCCGTGCCGGGTTCTGAACCCCGCGGACAGCAGTGATGGCGTGCACCGCAAGGTGCATTCCATCACTGCTTTAACCCCGGGCACTCACCCTTTTGAGTGAGGCGAAGATCAGCACTCGGGTCGGTTCATCTGCAGCCTGTTTTCCATAGGCTGGAGATATGATCCAGGCTCAGCAGTTGACGAAGAGATACGGTAACAAGACCGTGGTCGACCAGGTGTCGTTCACGGTGCAACCCGGAGCGGTGACCGGTTTCCTCGGTCCTAACGGCGCCGGCAAATCCACCACTATGCGCATGATCGTCGGGTTGGCGGCCCCCACCAGCGGGCAGGTTCTGGTGAACAACCGGGACTTCAAGACCTCCAAGCACCCGCTGACCGAAGTGGGCACCTTGCTGGAAGCGAAGTCGGTGCACAAGTCGCTGACCCCCTTGGCCCATCTGCGGTCCATGGCTGCCACCGCGGGCCTGCCGGTCTCCCGGGTCCACGAGGTGCTGGAACTAACCGGCCTGAGCGGCGTGCAGCGCAAGAAGGTCGGCGGGTTCTCCTTGGGCATGGGCCAACGCCTGGGCATCGCCACCGCGCTGCTGGGCGACCCGCAAGTGCTGATCCTCGATGAACCGGTCAATGGGCTGGATCCCGAAGGCGTGGCCTGGGTGCGCAACCTCGCCCGGCAGCAAGCGGCAGCCGGCAAGACCGTGTTCATTTCCTCCCACCTCATGAGCGAGATGGCGCAAACCGCGGATCATCTCATTGTCATTGGCCGAGGACGCATCATGGCCGAGGCCCCCATCAGTGAATTCATCGATAACGGGCTGTCCCAGACCATTGTTCGCGCCACCGACATCGAGGTGTTGATGAATGCCCTGAGTGCGGAAGGCGTGCAATTGCGCCGCCTTGATGGGCAGAGCCTGGAAGTCACCGGCCCGGACTCGGAGATCATCGGCCGCCGCGCCCTGGAAGCCGGTGTGGTGCTCAGCGAGCTGCGTCCTTTGCAACGCACTTTGGAAGATGCCTACATGGAGTTGACCCGGGAAGCCGTGGAATACAACTCGAATATTGTTGCCGAGCACAGCGGCGGGAAGTAGAAGACAATGACTACCCAGATTCAAGCGCCAGTGCGCGGCAAGGTCACTTTCAGAGGCGTGCTGCGCAGCGAAGCGATCCGCATGTTCTCGTTGAAATCCACCGGCATCCTATTGGCCATAGCGCTAGTGCTCTATGTAGCCATCGCCGTCATTGGCACGTGGGGCGTCGGCTCGCTGATGCAGAGCATGGGCGATGTCAGCCAGATGGAAGGCATGAGTTCCATGGCGCAGCCAGGATTCGCCAGCGAAACCATCGGCTCCGGACTTGTCTTCAGCCAATTGATCCTCGGCGTGCTGGGCGTGCTGCTGTTCAGCGGTGAATTCACCACAGGCTCGGCAGTCAGCACCTTCCTGGCCAGCCCGCAGCGGCTGCGCGTGATGTCTGCAAAAATCGTGTTGATCGTGGTGCTCACGGGACTGACACAGTTGGTGTCGAGCCTCCTGGCCTTTGTGGCGGCGAAGCCCATCGCCGAGAACTACGACCTGGTCCTGGACTTCGGTGGCGAATCATTCCAATCGGTGCTCTGGTACGGCACCCTGGCCGTCATCATGGCAGCCCTGATCGGCTTGGCCTTGGGCGTCTTGCTGCGCAATTCCGCAGGCGGCATCACCATCTTGGCCGGCGTGTTCTTTGTCCTGCCGATTATCACCGCCATCCTTGGGTCCCTCGTGGATTGGTCCAAGAACATTTCGGCATTCCTGCCGGACCAGTTGGGAATGTCCTTGGCCACGCCACTGAGCGTCCCCACCGAATTGGAGCTGTGGCAGCAGTTGGCCGGCGTCGCTGGATGGATCGTCATCCCATTGGTGCTGGGCGCAGTATTGCTCGCTAAGCGTGACATCAAGTAATCGGCGGACAGGCCGGGAAAACTACACTGGAATCATGACCCAACAGACGCTGCAGGAAACTGTCGCCTCCTTTGACGAACTGACCGCCAAGCGAATGGGCCGGGTGCGCCGCTACCTGCGCACCCACCCGCGCTTGGTGGTCATTGGCGCAGTGGTCCTGTACCTGTTGCTCACCCTGCCCGGGGTTCTGATCGCCGCGGCCATGCCCGGGGCCAACGCGACCGGGCTGCTGGTCACTACGCTGGCCGTGAGCGCGGCCTTGCTGTACCGCCGCAAGGCGCCGATGACGGTGATCGTATTGGTCTTCGTTTTCGAGTGCGTCGCCCTGATCATCGCCGGCCCGCAAGGAGGGCTCGGCGGCGTGGGCATGATCATTGCGCTGTACACGGTAGCCACCAGCTATTCGGCGAAGCGCACCATTCCGCTGGCCGTACTAGCCGGCAGCTTCCAAGTGGTGCTGATGGTGCTGATGGGCTTCCCCGATATGGAGGGGATGGAACTGGACCCGAGCGACGGTATTGACGAAGCGGTATTCAGCCGAATCATCATCGGCATCTCAGGCAGTTTTGTTATCGGGTTCTATATCGCTGCGGCCGCGGTCGGCATGAACGTGCGCAATGCGCGAATCCATGAGGCCGAGCTCAATCACTGGGCGCGCCAGGTATCCAGCCTGGCCCAGGTACAAGAGCGCAACAGGATCGCCCGGGAAATGCATGACGTGGTCGCGCACTCCCTGTCCGTGATGATCGCCTTGTCCGAAGGCGCACGCGTGGTCGCCAAACGGGACCAGGCCCGCGCCGACGAGGTACTCAACGAGCTCTCCGGCACCGGCAGGGCGGCCCTGGCGGATATGCGCCGCATGCTTGGCGTGCTGCGCCAGAACGAGACCGGGGAGCTGGAACCGCAACCCACCGGCGGGAATGTCGAGCAGCTGCTTGAGGGATTCCGCACGGCAGGCCTGCCCATCACCTTCACCCATACGGGGGGAGACCTGCCCGAAGACACCACCTTCCAATTGACGGTCTTCCGCATGATCCAAGAATCTCTGACCAACTCGCTGCGCTACGCCCGCAATGTCAGCGACGTACAGGTACGTTTGGAACGAAGGCACGACGACGAACTGCGCCTGGAAGTCATGGATAACGGCGATGCGACCAGGGTGCCCAGCGTGGGCAGCGGCCGAGGGCTGCGAGGCATGCGCGAACGAGCAGCGCTCTATGAGGGCACCGTTGAGGCAGGCCCGGTAGCCAGCGGTGGATGGATAGTTAAAGCGGTGCTGAAAATCCCTGAATGCGGCGTGAAAAACGACAAGCAGAAAACAGCGAAGGAATAGACATGGAAGAGAAAATCAAGGTCTTGCTGGTTGATGATCAGCCGCTGTTGCGCATGGGATTCCGCCTGATCCTCGAAGGCGAGGAGGATATCGCCATCGCCGGCGAAGCCGTCGACGGCCTGGATGCCTTGACCCAGACGGCGGTGCTGAAACCCGACGTAGTGCTCATGGATGTCCGCATGCCCAAAATGGACGGCATTGAAGCCACCGAACGCATCGCGAAGGAACACCCGGACACCAAGATCATCATCCTGACGACCTTTGATCTTGATGAATATGCCTTTTCAGGGTTGCAAGCCGGGGCCAGCGCGTTCCTGCTCAAGGATGTTGCCCCTGAAGAACTGGTCCAGGCGGTGCGCCTGGTTGCCTCCGGCGATGCCGTGGTGGCGCCCCGGGTTACTGCGCGGCTGCTGGAAACCTATGTCCGCAATGGCGGCAAAGCCCATGCCGGTCAGCCCGCTGAAGCACCTCGAGATCCCTTGCTCGATGATCTGACGCCACGCGAGCAAGAAGTATTGCGCGCGCTCGCCGAAGGATTATCCAACGCGGAAATCGCGCACCGTTTCTTCCTTTCCGAGGCAACGGTCAAAACGCATGTGCGCAGGATCCTGACCAAGCTGCATTTGAGGGACCGTGTCCAAGCCGTGGTCTATGCCTATGAGACTGGGTTGGTCATCCCTTCCCAGGGACTTGATTACTGATTTTCCAAACACAAGGACCGCTGCCTGCTGAAATGTTGATTTCGGCAGGCAACGGCCCTTGAATTGGTCTTAGCGCTTGCTGGCCTTGCGCTTCTTCTTCGCAGTGGC
This sequence comes from Glutamicibacter mishrai, assembly GCF_012221945.1. Classification (NCBI taxonomy): domain Bacteria; kingdom Bacillati; phylum Actinomycetota; class Actinomycetes; order Micrococcales; family Micrococcaceae; genus Glutamicibacter; species Glutamicibacter mishrai. Next base: position 1,728,058 of record NZ_CP032549.1, on the reverse strand, counting down.
GCGCAGCTGGATAACGCGGGCTACTCCGGCAATCGCAACCACCAAGGCGCCGCCGATGGCGGCGATGAACAGGGCCAAGCCGAGGTTCACCTGTCCTTCGTAGGCGAAGTATCGCAGGGTGACTTGGTCTTGGTTTTGGGCGATGAAGATGATCAGCAAGATCAGCACGATGATGCCCAAGACGGTGGCGGTCCAGATGCGGCCGAGCTTGGTCACCGGCAGCTTTTCCTTGGATTCAGGAACTTCGCGCGGTGCCTTGGTTTCCTTCGGCGTACGCGGTTGAACAGCGTGTTCACCGGAATTAACCTGGACACCATTCTCTGGCTCCACAGGCAGGTTGCGTGGCTCTGGGGTTGGATCAGATGTAGCCATGATGATCTCGCTTTCGTTGTCTCCCGGTCTGACTTCAGCTTTGCCGACGCTAGGCTCCAAGTCAAGCATGAGATGAGGGTGTCCATCGGGTTCCTAGCAAGCCCGGAGGGCGCTGATCCGCCGGTAAACCGGCACCGGGATACTAAGCTGGAGAACAACCCGATAGTTCAGGCGGGAACCTCATCCTGGATTCCAGCGAGACGATGACAGAAAGAAGTGAGTAACCAGCTATGGCACAAGCCGCAGCAATGGCCCACATTGCAGACCTGGCCGAATACGTCGCAACTTCCCCTTCCAGCTACCACGCGGCAGCATCGGCCGCTAAGCGCCTGGACGCTGTCGGGTTTACCGGCTTGAACGAAGCCGACGCTTGGAACTTGGGGCCGGGATCCTACTATGTGGTGCGCGACGGGGCGATTATCGCGTGGGTCCAGCCAGAGGAAGCCACCGCAACCTCGGGATTCCATATTCTCGGTGCCCACACCGACTCACCGGGTTTCAAGCTGAAGCCAAAGCCCACCACGGGATCCAATGGCTGGTGGCAGGCCGGCGTTGAAGTGTACGGCGGGCCGCTGCTGAATTCTTGGCTGGACCGCGAACTGGTCCTCGCCGGGCGCTTGGTGTTGAAAGACGGCAGTGAGCACTTGGCTCAGACCGAACCGATCCTGCGCATCCCGCAGCTGGCAATCCACCTTGACCGCCAGGTCAACGAGGGCCTGACCCTGGACAAGCAGACCCACACCAACCCCATCTTCGGATCCGGGGATCTGGCTGATGCCGACATCCTGGCTGTCCTCGCTGCCTCCGCCGGCGTGGACCCGGCACAGGTGGCCGGTTATGACATTCTCACGGCCCCTGCACAGCGCGGCGAAGTCTTCGGCCACGGCAAGGACTTCTTCGCCAGCGGCCGACTGGATAACCTCACCTCGGTGCATGCCGGAGTTATCGCCCTAGTCGACCACTCGCGGAAGCCATCGGGCCAGCACATTGCCATGTTGGCCGCATTCGACCACGAAGAGCTGGGCTCCAGTTCCCGTTCGGGTGCCTGCGGTCCATTCCTTGAAGAGCTGATCAACCGGATCCAGGTATCGCTGGGCGCCGGGGTAGAAGACCGGGCGCGCGCCTTGGCTAATTCGGTATGCCTTTCGGCTGACGCCGGCCATGCGGTGCACCCTAACTATCCGGAGCGCCACGACCCGGCCAACCGTCCGCAGGTCAATGCTGGTCCGCTGTTGAAGATCAACGCCAACCAGCGTTATGCCACCGACGCGGTGGGTGCTGCCGCCTTCGCCAACTGGTGCGAGCGCGCCGGAGTTCCTTACCAGGAGTTCGTCTCCAACAACCGGGTTCCTTGCGGTTCGACTATTGGCCCATTGACGGCCACCCGGTTGGGCATCCGCACCCTCGATGTGGGTGTGGCACTGCTGTCCATGCATTCGGCACGCGAGATGTGCGGCGTCGATGATCCTTGGTACCTGTCCAAGGTGACGCGCGAGTTCTTCGGGGCTTAGTTCGTCCAGCGAAGAAGGCCGGCAGCAATGCCGGCCTTCTTCGCGTTCCAAGTGCCTCTTGGCAGAAAATTTATCAGTGGCATAATCATCAGCATGACGATTTTTGCCCAAGACATGCTCGTTTTTCAGCAGACGAAGAACTTCTCGAAGAATGATTTTGCGATCCTCGATGCCGCGGGCATGCAAGTCGCCCACGTCGAGACAGGCGGCAGCACCCTTGGGCGGATGTTTACCGGTGCCCGGGAGCTGACCGTCTTCGACGGCCCGGAGAAACCAGTCATCAAGGTCAAGGACACCATGACCATGGGGCGCGATCGTTTTGAAATCCTTGATGGAAATGACAGTCCGCTGGCCAGCCTGGTCAAGCGGATCACCCTGTTCAAAACCAGGGTCACCATTTCCATGCTGGGCGAAGAACTCGAACTCTCAGGCAGCGTATGGGATTTCGATTTCCAGATCTCCAATTCCCGCGGAGTGCTTGGCACCGTCACTCGCCAGTGGTCCGGAATGGGCAACGCTCTAATGGGCAAGTCCACCTACGCGCTGCAGTTGGCCGGCCAATTGAGCACGCAACACCGCCAAGCAATTATTGGCTCGGTCCTAGCGTTGGACCTGATCAGAGAAAAGCAGCAGCGCAATTGATGCCTCAACGTGCATATTCAATCAGGTCAGATCAATCCGTGAATTTCCAGGCTGTCGGGTTGCTGACGGGTAACTGTCGTGCTCTTGTCGTGGTGGATTCGTGCTTCCTCTCGATAGCTTTAGTGCCATGAATGAATCACGAATTGCAGAATTGCGACGCGCTAAGGGCTGGACTCAGGAACGACTGGCCCAGGAAAGCGGAATCACCGTGCGAACCATCCAGCGGCTTGAGGCTGGCAACGATGCGAGTTTGGAGTCCATCTCGCTGGTGGCCAAGGCATTGGATGTCCAAGTAGGCGAATTGTTCCAAAGCGTTCAAACACCTCATTTCTCCCAAGCCGTCGAAGGCCTTGAATCCAGAACCCGTGCCGAACAGGAACGACGGAATTCCATCACCCACGGAATCATGATGATCTTCAACGCCCTTGGCATTGTGGTCACCTTCGGAACTGTCATCCTGGGAACCGCGGGAGGGCTCGGCTGGTACATCTGGCTGCTTATTCCGCTTTACTGGGCTGCCGGCAAGGTCCTTCTGGATGCCATCATGCGCCTGGTGGTGGATCCCAAGCTGGATACCAAATATCCCTTGTCCTCGCCCGCCCAGTGCGGAGACAGCTGAGCTTCCCATCTGCCGTTATCCGGGCAGATACCGTTTGATTACCTGTTGTTCATCCGGAACTGGTCAGATCGAACAATATGAGTTCGAATTCCGTGCAGGTCAGAAATTTCAGACCAGAAATCCAAGCGCTGCGTGCACTGGCAGTCCTGCTGGTGGTCGCATACCATCTGGAACCCAACGTGGTTCCCGGCGGATATATCGGCGTTGACATCTTCTTCGTCATTTCTGGATTCCTGATTACCTCGCACCTGTTGCGCGAAGCCGAACGCGCCGGACGAATCAAGCTCTCCGCATTCTTCGCCGGCAGAGCCCGGCGCATCCTGCCTGCAGCCATGCTGGTGATTCTCGTTGTCGTGGCGGCAGGGTTCATGATCTTCCCGAAGACCCAGTGGGGCACCTTGGGAACCCAGGCACTGGCCTCGGCGTTCTCCGTGCAGAACTGGGTGCTGGCCGCTGACTCCGTGGACTACCTGGCCGCCGAGCAGGCAGCTGGCCCATTGCAGCACTTCTGGTCCCTTGGCGTTGAAGAGCAGTTCTATCTGTTTTGGCCGCTGCTGATCCTCGCAGTGTGCTGGCTGGTCAAACCCACCATGCCCGGATCCCATTCGGATCACTTCGCCGCCCGCCGCCGTTGGCTGTGGCTGGTTTTCGGCGCTGTCGCACTGTTCTCCCTGGGCTATTCGGCCTACGCGGGATACTCCGGGAACTCTGCCGGGTATTTCGTGACCACCACACGCATCTGGGAACTGGCTATTGGCGGCTTGCTGGCGCTGGGCGTGCAGGCGCATGAGAAGGATGCCCTGCGGCTGCCGCGGTGGGCCACCGCATGGTCCACGCGAAACCTGGCCGTGCTGGTGGCACTGATTGCCATCGGCATCGCTGCCTTCAGTTATGACGGGGCCACCGTCTTCCCCGGCATTGCCGCTGCCGTGCCGGTCTTCGGATGCGCGGTGATCATTGCCGCCGGCAGCACCCGGGGTCCGGGTTCGCTGCACCGGCTCGTCAATTGGTCTCCGGTGCAATGGGTCGGCCTGGCTTCCTATTCGCTGTATCTCTGGCACTGGCCGCTGATCGTTTTCTACACCGAACTCGCCGGGGCCAAGCCCAAACCCCTGCAGTCCATCGCCCTGTTGATCGCTTCGCTGCTCCTGGCATGGGCCAGCTTGAAGTTCGTGGAAACGCCGATGCGACACCTGCGCTTCCTGGCGGTGTCCCCGACGCGGTCATTGATTGCCGGCGCGGCCATGGTTGCGGTGACCGCATCGGTGGCCCTGCTTCCGGGCATGACCCAGGAGCGCATGGTCAAGCAGGAGCAGCGGGTTGCTACCGCTCTGGCTGAACAGCGTCCCGAAGGTTTTGGGGCTGCCTCGCTCGGTCAGGGAGCTCCGGCCTTTGTCACCGATCAGCACCAGGTGGTTCCGGTGCCGGCCGAGGCCGCCAAGGACCTTCCCGACATCGGCAATTGCGTGCAGAATCCGCAGTCCACGCAGATCAAGGAATGCCAGTTCGGGAGCAAGGACGCCACCTTCACGGTAGCCCTAGTGGGGGACTCCCATGCAGCCCACTGGTTCGAGGCGCTCAACGAGTATGCCAAGAGCAAGGGGTGGAAGGTCGTCACCTATCTGAAGAACTCCTGCCCCTTTAATGAAGCGCAGCGCAAGGCAGATAAGGACGGAAGCATCAACTGCCAGGAGGCGTATGAGCAGAGCCTGGATGCGCTGACCAAACGCAATGACATCAACGCGGTGGTCACCTCCAACTGGGCAGGTTCCACCTTCGTCTCCGATCCGGCCCAAGGCCTGGCGAAAACATGGGGCAAGCTCGAGGATGCCGGGCTGCCGGTCTATCCCATTGTCGACACCCCACGGCCGCCACAGGACTCCTATGCCAGGGACTGCGTGGAGCAGAACATCGAGAATCCTGAAGCGTGCTCCTTCCCGGAAAAGGGCGCCTTCGACAAGGCGGATCCCACCAAGGCGGCCGCCAAGCTGGAGCCGCGGGTCAAGCTCTTGGACTTCAGTGACCAGTTCTGCGTGGATGGCACCTGTCCGGCCGTGGTCGGCAACGTGCTGATCTACCGCGACAAGCACCACATCAGCGATACCTACATGAGCACGCTGGTCCCGATCTTCGGCCAGAGGCTGCAGCAGGCGATCGATTCCAAGTAGCCATCCATGATCTAGGACACGAAGGCTTATGCTTGCGCGATGATCTCGGGTAGGATTGAAAGGTCTGTGCCACTGCATGCCCGAAAGTTGGGTGTCTGGTGCATGGATAACGCAAGAACCTCCTGTTGCGGAAATACCGCGACCGTTTAGCCCAAAGGAGGTGGGTTCACATGCGTGCTTATGAACTTATGGTCCTCATTGATCCAGAGGTCGATGACCGCACCGTAGAGCCAACCATCGAGAAGTACCTCGAGGTTGTTCGCTCCAACGGTGGCACTATCGAAAAGGTTGATATCTGGGGTCGTCGCAAGATGGCTTACGAAATCAAGAAGAAGGCAGAAGCCACTTACGTAGTGGTGAACTACACCGCAGAACCAGCCGCTTCCGCTGAGCTTGAGCGCCAGCTGAAGATCAACGAGCAGATCCTGCGCCACAAGGTCACCCGCCCGGAAGAGGCTCGCGTTTAATTACGCAAAACCTTCCGTCGTAAGAAATAGCGTTCAATCTTTTTAAGGAGAGTCAATGGCAGGCGAGACTGTTATTACCGTTATCGGAAACCTGACCGCCGATCCGGAGCTGCGTTTTACGCCATCCGGTTCAGCCGTAGCGAACTTTACGATCGCTTCGACTCCTCGCACCTTTGACCGCCAGTCCAATGAGTGGAAGGACGGGGAAGCCCTGTTCTTGCGCGCATCGGTATGGCGCGAGGCTGCAGAGAACGTTGCTGAAACGCTGACCAAGGGCATGCGCGTCATCGCCCAGGGCCGTTTGCGTTCACGTTCTTACGACACCAAGGAAGGCGAACGTCGCACCGTGATGGAGCTTGAGGTCGATGAAATCGGCCCATCGCTCCGTTTCGCGTCCGCCAAGGTCACCCGCACCCAGCGCTCCGGCGGTGGCAACGGTGGCTTCGGCAATGGTGGCGGTGGAGGATTCTCCAACGCACCACAGCAAGGTGCCCCAGCGCAGCAGCCGCGTCAGCAGCAGCCGCAACAGGGTGGCGGATGGAATGCTCCAGCCGCTGACCCATGGAGCACCGGCGGAAACAACGGTGGCGGCTGGGGCAACCCAGGCGCTGACGAACCGCCTTTCTAAACATTATTTATTCACCATCCCGCAGATCACTCTGCGGGCTCCAAAGCTAAGGAGCTCCACGATGGCTAAGGCTGAAATCCGTAAGCCCAAACCAAAGTCCAACCCCTTGAAGGCCGCTGACATCACTGTCATCGACTACAAGGACACCGCATTGCTGCGCAAGTTCATCTCTGACCGCGGAAAGATCCGCGCTCGTCGAGTGACCGGCGTTTCCGTTCAGGAACAGCGCAAGATCGCACAGGCAATCAAGAACGCACGTGAAGTAGCCCTGCTGCCTTACTCCGGCGCTGGCCGCGGTTAAGGAAGGGATATAACATCATGGCAAAGATCATTTTGACTCACGAAGTATCCGGTCTCGGTGCTGCTGGCGATATCGTCGAGGTAAAGAACGGCTACGCCCGTAACTACCTGCTGCCACGCGGCTTCGCAATCGTTTGGACCGTTGGCGGTGAGAAGCAGGTGGAGTCGATCAAGGCTGCACGTGCTGCTCGCGCTGTTGCAAACCTTGAGGATGCTCAGGCACTTGCAGCTAAGCTGAAGTCCCAGCCGGTGAAGATCACCATCAAGGCTGGTTCCAACGGTCGCCTGTTCGGTACCGTCAAGACCACCGATATCGCTAACGCCGTAGAGGCTGCCGGTCTGGGCAAGATCGACAAGCGCAACATCGAGGTCAACGACCACATCAAGTCGACTGGCAACTACACCGCAACCGTTCGCGTACACGAGGACGTCGTTGCAAACCTGCGCCTGCAGGTTGTTGCTGCCGCAAAGAAGTAAGTCTTCTAGACCCACCTTCTGTTCAACGGGTGGCGTGCATTCCGCAAGGAACGCACGCCACCCGTTGGCGTTAAATCCCGCGAACCTGGCGTCACCGCGGGTTCTTGAACAATTCATCGCTTCTTCGCACGAGTTCCCGGCCACCAGCGGCGGGTCCGCGATCTTCAGCCCATAATCTCTTAAGTGATGGCAATCCTCGCCGACACGATTAAAGGAGATGGTGGAAGACATGGGTTTTGCATATGCCGATCCGCAGGCCCTCACCGAGGAACAACGCGTCGCGCTCGCTGAGCGCCAGAGTACTGTGCGCCGCCAGCCGCGCGAGCTGACCCCAAAGGAACTGCGCGAAGAGGCGAAGCTGAGCCCGGCAGATCTGGCCGCGATCCTCAAGCTGCCCGTTGAGCGGATCAAGCGGCTGGAAACCGGCGACCTGGACCGCGTGCAGCTAGCCACCCTGCGCCGATATGTGCAGGCCCTGGACGCCCGAATCGAGATCACGGCCATTCGCGGCGGCTCCCACGCGTCCCTGGCTTAGCCGCGCGCCGGAGCAGGCTGGGGCAACCGGCCACCGCAAATAGCGGGCAACTCATCGAGAAAAGCGCCACCCACCGTTCTATCGGCCCATTCGTGGTCTGAGTTGCCGGCGATAACGGCTAAAGTATTCCGGTGAGATGCAGGTTATAGACCTACGTCACAACGGAGTTTCGAAGGGGTTTATTTTGCACGAGCGTATCCAACACCGGGCCTTTGCTGATCGTCTGATGAGCGCCGAACAGGCCGCAACATTCATCAAGCCGGGCATGACCGTAGCCATGAGCGGCTTCACCGGTGCCGGATACCCGAAAGCCGTTCCCGGCGCCCTGGCCGCCCAGATGGAACGCCAGCACGCAGAAGGCAAGGACTTCAAGATCAACGTGCTCACCGGCGCCTCCACCGCCCCCGAGCTCGATGGCGTGCTGGCCAAGGCCGAGGGCATGAACCTGCGCCTGCCCTACATGTCCGACCCGGAGCTGCGCCGCCGCATCAACGAGGGCAACATGGAGTACATGGACATCCACCTGTCCCATGTCGCCCAGCACGCCTGGTTCGGCTTCTACGGCAAGATCGACGTGGCCATTGTGGAAGTCGTGGGCATCACCGCCGACGGCGACCTGATCCCATCCAGCTCCGTGGGCAACAACAAGACCTGGCTGGAAATGGCCGACAAGGTCATCATCGAGGTCAATGAGCAGCAGTCCGCCGCCATGGAAGGCATGCACGATGTCTACTACGGCACCGCGCTGCCTCCGCACCGCAAGCCCATCAACCTGACCACGGTGCGCGATCGAATCGGCCAGAAGTACATGGACGTTGACGTGGACAAGATCGTCGCCGTGGTGAAAACCGATGCGCCCGATCGCCTCAGCCCCTTCGCCCCGGTGGATGAGACCAGCGAGAAGATCGCCGATCACCTGCTGGCCTTCCTGGACTCGGAAATCCGCGCCGGCCGCCTCTCCGAGAGGCTGCTGCCCCTGCAGTCCGGCGTCGGCAATATCGCCAATGCGGTGCTCGCCGGCTTGGCCCGCGGCGGCTACAAGGGCCTGACCGCCTACACCGAGGTCATCCAGGATGGCATGCTGGAGCTGATCAAAGATGGCACCATTGAGTTTGCCTCCGCCACCAGCTTCTCGCTGTCTGCCGAGGGCATCGACGAGTTCAACAAGAACGTGGAGCACTACCGCGAACGCATCCTGCTGCGCGCCCAGGAGATCTCCAACCACCCGGAGATCATCCGCCGCCTGGGCTGCATTGCGCTGAACGGCATGATCGAGGCCGACATCTACGGCAACGTGAACTCCACCAACGTGCTCGGCTCCCATGTTATGAACGGCATCGGCGGCTCGGGCGACTTTGCTCGTAACGGCTACCTGTCGGTGTTCATGTCCCCATCCACCGCCAAGGGCGGCAAGATCTCGGGCATCGTTCCTTTCGCTTCGCATGTGGACCATACCGAGCACGACACCATGATCCTGATTACCGAGCAGGGCCTGGCCGATTTGCGCGGCCTGTCGCCCAAGCAGCGTGCCCAGCTGGTCATCAACAACTGCGCGCACCCTGAATACCGTCCACTGCTGCAGGACTACTTCGATCGTGCCTGCAAGGACAGCTACGGCAAGCACACCCCGCACCTGCTGGGCGAGGCCCTGAGCTGGCACCAGCGCTTCCAGGAAACCGGAGACATGCGCCCGGCCAGCTAGGCCTACTTTCCTTGCCGAACGTAGGTTTCCTGGGTTTGGCTGTTGTACAGGCGGTACTGGTCCTGTTGCGCGGTCGGCGCCGACGGGTTGGCTGGATCCTTGATTTTGGCTCCGGGGGTGTAGATGGTGCCTAGCGGCGCTCCGAAGTAGGCCAGCTCCGTGAAGCCGTTATTGACCCAGTAGGTCAAGGATTGCGGGTCCTGGCCCTTCTGGGTCAGCTGCGGGTAGTTGATCTCCAAGCACTTCTTGCTGTTGATCTTGCTTTGGGCGCTCAGCTGGCACCAGGTGCCGTTGACAGTTGCCGTCTTCAGCGTGCCATTCTCGGGATTGGCGAGATCCTGGATGGCGGTGGCGACCAGCTTCTTGACATCCCACTTCAAGGCGGCCTTGATCCTGCCGGTGGGCTGGACTGCAGGGTCCATGGGCATCAGTTGCCTGTCGGTGACTTCCAGCTGGCCTTTGGTGAATTTCAGTGATTCGAGAATGCCTCGCGCTCCGCCGTTGACATCGCTCATTTGAAAGGGCTTGCCCAGAGCGGCGATGCCCTTGGCGGTGTTTTCGAAGAGCTGGATGTGCGAGGGCCAGCGCACCCCGCCCTTGTCGCAGTAGATCACGGCGGCGAGCTCCTTGATGCCATCCCCGGTGAGGTCCCCGGCGACGACCAGCTTCTTGGATGGGATGTTGGGGACGCTGGCGTTGGAATACTGCGGGTGTTTTTTCTGCAGGACGCCTTTGGAGAGTTTTCCGGCGGGGAATCCGCACACGGAGGGAATGCTCGCGGACATCGCCATGTCCACGGTGAGGTCCTTGAGCCGGCTCTCGGTCGGTGTTGCGCTTGCTGAGCTGGACGGAGCCGTCGAGCTGGAGCTTGAGGGCTTGGCAGAATCCGTCTGGTCCGCCGTTGGGGCGACTGCCGAGCAGCCAGACAGTGCCAGGGCTGCGATGAGGGCGAAAATGACTGGAAAATTCTTCGGATTCTTCATTGCTGGCCTCGCCTACGCGCGTTCGAGTCTGATCACCTACGAACTTATAACCAATTGGTGCATAAATAGGCGCAATGAAGCATTATTACAGGGACATTTTCAGGGTTCAGGCAGCCCGATGAAGCGTTGGACGGTATGTCAGTTCCTGGATGCTGCCATCCAGAAGGCGTGAATCCACCAGTTCAAGGTCATAGTCATCCACCCCGGCAAGGACCGGGTCGCTGCCGCTGCGGCCGGTGAGAACGGGGAAGATGGTCATCTGGATGAAATCCACCAACCCGGCCTCCAGCAGGGAGTGATTCATCGCCAGGCTGCCGTGCGAACGCAGGGGCAAGGTGGAGTTGTTTTTCAGCCGCAGCACCACCTCTACCGCGTCCTCGCGCTCCAAGGTGGCATCCGGCCAGTTCAACGGCTCCTGGAGGGTCGTGGAGATGACGGTGGCCGGCTGCCGATGAAGGGCCACGCCCCAGGGATCCTCGACTTCGGGATTCTGCTCTACCTCTTCCCAGAACTGGGCGAACAGGCGGAAGGTGTTGGCTCCGAACACCACATGGCAGGGCGAGCCGTAAAGCTCCAGACGCCGGGCCAGCAGTTCCGGGCCCTGCTTGCCCCAGTAGCCGCCCCTATCGCCGCCGGCACTGCCGAAGCCATCCAGGCTGCTGAACACGTCAAAGGTATAGGTGGAACTCATGGCGAGCCTCCCGAAGCTGATCCGCTAGGTGCCACCTAGAATACGCTCAGGCCTGCGGCATATCCACGTTCTGGGTTCGCAATTGCCCGCGTGAGAGCTCTTTGCCGCTGGCCTCGTCGGTGATGACAACTTCCCACAACTGCTGGGTCCGGCCCTGGAACAGCGCCTTGGCCACCACCTGAACGCGCGCCCCGGTGGAAGGGCGCAAGAAATCGGTGGCATTGTGCACGCCGACGGCAAACTGGTTGCGTTCCGCCACCGCGAAACTGGCGCCGACACTGCCGGCGCTTTCAATCATCGAGGCGTACACCCCGCCATGGACTACGCCCCACGGGGTGTGGTGGTCCTCGTTCAAGTCGGCATGTCCGTGCACGGACGTGGCGGTGATGTCGTCAAAGACCAATCCGATGCTCTCGGTGAAGCGGCTGGTCTTATCGGGGATTCGAGGTTCGGGCGAATTCATGGGTGACTCCAAAAGTGTTAGGCGCTGGGCTGCTGCTCAATAGCCTGGGCTCTTAATACATTCTTTTGCACTTTACCCGTAGAAGTCCTCGGCAGATCCTGCGGGAAGATGATGGTGCGCGGGACCTTGTAGCCGGCCAGCTTTTCACGGGCGAAGCTGATCAGCGTCTGGGCATCAAGACTCGAGCCGCTGGCGCGAATCACGTAGGCCACCGGGCGCTCGCCCCACTTCTCATCGGCCACGCCGACCACGGCCAGATCCAGCACCTCGGGGTGCGAGGCCAGGGCCTGCTCCACCTCGATGGTGGAGATGTTCTCGCCGCCGGAAATGATGATGTCCTTGGCGCGGTCACGGACCTGGATATAGCCGTCAGGGTGCATTACGCCCAGGTCGCCGGTGTGGAACCAGCCGCCGCGGAAGGCTTCCGAGGTGGCGGCATCATCGCGGTAGTAGCCGATCATCACCATATTGCCGCGCAGTACGATCTCGCCCATGGTGGATCCGTCCGCGGGAACATCGACCATGTTCTCATCGACAATGCGGGCTGATTCGCCGGTGATCATGCCAACGCCCTGGCGGGCGAGCTTCGCGGCCCGGGCAGGAGGGTCCAGCTCATTCCATTCATCCTGGTATTCGCAAACCGTATAGGGGCCGTAGACCTCGGTCAGGCCGTAGACGTGGACCACCTCGATGCCCAGTTTCTGGAGCTTGGAGATGATGGCAGGGGACGGCGGGGCACCGGCCGTGGTGATCCGCAGCGGGGCATCGAGCTGATGAGCGCGGGAGGAATCGGCGATGATCGAGCAGACGGTGGGTGCGCCGCACAGATGGGTTGTATCCAGCTGCTCAATGGCATCCCAGACTGCATCTTCACGGACCGCGCGCAGGCACAGGTGGGTGCCACCAGCGGCTGTGACGGCCCATGGGGTGCACCAGCCGTTGCAATGGAACATCGGCAGCGTCCAGAGGTATCGGGTGGCCGCGGTGAAGCCCTGATGGTGGGCTTCGCCTAGCGAGTTCAGGTAGCTGCCTCGATGCGAGTAAAGCACGCCCTTGGGTTTTCCGGTGGTGCCCGAGGTGTAGTTCAAGGTGATCGGTGCGCGTTCGTCAGCGATCGCGTACCCAAGCCGTTCATCCGAGGCGGCGGACAGCAATTGCTGGAGCGTGCCGTCTACTGCAACGTCGGGGCGTGGCCCGGTGAACTGGTCATCGGTGATTTCAATCAGGGCCTGGAGCGTGGGATTGTCCCGGCGCAGGTTCTCGGTGTTCTCCAGCAGTTCGGTGTCTGCGAACAGCAGCTTGGCTTCGGAATGATCCATGATGTACTGCAACTCGTGGGCTGATAGCCGCGTATTCAAGGCGATGAGCACCCCGCCGGCCAACGGAACCGCGTAGTGGGCCATGAGCATTTCCGGAGTGTTCGGTGCCAAAACGGCCACTCGATCCCCGGGCTCGATGCGTGAGGCGAGGACTTGGGCGAAACGCTGGACGTGCGTTTCAAGTTCCCGGTAGGTATAGCTGCGCGTCCCATGGACGACGGCAGTCTTCCCTGGATAAACCTCTGCGGAGCGTTCAAGAAAGCGCAACGGGGTTAGCTCGGAATGGTTGGCCTGGGTATCTACCATGGAGGCATCCTTCACTCATCATCTCTGGCAACGGTGACAGGCAGTACGGGTGTGACCCGGAACACTGCGACTTCCATCGTTGCATGAACCTCAGCGTCAAAGTAAGAAACTTGGTTTCATTACGGTAGACGGCTCGGTAAAAACGGTGAAGGTGCAAAAGGCGATGAACTCCAACGCTTGCCATAAGTTAATGCGTTACGACGAAGATCACATATTTTTGGGTCGTCGCGGCAGCGATCAGAGGCTGTTTTGACGAATAAAAGACTGTTTTACTCCCTCGAATCAACGTAGTAGTCGAATATTTTGTTGAATATTGCGATTTGCGAAGTGAATTGTTTGACGGTGATTCGTCATGAGCCATATCGTTTTAAACAGAATCAAGAGCATCAGCTAAAAGCCCTGGCTTGCTGATCGGCAACCCTCTCAACGGTAGTGGGGTGCTCCAGGTGAGGATTCGGTTCTGCTCCAAATGGCGTCAGAACAAGTACCGCGCACGGCGTGAAGCCTCAGTGATAAGCAAGTTTGGAAGCATCCGAACCGACAAGTCCACTGGGTCTGACGCGGTGGGCAAGACCCGAAGGAATCGAGCCATGTCATTGAATCGTGAACTTGACCCGCTAACCCTACGTAAGGTTTTCGCTCAGCATCCCTCTGGAGTGGCCGCTCTGTGCGCAGAGGTGGATGGAGTAAAAACCGGCATCGTTGCCTCCTCATTCACCGTCGGCGTTTCACTGGAGCCGGCACTTGTTATGTTTGCGGTCCAGAAGTCTTCCAATACCTGGCCTAAGCTGCGCGGTGCCAGCCATATCGGAGTCTCAGTGCTCAGCGACCAGAATGGCGGAGTCTGCGCGCAGATTGCTTCGAAAAACGGTGATCGATTCCGCGGCGTCGATACGGTGACCTCCGATCAGGGTGCCTTGTTCATCGAGGAGTCCACACTTTGGCTGGAAACGTCTATTTACAACGAGGTTGAGGCAGGGGACCACTGGGTTGTGCTCTTGGAGGTGCATGGGCATCACACATCGCAGCACTCGCCGCAGATCTTCCATGACTCTCGATTTCATTCAATCCCAGTTCCTGAACTCGTCTAACACTTCCAAGTAGTAGCCTCATCGAGGCCTGTTGTGGATCACCGAGGTGATCCACAACAGGCCTCGATGCATTTCTTGATGTGTTGAATGCGAAGTAATAGTTATCCACGGTGTGGACAGGCGGGCCACTGTGAAAATGTGGACTACCGTTAGACTGGCGCTGGATATTTCCTCATTTATTGAGATGACTAAGGGTTTTGCGTACCCATCTATATCCACATAGTTATCCACATGGCTGTGGGCGCAGTGTGCAGAACTGTGTGAAAAGCGCAAGAAACCCTGAATTCCGGGCGTTTTTGGCTGTTGATAACTATTCTCGATATAGCGATAGATTCAATAAAATCTCTTTCTGTCCACAGTTGTGAAAAGATGAAAGACCTAGTCAAAAGCTATTACTGTCGGGTACTTGACATTAATCCACAGGGTTCTCCCCAGTTAGTGAACAGGCTAGTCCACAGGTGAGGGTATGTTATGCACAGGAGCTGTGGATAATGGGGTTTACGTGGGTAAATATCAGCCCTACTGTTGGCCTTGGGACAGAAATATCCACAGACGTTAATCATTGAACTGTCGGTCTCAACTGACAGGATGGAACGTTGCCATCGGGCAAGGATGAATTTTCCCAGTGGGGTCAATAGGGGATGGAAGTGTCTGTAATGAGTGCTGAGCCGGTATACGAAGGACGAGAGTCCGACGCTGGGCGCAAGCCGCCACAGGATGTCGAGGCAGAGATGTCCGTGCTCGGCGGCATGATGCTATCCAAGGACGCCATCGCTGACGTTGTTGAAGCGCTTCGCGGAACCGACTTCTATCGCCCGGCCCACGAATCCATCTACGAGGCAATCATCGATTTGTACGGTCGAGGCGAGCCAGCCGACGCCGTGACCGTAGCTGACTTGCTGACCAAACGCGGTGAAATTTCCCGCGTAGGCGGAGCCGCTTACCTCCACAATCTCATTCAGCAGGTGCCCACCGCAGCCAACGCCGGCTACTATGCAGAAATCGTGCGCGAGCGCGCCGTTCTGCGCCGCCTGGTTGATGCCGGTACCCGTATCGTCCAGATGGGCTACTCGCCTGACGGCGAAGTCGACGCCATCGTCAACGAAGCCCAGGCCGAGGTCTACAAAGTCGCCGAAAACCGCAGCAGTGAAGATTATGTCCGTCTCTCGGACATCATCGAAGGCACTGTCGACGAAATCGAAAATGCTGCCAATGCCGGTGACGGCATTACCGGTGTGCCGACCGGATTCTACGAATTCGACGAACTGACCCAGGGCCTGAAGGGCGGGCAGATGATTATCATCGCAGCCCGTCCTGCAGTCGGTAAATCAACTTTTGCCTTGGACTTCGCCCGGTCGGCAGCCATCAAGAACAACATGGCTACGGTCTTCTTCTCCTTGGAAATGGGCCGCAATGAAATCGCGATGCGCCTGCTTTCCGCAGAGGCATCCATCCAGCTCCAGGACCTGCGTAAGGGTTCGGTTGAAGACGCGCAGTGGACCAAGATTGCCACCACAATGGGGCGCTTGAATGAGGCGCCGCTGTTCATCGATGATTCGCCGAATATGTCCATGATGGAAATCCGGGCGAAGTGCCGTCGACTGAAGCAGCGCAACGAGCTGCGCATGATCATCCTTGACTACCTGCAGCTGATGAGCTCGGGCAAGCGCGTGGAATCCCGCCAGCAGGAAGTCTCCGAGTTCTCGCGTAACCTCAAGCTGCTGGCCAAGGAACTGGATGTTCCGCTGATTGCACTGTCACAGCTGAACCGTGGTTCCGAGCAGCGTACCGACAAGCGGCCAATGGTTTCGGACCTTCGTGAATCCGGTTCCATCGAGCAGGACGCCGACATGGTCATCCTGCTGCACCGTGACGATGTGTATGACAAGGAAAATCGCCCCGGCGAGGCCGATGTCATCATCGCAAAGCACCGTGCTGGTCCTACCAAGACCATCACCGTGGCGTTCCAGGGCCACTACTCGCGCTTCAGCAATATGTCCTCTGAGAGTTAATCCCAGTCAGAACCAACATGGCACCTACTAAGCCGGCGAATTGCTGGCTATAGTGGGTGCCATGTTCGATTCTTTGCAAGCTTTGCTTTGGGGCACGGTGGCTGGTTCCGCCTTGCTGCTGGGATCGGGCGCCGCCTGGTGGCTGAAAATCCCGAGAGTCTGGGTCTGCGCGATCATGGCCTTCGGCGCAGGAGTCCTGGTCAGCGCACTGAGTTTCGAGCTTGTGCTCGAAGCGTTTGAAACCGGCGGCTTGATGGCCACCGTGGGTGGTGTACTCGCTGGCGCAGCATTGTATTTCTCGGCCAACCGGGTATTGGACTGGCGCACCAAGAAGCGCCAGAAGGCCTCCGGCAACACCAATGGCGAGAGCTCATCGGGAAGCGCATTGGCTGTGGGCGCGCTCATTGATGGCATCCCCGAGTCGGTGGCTCTGGGGTTGAGCGTTGTCGCGAGCGCGAGCATCAATCCCGCCATGCTCATCGCCATCTTCATATCCAATGTGCCCGAAGGCCTAGCCAGTACGGCTCAGATGAAATCAGCTGGCCGCAAGGGTTCATCCATTGCCATGTTGTGGGGATCCATCGCGATTTCTTGCGGCCTGGCAGCCTTTTTCGGTGCGCTGCTCATGCAGTCCATGCCTGAAGAAGCTCTGGCCTTTGCCACGGCCGTGGCCGCGGGCGGAATCCTGACCATGATCGCCGATGCGATGATCCCCGAGGCCTACGCTGTCGAGCATGATTACACCGGGTTGTTGGTCACCGGTGGATTCCTTTCGGCCTTCGCCCTGCACGTTCTGGGCGGCTAGGTAAAAGCTGGCATGATTAGGGCATGCCCCTAAGACGTAGTAGCCACACCCCTGCGCCGGCTACGGAGACCATCTACGCACCGCAATTCTTGGCCACCACGATGGGCATGTTCATTCTGGTGTTTCTCGTTGCCTTCGAATCCATGGCGGTCACCACCGTCATGCCGATGGTCAGCGAACTGCTCAATGGCGAACGCTATTTTGCGCTGGCCTTTGCCGCGCCCATCGCCAGCGGAATGCTCGGCATGGTGGCCGCCGGTGAGGTCACCGACCGTTGGGGACCAAAACACCCGTTGTTCATAAGCGTCGCGATTTTCTGTGTGGGCTTGCTGATCTGCGGTTCTGCAGCGAACATGCAAATGCTGATCGGTGGCCGGATCTTGCAGGGCATCGGCGGTGGAGCCATTACCGTGGCCATCTACGTGCTGATTGCCCGAGCGTATCCAGGGCATCTGCATTCAAAAATCTTCGCCCTCTTCGCCACCGCCTGGGTGCTTCCGGCAATGATCGGCCCATGGCTGGCCGGACTCATGGCAGTGCATCTTGGGTGGCGCTGGGTCTTTTCCGGCGTGGCAGTCTTGGTGCTTGTCGCCTTCTGCGCGATGATCCCGGTGCTCAAATCCCTGGATTCCGAGCGCAACCATGACCTCGGTAAGGTGTCGGTCAAACGCCTGGCGCTCGCCGGGCTGACCGGGCTCGCCGTGATCTGCATGAACCTCTTGGGCAATTCGAACAGCCGCTGGTCATTGGCCGGATTAGCGCTGGCGCTGGTGGTCGCCTTGCTGGCGATTCGCCCGCTCTTGCCCCGTGGAACCTTCCTTGTGCGCCGCGGACTGCCGGCAACCATCATGACCAGGATATTCATCACCGGCGCCTTCTTCGGCGTGGAAGTCTATCTTCCCTACCTGCTTCGCGAAGACTACTTCCTGGCCCCCGACCGGGCCGGCCTGATCCTGACCGCTTCGGCCCTGTGCTGGTCCATGGGCTCCTGGCTCCAGGGGAAGCTGGGGGAGAAGATCGAGTCATCAACCTGCATCACCCTGGGCGCAGTGGCCGGAAGCGTAGCTATCGCCACCGCGTTGGCTACTGCGATCTACCACCCGCCGGTATTCGTTCTGGTGTGCGGCTGGGCGGTGGGCGGTTTTGGCATGGGACTGATTTTCCCTCGTCAAAACGTCAACATGCTCTCCCTGTCGGCCAAGGAAGAGCAGGGATTCAACTCCTCGGCGATGACCGTGGCAGATTCGTTGGGCAATGCCGGGGCCACGGCCATCGGCGGCGTCATCTTTGCCATGGCCGCAGCCGGCACCGGATTCATCTCGGTGTTCGCGTTCAGCCTGGTGCTGATCCTGATCTTGATTGCCATCTCCCCGCGCACCAAGGGAACCCCGGCTCCGTCAGAAGGCTAGCTTCGAGGCAAGAGGTCCAAATGGGTCTTGGTGGGTGCAACCAGGTGCTGGTCGTAGTCATTGTGCTTGGCTACATAGCTTTTGACGTACGGGCAGACCGCCACGATCTTCGCCCCGCTGGCGATGGTATTTTCCAGCGCGAACTTCACCAAGATGCCAGCTAGGCCTTGACCGCCGTATTCCTCATCCACCGTGGTGTGGAAGAAAATCCGCTCAACACCGTCAGAGCCATCAAAATCCCGGTAGTGGGCAGCTCCGATGATCTTGCCGTCATCATCGAGGGCGAAACGGCGGCGTTCGGGCAAGAGTACTGGCTTGATCTCGCTCATGGTAGATCTCCTCGGGTTCAGGATGGGTTGACGCGTGGACGCAGGCGAACGGTCGGCAGGGCCGGGGCCGGCAAGGCGGTTGGCGTATCGGGAGGGAAGGGCCCGAAGCGGTCCTCGGAGGCATCGCCAGGCTCCGCTGAGATCTCGGCTTGCCATTGGGCGCGGAAGGCCAGGACCTCTTCATGGGTTCGGCCCACAAAATTCCACCACATCAAGATGTCCTCATTCAGCGGTTCGCCGCCTATGAGCAGTGCCAAGACCGCCTCTTCACCCGCGGCTAAGCGCAGCGTGGTGCATCCTGCCCGGACAAACCCCAATTCCCGCGGCGCTACCTCGTGCCCATTGACCGTGAGGCTGCCGGAGTCGACGAGCACTCCGTGCTCATGGTGCTTCGGGACCACGATCTCGATCTCGGTGTGCGGCTCAAGGCGCAGTTCCGCCCCGCTCAGCTCGGTGTGGGTGCTGACCGGGGAGACGGAGCGTTGACCATCGATCTCGTAGCTGCCGAGGAATACCGACATGGTCCAACCGTGGCCATTGACCGGTTCAGGCCGGTAGTTCTCAAAAGTATGTTCCATATCGCGGGCGTGCTCTGGCAACGCGGTCCACAGCTGGGCGCCGTGCAAGATGGTGGTGTCTTCGGTGAGGATTTCGGAATGGCTGATTCCATGTCCTGCGGTCATCAGGTTGACTTCGCCCGGACGGACGACGGCTTTGAATCCAGCAGAATCCATGTGGTTGATCTGTCCGGTGAATAGCCAAGAGACTGTTTGCAATCCGGTATGAGGGTGGCGCGGGACGTTCATGCCTCCGGTGGCTTTGACGTCATCGGGACCGTAGTGGTCCAAGAAGCACCATGCGCCGATCAGGCTGCGCTGCTTTTGCGGCAGGGTGCGGAAGACGGTCATGGCGCGAGGTCCGCCCAGCGGCACTTCGCGAGGAGTCAAGATTTCGACCTCGGCCGGGGAGTCGACCTTGCTGCAGTCGATTTCTGCCGGGCTGTTCTCGAGATTGCTCATGTGCCTAGGTTATGCACTGCGCTGGGCTTTGGCCACAACAGTTGAGGAGGCGAGCGGTACGATCGATAGACCGGTATTGACCCCATTCAAGGAGTTTGCAGCAACGTGGACAGCGCTATTCTTCCGGAAGATGACCTTCTAAAGCTGGAAAAGCAGGTGTGCTTTGGTCTGGCGGTCGCTTCGCGGTCAGTGATCTCGGCTTATAAGCCTGTGCTGGATCCGTTGGGGCTGACCCACCCGCAGTATTTGGTGATGCTGGCCCTGTGGGATTCCGGTCCGATGAGTGCCCGGGAATTGAGCCAACAGCTGCACCTGGATCCGGGTACGCTCTCTCCGCTGGTCAAGCGGCTGGAGGCTGCTGGGCTGGTGGATAAGACCAGGAATCCGCAGGATGAACGAGCGGTGATTCTCCAGCCCACGCCAAAGGGCACCGAGCTGCGCAAGGAAGCGCTGAAAGTCCCGGTTGAGATGATGTCTCGATTGGAGCTCTCGGAGAAGGATGTCGTTGAATTGCGGAATGTCCTGGATCGCCTGATTGCCGCCGGCGGCAAGGCTCCCAAGGAGTAATCAGAAATTTAGTTGGTGTACCAACTAATGCGCTATGCTGAGGGCAATAGCATCAACGCCCACGCATACTGCAGAGGACCAAGCGCATGGATGAATCTCCACTGCCAATCATCACCGATACCACCGGATTGGGTGTTGGCTACCGTGTTCTCTGGCGCCTGAAGTATTTGGGGCTGAGTATTTTTGGTCCTGCCGAACGCCGGGTCGATTCCAGCCCGCGCGAGCGTATCAAGTGGGACCGGGCCATGAAGGTCAAGGCGGCGCATGAGGCCGCGGGAACCCAGCCGGATGACCAGACGCTCTACACCGTCAGCCGCTTGGAACCACGGCGTCGACCGCAATAGATAGCAAGCTCTAGCTATTCGCCACTCTGACACCACGCTCTCTGAGTCCGTCATGGAATTCGTGACGATGTCAATAACCAGCACTGGCGATGGAACAATGTCAGATATGAGAAATTGGACTGCCTGGACTGCAGATATTAAGCCGTTGCCCGGAGGCATCGTTGGTCGTCTGGTACTGGTTCTGTTGGCCCTCATCATGTATGTGGGGGACGTCTGGGTAGGCTCCGGGGACTCATTTGGAAAATATGGGGCGCTGAAATTGGCGCTACCTTATTTGCCGCTCGTGGCCCTATCTCTTGGTGCTTTACCGGGAGCTGCCCTCTGGCTCGCATGCATATGTATTATCGCTGCAGTGGGTATGCCGGGCGCCCTTTTGGCGGGGCTAGTTTTCCCCTCAGTAATTGTCGTTGCAGGTTCTTGCTACCTTCTACCTTGGCGTCAAGCAGTGCTTTTTCCTTTGCTGGGTGAAGTCGTCTTATTCTTCCTGTATTTGTTGGTTCCTAATGCTCCGTTGTTCGCGGTGGCCATGGTGGGAGTCTTTGTTGCCTTCGCTGGTGTGGCAGGACTCAGCTTGAATGCATTTCGCCGCCGTCACGAAAGTAGCACCAAACGTATCGAGGATTTGGAAGTCGAGCAGGCAAAAATTCGGGCCAACGAACGAACCTTACTTGCACACGAGTTACACGACATCGTGGCCCATGACGTCACTATTATCGCGATGCAGGCGAGGCGCGCAGAGTTCGTGGACGACCAGAAAAAAACTTCAGAGATTCTCGAGGGAATTGGCAATTCCGCACAGCAGACACTGCAGGATCTTCGCTCGCTAGTACTGCTACTCAAGGAAGAAGATAAAGCATCTGACGCAGCTGGCGAAAGCGCAACAGTTGGTCCGAGCATTATCGATCTGGCTGAACTTTCTGGAGAAACTACGACGGCCGTGGGTCTGGTGCATGATCTGGATGCGGTGGCGGATGCGCTTCAGAGTTCAGGATATGAAGTGAAGCTCACGGTGCAGGGCGAAGTTGCCCGTATTCCAGCCAGCTTGAGGCAGGCGCTCCGCCGAACCATTCGAGAGCTGGGCACCAACGTTCTCAAACACGCGGTCCCCGCGAGCAGTGTAGAAGTGGGCCTATATGTGCGCGAGGGTAACGTTCAACTCCTAGCTACGAATGACATATCGGACGAAAAGCCGATCGTGTCTTCAAAAACTGGGCTTGAGGCCATGCGCGCACGTTGTAGGGTTTTCGGTGGGTTTGTGGAAGCGGGCGAAGCTGATAGAGAGTGGACAACCAGCGTCACGATTCCATTAGATGGACTTTCTAAGGCAAACTAAGGGTAGTAGCGCCGTGTGGTCATGGCGCCAGGTAAGAAGGAGAAGCCTTGAGCACCGTACTGCTCGTTGACGACGAAACTCTGACTCGCGAAATTTTGCGTGACTACCTTTCCTCGGATCCCACCATCCAGATCATTGGAGAAGCTGCTGACGGGAAAGCTGCTGTGCTTCAGGCTGCCGGGCTACGTCCGGACGTGATTCTCATGGACATGCAGATGCCGGTAATGGACGGGGTGGCCGCCACTGCGCAGATCCATCAAAACAATCCAGAAATCGCGATTATTGGGCTGAGTACCTTTAATACGGACCGTTACGTAGTGGACCTACTCCGTGCTGGAGCCAGCGGATATCTTGTCAAGGACGCTCAGCCTAAAGAGATCACCGAAGCAATACACAAAGTAATGGCTGGTGAATCGGTGCTTTCCGCTGAGGTAACTCGCCACGTCGTTTCCGGGCTGGCCGACTCGATTCCAGCGCAAGTTGAACCTGATGCAAAATTATCTGAGGCCCTAACTGACAAAGAGCTTGAAGTCATCGTGTTGCTTGGCAAAGGGATGAGCAATAAGGAAATGGCCGAAGAGTTGTACGTTACCGAATCGACCGTGAAGGCGCGGTTCGTTAAGGTAATGGAAAAGCTCGGAGTTCGCGACCGCGTGCAAATCCTCGTTAAGTCTATGGAATATGGGCTGTTAGATATTAAAAGGGTGCCGCGAGTCTAGTTAGTGCGTGCAATACTTCCCCTTAGCTTCGGCCGAGAACTTCCAAGACAGGACGTAGTAATTGATCCATTGCGTGATCCAAGTCTTCGCGCGTTACTCGATCAAGTTCTGATTGCGGGCTAGAGATCAATGACTGTCCCCAGTCCATGATCTGGTACTGATTCGCGGTTTGCGCCAGTTCTACCGGTGAGCGCCATGCACGACTAAGGTTTGCCAGCGCGAAGTGCTTGAGCTGTTGCACCTCGGCGTCATTCATGGCTTTGAGTTGCGCTGGCAGGGCTTGGGCGAGCATTTCGAAAACCTGCAATCCGCCGCTCCCTCGGCAAATTCCTTGCCAAGTGATGGCAGCCCGGCGTTGCACAAGACCTCGGGAAATTTGGACCGTGGCCCCGTTCCCAAGGCTCGATACCGTGCGGGGTAGCATTGCCGAAGACCCTCCCGATAATAGGCACAGTGCCAAGAAGCAGGCTGCCTCTCCGGCCTTCAGGCTTGGGTCTTGGCCGGTAATCAGTGTCTGCTGGTAGCCCTGGACCATGTTTTGCTGCATTCGGCTCGGTAGCACTGCAGTTTCTGAGTCATTTCTCGGGAACAGGTAGGTAGCAGTGGCAAGGAAATTTTTGGCATCAGCGAAGGTTCCGACTAAAGCGATCGTCGGTCCGGAGGCCAACGTGGAATCGAGACGCGAGGATTCGTGGGCCATGGACCGCAACCACCGCTCCAGTTGCGGCTGTTCAGCGGCAACCGTCAGAATTACTGACCCGTTGTCGCCCGAAAACTGGTGCCAGACCGGAACCAACCGGTCAGTATGGCCGAAACTCTGAGTCAACAACCGTCGAGTTTCCTGTTCATGTTGCGGGTCGGTGCGCCACGCCAGCGAGAGCACAGGAAAACTGGAGCGGTCATCGGAGATTGTTAGTACTCTCTTGGCTAGGCTTCTCATGCATCCTCCTGGAGGGTTGGGGTAACGTCGAGGGTATGCCACGGCTGAGTAGCTAGACGCTGCGTTGAACCTAGTAGTAGTTTGCGTAATCTTGTTGTCTGCTCGGAAAGAAGCCTTAGCCGACTCACCAGTTCATGGGAAAAGCTAGGCGATCCTCGAAGAAGCATGTCCCGAGCGGTAGTTCGTGCCAGCCGTTCATCATCATGCACGGATTTTTCAACGGTAAACAGTGCCCTTTTTGCCGCAGATTGCAAAATTGTGTCATCAACAGAGGCCAATGCTCGTAGCCTGAGTATTGGCTCTAGATCGAGTCCCGTGTCATCTACGAGGATGAATAAGTCGTTTTCGGTTAGGTCGGCCGGACCGAAGATTCCAACGCTGGAATCCAATCCGGTTTGCATTGAAAGCAGAGAAGCGACAATCAAATCACCAAGGAATGCTTCGTTAATCGTCCGTGCGTCCGCAGCGCTGGTAGCGGCGAGCAGACGTCTACCTGGTAAGCCAGGGTCATGAACTATTTGGTTTTTCGCCGAGTTTTGACGGGCCTCCATGTGGTGCGATGCTGTAGCTTTTGGCATGGATTTCGCAATCGAGACTGAACCCATTTCTTCCGCGAGGATCTCCAACATTTCGGACGGTTCTTGTGGCCCGAAAGTCACCAAAACAGCGTGTTCAGGGCGGTAGTGCTTTGCATGCAAATCTTGCAGACGCTCGACAGAAACTCTAGAAAATAAGCTCTTGTCGCCGGTACCATCGTGGCCATGCGCGTGGTCTTCCCAATATTGGCAAGTCAGGTGCGGGAACGGCAACACCTCACCAGGTGCGGGAGCCAAACGCTGGGAACGTTCGGTGCATACAGCGTGGATCTGTTCATTAATCTGCTCAGGTTTAAATGCTGGATGAAATACCTGTTCAATCACTCGGGCCACCATGCCAGACAGATCAGAAGGTAATGCCGTTTCATAAAACTCGGTGTAGTCCATGTGAGTGTGTCCGCCCAAGACACCACCAACACTGTTAAGTTCAGCTTCACGGTCGCTTGAGGTGATTGCCGCACTATCTTGGTAAATCAGATGCTCGAGTAAGTGAAGCATTCCTTCTTCACCCGGTAGTTCGTGTCGCATCCCTGAAGAAATGGCAAGAACGAATGTACTGTTTCGCGCTGACGGGTTTTGAATGGCGATTGCGCGGGCACCCTGATCAAGTGTCATGCCGCGCATTTGGGCTGCCTCCAAGGGGGTCGAGTTCATGAGATTTCCTGATCAGTTCCTACCGGGTTGGATATGTAATTCCTTGCTAATCGCAAAAGCAATGCGGCCTGTTCAATCGATGCACCGGCATAGTGGTGCCAATCAAAGGCGTGGTGAACCAGTCGGAACGCACGAGCCAAGTTCAGATCAGTCAGGTTGGGTACTTCGGGAAAACAGTCGAGGAGACCTTCCTCTAGCTGGTTCAACCCTGTGCCTAGCAAAGGGTGAAATGCTCTTAGCTCTGTAATTTCGCCCAAAACCCAGCCGAAATCGTAGATTGGGCTCGCGACGCCAGCATCTTCGCCGGTTAGTAGGCTTCCCTCTCGTGCATCGGAAGTCATGACCCAGTGGGCCATTCCGGGGCAACCGTGTACAAGTACACGATGAGGGCCTTCGCCCATTCGAATAGCCCAATCAACTAGGCAGCTCAGTCCGGCGGATCCTAGAACGGTACGAGCTGGTTTCCAGGAGCCGTCGAGCCATGCGGCAGCGCGTTGCAAGGTGCGAGGCTTGGTGAAAGTTACTTTGGAAGCAGGACGAACATTGTGTACCTCGTTAAGCGCAGCGCCCCAGAGTTTCCCGATAGCTCGCAACTTGACCGGTTGGGGATCCAAAAGATGAATCGCGAGGGATGAACCGGCGTGGGTTCGGTAACTGCGACCCGTGTTGTCGCCTTGTCCCCAAATGACCAATTCTGAATCGTGAGTTTCTTTCGATTTCCCAGACGGCGCAAGGGTGGAAAAACCGACCGGGGCGTGTGCGCCCAAGCGATGTTGCCACGTATATACGCCGTCATGACTCGTTACTTCGGTGGCCAGCAACCCTGTTTGTACCCTGAAGCTTGCATCCGGAGTGAAGTTAACTGTCGTCATTAGCGATCCGTTGTCGAGCCGATAGTCCCAGCAACTCGTAACGTTTCGAGACGACGCAGCACTGCTGGGAAAGGCGGCGGTACCCACGCTTGCGCGATATCACTAGATTCGCTGGGTCCAGGTACCGGATCGATGACCACGAAGTTCTTTGGGGCGCGCAAAACATCCAAGATATTGGTTACCAGCGGATTGGACAGCGCGCGGGGTGGTAGCGCGGGAGCGATGCATACCGGTGCACTTGTACTGAGCGCAGCGAGTAATGAGGGGGAATCGGTAATTCCGCTGGCGAGCCGCGATGCATAGTCCAAGGTTGCGGGATAGATCAGTATGAGATCTGCCCATTCGGCTAGCTCCACATGTTCGGCGATCACCTCGTCTTCCCAATGATCGGAATGTACTCGTGCACGCAAACGCGTTTCCAAGCTGTGTCGAGTGATGAAGCGGCTCGCGGAGTCTCGCATGATGATTCTGAACTGCGTGTGGGGAGCTGCGGCCAGAATCCAATCGAGCCAGAACGGCATGACTTGGGTCGCAGCAGAACCTGTCAGAACCAGCGCAACTTTACGATAGCCGAAGCCGTCCAACGAAAGATCCAGTGCCTGAGCTGGCATGGTGCTGTGCGCTGTGGTCATGGTGTTCCTCTGGGGTAGCTGTGGAATGTTGCGGCGGAGCGAATGACCGTTGCCGGCCAAGTACTCCGCCGCAGTGACTGATAGAGGTGCGTGCTAGCAACCCACGGTCAAGGTTGCGCCGATCAGAACGCCTGCGCAGAATGGGCTGGTTGCTGGGGCTTCTGCGGCCGCGTCGGCGCCGAGTTCGCTCGGTGCAGCATAGGCGGTGTGCGCCTGGGCTAGGTCGGTCAGTGCGCTGTTGTTCTCAACGATGGTGGTGTTGCTCATGATGGTTCTCCTTGATTGATTGGGTAGTGCTTGGTTTGACGGTTAGTTAATGCGTACCCAGTGGGTTAGCAGCCGGTGCCGAGGGTAGCGCCGACGATGATGCCGATGCACAGTGGGCTGGTTGCTGGGGCTTCTGCGGCTGCGTCGGCGCCGAGTTCGTCTGGTGCGGCATAGATCGTGTGCGCCTGGGCCAAATCGGTTAGTGCGGTGGTGTTGCTCATGATGGTGCTCCTTGATTGATTGGGTGGACTGATTCTTGTTGGTGGGTTAGCAGCCGGTGCCGAGGGTAGCGCCGACGATGATGCCGATGCACAGTGGGCTGGTTGCTGGGGCTTCTGCGGCTGCGTCGGCGCCGAGTTCGTCTGGTGCGGCATAGATCGTGTGCGCCTGGGCTAGGTCGGTTAGTGCGGTGGCGTTGCTCATGATGGTGCTCCTTAGTGATAGGCCGGCGAGACGGCATTTTTTGTGATGGGTGTGTGGCCAGTGAGGAAAATTTACAGGTTGGCAGATGGCTGGTTAGGGTCGATCCGGGCCGCGGTCGCTTCTAGATTCCACGCCTGAGGTAAACCGATCTTTTCGCGGTCTTCACGGAAAAGTGCGTCGGCTAGAACCCGAGAGCGATGTTGCCCGAAGCTCAGCGACCGGTGGGACGGACGTTGATCGATACTTTCTTCGGCCAGGGCGATTCCGTTACCAAGCGGCTGGGTGAATATCGAAAGGCTGTTTAGAGTGCTCGTCAGGTCTGTTATGGTCCGGCTGAGCATGTCTGCGATTTTTATAGCGTGCACTGCCGGTACGTAGGCAACGATCGCGTCGCTGCGGGGGTAAGCCAATGAGGATGACAGTGCTTTGAGGTGGTATCCCTTTCCCGAAGCTGCAAGTGTTCGAAGTAACGCGGGAAAGAGTTCTAAGGCTTGAGCAGGGGTTTCACAACTAAAATAGAGTCGAGCAGTGCCCGCGGAAGGCCCAGGGGAAAGCTCACCGAGAACCAGCAAATATCCTGGTGTGGTTCGAACACGCCAGCTGGGCAGACGTACGGTCAACGTCTCTTCCGCAGTGTCCCTACGTACGTCGCACTGAGGTAATAGAACCTTGACACCGCCGAGCTTCACGATGACGTGGGATTCTCCATCTACTGAAGCCGAACTTTCGAATCCACGGTCCGCTACCTGCCAGATACTTCGGTGTGGCACTAGGGGGATGAACTGCGCAGCTAGATCTTGTTCTCCGGTTGTAGGGTGGGTATCTATAAGGGGATTGCGGATGTGCAGATGCTTATAAATCTGGGCACTCAGTTCGTTCTTGAGTTCCCCGGGACTTGACGCACCAAATTGATGCTCATCGATACTTGCCGTCATTTTCACCAGATCCAACTGCACAGATTCTGAGATAGAAGCCAGGATGTCAGTGAAACCAGTGTCAGTTGCCGTAAGCAGGGCGTTCATTCTCAGTCCTTTCCGAAACCTAGTGCGTGGCTATATCGTGCGGGGTCCAGCAAGGCTCTACGGCCGATGCCGGCCGCTGCCCGTTCAATGCCGGGGAGCCTGGAAACCATGGCTGCCCTAGCCATTGAACGATCCACCAAATGCCACCCCAACCGTGCTGTGACGCGCAATGCCAGTTGCGAGTCATCGGTGCTGGAATTAAGCCGATAGTGGTGCCACAGCTCTTGTAGCTGCGGAACTACTGCAGCTAGCCGGTGAGATATCATCGTTGTCGCACTGTTTTCATCAAAATATTCGGGTGGGGAATCGGCTCCGCCACGAGATGTGACCGTGTCGAGCACCGCGCGGTAGATCCATTCCCCGGCCAGTGTTCCAATGTCTCGTGCAGGGTCTCCCAGGCAGAAGTCTTCCCAATCCAACAGATTCAGCTGCGAATCGTTCAGATGAAATTGGTCCCACCGCAAATCACCGTGAATTGGTGATTTGCGGTTCGTCTCCTCAGCATCTTGTAGGGCTTCGAGTGCTTGAAGAAGTTCGCCGTCCTGTTGCAACGTTGGGTACAGGCTGAGCTCTGCCAACGTGAAATCCAAGTACCTGGTATGTGTGACACCGAAGCGCAACATCTGCACCGGTAGCGTGCTACCCGCTGGTTCCAATCCGTCAGTAGGGCCTGAATGTAATCGCGCCAGTAACCTGCCGGAATCTGCCGCGAAACTCACGGGCAAAGCATCTTGGACGATCAGATGAGCCAGGCTGGTTCCCGAACAGTAGTCGAACAGCAACAGGCCAGTTGATTCATCCCCTGCTAACAACTTGGGGGTGCTAGGCGCATGCTGTGGATAGTTTCTAGCAAAGGTTGAAAAGTTCATTGATCGGGCAAATGCCTGCGGCGATGTCGCAGACGTATTGAACTTCTTGACGAAGATCCGACTCCCGTCTGTTAGTTCCATGATCCAGCTGCCATTACGTCCAGCGAATTGTGTCGGTGAAACTGTGCGGATTTGTGCCCGGCCAAGACCATCTAGTAGAGGTTGGGCCTGCTGCGCTGCCGTGGTGCCAGCTTGGGACGCCGGAGGTGAGGGATTAAGAATGACGGTCATGGCGATGCGCTTTCAGGCTATGAGGTTTGGACAGCGGCTAGGCCAGGAAGGTAGTGATGGCGTAAGCCACGGCGATGCCAATGAGGAGCAGAGCGAGATTTCGAAGGTGCTTCTTCAGCTTCGGGGATTTGGACGGGCTATTTTGCGCGGTGTTGGTTTCAGGCATTGTTTTTGTCCTTTCAAAGACGTGTAGTGATCAGGTTTACGGAATTGGTATTAGTCGGCCGCGCTCAGGGAAGTACGCAGGGAGACTCGGGACCCGGTGCGCAAAGCATTGTTGCGATAAAGAAGGGTTGCAACCCAGAACAGGACAGGGATTGCCATCAAACTGAGGCCGGCGGCCGCAATCATTTGCCACATTTCAATACCGTCAAGACCGAATCGAATAGGCATCAGATAAGAGGAAAATAGCGGGACAAAGGACAGAGCATGTAGCCAGGCGTTATCAAGGTGAGTTGGTAAGACGTACAGCGAGATAACCAAAAGGACCATTTGCAATACCGACAGCGGCATGACTGCCGAAGCCAGGTCCTCCTGCCGGGCCACAGTGGCTGCCAAAGCAGTGTTGAGCAGCGCGAAGACTGCATAGCCGAGCAAGAACCACACCATGAACCACATCAATGATGGGCCCACCTGGATATCAATAAGAGAGAACCCGCCCATCACCGTGAACCCGAGTACTCCGGCACCGCCGATCACTAATAGTTGAGCCAGCGTGACCAGCCCGATACCCAGTAACTTGCCGGCAAGTAGCGGCCCGATTCCGATCTTGGTGAGCAGGATTTCAACAACTCGGGAGGACTTCTCTTCCACCACTCCGGAGGTCAAGCTTTGTGAGGAATAGACCAGAGAGGTCAGTAGAGCGCAGATCATGGCGGTGGCGAAGAGCATGCGTGGGTTCAGGTTGAACGTATCAAGGCCCTGCGGGGAGTTGACGAGAAACCAGCCTCCAACACTTGCTGCAGCACCGACGCCCAATGTGAGCAGCCCGGTGGTCACTAGAATGGTGCGGTTTGCCGTTCGGGTGAGGATTTCCCTACGGATAACTAGTCCTGTTTCGCGTAGTGCTTGCCGTGATTTCGAAACGGTGCCGATGTTCAAGGTAGCGGTATTCATTTACTTGCCTCCGATGCTGTTGTCACTGGTTCGGCTGCGGCTGTTGTGGCCAAACCAGCCGAAATGTATTGCTTCGTGAGTAATTCATCCAGAGAGCGTTGAACGGATTCGATGCTGCGCAATCCACCGTGTCTCTGGGCAATGGCTAGAAGCTGCGTAGGTATGTCGCGGTCATCGCCTTCCAGGCAGACCATGACGCTGGTTCGATCTGCGGAAGACCACGTCACGTCGATGTCCCGAAGCATTGCTGTTTCAGCTGCGAAGGCATCTGCATTGTGGGAGAAGTTCAGCTGCCAACGACTTTTGCCTTCGGTTTTTAGCTCCGTGATGCTTCCGCTGGCCTTTACTCGACCTTGGTCGAGAATGCAGACCCGGTCACAGAGTCGTTCAACTAGATCCAGTTGGTGAGAAGAGAAAAGAACGCCGACTCCGCGGGCAGCTTGTTCACGGATCAATTCGCCCATGGTTGCCACAGCGCTGGGATCTAAGCCAGAAAATGGTTCGTCGAGTACCAGTAGTGCTGGGTCGCCCACCAGCGAAACTGCTAACTGAACTCGCTGTTGGTTGCCCAGCGAGAGATCCTGAATGAGCGTGCGTTCTCTACCCTGAAGTCCCAATGAAGAGATGAGATCATCTGCCACCGTGCGGGCAACGGGAAGCTTATGACCTTCCAATAATGCAAAGTGGATGATCTGTTCGCGCACCGGCATCTGTGGGTAAAGTCCGCGTTCTTCAGGCATGTAACCGATGTTGCGTCGATCCTGGGCGGAGATGGGTTTGCCATCCCACATAATTTGTCCTTGATCGGCGCTCAGTAGTCCCAAGATCAGCCTCATGCTCGTTGTCTTGCCGGCACCATTGCCTCCGATGAAACCGACGATCTCGCCGCGCTGGACCGAAAGATCCATGCTGTGCAAGACGGTACGGTCCCCGAAGCTGCGACTAACGCCGCTTAGCTGCAATCCGTTCATGATGGGCCTTCCTGGTTTGGAATCGTTGTTGTTGATAACGACTGTATTAGCCGTTGAATCAAGCGACCCTGTACTTCCGTACAGTCTTGCGGTGTACAAAAGTTCAACGATCCTTGGCCCAAGAAGATCGGGTTGGTAGAGAGGCATGTTGCTTTTTACGCCAGGGAAAACGGAAGAGTTCTGACGGATTTGCAGGGACAGAATAAATCCAGCTGAAAGCAGATAATTTGCGAGAACTGTTCTTTTGTATAGGTGCGAGACCGTGACCTCGATGAAAAGTAGTTAGTGGCATGAGAATGCCACGACAGATCATCCTCGCATTCATGAGTACGGAGAACACTAAATGTCTAACCTGCTTTTCACTTTCACCTTCGCCTTGAACTCGATTGCGACCAACGTGGCAGAGCCAGCGTTCTCGTCTGCCATCGTTTGCGGTACTTTTCCGCTGTTTTGCTAAGAGAATGAAAGTGATCTGAGGCCAAGGTCGGGGCTACAGCATCTTTAACTAGCGATACCATTGAACTCATGGAATCGATGACTGAATTGGTGGTTGCGCGACAGTTTTCTGCACCGAGGACTGCCGTCTGGGCAGCTTTTGTAGAGCCTGAAATCATCGCGCAATGGTGGGGTCCACACGGCTGGGCAGTCAACGAAGAGTCCGTCGTTTTTGAAGCCAAAGTAGGCGGCCGCCACGAACTGGAAATGGTGCAGGTCGGCAACCCAGAGGCCAAGGTGCCGCTGAAAGCGGTGTTAACCACTTTTGATGAATACGAGTGCCTGGTCAGCGCCGACGGACCCCATGAGATGACCCTGGACCTTGTTATTGAAACCCGCATCGAGTTCAAGGAGTTCGCGGGCCAGACCATGCTGACCCTGACTCAGGGCCCATTGCCCTACGAAGTGGTTGATTCGAGCACCAAGGCTTGGCATTCAGCACTGGGCAAGCTTGAATCGTTGCTCGCTGAATACTTCTAGAGTGCCAACCCCACGGTTCACTGCTTTACGAAATAGCTGCGAATCTGCTTGATCTTTGCGGTTTTGCCGGCGGAAGCGAATCTCAGGACGTGGCTGAAGCGGGTCACGGAATTATTAGCGTCGTAGCTTTGGCCATCAGCGCTTCCTTCCGCACCGTGCGTTAGCACGCTGAGAAATTGCACAGTTCGCGTTTCTGGTATCGCAAGTATCCATTCGCGCACTGCATCCAAGCCGTCCAATGGCTGAATTCCAGCGACGATCCACCGAACGTCCGGTGAGAGCCATTGTTCAAGTGCGGGCAAGTCTTTGCGGTAAATCGCGGCTAGAACTTCGGTAATGATCTGATGCCGTGGAGCATTGCCACACGTTGAAGGTACTTCTACGTTCATTGGATTTCCCCTAGCCCCGTCCGATATAGGGCATGCCACCGGCGGTAATGGTGAACTGATTAATTGAGGTTCCCAAGGGAACCGCGGCAATATAGGCGATGGCCTGCGCCGCCTCTTCCAGCGGGAAGGTCGGCTCAACCATGCGCTGGCCGCTGGGCTGCAAGGCCCCGGAATGAGCACCAAAATCATCGAGCAGGTCACTGGCCGTATTGCCGATATCCACCTGCGTGGCACGGATGCGATAAGGACGGCCATCAAGCTCCAACGCCTTGGTCAGCCCCGCGATTCCGTGTTTGGTCACCGTGTAAGCTACCGAATTCACCCGCGGAACCTGAGCCGAAATCGAGCCGTTGTTGATGATGCGGCCACCACCACGGGCTTTGAAATGCGCAAAGGCAACGCGGGCCGCGTTGATAGCTCCGGTCAGATTGATCTGGCACACCTGATCCCATTGCTCAGGGCTCAGTTCATCAATCGGCACCGATGGCCCGAAGATTCCAGCGTTATTAAAGAGCACGTCGACCGAGCCGAATCGAGCATGTGCCGCGGCGAAAAGCTCATCCATGGCTCTCGCATCGGTGACATCGGCGGGATGGACCAAAGCCGATGGATGCGACCGCGCCGTCTCTTCCAAGGTGGCCTCGGTGCGCCCTGCCAGCGCAACATTCCAACCCTGCGACAGGAGCAAGCGTGCGGTGGCACGTCCGATGCCTGAACCGGCGCCGGTGATCACCACGGTGCGAGCCTGTCCATGCGGATGAGGGGACTGGGACATCTTTTCTCCTTGCAAGGTTCCAACTACATCGGTGTAGCGTGCCTTCTCCCATCCTAGGAATCCATGCCTGCAATGCCCAGTCCAGGCACCGGATGTTGCGCGGCCGCTATGGCCGGATGGAGCCAAAGCTGCCCAAGCAACTAGGGTTGATATGTCCGGCCCACAGCATCTTGGCCGGTCAACCTTCAAAGGAGTCTTGTGTTCCTCGACGTGCTCTACGGTGTCTTGCCGCTGTTCTTCATCATGCTCATCGGCTACGGCACGAGTTACGCACCCAAATTTCCAGCCTCCGTCGAACCAGCATTGAACGTCTTCGTGTTCTACGTGGCCTTGCCTGCGCTGCTGTACAAAGTGGTGGGCCGCGCCGACATCAGCCAGGGAGTGCCCTTCTCATTCCTCTGGATCAGCATTGTCGCGACACTGCTCTTTGCCGGGGTCAGCTGGATCCTCTTCAGATACCTGCTGCGCGTGGGGAAAGCCCGTGCGCTCGCCGGAATGCTCACCACGAGTTTTGGCAACGTTTCCTACCTCGGTATTCCGGTGATCCTGGGTGTGATGGGCCCGCAGGCCGGCTTCGCCGCCGGGATGGGCCAACTGGTGCACAACATCATCTTCATGGTCGGGTTCCCCATCCTCACGCAGATCATGATGCCAGCCGGGGCTGACGCAGGGCAGCATCCTGCCAGCGGATCCCGGCTCCTGCGCACCATCCGCAACGCGCTGCTTTATAGCCCGGTCACCTGGGCCATGGTCATCGGCGGTGCCGTGGTGCTTTCGGGAGTCCGCGTACCGGCTCCGATTGACGACACCATTGACCTGCTCTCCGCCGCTGCGGCTCCCGGAGCGCTCTTTGTCATCGGCATGTCCCTGAAGCGAACCATTGAACGCTCACGTGCGGCCAGGAATGCGCCAGTGAAATCGGCTGCGGCACCGGCTGCTTGGGCCAAGAGCTCCATGCTGGTCATGGTCATCGGCAAGCTGGTGGCCCTGCCGCTGCTCACGGTGCTGATGCTCCAACTTTTTGCCCCGGACCTGGATCGCATTTGGTTCAACGCAGCAGTCTTGATGGCTGCCATGCCGGTCAGCGCCACCGCCTACATCATGGCGTACAACGACACCGGAGACGGCGAACCCACTGCGGTGGCTATCGTGATCACCTGCCTGCTGTCCGTTATCGCATTGCCCGTGCTGGCCCAGCTGGTCTTAAAATGAAAGGCTGCGGGGTCGATGAAAAATCATCGGCCCCGCAGCGTTTAAGTAGAGCAGGTGTGGTTAGACCTGAACTGTGTCTTTCTCTTCCTCGACCTGCGAGTGGTCGTCATGGATGAGGTGCTGAGCTTCAGCATCAATCTGGTCCGCGCCCTGCGCGGCCTCTGTTGCCTTGGCTTCCAGCGCGCGACCCTGAAGAGCTGCTAGCTCTTCCTCGGGTACTGGGTGGCTGGTGGTTCGGACCGGCTTGAGCTGGTCAATCACCATGGTCACGGCCAGGCAGACCAGAGCCCAGATGGCTAGGGTCACTAGGTGAGCACTCAGACCTTCTGAATCGAAGTAGAGAATCGAGCGGATCGATTCAACCGCTGCTGGCATCGGCAGGATGTCATGCAGGATGTTGAACATGCGCGGTTCCATGTAGATCGACAGCGCACCGTTGGAGGCTGGTACGCCGAGGAACATCACCAGCAGCATTGTTGGCAGCAAGCAAAGCATGCCAATTAGTCGGTTGAATACGGTGGTCAGCATCGCTACTGCGAAGATGGCCAACATGCCGACACTGAACAGCTTCCCAAAGTGTCCATCCACGGCGTTGGTAAACGGACCGGCGATCAAATACAGAACCAGAGACATGAAGGCCGAATAGACCGCCAGCAGTGGGATGAGTTTCTTCAGTGGACGAACGTGCGGGGCGGCGGTCGAGCCAACCATGATGACCATGAATCCTGCCATCACCCAGCCCATACCGTAGTACATGGTGGCGGTGCCTATATTGTCGTTATCTGGCAGTGGGGCAAGCTCTTGATGGTCCACGGCCATCTTTTGCGACTGGCCAATTTGGGTGAAGACCTGAACAACTACCTGCGAGGCAGCGTTGCCTGAAGCCTGCGCGGTATAGATCGTGGCCTGTGGATCGTCTTGGCTTGGCAAGATAAATGCGCCGGTGAGGTCTTGAGCTTCGACCATAGCCTTGGCATCATCCGCGTTATCCAAGATGGTGAAGTCGAACTTGCCCTCCATGGATTCATTCAAGGAGTCGGCCATCTGCTGAGCCTGTTCGGTGGTGGAGCCGACCAAAGCCACTGGCATATGTCGAGGCGTTGGTTCTTGCATTGCGCCGAGCATAGCGGTGAGCATGATGGCGATCATGCCGAAGGGAACTGCACCCAAGGTAATGTAGCGCCAAGCTCTGTTCTTAGGGCGTGCGCCACCGTGTAGCGAGACAACGTTAATCTGCGTTGGTGTGGGGCTCTTTCCCTTACGGACTCGCAGGAAGTCGATGAACGTGGTTAGCAATACAGCTGCCACTGCGCCAGCGATGAGGATCAGAATATGTTTCCCAGCCCCGTTGCCATCAAAGTACAGTACCGAACGCATGGCCTCACCGAGAGCGGGCATTGGCAAGAACTGGTGCAGGAACGGGAAGATCTTCGGCAGCATATATACGGACATGCCCATGTTGGAGGCAGGCTGACCGAGCACCATGAACAGGAACATGCCGGGGATTACGGCCATGGCGCCGAAGATGCGGGTCAAAAGAACCTGCGAGGAACCGACGGCGAAGACGCCTAGTGCCAGTGTGCCCCACACCGGAATGATGCTGGCGGCTGGGATGACGCCCAAGATTGGTCCGCCAATCAAAATACCCAGACCTGAGAGTAGAAGAGACCAGCCGGCCAGTAATGGCAGCGCGCGACGACGCTTGAGCAACTCGGGAGAGTTGGAGAAAGCCAGGGACCAGGGCATGTAACCGGCGGTGATCATCGCTGTGGACAGGAGCATGGCGCCCATACCCATGGAGTCATTCTCAGGAAGTGGCGCAAGGTCCTGGCTGTTGATCGTAAATCCATCTTCGGCCAATACGGGGGTAAGCACTGCGGTGATGGCTGAAGAGCTGGAAACACCGGCACCGCTGGCGGTGTACAGAGTCGCAGACTTATCATCCAGAACCACGGCTGCCGTCACATCGCGATCGGTGACCTGTGTGCGAGCTTCCAGGCCGGAGTCGGCGATGGTGATATCTACTGCGTCGGAGTTTTGCTCTTCAAGTGACTTAGCAAATTTTTCAGCCGCCGAGGAGCTCGTTGCGCTAATTGCAACGGGCATGTTCTTGGCTTCTTGATGGTGCATGGCTCCGAGGTAACCCCAGATCATCATGCCTACGATCATCAGAGGCATGATGAAAACCGCGACTGTCCGTCCGATCTTCTCAGCCTTAGCGCGCTTGGCGGCCGCCTCTTGCGGAGTGAGGTTTTGTTGCTCCTGTTTTGCTTCACGCCGAGATGGCGGCGTGCTCTGTGGATCGGCGGGTGCAGTGCTCAAATGCTCTTGCTCCTCAGTTTTGGACAGCCAGAGTTGCCTTGTTGAGACAAACTGGTTTAGATGAAGTACATCAACGACTTTACGCCACGTGGCGTAAAATGACATTAGATGCGCCATAGATCACCATTAAGATCACTGGATGTACCAGATTTGAAGGGAAGTATTCCGTGAGTCGACATAGCGACAAGGCGCGAGAAGTGCTGCTGGATGCGGCGGAAGAGCTTTTTGCGCTGCACGGAATCGATGCGGTTTCAAACCGCAAGATCACGGAGCACGCTGGTACGGCCAACCACTCAGCTATCAAGTATCACTTTGGTAGCCGAGCGGACCTATTGCGTGCGATGGTTCAGCGAGCGGTGGGCGATGTGTATGCCATCCGCGAGAAACTACCACTGAACTCGGATGTATCAGCACTAAACTTGCGTGAACAGGTCACGTTGTACACTCTTCCGTTGGTCTATTCCTTTGATGCTCTGCCGAAGCCTTCATGGCGAGCCAAGTTCCTTTTCCAGGCTTTGCTTCGCCCTGACCTCACGGACGTATTGGCGGGACTAGTCGATGAAGATTTCCGTGGAAAAGACTTTCCCCGGCGTCTACCTCCTGAGTTGGAGGGACTGCCTGACGTAGTCATTAGTGCGCGTGCCAAGATTCTTGGGTTGATGCTGTTGGGCCTCTGTGCAGAGTACGAGGATTCGGTAAATGAGGGCGAGCAGCTGGGTACGTGGGAGTCTGTAGGTTACTTCTTGATCGATTCCGTGGTCGGAATGATGGCTGCTCCGAGCACCTCGCCCGCTGATTTTATGGATTTTTCTCAGCGATAAACTGGGGTCGGCAATCTATTGAGGCAAGGTGGGGTAGCAGTGGTGCAGAAGAAGCTCAACAATTCTGATGCGGCGCCGGAAGAGCTTGCGGCGATGCTCAAAGAGCGCGTTTATGTCGCCTCTACTGCGCTCGCCGTGTTGATTGCTACTGGTTCCCACGGGCATACCCCAACAGCCGGCGCTGCGGCGCTGACCCTCGTGGTTACGGTGGCTGCGGTATTGATGGCCAGTCTCGTAGCCGACATCATTGCGCACTCTACAGTGCATGCCGCTTTTGTTACCCGCGCCGAATTCAGACACCTGCTCAAGGTGGTGTGGGGTGCTGGTGGTGCCGTTTTTGGTCCGCTAGCTTTGCTTGGCCTCAGCGCCCTGGATGTTCTTGACGTTTCAATGGCACTACGCCTGGGCCAATGGTGGCTAATTGCCGCCCTGGCCTTCTTTGCATTCTTGGCAATGCGCCGAATGAATTTAGGATTCTTGCGCACTACATTGCTGATGCTTTTACTGGCCACGGCCGGTGTAGTTGTCATCTTGCTACAGCTGCTGGCCCACTCCTAGGCGATGAAAGCCGGTGGGTAACCGGTCTTAGCGGGAGTCGGTGGAACCAAAGATCTTGTTCCACAGTGACGGAGCGTCGCTGGAAATTTTCGGCTGCCGGACAATGTCCGGATCTAGATTGTCGATGGACTGAAACAGTCCCGTTCGCAACGCCTCAGTCATTCCCAGAGGGCGATTTTCCTCGGCTGGGAAATTAAATTTTGTCTGGTTGACGGCGGTCATGGTTCCCTCCTTCGGGTGGCAATACTTTCGTATCGTGAAAACTATCTTTTATCTAGTGAAACTAGTATGTGAGCCTTGAGAGGGTGTTGGCAAGGGGTCTGGGCAAATAGTTTTGCGGTCGTGTGAAAACTATTTAACAAAATAAGGGCGTGTAAATTTTTCGGTATTTCCCTTGACGCACCTGCTGTGAAGTGGCTTACAGTTGAGCAACAAGGTTCCACGAAACCAGCATCGAGTCGAAGCCGAAATCATTATTTTCGGTGGTAAGGGTGTTCAGCCAAGGTCCGTGGAATGACGACCGAAGAAAAGAGCTGATCACCCGATGCACCTCGACGCGTTCAACGAACTCTCCGCAGCAGAAGCCGAAAACCTTCTTCGGCCCTGCGTTGATGTCGACCGTTGGATCAACGAACTGATCTCCGCTCGTCCCTTCGCTGACCGGGACGAACTCGCTTCTTATGCCCTGAGTGGCATCGCCCCTTTTAATCCCCAGGAGCTGGACGCCGCCTTGGCGCAGCACCCGCGCATCGGCGAACGGGCAGAGGGCGAAAGCAAAGAAGCGGATCTATCACGCGGCGAGCAGGCAACTTTGAAACTCGATGGGGATGCAACGGCTCGCCTGAAAGCAGCGAATCAGGACTACGAACAGCGCTTTGATCGAGTGTTCCTCATCCGCGCCGCCGGTCGCAGCACCGAGGAGATCCTGGCCGAATGCGAACGCCGGCTGGCGAACGACGACGCCACCGAACTTGCCGAAGTCGCCACGCAATTGCGTGAAATAGCCGTTCTTCGGCTCAAAGACCTCATTACCAACTAATTCCCTCCAACGTCTAGGAGATGACCATGGCGGATGACAGCGCAGAGCGCAGCCACATCACCACCCACATACTCGACACCGGGACCGGGAGGCCTGCCTCCGGTGTCAAGGCCACGCTGGAAGCCAAGACGGCATCCGGCTGGCAAGAAATCGGAACAGGTTCAACCGATGCGGATGGACGCATCAAGAACCTTGGGCCGATACAGGTTGAAGCCGGCCGCTACCGGATTTCATTTGAAACCGGCGACTACTTCGGGAAGCAGGGAACGGAAAGCTTCTTCCCCGCGGTAACCATCGACTTCTTCGTGAATGACGTCGATGAGCACTACCACGTACCTCTTCTTATCAGCCCGTTTGCATATTCCACGTACCGAGGGAGTTAGAACAATGACTACCGAAATCACCGCCCCAACCCAGACCAAGATCGTGCTCGGATCCAACCAGTACGGCAAGTCGGAAGTACGCCTGGTAAAGATCACCCGCGACACCGAGCGCCATCAGATCCAGGACCTGAATGTCACCAGCCAGCTGCACGGTGACTTCAGCGCAGCCCACCAGGATGGCGACAACTCCCGCGTTGTTGCCACCGACACCCAGAAGAACACCGTGTACGGCCTGGCCCGCAACGGCGTGGGTGCCATCGAAGAGTTCCTGGTGCAGCTGGGCGAGCACTTCACCGGCGAATTCGACTGGATCACCGGTGGCCGCTGGGCAGCGCAGCAGTTCTTCTGGGACCGCATCAACGATCACGACCATGCCTTCTCGCAGAACAAATCCGAGGTCCGCACCGCGGTCTTGGAGATCGACGCGCAGGGCAAGAAGTCCATTGTTGCCGGCCTTGAGGATCTGACGGTCCTGAAGTCCACCGGCAGCGAGTTCCACGGCTTCCCGCGGGACAAGTACACGACCTTGAAGGAAACCACCGACCGCATCTTGGCCACTGACGTGACCGCACGCTGGCGCTACACGGATCAGGCCATTGCCGAAGGCATCGACTTCGACGGCGTCTACGCCTCGGTGCGCAACCTGCTGCTCACCCAGTTCGCGCAGACCCACTCCTACGCGCTGCAGCAGACCATGTTCCAGATGGGCCAGGCAGTACTGGAAGCCCATCCGGAAATCGCTGAGATCAAGATGTCCCTGCCGAACAAGCACCACTTCCTTGTGGACCTGGATGTCTTCGGACAGGACAACCCGAATGAGGTCTTCTTCGCCGCGGACCGCCCTTACGGGTTGATCGAAGCGACCATCACCCGTGAAGGTACGGAAGAAAATCACCCGATCTGGGCCAATATTCCGGCATTTATCTAACCGAACAGCGTTGAGGGTGTGCCGGTGCGGACACACCGGCACACCCTTGGCAGCGACTGACGTAGGAGGTCAGCCTTGAGCGCTACACCTGATGAATCTACCAAAGCCATCCGGCCTGAGGATGTAAAACTTTCCGTAGGAAAGAGTTTTGCCTACGGCCTGCAGCACGTGTTGACCATGTACGGCGGCATCATCGCCCCGCCACTGATCATCGGCAACGCCGCTGGAGTCTCGCCGGCCGATATCGGCCTATTGGTAGCTTGCTGTCTGTTTGTAGGTGGCATCGCCACCCTGCTGCAGACACTCGGCATCCCATTCTTCGGAGCTCAGCTTCCTCTCGTCCAGGGCACTTCCTTCGCCACGGTGTCCACCATGGTGGCCATCGTCAATGGCGGCGGGGGACTGCCGGCAGTGTTCGGTGCGGTGCTTGTCGCCGCATTGATCGGCTTGCTTGTTGCCCCGTTCTTCGCACGCATTATCCGTTTCTTCCCGCCGGTGGTCACCGGCGTGGTCATTACGATGATCGGCATCTCGCTCACCCCGGTGGCCGCCAACTGGGCCATGGGCGGAGATGCCAAGGCCGATGATTACGGTTCGCTGTCCAACATCGGGTTGGCCGCCGGAACGCTGCTGGTGGTCCTTCTGTTGTCCAAGGTCGGCAACGCCGCGATCTCGCGGATGTCCATCCTCTTGGCTATCGTCATCGGCACCATTGCCGCGGCTTTGCTGGGCAAAGCAGACTTCTCCAAGGTCTCCGAGGGAGCAATTTTCGCCTTCCCTCAGCCATTGGCTTTCGGCATGCCGGTCTTCGAGATCGGCGGCATCATCTCGATGACCATTGTGGTGCTGGTGATCCTCACCGAAACCACCGCGGACATCCTCGCCGTGGGCGAGATCGCAGGATCCAAGATCGACTCGAAGCGCATTGCCAACGGTCTTCGAGCCGACATGGCCTCGTCGGCGATCGCCCCGATCTTCAACACCTTTACCCAGTCGGCCTTTGCGCAGAATGTGGGCCTGGTGGCGATCACCGGAATCACCAGCCGATTTGTTGTCGCCGCGGGCGGTGGCATCCTGATGGTGCTCGGCCTGTTGCCAGTGCTCGGCCGCGTCGTCGCCGCCATCCCGACCCCAGTGCTCGGCGGCGCAGGCATTGTGCTCTTCGGTACCGTTGCCGCTTCGGGCATCCGCACGCTCTCGAAGGTCAAGTACGACGGCATGAATCTGGTGATCGTGGCAGCATCGATCGCCTTCGGCTGCATCCCGATCGTCAAAGCCGATTTCTACGCCGGATTCCCTACCTGGTTCGAGACCATCTTCCATTCCGGGATTTCTTCGGCAGCCATCATGGCGGTTCTGCTGAATCTGCTGTTCAATGAATTCACCTTCGGCAATACCAAGAACGCTTCGGTCTTCTCAGCCGCTCCGCCTCGCATGGTGAAGCAGGACGAGATCTGTGGGCTGATCGAAGGCGACCACTTCGAAAACGGCAAGCTGATCGACAAGGAAGGCTACGAAATCCCTGTCGTCTCACCGGATGAATTCGAGAAGATCCAAACCGGGCAGATCCAGATGCCGGTGCCGAAGTTGGCGGAATCCCAGGATCACTGACTCGGCACCAACCATCACTGTGCACCAAAAGATGTAGCCGACAACCATGCGGTTGTCGGCTGCTTCTTCGATTGCAGAGTGCTACTTGATGAACACGTTGTTGATCGCGTCGTTCGTTCCGTTCAGGGTCGACGCAGGCTGCCGATTCGCCCAGAGATCTTCAAGAGCGGGAATGATCAGCGAAGTGACATCGGCACCGTGGTCAGTGACTGGCAGGTAGAAGGTGTTGCCATCTTTGACCGGCCCGGTGAAGGCTGTAGGGTCCATGCCTTGTTGTGCGTAGATCTTGGACGTGATGTTGGTGGCGTCAGTCCGCGATGGGAAGACCACGCCGGCCTTGGCTACAACATCCTGGCATTGCTTGCTGGCTAAGTAAGCCACCCAGCGTGCACCGCCCTCCTGGTTGTCGCTGCTCTTGACCACGGAGTCCGCTAGGCCATTGATTACGGATTTGCTAGTACCATCCGGACCCTTGGGCAGACGAGCGGCGCCGATCTTGGTGTCGCTCGATATGTAGGATGCGTTCATCCAGGCACCATCGCTGACCATGGCTACGGAACCGGAGGTGACCTGACCGAGGACACCATCGGCCGAATTGAACTGGCCGTAGCGAGGCATGAAGCCCTTGTCGCTGAGCCCGAAATACCAGTCGAGAGTTTCTTGGACTTTGGGATCGTCGTAGTTGTAGTGGGTTCCCCACAGTGGCTGGTCGGTGGCCTGCCAGCCGTTGGTGGCAGCAAAA
Organism: Glutamicibacter mishrai; assembly: GCF_012221945.1. NCBI lineage: Bacteria > Bacillati > Actinomycetota > Actinomycetes > Micrococcales > Micrococcaceae > Glutamicibacter > Glutamicibacter mishrai. Next base: position 1,684,899 of record NZ_CP032549.1, on the reverse strand, counting down.
CCTGCCCACTGTGACTGGCCAGCATTGTCGCCACCGGCGTTGGAAAGCCCAAGACCATATACCTTGACGTGGTTCTTATCGAAGCCTGGCTCATCACCTCGAACTCCGTTGGCATCAATGCTGAGGTGAGCGACTAGTTTTTCAAAACTGCCACCGCCCTCCGGAGAGAACTGGGAATCGGAGATCTCTTTGGGATCTACGCCGGCTTCGTCCAGAATCTTCTGGTTGTAGTACATCGCAATGGTGTCCCAGTCCTTGGGCATGCCGTACTGCTTGCCGTCCGGTCCCGTCCACAGATCCTTCAATCCGTCTTGGAAAGCTTCCTGGTCCACACCTTGGATGTCCTTGAAATCATCCAATGGTGCGAGCACATCCAGTGAAACGAACTGCGGATACTGCGAGACATGGTTCGTGAACACATCCGGTCCGGTGCCTGCGATGAAGCTTGCGGTCAGCTTGCTCCAGTAGTCATCCCAACCGTACTGGGTGATTTTCACCTTCAAGTCAGGATTGGCTTTTTCAAAGCCGGCGGCGCACTTTTGGTACGAAGGCAGCTGGCTGGTGTCCCACATCCAGTAATCGATGGTGTTTGAAGGCTGGGCATTTTCAGTGGTGCCAGCGCAACCGGTCAAGGCCAGTGCCGCGGTGGCCAGCACTGCGGTGAACCGCGCTGCGCGCGTCTTTGCGGGAAGTTGGTTAGCATTCATCAGAATCTCCTATTTGATGCCGCTGAAACCGATGGAATTAACGATGCGCTTGGCGAAGACACCGAAGAGCAGGATCATCGGAAGTGCCGCGACCAGCGTTGCCGCCATCAGTCCTGCCCAGTCCGTTCCGGACTGTGGGGACTGGGAGCGGAAGACGCCCAAAGCGACAGTGAGTACTCGTGAGGAATCGGTGTAGGAAACCATCAGAGGCCAGAAGTAGTCATTCCATGAACTGATGTAAGTCAGGATGCCCAGAGTGGCCAGTGGCGAGCTAGACATTGGAAGTACAACACGGAAGAAGGTTCCCATTTTGGAGACCCCGTCCAGCAGCGCCGCCTCTTCGATTTCTTTAGGTACGTTCAAGAAGAACTGGCGGAAGAAGAACACCGCAAATGGTGTCATGAACATCGTGGGGAGGGCGATGCCTAGCAGATTATCGATCAGGCCCAGCTGTTTGATCAGAACGAAGTTCGGTAGCAAGGTGAAGATCGAAGGGACCATCAGGCCTCCGATGAAGATCGCAAAAACCTTGTCTCGGCCAGGCCAGTTCAAACGTGAGAAAGCGAAGGCCGCCATGGCTGAGAAGGCCAGCTGGCATACGGTAATCAGCGTGGAGACAAACACCGAGTTCAGCAGGTAGCGCCAGAAGTTCAGCTGCGTTCCCGACCCGCCTTCAGCGATGGCCTGTTCGGTGTCTTGCAATCCGAAGACGCGTTCAAAGGCACCAAAGGTGAATTCTGGTGGTAGCCAAGAATCCGGGTTAGCCTGCAGCCCGGGGTTAGTGGATAACGCGGTGCGTAGCATCCAGTAGAAAGGGAAGAGCGTCACGATAATGACCAGAATCATGATCGCCCAGGCCACGATGCGACCGGGGGAGAGCCTGCGACGGGTTTTGGTTGGCTTTGGCTCTATGTTCGCTTCTACGCGACGAGCTGCTGTTGTTGTCATGGTTGAACCGCCGTTAGTTCATGTCGCTGGACCCGGCACGGGTCAAGCGGAATTGGATGAAGGTGATGATGCCCAAAACGAGCAGCAGGGCTACTGACATTGCTGAGGCGTATCCGAACTGGAAACGGCCGAAGGCAACGTCGTAGATGTATAGCTGCAAGACATTGGTGGCGTTAGCTGGGCCGCCGCCGGTAGTCACCGCGACCGTATCAAAGACCTGGAAAGAACCGATGACGGTCATGATCAGCACTAACGCCATGATTGGACGTAGCAGTGGCATGGTGATGGAGAAGAAGGAGCGGAATTCGCCCGCGCCGTCCAACTTGGCAGCTTCAAAAACGTCGTTGGGTAGCATCTGCAAACCGGCAAAAATCAGTAGAGCAGTGTATCCGACGTGGCGCCAAACATTGATCAACGCGATGGTAGGGATGGCCCAGGTTTCGCTGGAGAGGAAACCAATCTTGTCCACGCCGATCCATTCAAGAACCTGGTTGGCTACACCGAACTGAACGTCCAGAACCCACAGGAACACGATGGCGGTCACGACGTTGGAGACCAGATAGGGCATCAGGACGATACCGCGCAATAGTGTGGATTGGGTCAGCCGGTGCATCAGCAAGGCGATGATCAACGCGATCGCCGTTTGCAGCCCGATGTTGATGACCACGTACTCTACGGTGACCTTCATCGAGTTCCAGAACACTGGGTCGCCAAGCATGCGTTCATAGTTGGCGAAGCCTACAAATTCAGCTGGGGTCAGTAGGTTGTAGGAGGTGAAGCTCAGCCAGATTCCGCGCAGGGTTGGCCACACCAAGAACACCAAAAAGCCGATGGCTGCTGGAGTCAGGAAGATGATGGCCAGACGCAGGTCCTGCTTTGATGCACGACTACGTTTCGCAGCGCCCAGTGAGCGGTAGTTGGTCGAGGAACTCATTTTGATCCCTTAGCTGGTAGTGCACGTAGGTGCAGAATGCGCAGTGATTCTGGGTTGAGCCACGGGCTGAAGACGCCAGCCTTGCTCAATCCAGCGCCACTAAGAGTGACGGGACCGTCTACAGGCCACCAGCCTGGCAAGCGCATGTTCAGCTCGCGGTGTGCTGATTGTGGGTGACGTCCTTGATATTCGGCGCTGGCTTCAAATCCTGGAGTGATATCGAGGATTTCGTAGTCCAGCGATTCATCTAGTCCGGTGAAACGGAACTTTCCAACGGGGTCGGTGTCAGCCAGAGCCAAGGAGACCACAGCAAAGATTGCTTCGGTCTTGTCTTGGCTGACTACGCCATGGATATCCAGGGATGAATCAAACTGATCCACGCGAACCAGTCGTCCGTTGTGTAGCAGATCGCGATGTGCCTTGTGGGCTTCGATCCAAGCGCGTAGTTCCTTCATATCTTCGGGGTCCGCTTGGGTGAGGTCCCATTCGATGCCCATATGGCCCCAGAACGCGGTGCCTGCACGGTAGTGCAGGCTGTGATTGCGGTGCGTAGTGTGTGAAGCGCCGGAAGCTACGTGGGAGCCCATTAGCTCGGCAGGAATGAGCTGCTGGGTCCAGCGGTGCATCTGCTGACGTTCAAATGGGTCGATGTCGTCCGAAGCCCAAACACGGTCAGTGAATTCCAGAACGCCGAGGTCAACACGAGCTCCGCCGGAGGAGCAGGATTCGATTTCAAGTTCTGGGAAGCGTTCCTTAAGCTCGGCCATTAGACGGTAAGCGGCCAGGGTTTGGGCGTGTACCGACGCCTTGCCAGTGAGCTGGTTGCCGGCTTCGAGCAGGTCCCGGTTGTGGTCCCACTTGATGTAGGCAATGTTGTGAGCTTCGAGAACTGCCACCATCTGGTCACGGACGTGAGCGTAAGCTTCGTCGATGGCCAGGTTCAGTACCTGCTGATTGCGACTCTCGGTCGGCAGGCGTCCTGCTGGTGCCATGATCCATTCAGGGTGTTCGCGGGCTACGTCAGAATCGATGTTGACCATTTCTGGTTCAAACCACAGGCCAAATTCCATGCCCAGCGAGGTGACGTGGTCAATCAATGTATTCAAACCCTGAGGCCATACCTCTGGGGAGACGGTCCAGTCGCCTAGTCCTGAGGTGTCATCGCGGCGTGAACCGAACCAGCCATCATCCAGAACGTAACGCTCCACGCCGAGTTCTGCAGCACGATCCGCCAGCTGCTTCAGCTTGGTTTCGTCGTGGTTGAAGTACACCGCTTCCCACACGTTTAGGGTCACCGGACGGGCGCGCTTTGGGTGTGAGGGGCGACCACGCAGCCAGCTGTGAAGTCGGTGGGCTTGCTCGTCGAGGCCGACGCCGTAGATGCCGTAAATCCATGGGGTGCTGACGGTTTCGCCGCGTGCAAGTTCAATTTCTCCCGGTGCCAGAATTTCACTGGCGCCAAAGGCACGGTTACCGTCATAGAGTTTCTCAGCCCAGACACGCTGGTTGCCGGAGTAACCCAGGTGCAGTCCCCACAACTCGCCATTGGCAAAGTCGAATCCTGGCTCGCCGACGTTCAGTACATAGGCGGCATCCGCTCCGGTGCGACCCTTGCGGTTTTCACGCAGGTGGGTACCGATGGTTAGTTCTCGGCGCTGTGGAACGCGTTCTTTGCCCCAGTGGCCGGCAAAGTCCAAGATCTCGGCGGCATGGGTTGGTAGTGGGAGGATGAGGCCAAATTCGTGAACCTGGTAGGCCTCGGAGGCAGTGTTGCGAAGTGTTCCGCGGGTGCGTAGTACGCCCTGCGTGGTCAGTTCGATATCGACCGTCAGTTCTAGGTTGCTGTGGGAGTCAACCGCAACGATGTTCAGGGTTGCTGCCGAGGCGCTGATCAGGCCGTCAGTGATGCAGATTTGCCGCTCGTTGGTGCTGTTCAGGCTAGCTGAGGTGAGAGTGAACTTAGGGGACCAGTTTTGACCGACGCGAGTTCCGCTGAGTCCTGGGCGCCCTGACCAACCTGCGTGGAGGGAACCGAGAATGTCAGGGCGTACCGGGAGGTCTTGGTTGTTCGAAGTGAAGTGGTTGACATTGGCCTTGGTCATGGTGGTCGCTTGGGCAGCGGAAACCTGTCCGAGCGATGCGCCCCAGTGGACGATGGATGGTAGTTGTTGTTCACCGAGATCTATAAGTACTGACACGTCACCACTGTTCAAGTGAACATGGCACTGCGTGTTGATGTTTAGTTGTTCTGCATGCTGAGTCATGTGCGTTCCTCGTTGAAGGCCTTAGGGGCAACGTTGTCAGGTCTGTGGTTTAGATCATAGTAGAATGAACATAAGTAAACAACAAGACTGTTGAAATAAACATCTATATGTTTAGATTATGAACAGGAATCAACACTGTCGCGTGCGGCGAGAAAGTAGGAGAGACTGTGAGCGAAATTCTGCCAGGGCGTCGCCGCCAGCTAATTCTGGAACGTGTCCGCGCTGCCGGTGCTGCTAAAGTTGCAGATCTTGCACAGGAGTTCGGCGTATCAGACATGACAGTGCGACGCGACTTGAACCGATTGGTCAAAGACGGCGAACTGAACAAGGTCCACGGCGGAGCAGAGCTGCAATCGGGGTCTTCTGCGGATGAGCCAGGCTTCCAGAGCAAGTCCCAGTTACAGCTACCAGAAAAGGCAGCGATCGCAACGGCCGCCGCCAAGCTCGTAGAACCGGGAATGTCGGTGTCCCTGACCTCCGGAACTACCACCTTCGCACTCGCACGGGCACTACGCCAGGTTCCACGTATTACCGTGGTCACCAATTCGCCCAGGATCGCAGACCTACTTCAGGATGCTCCGGTGGAAGGGCAAACAGTACTTCTCACCGGTGGCATGCGTACCGTCTCAGATGCCCTAGTGGGACCGCTGGCCACAGCCTCCATCGCATCGCTGCACGTAGATCGTTGCTTCATGGGCGTCCACGGATTCAGCATTGAAGACGGCCTGAGTACACCAAACATGATGGAAGTTGACGTTAATCGACTCTTCCTCGAGCACAGCAACAACAACGTATTGCTCGCCGACCACAGCAAATTCGGAACCAAAGGTCTCTACCGAATTGCCGAGCTCGACGCCATTGACACACTCATCACCGATGACGGATTGTCCCTCGCGGATGTAGACGCCATCTCAGAGCACATTCATGACCTACGACTGGAGAAGGCCTGATGGTAGACGAAAATTTCGAGGCCAAAGCGCTCGCCGACCACTGGATTAGCCATCGATTGGCTGATGGTCGCGAATCAGTATTTTTCGCAGATCCTGGGCATGCTATTCCCACCGAAATCATCGACGATCGTGAACTTGATCCTCGTGGTGAACCCGGAGAACTGCGCCTTGACCGATTGACCGGAGACTGGGTTGCCGTTGCAGCACACCGTCAGTCGCGCACCTACCTGCCACCCAAGGAACAGTGTCCGCTGTGCCCGAGTGTGGGCGGACGCCACAGTGAAATCCCGACCGAAGATTTTGATGTGGTGGTTTTTGAAAACCGTTTCCCATCCCTTGGCCCAGCACTAGGCCAGATCCACTCTCCGGAACTCGGAGCACCAATTACGGACGCTCCAGTGCCAGCCGTAGGCCGCTGTGAGGTAGTTGTTTTCACCCCAGATCATGCTGGATCCTTCGGTTCCTTGACTGATGAGCGAGCCCGCACAGTGGTCGAAGCCTGGGCGCATCGCACCCGGGAACTTTCGGCCAAAGAAGGCATTGAGCAGGTTTTTATCTTTGAAAATCGAGGTCAGGACATTGGTGTGACCCTGCACCATCCGCACGGTCAGATTTACGCTTACCCCTATGTGACACCCACTGCGAAAAAGATCGCGCAGCGGGCCCGGGATCACTTCGAGAAGACGCAAACAGCGTTGCTCGGAGAGATCCTTGAGTCAGAGATTGCCGACGGATCACGCATTGTTTCGCGCGGCGAGCACTTCACTGTATTTGTTCCTTACGCCGCTCGCTGGCCCTTGGAAGCGCATCTAGTGCCACACCGTCACGTGCCAGATTTTGCTGCACTGACCGAGGAAGAAAAAGACGAACTCGCAATCATGTATCGGGATCTGCTGCGCCGATTTGATGGCCTGTATGACACCCCGACTCCGTATATTGCTGCCTGGCACCAAGCACCAATTAATGATGCCGACCGTGAAGCCACACGACTGCACCTACAACTAACCAGTCCACGACGCGCAGCTGACAAGCTCAAATTCTTGGCTGGATCCGAAGCCGCCATGGGCGCCTTCATCAATGACATTACGCCGGAACAGACGGCTGCACGACTGCGTGAGGTATCGCTTTGAGCAACAGCAACAGCAACAGCAATAACCCAGAAACTCTGGAACGCACTGAAAATCTTCGTCAGAATTTCTTCAAGCTTTACGGGCATCATCCGGAGGGGATCTGGCGCGCTCCGGGGCGAGTTAATCTCATCGGAGAGCACACCGACTACAACTTGGGATACGTGCTGCCGTTTGCTATCGATAAGAACGCCCTCGTAGCGATCCGCCGGAAATCTGCTCGTGAGCAGGACGGCAACCAGCTGAATTTGGCCTCGACTTATGGCCATGCAGAGATCCCTGAAATCAGCAGTGTTGCAGTGGACGAATTGCAGCCCGGTTCCGTCAGTGGCTGGGCCGCCTATCCAGCTGCCGTGGCGTGGGCCTTGAACCAGCTCGATGAAGAAGAAATTTCAGGCTTTGATTTGCTGGTGGATTCTGATGTTCCTGTTGGATCCGGGTTGTCCTCATCCCATGCCTTAGAAGTCAGCACCATCGTAGCTCTCAACGACCTGTATGAACTGGGACTTTCGCACACGCGCATGGCCCAGCTGACCCAGCAGGCTGAAAACGAATTTGTTGGCGCACCCACCGGCATCATGGACCAAAGCGCCTCACTCATGTCCGAGGCACAACATGCATTATTCCTGGACTGTCGCTCCATGGAAGCGCAGACTGTTCCACTGCCATTGGCACAAAATGATGCGGTCGTTTTGGTGATTGATACTCGCGTGGAGCATTCGCACGTTGATGGTGGTTACGCCGCGCGCCGGCGCAGTTGCGAAGAAGCCAGTGCAATTCTGCAGGTATCGTCGCTACGCGAAATTGATGGTATTGCCCAGCTCGAAGCTATTGCGGATCCATTGATCCGTCGCCGCGCTCGGCATATCGTGACCGAAAATCAGCGTGTTCTGGATACCGTAAAAGCCCTTGAAGATGGGGATTTGGAAGCGGTTGGAAAACTTCTGTACCAGTCACATGTTTCGATGCGTGATGACTACGAGATTTCGTGTGACGAGCTGGATGTGGCGGTTGAAGCTTCCTTGCAAGCTGGCGCCATCGGAGCCCGCATGACCGGTGGCGGTTTTGGTGGGAGTTCCATTGCGCTGATCAAACGAGAACAGATCGAAGCCGTGAGCAACGCCGTGATCTCCGCCTTTGAGCAGGCTGGGTACACTCTGCCGAACATTTTCACTGTTGTTGCGGATCAAGGAGCAGGACGGGCATGAGTTGGTTAGTTACCGGCGGTGCCGGATACATTGGGTCGCACGTTGTCCGTTCGTTGGCCGAGGTGTCTATGGAACCAATTGTCGTTGATTCCATGTCCAGCGGAGTGCGCGGATTTGTTCCGCAGGACGTGCCTTTCTATTCGGTCAACATTCTGAACAGCGAAAAGCTCACCGACATCATTATGCGCCACCAGGTGCGAGGGGTGATCCACCTTGCGGGATACAAGTACGCTGGTGAATCGGTAAAAAATCCGCTGTTGACCTTTGAACAAAACGTCACCGGTACCGCCAACCTATTGCAGGCCATGGCCGACGCGCGAGTTGAGAATATCGTCTTCTCCTCTTCCGCTGCAGTCTATGGCACCCCATCGGTTGACCTGGTCACCGAGGAGACCGGTACTTTCCCGGAATCTCCCTACGGCCAGAGCAAGCTGATTGGTGAATGGCTGATTCGTGATCAGGCGGTGGCGATGGGCCTGAAGCACACCTCATTGCGTTACTTCAACGTGGTGGGCTCGGGCAGCGAAGAACTCTTTGATGCCAGCCCGCACAACCTGTTCCCACTTGTCTTCAAAGCCCTCAATGAAGGCAAGGCCCCAAAGATCTTCGGTACCGACTACGACACTGCCGACGGCACCTGCGTGCGCGACTACGTCCATGTGGCGGATCTGGCGCTGGCCCACGTTGAGGCGGCGAAGAAGTTGGAAGCCGGCACCGAGCTGGAACCGGTCTACAACCTTGGCTCTGGCGACGGGGTTTCCGTGCGGGAAATCATGGACGCGGTGGCCAAGGTGACCGGTGTCCCGTTCACCGCGATCCAAGAAGCACGCCGCCCAGGCGATCCGGCACGAATTGTGGCCGACGGACAGCTGGCGGCTCGTGACTTGGGGTGGCAGATGCGCCATACTCTCGAAGAGATGGTGGACAGCGCCTACCGCGCTTCCCAGTCGCGAGTCTAATTTCCGTAGTCATTGCACGAATAAGGCGAGGCCCTCCATCTGCGAGGCGCCTCGCCTTATTCGTTACTATCTGCAATTAGTTCTGGTGCTCGATTTCAAAGACGGCCACCGCACGGCCATCTAGGATGCCTCTGGTGCCCGGAGCATCGGGGCCGCCGATGACCTGCCCGGCAAAACCTTCCAAACTCAACTCGGTATTGGTCCGGTTGATCAGGAAGGCAAAGTCCGAGTTTTCACCACGGCGAACGGCTAACTCCACCTGCCCGCGTAGCGCCTCAGGAAGTTCGGATCCGATACCCGCAGCGTTCAGTAGCTTCTGCAGCACTACGCTGCGAGCTTCAGAATCCAGACAAGTTGCGACATAACTGGCGCTGCCAGATTTCAGGGCACGCCGGGTCACCGCAGGCAGTCCGCCAAGTTCCTCATCTTGCTCAAAACTCGCCACAATGCTCACGTTCTCTGAGGCGATATCAACAATCTCGCTCCACAGTTCGCCGCGCCCGGGGACGGATCCCAATGACACGGTTTCGCCGTGGTGCAGAGGGCGGAACTCCTCAACGCGGATGCCCAGTACTTCACGCAGCGCGCCCGGGTAACCACCGAGCCAGGCATGGTCGTTCTCGTCAACGATGCCTGAGAAGTAGGTGGTGATCAGATGCCCACCGCCCTGAGCGTAGTCATCCAAACGCTGCGCCAAAGGTCGCGGCACCGAATACAACACAGGTGTGATGACCATGTCGTACCCGGAGAAGTCATGGCTGACCGGCACCACATCGGCACGGACCCCCACGTCGATCAGCGCGCACCACCAGGCGAACGCCTCATCGCGGTAGCGCAGCTGGTCGGTCGGGTGCGAATCCAACTCACTGCCCCACCATGAATGCCAGTCAAAAAGGATCGCCACCCGTGATGGTGCCCGGTGGCTGCCGGACACTGGAGACAGCTGACCAAGTCGTTCACCGAGGCTCACCACGTCGCGGAAGACCCGAGAGTCAGGGCCGGCATGCGGAACCATGGCCGAATGGAACTTCTCGGCACCGGCGGCCGACTGCCGCCACTGGAAATAGCAGACCGCGTCGGCACCATGGGCAACATGGGTCAGGGAATCACGAGTCAGCTCTCCAGGCGCCTTCGGCCGGTTGATCGGCTGCCAGTTCACCGCGCTGGTTGAGTGCTCCATCAAGAACCAGGGTTCGCCGTGCGCTACCCCGGAGGTCAGTGCCGCCGAGAACCCTAGTTCATCACGTGAGCGTTCAATGGGTTGGCGGTAGTGGTCATTGGAAACAAAGTCCACTTCCTGAGCCCAGTCGGAGTAGTCAGCAAATCCGGTTTCGCCCATGATCATGAAGTTGGTGGTCACCGGGATATCCGGAGTGATGCGGCGCAGTACTTCGCGTTCGGCCACCAGATAATCTTTGAGTGCATCCGAACAGAAGCGCGAGAAGTCCAGCTGCTGAGTGGGATTCGGGAAGGCGGCGGCTTGTCTTGGTGGAAGGATGTGCTCAAAGCTGCCGTATCGCTGCGCCCAGAACGCTGTACCCCAGGCATGATTCAGCGCTTCGATAGTGCCGTAGCGTTCCGAGAGCCAGATGCGGAAGGCTGCGGCAGCGTCATCGGAATAATCGTAGGCGTTGTGGCAGCCCAGCTCGTTATTTACATGCCACGCAACTATCGCCGGGTGGTCCTTGTAGCGTTCGGCCAGCTTTTCCACCAGGGCCAGGGAGTATTTGCCAAAGACCGGGCTGGTCGGACGCCAATGCTGACGTCCACCTTGCCACAGGGTGTTGCCTTCACTGGTCACGGGCAGGATTTCTGGGTGCTTCATGCTCAACCACGCTGGAGGGGATGCGGTGGCAGTGGCCAGATCTACGCCGATTCCATTGGTGTGGAGCAGGTCGATCACTTCGTCTAGCCAGGCGAAGTCCCAGCTGTTTTCCGTTGGTTGTAGCTTCGCCCACGAGAATATGGCGACGCTGACGACATCCACCCCTGCCTGCTTCATGAGTGCGACATCTTCATCCCAGACCTCGCGGGGCCACTGCTCGGGGTTGTAGTCGGCGCCGAATGATAGGCGTGGTTGCTTTGAAGCGGGGGTTCGCAACCAGCGGTGGTGTTGCATGTAAGTTTCTCCTGGCTCAACCGCCAAGATGCGACGGTGCTATGTTTACGTAAACATCCTAGGGTGTGAGACAGGTTGCGCCAACCTCCAAAATTGTTTTCGACGGTAATCTGTCAGTTATGACTAATGGAAAAGCTTCTCGCGGGGGACGAAAACGCCACGTTTCCATGGGGGACGTGGCACGGCATGCCGGGGTGTCCTCGCAAACGGTGTCGCGGGTTTCCAACGGTTATCCCGGAGTCATCCCTGAAACCAGAGAACTGGTGCTCAAGGCCATGGACGAGCTGGGTTACCGGCCCAACAGCGCTGCCCGAGCGCTGAAACTCGGTTCCTTTCACACCATCGGGGTCATTACTTTTTCGCTGGAAGCAGTGGGTAATCATCGAACCATCCAAGCGATTTCGGTCGCGGCAGCCAAAGCAGGTTACGCCGTCACCCTTATCCCGGTAGATTTGCCAACCCAAAGCGGCGTGGAGCATGCCTTTGGCCGGCTGGAAGAGCTGGCGGTTGACGCGGTAGCGGTCATCGTTGAAGTCCACCTGCTGGACCGAGCCAAAGTGGTACTGCCTCGCGGGGTGCCTACGGTAGTGGTCGACTCCGACGCGGGCGACGAGTACACCGTGGTCGACACCGACCAGGCCGACGGGGCACGGCAAGCCACAAGGCACCTAATTGAACTTGGCCATACCAACATCCGGCACCTGGCCGGACCAGAATCATCCTTCGCTGCCCAGCGCCGTGTGGACGGATGGCGTGAAAGCCTGAGCGAGGCCGGACTTGAGGCCAAGGAAGTGATGCGCGGAGACTGGAGCGCTGCTTCAGGATACGAGGCAGGCAGCATTCTGCTGGCAGATCCTGACTGCACCGCCGTGTTCTGCGCTAATGATCAAATGGCTCTGGGGCTGTATCGCGCGGCGGCTGAAGCAGGCCGCCGGATCCCCGAGGATCTGAGCGTGGTCGGATTTGACGATTCGGCCGATACGCCCGCCTATTCGCCCCCGCTGACCACTATTCATCAAGACTTCGCCGAGGTAGGTCGGCGCAGCGTGGCTGCAATTCTGGAGCAACTACGCACCCGGGAGCACAAGCCTGGAACCTCCATCGTTCCCACCCGATTCATTCAGCGGGCTAGTACCGCGCCACCCGCTGTAAGCAGTTGACCTCAGCACATTTGAACTCGCTTTGGCCCCGGAGGGTCTAAGCTGGAAAATTGTGAGTTCAGCTAATCTTTCCATCGGTGTCGACATCGGCGGTACCAAGATACTTGCCGCCCTCGTGGACGAAGCGGGAAATGTGTCCGGGCAGGTTCATCGAGATACCCCCAACCACGACGTGGCAGGGATCGAACGTGCCATTGCGGAAGTCATCCATGAGCTCTCCGGAGGCAATGAAGGGTTACCGGTCGGCATTGGGGCCGCCGGATGGATGGACCGTAAGGGCCGGAACGTGCTGTTCAGCCCGCACTTGTCATGGCGCAATGAACCGGTGCGCGACCGACTGATGAAACTTGTCGGCCACGAAGTCACCTTGGTCAACGACGCCGATGCCGCGGGCTGGGCTGAGCACCGTTTTGGTGCCGGTCAAGGAGAGAGCGACATGGTCTGCTTGACCCTAGGAACCGGCATTGGGGGAGCAGTGATCCTTGGCGGCCAGGTCCACCGAGGCAAATCTGGCATTGCCGGAGAATTCGGGCACCAGGTGATGGTTCCTGGTGGACATCGTTGCGCCTGCGGCAACCGCGGCTGCTGGGAACAGTACGCTTCGGGCAACGCGTTGGGCCGCGAAGGGGCCGAGCTTGTCCGCAGTAAATCACCGGTGGCTTTCCGCCTGCGTGAAGCCGTGGGGGATAACCCTGAAGCTGTCACCGGTGCGATAGTTACCAAGTTGGCCATCGAGGGTGATCCTGCCTGTGCAGACCTCATCTCCGATATGGGTGAGTGGTTGGGTCTAGGTATTTCCAACCTCGTTTCGGTCCTGGATCCGGGCACCATCGTTATTGGTGGCGGCCTCGGCGCGGCTTCCAAGGAATTGGTAGCCAAAGCAGAAGAGACCTACCGCCGTACGCTCTCGGGCAGGGGCTACCGTCCCTTCGCAAAGATCAGCCAAGCGCAGTTGGGTCCGGCCTCAGGGTTGATTGGCGCTGCGGATCTGGCTCGGTTCAACCAGCAGCAGTAGAAAAAGATTGACAGGACATTAGGTCTTATCTAGGCTCGGGTTGTTATCCAACTTGAGAGCGAGGTCTTGGTGTGAACATGTCGGCCAAGCCAGACCGGGCTCAGGGTGCATCCTTAGGCATTGTTCTGGCCACCTACGCAATTGCCATGTGCGGCACCACCATGCCCACCGCGCTCTATCCGACCCTGCAAGATGAGTATGGGCTGAGCACCGCGGCCTCGACGCAGCTCTTTGCCATCTACGCCATCGTGGTGCTCACGGTGCTATGCATTTTCGGGTCGCTTTCCGATGCCATTGGCCGCAAGCCGGTGATGATCATCGGGCTGCTTGCCTCGGCGGCCAGCGGCGTGCTGTACGCCGTGGCCGCAGATGCGCCCATGCTGTTCATTGCCCGCATCCTCTCCGGAGTCTGCGCCGGCCTGGTGACGGGTACCGCCACGGCGTACCTCACGGACCTGGTTTCCAGTTCCGCGCGCGGGGCGAGTATTTCCAGCGTGGCGAATATGATCGGCCTGGGCAGCGGGCCGGCGCTGGCAGCATTCCTCACCCACTTCGTTCCTTCCACTCCGATGATCGCGTTCAGCGTCCATGCTGTCCTCTCTGGACTGTGCATGGTGCTCTTGGCGCTGATTCCGGATACCGTGGCCCACCGCGGACGCGGACTCAAGCCCAGCTTGCCGTTGATACCTCGCTTCGCGCTGCGCGATTACTGCGTGGGCGGCCTGATGACCTTGGGGTTCGCCGTGATGGGCGGCTGCACCGCCATGACCTCCATCCTGGTGGTGCGTGCCTTCGGGATTACCGATCTGAGGCTCTTGGGGCTCATTGGCTCATTGATTTTTGTTGCCACCACGGTGGGGCAGAAAGCCGGCGGAAAATTGGTGAGCGAAAAAGCCTATCTAGGATTTGCTGGATTGATGATCGGTACGGCGCTTATTGCCCTGGCGCCGAGATTGCATGGATCAGCGGCGGTCATGGTCTACCTTTTCGGGCTGCTGGTCGCGGGCCTGAGCCACGGTGCCTTGTTCCCGGTAGGCCTGGGCATTGTTTTGCGGCGCATTGAACTTCGCCACCGTGGCAGTGCCAGTTCGGCCTTCTGGGTGCTGGGTTATGCGCTGACCGCGCTGGGTGCACTGGGCTTGGGCTGGGTGGGCCAATTGGCCGGCGAATCGATGGCGGTGACCTGGTTTGGCATCACCATTGCGCTATGTTCGGTTGCTTGTCTGCTCCTGCATCGGCGCTGGACCCGGGATTCGGTTCATGGGACCCCAAGTAGTTGATGTGTCATAAAACACGTCCGTGAGCGGAATGATGCAGGCACGCTGATGGTTGGACATTCAGAGAACAAATTCGTGTCCGAGCATGGCCAGCACAGCGGCCTCGGGCTGATCCGAAAGGCAATCAATGACTGTTGCATCCCAGGAAACCCAGGTCGACACCGCAACGCTCAACGCCATTTTTGGCGAAGCGCGCACCGCTAACGCTTTCACCGGCGAGGTCACCGAAGCACAGGCCCAGGAAATCTACGAGCTGGCCAAGTTCGGTCCTACCGCATTCAACTCCCAGCCGCTGCGCGTGACCTACGTTCGTTCGGACGAAGCCCGCGCCACCCTGGTTGACGCCATGGCTCGAGGCAACCAGGAAAAGACTGCCGCAGCTCCACTGGTTGCGATCCTCAGCTACGACACCGCATGGCACGAACAGTGGGATAACTTCCTGCCAGGCTACAACGCGCCAAAGGCCATGTACGACGCTGACGCCGACTTCACCGCAGCCACCGGCAACAACAACGCCCACCTGCAGGCAGGCTACTTCATGCTGGCCGCCCGCAGCCTCGGCTTCGCTGTTGGCCCGATGACCGGCGCTGACTTCTCCGCCATCGATGCCTCGTTCTTCCCAGAAGGCGAACAGAAGAGCTTCCTCGTGGTCAACATCGGCCAGCCAGCGCAGAGCGAACTCGGCGCTCCAAAGGCTCGCTTCGAGTACGAGAAGGCAGTTCGCACCGTCTAATCGCGGGTCACTGAACTCCACGAACACCAAAGGCAAGCCCGGAACTCATCACGATGAGTTCCGGGCTAGTCTTCTTGATCGGTCAGCGGACTAGTTAGTGGCAAGCGATGCGGCCAAGGCCGCATCGGCGTCACGCAGGACTTTGGCGGCCACTTCCAGGCCTTCAACGGCACCTAATTCGGTATCCTCATGCTCGATGTTCACCAGCATGTCGGGATCCACTTCGTGCAGGGCCCGCAGGAACTCGGTCCAGAAAGCCGTGTCATGCCCCTTGCCCAGGGCCACGAAGTCCCATGCCGAATTCTTCGGCCACTCGTTGGCCCATTCATCCCCGCCCAGATTGGTGCGGGGCTCGTCGGCGCGCAACTTGCGGAAGCTGTTATCCAATACCCCGTTGATGGCCGCATGGGGGTTGATGCGCACGTCCTTGGCCGCCGCCTGGAAGACCCATGAGCCCAGGTCGCGCACCACAGCCACCGGATCCATCTGCTGCCAGAACAGGTGCGAAGCATCCAGCTCAACACCGATATTGCTGGTGCCAGCTCGTTCGATCAGCTCGCGGAAGCTCGCCGGGTTGAAGACGATGTTCTGCGGGTGCAGTTCCAGCGCGACCTTGACGTCGTGGTCCTGGGCCAGGGCATCGGTTTCCTTCCAGAAGTCCGCCGCGACGCCGTACTGGTAATCCAGCTGATCCAGAGCTGCCGAGTTCCAGGCGTTGACCACCCAATTGACCCGGGTGGCACCCGGCTCGCTGCCCGGCAGCCCCGACATGGTCACCACGCGGTGCTGGCCCAGGCGCTGTGCGAGCTTGATGCTGCGGCGGACATCCTCGGCATGCTTTTCACTGATGGCCCGGTTGGGATGCAGGGGATTGCCGTTGCAGTTCAACCCTGCGATCTGCACGCCGGTGTTCTCGAAAATTTCCAGGAAGTCATCGCGGGCGGCATCGCTGTCCAAGATCTGGTCGATATTCGGCACATGGGTTGGCGCCAGGAACCCTCCGGTGTTCAGCTCAATGCCGGTCAGTCCGAGATCCGCAATGATCCTAAGTGCCTCGGTCAGCGGGCGGTCGTGCAGGATTGCGTTGTAGACGCCGAGTTTCATAGTGAGATCTTCTTTCCGTCATTGGCGGCCGACTGGACAACCGCCTGCAGGATTTTCATATTGTGCACGCCGTCCTCGAAGGTGGCGTTGGCTGGCAGGGAAGCCTCAATGCCACACACCTCGTCAAGGAACGCGCGGGCCTGGTAGCCAAAAGCGTCATTCTGTCCGAAGCCGACACCGGGAGCGTCCATGGGCAGGCCGCCACCGATGTAGGCATGTTCCGGGCCGAGGTTCACCGTGCGATAGCCGTTGGTTGCCTCGGGGCCATCGGTGAGCATGATCTGGATTTCGGCTGGGCGCAACTGGTTGAAGCGGGCTGCGCCCTTTTCGCAGAACACCTCGAAGGCCAGCGAATTGGGGTGGCCGGCGGCCACGCGAGAGACTTCCAAGCTGCCGGCAGCAGAAGGGAACTGCACGTTGAAAGCCGCGTAGTCATCATTTTCCACGGGCTCCGACTGGTCGCTGAGCTCCACGAGATTGTGTCCGGTGACGGCTCCGGCGGGCAGGTAGCGTTCGGTGATGCTGGTGCTCAGCTGGCCGCCGCTGACCGCGGTGATCTCGCCAGCCAGGAATTCTGCGACGTAGGCGAGGTGGCTGCCTACATCGGCAAGGGCGCCCGAGCCCGGGGCGCCCTTGAAGCGCCAGCTCATCGGGGCCTGCGGGTTGTGACCGTAGTCGGTCCAGTAGCGGCCCGAGAAGTGCAGGACCTTGCCCAGGGTGCCGTCGGTGATCAGATCGCGGATGGCGGCGATGCCGGGGGTGCGGCGGAAGGTGAATCCGACCCGGGCGATGGACTGGGCTTTGCTCGCGGCGTCGGCCATGGCTTCGGCTTCTTCGAGGGTGTCAGCCAAGGGCTTTTCGCACAATACGTGCTTGCCGGCAGCCAGCAGTCCCTCTACTGCCTCGCGGTGGAAACGGTTGGCGATCACTACGGAAACCACGTCGATGTCGGGGTCGGCGGCGACTTCCTGCCATGAACCCAAGGCCTTTTCGTAGCCGTAGCGTTTGGCCACTTTTGCTGCGAGTTGGGTGTTCATGTCGGCCACCGCAACGTAGCGCAGTGGTGGCAGATCCGGGTTATACAAAGTGGGTGCGGTGCGGTATCCGGCGATGTGGGACAGTCCGGCCATGCCGGCGCCGATGACGGCGATGCCGATGCTTTTTGCCACGGGAATTCTCCTGGGGATGTGTGTTTTGGAATATATTGGAGCGCTCCAAAAAAGTGTAAAGCTGATTTCAGACCAGGGTCAAGGGGTGAAGGGAAGAAAGCTTTGCGGCGGTGGAAATCAGGCGTTGCGCACGGGTGCGCAGGTGCTGCGCTCGATCAGCAAGGGCTCCAGAAGTACCCGCTGAGCAGTGCGTTCAGGGTCTGCGAGCCGGGAGAGCACCTGCTCGGCCGCGTGCAATCCAAGCGCATGGTTGCGGCTGTCAACCGTGGTCAGCTGCAGCAAGTGGGTGTCGGAGAGCGGAGAGTTGTCGTAGCCGATGATTGATAGATCCTTGGGCACCAGCAGGCCTGCTTCCTGGGCAGCTCCCATGGCTCCCATCGCCATGGAGTCATTGCCGGCCAGGATGGCCGTGGTTTCCGGAGCTTCGTCCAGTAGCTGGCGCGTGCACTGATAGCCGATGTCCTCGGTGGTCAGTTCGCTGACCGTGACGATGCGTTCCGTGAGGCCCGCGGCCTTCATCGCGTCCTGGTAGCCGGCGATGCGCTGCATCGAGGCTCCGCCGCCACCGGCGATATGGCCGATCTGCGTGTGTCCCAGCGAGATCAGGTGCTCGATGGCCCGGCGGGCGCCGAGCCGGTCATCGCTCGAAGTTATATCCGCGCCGGGAACTTCGGTGGCGCGATTGCCGGCGATGATGACCGGGATCTGCGAGGAAAAGCGCATGGCCTCGGTGGGCTCAGTGGCCAAGACCAAGGCTTCGACCCGCGTGCTCAAAAAGCCATCCAGCGGGTCCGATTCGATATGGGTGTTGAGCGAACGGTCGGAGACGGCGATGCGCAAACCTGCGCTGGCCAGTCCCTCCTGCAGGCCGCGCAGCAGTTCCACGAACCAGGTGTTGGTGTAGTCATCGATGACCACGCCAACGGTTTGGCTGGTGCCGCCGGCTAGTGCAGTCGCGGCCTGACTGGGGCGGTAGTCCAATTCCTTGATGGCGGCCAACACTGCCGCGCGGCGCGGGGTGGAGACGCTGGGGGAGCCGCGCAGCACCAGGGATACCAGTGACTTGGAAACGCCGGCGGCCTGGGCAACGTCATAAATGGTTGCTCGACGGCGTTCTGCGGCCACGGTTCCTCCAAGGTGTCATGGATGTTTTCTTAAGAGCCTAGCGCGTTGTATGTTTGGGCGTGGTCGAACTCGTTGCCGACCTAGGGTGAGCGGCTTGAGGTACGTCAGAGGCCAAGTAAGGAAAGTGGAATGACTGCGACTCCGTCTTGACGTTGATAAGCCTCGGTTCCGGTGTAGAGCACTGCTACGTTGTTTACTCGGTCTGGCAGCTGGTCTCGTAACCAGAGAAGATGCCGGACATCCTTGTTATCTACGTGAGCTGAAAGTTTAACTTCGAGGGCGAGTACTTCGCCATCAAATCCTTCGACCACGAGATCAACTTCATGGTCGCCGGACGACGTTCGCAGGTGGCCAACCTTGGCGCCGATAGCCTCTGCAGCGACCCGCACAGTAAGGGTGGCTAGCGATTCGAGCAGTGGTCCAGCCATCGGAGCTCCGCGTCGGTCTGCGAGCGACTTCGATGTAAGCCCGAGGAGCCTTGCTGCCAGAGCTGGATCCGCTAAGTGGTGTTTTGGAGCGTATTTCTGGCGCTTAAAAGGATTTCCAAAGGACGGCTCCCATGCGGGCAGTGGATCCAGAAGCCAGATCTGTGCAAGGTGTTCGCGATAGTTCTCCGTAGTCGCTCTGGAAGGTTGTGTTCCTTCTCCCGAGGTTGTGGAGTCGAGGATGTTGGAATACGAAGTTGGCGTTGACGACGCCGCGGCGTATGCAGACATCCATCGCTTGAGTAGAAGTGGCTTTCGTAGGGACAAGCCTGCCTCGGGTAGATCGCGGTCGATGATTCGTTGAAGGTAGGTGTCCAAGCGAGTTTGTGCTTGCCGCTCCGTGAGGCCATATATGCCGGGAAAGCCACTCTTCGTGATGGCCTGATAGTAACTTGCAGCTGTCAGCGGTGACGAGCCACTAATTTTCACCGTAGTTCCTTCTAAAAGGGACTTGAGGCTGACGGTTGGTTCCAGGTATCCGCGTTCGTAAAAGGCCATTGGGCGCATCCGAGCTGAAGCAATGCGCCCAGCACCTGAGTGTGTCCCTATTCCCGTAATGGGCGAGGCGCTTCCCGTGAGTAGAAAGCGGCCTGCTGGCGCACTATCGTCCACCAGACGCCGCACCGAATTCCATACGTCTGGATGGTGCTGCCATTCATCGATCAGCAAGGTTCCATCAGGCGCGTCGGCGAAGTATGGGTCTGCTTCTAGTACGGCACGCTCCGCGGGATTGTCGACTCGCCAAATCTTCTGCGCGCGACGCGATGCCGTTGCTGTCTTGCCAACGCCTTTGGGGCCATCAATTGCCACCGCCGCTTCGAAAGACATCAGGTCATCGAGCTGAAAATCTATGCTTCGGGGGAGGTATTCCATATGCCCACTATACCTATGGGAAGGCAAGTAACTATACAAAAATCATCGTCGGAACTATACAAAATGCAGTGCCTGAACTATACAAAATGCACTATTGTCTCCACGAGTGAACAAGGAGTCGAGTATGCGAGATCCAGGCGGCCTGCCTCTCCGGAAACTTCGTCGATCAAGTCATAAAGTCAGGACATAGTATCGAGAAATCTATTTAATTTTCAGCGTCAATAACGGATGGAAAACCCTGGTTTTCCGCGGATTTACACCCATCATGTTACTCATGTTGTAAATATGTCAGTACAAACCTTTGACAGGGCCAGATCCATGGTGCAAAGTATTTCCTGTGGCACCGTTCACACTGTCGGCAGCTGGCCGATCCCTGAACTTCTGACTCGAAAGGACGTCGATCCGCGTGACTTACGACGTACTCACCCTCGGACGCATCAGCGTTGATGTGTACCCGAACGACATCGGCGTATCCCTGGCCGACGTGAACTCCTTCGGCAAGTACCTCGGCGGCTCCGCCACCAACGTCGCAGTAGCAGCGGCCCGCCACGGACGCGACGCCGGCGTGATCACCAAAGTCGGCGACGACGACTTCGGGACCTTCCTGGAACGCGAGCTGGACCGCTACAACGTGGACCGCACGCAGGTAACCCGCGACGCCAGCCTGCAGACCCCGGTCACCTTCTGCGCCATCCTGCCACCCGATGACTTCCCGCTCTACTTCTACGGACGCTTCCCGATGGCCCCGGACTGGAATATCAACACCAGCGACATCGACCTCGATGCCGTCAAGAACTCCAAGATCTTCTGGAGCACCGTCACCGGCCTGAGCCGAGAACCATCACGCAGCGCCCAGCTGGCCGCCTATGAAGCCCGCCCAGCCAGCTCGCTGTCCGAAGGCCAGTTCACCATCCTGGACCTGGACTACCGCCCGATGTTCTGGGACTCGGTGGAACAGGCCCGCGAACAGGTCACCGCGGCCCTGGCCTCCGCCACCGTCGCCATCGGCAACGACACCGAATGCACCGTCGCCGTCGGCGAAGGAACCCCAGACGAGCAGGCCGACCGCCTCCTGGAGGCCGGCGTGCAGATCGCCGTGGTCAAGCTCGGCCCCGAAGGCGTGATGGCCAAAACCCGCACCGAACGCGTGGTCTCCGCCCCGGTACCCGTGCAGACCGCCAATGGACTGGGCGCAGGAGACTCCTTCGGCGGAGCCTTCTGCCACGGACTGCTCTCCGGCTGGCCGCTGGAACAGGTGCTGGATTACGCCAACGCCGCCGGAGCCATCGTCGCCTCCAAGGTCGCCTGCTCCGACGCCATGCCAACCCCCGAAGAAGTGAACGCCCTGCTGGCCGAACGCGGCCGCACCGTTCCCGCCTCCCAGAAAGACCTGGTCTAAGAATGAAACAGGCAACCGAGCTGAGCGTGGATCGCGAAGATCCGCGCCGCTATGAATCCATCACCCGGCAACGCTTGGAAGACCCGGCATCGGTGCAGCGCGCCGCAGCCGCCCGCCAGAAGCATGCCGGACCGGTGCTGGGACGCCAGAACTTCATCATCGCCGCCGACCACCCGGCCCGCGGCGCCCTGTCGGTAGGCAAGCGCGCCACCGCCATGGCCGACCGCCGCCAGCTGCTGGACCGGCTGCAGATCGCCCTGCAGAACCCGGCCTGCGACGGCGTGCTCGCATCCCCGGATATCCTCGATGACCTGCTGTTGCTCGGGGCGCTGGAAGGCAAACTGGTCTTCGGATCGATGAACCGTGGCGGCCTGACCGGCCTGGTCAACGAGATCGACGACCGCTTCACCGGGCACACCGCCTCCGCCCTGGCCGCCTTGGGCGCCGACGGCGGCAAGATGCTCACCCGGATCAGCTACGAGGACCCGGACACCGTCAAAACCCTGCAGGCCACCGCCGATGCCGTCTCCGATTTGGCCCGGCACCAGCTGGTCGCCATGGTCGAACCCTTCATCTCCAAGCGGGTCGAGGGCAAGGTCGTCAACGACCTGCGTCCCGACGCGGTCATCAAGTCCATGGGCATCGCCGCCGGACTGGGCGAATCCAGCGCCTACACCTGGCTGAAGATCCCCGTGGTGCAGGAAATGGAACGGGTCATGGCCGCCACCACCCTGCCTACGGTCTTGCTCGGCGGGGACCCGGCTGGCAGCCCGGACGAGGTTTTCGCCTCCTGGCAGGCCGCCTTGGCCTTGCCCGGAGTGCAGGGGCTGACCGTCGGACGGACCCTGCTCTACCCCGAAGACGAAGATGTGGCCGCCGCCGTGGCCACCGCCGCATCGCTACTGAACACCACCGCACCGGCACGAAGCTGAGAAGGACAAAGCTCGATGACTACACGCACAATGACCGTCGCCCAGGCGGTTGTGGAATTCCTCGGCCGCCAGTACACGGTGGATTCCATCGGCGGAACCCAGTACCGTGAACGACTGATCCCGGGCATGTTCGGCATCTTCGGCCACGGCAATGTCGCAGGCGTAGGCCAGGCGCTGAAGCAGTGGCAGGCCAAGGACCCAAGCCTGATGCCTTACTACCAGGGCCGCAACGAGCAGGCCCAGTCGCACCAGGCCGTCGCCTACGCCCGGCACACCCGCCGACGCGCCACCTACGCGGTCTCCACCTCCATCGGCCCAGGATCCTCCAACCTGCTCACCGGCGCCGCGCTGGCCACAGCCAACCGCCTGCCGGTATTGCTGCTGCCCTCCGATACCTTCGCCACCCGTGCCGCCGATCCGGTGCTCCAGCAGCTGGAAATGCCGCATGGCTACGACATCACCGTTAACGATGCCTTCCGCCCGCTGTCCAAGTACTTCGACCGCGTCACCCGCCCGGAGCAGCTGGCCAGCGCCCTGCACCATGGGCTGCGCGTGCTCACCGACCCGGCGGAAACCGGCGCGGTGACCATCTCGCTGCCACAGGATGTGCAGGCCGAGGCCTTCGACTTCCCGGAAGAATTCTTCGCCGAGCGCGACTGGAAGATCCGCCGCCCCGAGCCAGAGGCCCAGGATATCGCCGAGGCGGCAAAGATGATCCGTGCGGCCAAGCGCCCGCTGATCGTGGCCGGCGGCGGGGTGCTCTACGCCTTTGCCACCGGGGAACTGGCTGAACTCTGCGAAGCCACCGGCATCCCTGTGGGCAATACCCAAGCCGGTGTGGGCGTGCTGCCATGGGATTCGAAGTACTCGCTGGGCGCCATCGGCTCCACCGGGACCACCGCCGCCAACGCGTTGGCCGAGCAGGCCGACCTGGTCATCGGCATCGGCACCCGCTACGAGGACTTCACCACCGCTAGCCGCACCGCCTTCCAGAACCCCGACGTGAAGTTCGTGAACATCAATGTCGCGGCGTTGGATGCCTACAAGCACGGCACCGTGCTGCCGGTGGTGGCCGATGCCCGCAAGGCACTGGTCGCGCTGCGCGAAGCACTGACCGGCTACCGCGTGGAGGGGGCCCTGGAAGTGCAGGTCGCCACCGAGAAGCAGCGCTGGGACGCCACCGTGGATGAGGCCTTCGCCGAGCGCCTGTCCCCGCTGGTCAGCCAGAACGCCATCATCGGCGCGGTGAACAAGGCCATGGATCCCCGCGATGTGGTGGTCTGCGCCGCCGGTTCGCTGCCCGGGGACCTGCACAAGATGTGGCGGGTCTCCGACCCCTACGGTTACCACGTGGAATACGGTTTTTCCTGCATGGGCTATGAGATAGCCGGCGGCCTGGGCATCAAGCGCGCGGTGCGCGCCGAAGCTGAACGCGGCGAGCAGGAGAACCGCGACGTGGTGGTCATGGTGGGCGATGGCTCCTACCTGATGATGCACACCGAGCTGGTCACCGCGGTGGCCGAAGGGCTCAAGGTGATCCACGTGCTGATCCAGAACCACGGCTACGCCTCCATCGGCGCGCTTTCCGAATCGCTGGGCTCCCAGCGCTTCGGCACCAAGTACCGCACCCTGGATGAGCAGAGCCACAGCTTCGACGAGGGCGAGACCCTGCCGATCGATTTGGCCACCAACGCCGAATCCCTGGGCGTGAAGGTCATCCGGATCACCCCGGGCCCTGACGCCATCGAGGACCTGTCGGCAGCGATCGCCACTGCCAAGGCGGCACCGGAAGGCTCCGGCCCGATCCTGATCCACATCGAATCGGACCTCTACGCCGATGCTCCGTCCAGCGAGTCCTGGTGGGATGTCCCGGTCAGCGAAGTCGCCGAGCTGGAGAGCACCCAATCGGCCTACCAGAACTACACCAAGCACAAGGCACGCCAAAAGCCCCTGCTGGGCTAAGGCAGAGACCAGAAAACTCCAGAACTCCAAAGGAAGAACAGCAATGACTACTATCGCCACCGACGTCGCAGAGATCTTGCACTACATCAACGGAGCCCCCAGCGCAGGCACCGGAACCCAGACCCAGCCGGTCTACAACCCGGCTACCGGCGAGGTCACCGGCCAGCTGCGCCTGGCCAACGACGAGGACCTGGCCCAGGCCGTCGCCATCGCCAAGGCCGCATCCGAAACCTGGGGCGAAGTATCGATCGCCAAGCGCAGCAAGATCCTCTTCCGCTTCCAGCAGCTGCTCACCGAGCACACCGACGAGCTGGCCCGCATCATCACCAGCGAGCACGGCAAGGTCCTCTCGGACGCCGCCGGCGAAATCAGCCGAGGCATCGAAGTCGTCGAGTACGCCTGCGGCATCTCGCAGTCGCTGAAGGGCGAATACTCCGACCAGGTTTCCACCGGCATCGACGTCTTCTCCTTCCGCCAGCCACTGGGCGTGGTCGCCGGCATCACGCCATTCAACTTCCCGGTCATGGTGCCGCTGTGGATGGCCCCGGTAGCCATCGCCACCGGCAACACCTTCATCCTCAAGCCATCCGAGCGCGACCCATCCGCTTCGCTGCTGATCGCCAAGCTGTTCAAGGAAGCCGGCCTGCCAGACGGCGTCTTCCAGGTCCTGCACGGCGGCAAGGACACCGTGGACGGATTGCTGTCGCACCCGGATATCGACGGCATCTCCTTTGTCGGCTCCACCCCGATCGCCAAGTACGTGCACGAAACCGCCACCAAGCACGGCAAGCGCGTGCAGGCACTGGGCGGGGCGAAGAACCACGCAGTCATCATGCCGGATGCCGATATGGATCTGGCCGCCGACCACATCAACGCCGCCGCGTTCGGCTCCGCCGGCCAGCGCTGCATGGCCATCTCCGTGGCCGTGGCCGTAGGAGATGCCGCCGACGCATTGGTGGACAAGCTGGCCGAGCACGCCGGCAAGGTCAACGTCTCGCACGGCTTTGATGAGAAGGCCGATATGGGTCCGGTCATCACTCCGGCCTCCAAGTCCCGCCTGCAGAAGATCGTCGGCGAAGCCGAGCAGGCCGGCGCCGCGCTGGTCATCGACGGACGCGACCTGGTGGTCAAGGACCACGAGAACGGCTTCTTCGTCGGCCCGACCATCATCGACAAGGTCAGCCGCGAAATGAGCGCCTACACCGAGGAGATCTTCGGCCCGGTCCTGGTCGTGCTGCGTGTGGATTCGCTGGAAGAGGCCATCGAAGTGGTCAACGCCAACCCCTACGGCAACGGCACCGCCATCTTCACCTCCTCCGGCGCCCACGCCCGCACCTACACCCGCCGCATCCAGGTGGGCATGGTCGGCGTGAACGTGCCACTGCCGGTACCGGTTGCTTGGCACTCCTTCGGCGGTTGGAAGGACTCGCTGTTCGGCGAGCACCACATCTACGGCCCGGATGGCGTGCGTTTCTACACCCGTGGCAAGGCCATCACCCAGCGCTGGCCAGAACCAGCCAAGGGTACGGCAGCCACCTTCAACTTCCCATCCAACTAGCTTTTTGAGCCACAGAAACGGTATCCACCATGGCACAGAACATCACCATCGGAACTGCTCCTGACTCCTGGGGCGTATGGTTTGCCGATGACCCGAAGCAGACCCCGTGGCAGCGCTTCCTCGACGAGGTGGCCGAAGCCGGGTACAAGACCATCGAGCTGGGCCCGTACGGGTACCTGCCCACCGACCCTTCCCAGCTCGCCGATGAGCTGGCCGCCCGCGACCTGAACGTCTGCGCCGGCACCGTCTTCACCGCCTTCCACCGCGGGATCGACGGCAGCGCCAACGCCTGGGAAGAAGCCTGGGAGCCAGCCCGCAAGGTCGCCGAGCTGACTGCCGCCATGGGCGGCGAGCACATCGTGGTGATCCCGGCTATGTGGCGCGATGACGTCACCGGCCAGGCGCTGGAACCAGGCGTCCTGGAAGCCGAGGGCTGGGACTCGCTGGCCAAGGGCCATGACCGCCTGGGCAAGATCCTGCAGGAGGAATTCGGCCTCAAGCAGCAGTTCCACTCCCACGCGGACTCCCACGTCTGCGGCCAGAGCGACATCGAGAAGTTCCTCGAAGTCACCGACCCGCAGTACACCACCCTGTGCTTGGATACCGGACACGCCGAATACGGTGGAGCCTCCAGCGTGGATTTGATCCACCGCTTCCCGGAACGCATCGGCTACCTGCACCTGAAGCAGATCAACCCGGACATCCTGGCCACCGTGCGTGAAAAGGATATGACCTGGGCTGCCGCCAACCTGGCCGGGGTCATGTGCGAGCCGCCATCGGGCCTGCCCGACCTCAACGAGGTCTTGCAGGAAGTAGAGAAACTGGGCCGTCCGATCTTCGGTATTGTCGAGCAGGACATGTACCCGGTGGCCGACTTCTCGGTGCCGCTGCCGATTGCCACGCGCACGCGTAACTATCTGCACAGCTGCGTCTCCCGCACCCACGTTTAAGCCAGACTGAACCTAGCCAAAAATTTCTTGAAAGGACATATCGTGCCAGATATCCTGCGCGTCGCCGTCGTTGGAGCCGGACGCATGGGCGCTGACCATATCCAGCGAATCCACCACCGTATTTCCGGTGCCGAAGTAGCCGCCGTGGTCGACATCGACTCGGACCGGGTCAACGCCGCCATCGAGGGCATCCCCGGCGCCAAGGGCTACACCGATCTGGATGCCGCGCTTTCCAGCGGGGAGGTGAATGCGGTACTGCTGGCCACCCCGGGCTTCCTGCACCACGATGCACTGCTCAAGGTGCTGGAAGCAGACATTCCGGTGTTGTGCGAGAAGCCGCTGACCCCGGATGCCGCCTCGTCCTGGGAAATCGTCGAGGCCGAGGCCAAGCTGGGCCGCAAGCGCATCCAGGTGGGCTTCATGCGCCGCTTTGACGCCGAATACCAGCAGCTGCGCCAGCTGATCGAGAACCAGGGCCTGGGCGAACTGCTGGTGCTCCACCACCAGCACCGCAACCCGAACACACCTGAGGGTTTCACCAACGAGATGCTGATCAACGACTCGGTGGTGCACGAATTCGACGCCATCCGCTTCTTCACCGGCGAGGAAATCACCTCGGTGCAGGTGCGTCTGGGCAAGGCCACCCGCAATGCGCCGAACGGCCAGCACGATCCGCAGCATGTCCTGCTGGAAACCTCGTCGGGTGTCCTGGCTGACGTGGAGATCTACGTCAACGCCAAGTTCGGCTACGAAGTGGCCACCCAGGCGTCCTTTGAAGACGGCATCGTGTCCATCGGCAACGATGCCGGCCCATATGTGCGGACCGCAGGCCAGTGGGGCGGCAAGGTCACCCCTGGTTTCGAGGAACGCTTCGGCGCAGCCTACGACACCGAAATCCAGTCCTGGGTTGACGCCGCGTTGCGCGATGAAATTGGCGGGCCGAACGCATGGGATGGCTACGCCACTGCGGCCTGCTGCGAGGCGGGCGTCGAGGCCCAGCGCACCGGTGCCAAGGTTGAAGTGAAGCTGAACAGCAAGCCGGATCTCTACAGCTAAGGGCATCATGAAATACGCATTGGATCCGACCCCGTTCCATTCCACCCACTCGGTTCTGGAGTTCCCCAAGCTGGCTGCGGAATTGGGTTATGACTACATCCAGCTGACCCCGCATGCGGACATCATTCCGTTCTTCACCCATCCGAAGGCCGATGATGACCTGGTCGCCAAGCTGGCCGCCGAGTGCAAGGGCGCTGGCGTGGGCATTGCCTCGGTGCTCCCGGTGCTGCGTTGGTCCTCGCCCGATGAGAACCTCCGCCAGGCCGCGGTGCGCTATTGGAAGCGCGCGATCCAGATCGCCGTGGACCTGGGCGTGAACCAGATGAATACAGAGTTCTCCGGGCGCCCGGAGCGCGCCGAGGAATCCGAGGCCGCGTTCTACCGGTCCATGGAAGAGCTGGTGCCGATCATCGAGCGCGAAGGCATCAACGTGGCTATCGATCCGCACCCGGATGACTTCGTGGAGGAGGGCCTGGCCGCGTGGCGGGTGATCCGCGGGGTCAATTCACCGAACCTGTCCTTCGTCTACGTTGCCTCGCATTCCTTCCACATGAAGGACCAGCCTTTGGAGATCATGGGGACCGTGGGGGATCGGCTGCGTGTGGTCCACGTGGCCGACACCATGGACCACCACGCATCGCACGGGTTGCGCTACATCACCAACCCTCCGGGCAATCCGGTGCGCGTGCACCAGCACCTGAAGATCGGTGACGGCGATGTGAATTGGGATGAGTTCTTCTCGGGCCTGGTGGCCAATGGCTTCGCCGACCGCGAGGAGAGCGTGATGGTCTCGAGCGTTTTTGCCGAAAACGAGAACGCCATCGAGGTCTCGAAGTACCAGTTGGAGCAGATGCGCAGCCGTGTCGCCGCAGCGCAAGTGGCACGCGCCTAGTCGCAGGCACCGATGCCCGGCCCGAACGGGGCCGGGCATCAAGTCTTTAAGGAAGGAATCAACCATGGAAATCGGTCTGATCACTGATTCTCTGTCATCGCGAAGCTTCGACGAGGTTTTGGAAATTGCCGCTGGCCTGGGCCTGAGCTCGATCGAATTGCCCACTGGCAACTGGTCCGAGGCCCCGCATATCAACCTCGATGCCCTGCTGGATAATGAAGCCGAACGCGCGGCCTTCATGGGCAGGATTGCCGATGCCGGGCTGGGCATCAGCGCGCTGAATGCCAATGGAAACCAGCTGCATCCGGTCTCCGGGCCGCAGCAGGACGAGGTGCTGCGAAAGTCGATCCGCCTCGCGCAGCTCATGGAGGTCTCCACGGTCGTCTGCATGTCCGGGTTGCCGGGCGCTGCGGGGGATAGCTCCCCGAACTGGGTGATCAGCTCGTGGCCGCCGGAAAACCTGGAAATCCTGGACTACCAGTGGGAGCAGGTGGCCATTCCCTACTGGAGGCAACTTGCTGCCTTCGCCGAAGAGCACCGGGTGAAGCTGGCGATCGAGCCTTGCTTCACGCAGCTGGTGTACAACGCGGCCACGGCAAAGCGGCTGATTGATGCGCTGGGCAGCGAGTGGGTTGGCATCAACTTGGATCCCTCGCACCTGGTGGCGATGGGAGCTGATATCCCGAGCGTCATCCGAGCCTTGGCTGGCACCATCATGCACGTTCACGCCAAGGATGTGCGGTTGAATACTCCGGTAGTTGCCGCCAATGGTTTGCCTGATGGCACCGGAATGACGCTGTGGCAGCAGCGGGCCTGGAACTACGTGACCCTGGGCTTGGGGCATCCGGCTGGCGAGGCCTTCTGGGCAGATTTCGTCTATGAGTTGCGTGCCGCAGGGTATGACGGCACGCTCAATATCGAGCATGAAGATGTGCTGGTCAACTCGGAAGAGGGAGTGCGCCGTGCCGCCGGGCTGTTGCGCAAGGTGGCCCTGCAAGGCGAACCGGATTGGAAGCCAGCGCAGGTATAAGACAGATCAGAGAAGGATAGACCGAGGCCGGAACCAGCTAATGGTTCCGGCCTCGGCTGTTTTCGGTTTGTCAGGACAAAATAGTGCATAAATCTTGATCTAGAAACACTGATGACGTATTGTCCTTACATAAGGGCTGTGAAGCCCATCACTTTCAGTTTATGTGGCAGGGCCAGGATGACGCGAAGCAGCACCCCGCCACACCGAATGAAGGACGCCGGATCGCAGAGGATCCGACGGATGGCCGAAGGCCATCAAGTCCTTTGCTCGGGAAAACCAAAGGAGTTTCCATGTCCAGTGCGCAGAATCAATCTGCCAAATCGAGCCTCCCGCCCCTGACGGCGGGTCCGCATTCCAGACGGCTTGGCTTGATCTCGATTGTGGCCTGTTTCGGCGGCCTGCTCTTCGGCTACGACACCGGTGTCGCCAACGGCGCCGAAGGCCCGATGGCGGCAGAGCTCGGACTGAACCTCCTGCAGGTGGGTGTGGTGATCAGTTCGCTGGTCTTCGCGGCAGCGGTCGGCGCGCTGGTCATTGGACAGATCTCTGACGCCTGGGGGCGGCGCAAGACCATCATCATGCTGGCCGTCATGTTCTTCCTCGGAACCCTGCTGGTGATCTTCTCGCCGGCAGGACCGGAACCGGGAACCTTCTCGCCCCTGGGATTCAGCGTCCTGGTGATCGGTCGCATCATGCTCGGCCTGGCAGTCGGCGGCGCTTCCACGGTGGTCCCGGTATACCTCGCCGAGCTGGCGCCGTATGAGATCCGCGGTTCCATCACCGGGCGCAACGAGCTGGCCATCGTTTCCGGCCAGCTGGCGGCCTTCGTCATGAACGCCATCATCGGCACCGCGCTCGGCGGGAGCGTCGAGGGCGTCTGGCGAATCATGTTCGCCATCTGCGCCCTGCCGGCAATCGCGTTGTTCTTCGGCATGCTGCGCATGCCGGAATCCCCTCGCTGGCTGGTCGAAAAGCGTCGCTACGCCGAAGCGCTGCGCGTGCTGAAGACCGTGCGTTCCCCTGAACGCGCACTGGCCGAGGTCCATGAAATCGAAATCGTGGCCGAAGAGGAAAAGCGCAACAACAAGCCGGTTGGCATCAAGGCCATCCTGACCAACAAATGGCTGCTGCGCATTATCGCCATCGGCATCGGTGTCTCCATGACCCAGCAGCTCACCGGCATCAACTCGATCATGTACTACGGAACGCGCGTGCTGGAAGAATCCGGCATGTCCGAACAGCAGGCTGTCCTGGCCAATATCGCCTTCGGCGTGGTGGCTGTGGTGGGCGGCGTGATCGCGTTGCGCAATATGGACCGCATGGACCGCCGAACGACCTTCGTTATCGGCCTGTCGCTGACCACCACCTGCCACCTGCTGGTGGCCTTCGCCGGAATGCTCCTGCCGGTAGGCAATCCGATCCGCCCGGTCGTCATCCTGATTCTCGTGGTCGCCTTCGTGATGTCCATGCAGACCTTCCTGAACGTTGCCGTTTGGGTCTGGCTGGCAGAAATCTTCCCGCTGCATATGCGCGGCTTGGGCATTGGCATCTCGGTGTTCTTCGGCTGGGGAACCAACGGCGTGCTGGCGCTCTTCTTCCCATCCCTGGTCTCGGGAGTCGGTATCACCGGATGCTTCTTCATCTTCGCTGGCATTGGCGTTCTGGCACTGCTCTTCGTCGCGACCCAGGTCCCCGAAACCCGCGGACGCTCCCTGGAAGCCTTGGAGGAGGATGTCTCCACCGGCGCGATCTACCAGGTCAAGCCTTCGGTGAACGCATAACGTCGAAGCAATAACCTGACTGGCGAATTCTGGCCCCACCTGGTGGGGCCAGAATTCGTTAAGCCATGAGGCGGCCGGTGCTGCCGCGCACGACAATCTGCGGCGCGTGGGTGCTTGAGGTGCCGGGAGCCTCCAGCGCAGCCTGCATGGCCGCCTGCGCCAGGGCTGCGACATCCTGGCGGACGCTGGTCAGATCGGCGTGCGCCAGGCGGGAAAACTCGCTGTCATCGTAGCCGGTCACACTGATCTGGCCGGGAACCGCCAAGCCTGCTAGATCGATCGCCTGACGTGCGCCGAGGGCGGCGCGGTCATTAAAGGCCACGACGGCGGTGACGCGCTCGGCTGGCGGGGTTTGCTCGAAGTAGCCGCGCAGGACCTCGAACGCGGTGGCGTCATCGGGCCCTGCCGCAATGACGCGGGCTTCAATATCTGCTTTGGCTGCCGAGGCCAGGAAGGCATCGCGGCGTTGCTTTGCCGCAACTGCGGATCCGCCATCCAGGTGCAGCGACCGGGTATGCCCGAGCTGCGCGAGGTGGCTGACAAGCTGGTCAATGCCGGCGGCTTCGTCGGTGATGATCGAAGGCAGGCCTTTGACCTTGCGCAGCAGGCTGATCACCGGCAGCTGCTTGGAGATCTGGGCGAGTTGGCTGGCCGGAAGCTCGGGGAAGACGCCGATCACCGCCTCGACACCAGCGTCAATGAGGGTATTGAGCACCCGGCGCTCATCGCGGTGCTTGCCGGTGGCGCCCAAGATGATTTCGAAGCCATGGGCATCGGCCTCGGCGTACAAGGCGTCGGCCAATTCGGCATGCAGCGGTTCGCCGAGCGCGAGGGCCAGGCCCAGGGTCCGGCTGCGGCTGCTGCGCAGGGAGCGTGCCCGTGAATCGGGGCGGTAGCCCAGATCCGCCGCAGCCTGCTTGACTCGCGCCCGCGACTCTTCACTTGCCCCCTCGGCCTCGCGCAGCACGATGGAGGCCAAGGCAACGGATACGCCCGAAGCGCGGGCGACATCGGCGAGGGTGGGGCGTTTTGCGGGGCGTTGGGCGGAAGCCTCGGGCATTGGCCAAACTTTCTTCTAGAACGTTATAGACACTTGCTATCCAGTGTGCCATGATTTTCCTGAACACCATATCTAGAACGTTCTAGGAGAACTTCCATGGCTTACCAAACCCTGCCAACAACGTCCGGGCAGCCACTTCGCATTGCCGTCATCGGCACCGGCTGGATCGGCGCATTCCACGCCCGCACGGTGGCCCAGTACTTGCCCGACGCGCAACTGCACGTTGTCGCTGACCCGGCCCCGGGGCGCGCGGCAGAACTGGCGGCGCAACTGGGCTGCACCAACTACACCGAGGACATCGCTGACGTTTTCGCTGACAAAACCGTCGATGCCGTGGTGATCGGCGCCCCTTCGGCTTTCCATGCGGGCCTGATCACCCAGGCCGCCGCGGCCGGCAAGCACATCTTCTGCGAGAAGCCTGCGGCCCACGCCCTGGTTGACCTCGATAACGCGCTGAAGGCCGTCGAGAACGCCGGGGTGCTGTTGCAGATCGGCTTCAACCGTCGCTTCTCCCAAGACTTCGCGTCGGTGGCAGAACAGGTGAACTCCGGAGCTATCGGCACCCCGCAACTGCTGCGTTCGCTGACCCGCGACCCGGAAGTGGCCGGCGGATTGCCCAACGCCGCGAAGATCCGCTCCCACGTGATCTTCACCGAAACCCTGATCCACGACTTCGACACCCTGAACTGGCTGAACCCGGGTGCCGAGGTGCAAGAGGTCCACGTCATGGCAGACGCCCTGGTCGCCCCGGAACACCGGGAGAACGGTCTGCTGGACACCGCGGTGGTCACCATGCGCTACTCCAATGGAGCCATCGCGGTCGCCGAGGCCAACTTCTCGGCCAGCTACGGCTACGACGTGCGCGGAGAAGTCTTCGGATCCAAGGGCATGGTCCAGGCCGGCAACCCGGTCCAGCTGGCTGCTTCCAGCTTTGATGCGCAGGGAGCCCACGCTCCCACCGAGCGGTTGAATATCGAGCTTTTCGCCCAGGCCTACCGCGATCAGCTGTCGATCTTCACCCGCAAGATCCGCGGCTTGCGCGAAGGCAGCGCCGACGCGGCCCTCGCCGTGCCCACCGGCAAGGACGCGCGTGCCGCCCTGCGCGTAGCCCTGGCCGCACTGGAATCCTCTGAAACCGGCCTTCCGGTGAAGCTTGAATCTGCCACCCGGCTCGCGGTGAACGCATGAGCGCGCAGCTAGCGGTCTGCGCGGAAATGGTCTTCCTGGACCTTCCGCTCATCGAGCGGGTCATGAAACTCGACGACGCCGGCTTTGAAATCGAACTCTGGGATATCCGGGACAAGGACCTTTCAGCCCTCGCGGCCACCGGTGCCCGCTTCGGCTCCATGACAGGCTACAGCGAAGGCAGCCTGTGCGATGCGGACAGTGCGCACCATGTCGTGCGTACCGCCGGGGAACTGATTCCGGCCGCCAAGGAACTGGGAATCAAGCGATTGGTGGTGCACCCGGCCCAACTCATCGACGGCCAGGCTGCCACCCCGCGATTCCGCGCTACCGGAGACATGTGGCTGACCGCAGCGAAGACCCTTGAAGAACTGGGGCGCTTGGGCGAAGAGCATGACGTGATTTTCATGCTGGAGAACCTGAATACAATTCTTGATCACCCGGGCATTCCGCTGGGGCGCGCCAAGGATACGTTGTCTCTGGTCAAGGCCGTTGACCACCCGAACGTCAAGATGATGCTTGATCTCTACCACGCGCAGATTGGCGAGGGGAATCT
This sequence comes from Glutamicibacter mishrai, assembly GCF_012221945.1. Classification (NCBI taxonomy): domain Bacteria; kingdom Bacillati; phylum Actinomycetota; class Actinomycetes; order Micrococcales; family Micrococcaceae; genus Glutamicibacter; species Glutamicibacter mishrai. The sequence continues at coordinate 1,650,381 of NZ_CP032549.1, read as the reverse complement.
CATCGAGCTGGTGCGTGCAGCCAGCCCTTATATCGGAGAAATCCAAGTCGCGGACGTTCCGGGGCGCTGCGAGCCGGGCACCGGGGAAATCAACTATCGCGCGGTCGCAGCGGCTTTGTCTCAGCTGGGGTACTCAGGTCCTGTTGGCATGGAAGCCTATGCCAGCGCGGATTCCGAGGCGGCCATTGCGGCTTTCGCCCAGGCCTTTGAACCACTGCTTCAGCCAGCAAGCTAGAAGACCAGAACGAAGCGGCGGTTACAGGAAATCCTGTAACCGCCGCTTCATCTTGCAGTTTTGCGGACTATGCCGCCGGTCCAAATGGCAGGCGCGGATCCATACTCTGGGCATCCCAGGTCTGGCGGATCCAGCCATGGTGTGGGTCATCGCTGATCAGCCAGTCGCGCACCCGACCCGGTCCAGCCATCACGTTCAGGTAGTAGAGGTCGTAGCCTGGCGCTGCCATGGCCGGTCCGTGCCAGCCATAGGGGACCAGAATAACGTCGCCGGTGCGCACCTCTGCATTAACGTCGATAGGACGCTCGTCCGAGGCGTAAACCCGGGCGTAGCCAATCGGGTCGGTGTCCTGCGGGGCTGGCATATTGCGGGCCAGCTGGGTCTCGAAGTAGTAGATCTCCTCGAGGCTGGTCTCGCCCTCTTTCTCCTCATCGTGCTTGTGCGGAGGGTAAGAGGACCAGTTGCCAGCCGGGGTGATGACTTCGCAGACGATGAACCGGTCGGCTTCCAGTGCCGCCGGGGTGCCGAAATTGTGGACCTGGCGCGAGCAGTTGCCCGCGCCGCGCAGTTCCACCGGGGTGTCCTCGGCCTTGATCAGCCGCGTCGGATATGACTGCTTGGCAGGAGCCAGGGCGAGTGCAACGCGGCCGCCATGTTCGGCGGTGATGGTGATGGCCTTGTTGATGCCCGTGTACAGGACATCAGACGGGCCGTTGAACACCGATGCGCGACCGGCGAGCACATGCTCCTGGCCGTCCACGCTAACCGTGAAGGAGACGCCGGAGAGCGGAACGACAATTCGCTCTTCGGCTGCGGCGTCCAACTGGATCGATTGCCCGGGAGCCAATTCGGCAACCTTCAGGCCGGTATGGGCCCAGCCGTCCACCTCGAGGGCGGAGTCATGGGCACCGAGCGAGATGCTCCAGTCCCCGTGGGTGGCGGAGCCTGCAGGGTAGATCCAGTCGGCCATGTTCATTCCTTTCGACGGCGGTGTCCGGTGTCTTGCGCTGCTAGCGCTGCACCAAGGTCATTTCAAAGCTGTACGCGTCAGCGCGGTAGACGTGAGACCCAGTCTCAACGTTGCGACCAGTGTCATCAACAGCGGTGCGTTGCATGGTGACTAGGGCGGATCCAGCTTCGGTATCGAGTGCTTCAGCCTGGGCGCCATCGGCAATGGTGGCGCCGATGCGCTGCTGGGCGAGCCGGAAGTTGACGCCCGCTTCACGCAGGAGCTCATATAAGCCGTGGGCGCGCAGGGATTTTTCGTCCAGTTCGACAATGTCGTCGCGAACCCAGTTTTCCATCAATGCCAGTGGGCTGCCGCCGGCCGAACGCAGTCGGGTGAAGTGGTACACCGAGACGTCCTTGGGCAGGGAGAGCAATTCCTGGATCTGCTCTGGTGCCGGAATGTGCTCGAAGCTGAGCAGGGAGGTGGACGGCTTCTTGCCCGCGCGCTCGAGGTCATCGTTCAAGCTCGACAGCTCAAGGTGGCGGCGGATCTGGCTGGAGACAACCTGGGTACCGACGCCGCGCTTGCGCACCAGAAGGCCTGACTGGACCAGGTCGTCCATGGCCTTGCGAATGGTGGGGCGGGATAGCCGAAGCCGCTGGGCCAGCTCGATCTCGTTTTCCAGGCGGGTGCCTGAGGCGAGCGAACCGTCGCGAATGGCGCCTTCGATGCCCTGCACCACCTGGTGGTAGAGGGGGATCGGGGAAGATCGGTCGATCTTGATGCTCAGTGGTGTGCTCACAATTGCTCCTTGTCGGCGACCTTGAGGGTATATGTCGCTTTGACAGGACAAACTATATAGGAAAGTTGGCCCTTTGGGCATCCCCTGGGCGGGAACCCGCGGAATCTCCGGCTTGATGGCCTGCCTGCAGCCGCCGCATATCACCTCACGAGCTTGATGTATTGCGTCCAAGAAAGACCGTTCGACTAGGAATTTTGGACAATGACGTCCACTTGTCCAATTGTCCTGACAAAAAACATACCTGAATTCATTGCCCGGTATTCTAACGGGATTGTATGGTTTTTTGGAACGTTCCAAAGATGAGGAGAAGAAGATGAACGAACAGCGCACCATCGGAGTTGGGCTGATTTCGGTGGGTTGGATGGGCAAGTTGCACGCTCGTGCGTACAGTTCCGTCCCTTATGTCTATCCGGAATTGGGCATCAAACCGCGGCTGATTGTCGCCGCGGATACCGAGCAATCACGCGTGGACTACGCCGTGCAAACACTGGGATTCGAGCGCGGAACCCTGGACTACCACGAGGTTCTGGCCGATCCCGAGGTGGACGTCGTCTCGATTTGCGCGCCAAACTTCCTGCACGCCGAGATGGCGATCGCTGCAGCGGAAGCAGGAAAGCACTTCTGGATCGAGAAGCCTGCTGGCCGTAGTTTGGCCGAGACCCAGTCGATCCAAGATGCGGTCGTGCGCAACGGCGTCGAAACTTCCGTGGGCTTCAACTACCGCCATGCCCCGGCCATCGAACGGGCGCGGCAGCTGGTCCGCGAAGGTCGGCTGGGAGACATCACCAACGTCCGCGCCAGCTTCCTCGCCGGCTACGCCGCTGATCCGCGGGCGGCCCTGTCCTGGCGCTTCAACCGCGAGCTCGCCGGCAGCGGGGTGCTCGCCGACCTCTTCAGCCATGCCGCAGATCTTTGCAGCCACGTCGTGGGTTCCATCCAGAGCATTTCCGCCTCGACCAACGTGATGATCCCTTCGCGCCCCAAGTTGTCCATGGGCCAGGGTACGCACTTTGACCTGATTGAAGGCGGCGAAATGGGCGAGGTTGAAAACGAAGACTATGCCGCGGCGCTGGTGCGTTTCAGCCCCGAGGGCCTCGCACAGCGTGCCATCGGCACCATCGAAGCCTCGCGCGTCGCGGTGGGTCCGCAGTGCGGGTACCGGCTGGAAATCTACGGCACCGAAGGCTCGGTCAAATGGGACTTCGAGCGCATGAATGAGCTGGAAGTCGTGCTCGGACGAGGCAACGAAGAACAGGGCTTCACCACCGTCATCGGCTCGCCCAAGCATGGCGAGTATTCGCGATTCCAGCCCGGGCCAGGCAATGCCATGGGTTTTGATGACCTGAAGATCATTGAGGCCAAGAAGTTCCTGCTGGCAGTGTCAGGGGGAGAGAAAACCAACTCAACCATCGCCGACGCGGTGGCTGCCGCCGCACTGGTCGAGGCAGCCGAGATCTCTGCGGCCACCGGCGACTGGCAGCAGATGGCCCGGGCGGCGCACAGCTAGAAAGTGCCATACTGACACCCATGTCGCAGACGCCAAATAGCCGCCCCACGATTCGAGATGTCGCCAAGCATGCGGGAGTCTCCAAGTCCCTCGTGTCCCTGGTGCTATCGGATCCGAGCAAGGTCAGTTCGCTACGGCGCTCGCGGGTCGAGGATTCGATCCGCGAGCTGGGCTATCAACCCAATCTGGCCGCCCGTTCCCTCGTGGCCGAGAACCGCCACGCTATCGGCGTGGTCCTGGGCGAACTGCAAAATCCATGGGTGCTCGAAGTCGCCGAAGTGGCGCGCGAGGCCTTGCGGGCGGCTGGGTTTGACGTCCTATTCAGCGCCGCGGCCATCCACGACGGCCAGGGCATCGGCCCGGCCGAACTGCAAGCACTGCGGGACCTGAGGGTCAGTGGGCTGCTTGTCGTGGGATCGGCTGATGACACGGCCAGCTTTGAAGCCGCCCTCGGCGAGACGCCAGCGGTATTCGTGGGCAGCGGCCGCGAACCACACGCCAATGCCGCGGTTGTATCCGTCGATGAGGCGCAGGGCTTCAGCCTGGTCATAGACCATTTGGTCGCCGGCGGGAACGCCCGGATCACACATATTTCAGGAGGCTCCGGTCCGGTGGCAGCGTTGCGCGAAGCAGCCTACCACCGGGCCATGCAGCGCCATGGGCTGCGCCAGCAGGTGCAGGTGGTGGAAGCTGGACCGAGCCTTCAAGCCGGGTACAACGCGGTGGCACAGCTGCTGGCTTCAGGGGCAAGGCCCGACGCGTTGGCCTGCTTCAACGACCTGTGCGCCTTCGGTGCGATTCAAGCCCTGGATGAAGCGGGGGCCAGTGCTGCGGTGACTGGCTACGACAATATTTCCTTGTCATCTCTGGGCCGGATTTCCTTGACCAGCGTTGATTCTGATTTCCAGGATCTGGGCCGCAGCGGTGCGCGCCTGCTGCTGCAGCTGATGCGCAACCCGCAAGGTAAATTTGCACGTCAACTGACAATTTCTCCGCGGCTCATCGTGCGTGCATCATCTGTGGGAAACGCGTAAGCTCAGTGCCAGCCTGATAACGATAATCGCCGCAAAGGCGGGAATCTTTTCGTCTTCACATCCTTATGTCTTTACAAAGTATTGACGGATCGCTGTTCGTGACGCACACTTTAGACATCTTGTGATTCAGGTCACGATAACTCGATCATTCGGCCCGCTCCTGGGGTTAACGGGGTGCGCCGGCGGATTCCTGAAGGGGAAAACAACAATGGGAAAGCCAACTTGGCGCAAACTCGCACTGACACTCGCCATCGTTCCAGCTCTGGGGCTGGCGGCCTGCTCGTCCACCGGCGGACGCGCTCCAGAGCCAGAGGGCAACGGCGGAGGTGGGGCCGTCGCAACTACTGAACGCATCAAAGTCGCAGTCATCACCCACGCAGCCCCCGGAGACACCTTCTGGGATATCATCCGCAAGGGAGCGGAAGAAGCGGCAGCGAAGGACAATGTTGAACTTCAATACCTCAGCGACCCGGATGGCGGCCGCCAGTCCCAGCTCATCGAACAAGCCATTGACCAAGGCGTTGACGGCATCGCCGTAACCCTGGCCAAGCCCGATGCCATGAAGGGCTCGCTGAAAAAAGCTACCGATGCCGGGATTCCCATCGTCAGCCTCAACGCCGGCGAAGATCGGTTCAAGGAGCTCGGCGTTTTCGCCCACTTTGGATCCAATGAACAGCTCGCCGGTGAAGCCGCTGGCGAAAAGCTCAAGGAAGCCGGCTTGAAGAAGCCAATCTGCGTCATCCAGGAACAGGGGCACGTCGGCCTGGAAGCCCGCTGCGCAGGCGTGAAAAAAGTTGTCCCAGACACCGAAGTGCTCTACGTGCAGGGCACCGACATGACCCAGGTCGAGTCCACGGCCACCGCTAAGCTCCAGGCGGATAAGCAAGCCGATGCCATCATCGGTTTGGGTGCTCCGTTCACGATGACCCTGCTGAAAGCAAAGGCCACCGCGAATTCAAAGGTCGAGGTCGCATCCTTCGACATGAACTCGCAGCTGGTTCAAGAGATCACCAAGGGCAATGTCCTCTTCACCGTTGACCAGCAACCGTGGTTGCAGGGCTACATGGCTGTCGATGCTCTCTGGCAGAACTACCGCGGAGGTTTCACCATCGGCGGCGGACAGGCAACCTTGACCGGCCCTGCCATCGTCGACAAGACCGTGGCCGAGAAGATCACCAGTTTCGCAGAAGAAGGCGTCCGCTAGCCACGTCCCGCAGCTCGCGTCCTGCGGGCATCAGATATCTGCAGGACGCGCAGCAAGGACACGGAGGAGAACTCATGTCATCACTAACAGCCTCACCCTCGCATAAGAAAACCACTACCGCCCAAGATGAGCGAGTCGGCAAAAAAAGCACGCTGTCCATTCTCCTGGGCCGGCCGGAAATCGGCGCCCTGGTAGGCGCCGTGGCACTATTCATCTTCTTCGCCATCGTCGCCCCGGTCTTCCTGTCGCCGGCGTCCTTGGCCACGGTCCTCTATGGCGCTTCAACCATCGGGATCATGGCCGTGGGCGTATCCCTGCTGATGATCGGCGGCGAATTCGACCTGTCCACCGGTGTCGCCGTGATCTCCTCGGCCCTGAGCGCCTCGCTGATCTCCTGGTATTTCGGCCTGAACGTCTGGGTCGGCGTGGTCCTCGCGCTGATCGTTTCGCTGCTGATCGGATTCATCAACGGCATCATCCTGATCAAGACCAAACTGCCATCCTTTATCGTCACCCTGGCCAGTTTCCTGATGCTCACTGGTTTGAACCTCGGTTTGACCCGCGCTATCGGCGGTTCGGTGTCCTCGCCATCCATTGCGGATATGGAAGGCTTCCAAAGCGCCAAGGCGATCTTCGCCTCGTCGGTGAACATCGCCGGAATTGATGTGAAGGTGACGGTCTTCATTTGGCTGGCCATGGTCATTATCGCTTCGTGGATCCTGCTGCGAACCAAAATCGGCAACTGGATCTTCGCCATCGGCGGCGACGAAAAGGCCGCCCGCGCCGTGGGCGTGCCGGTAGTGCGTACCAAGATCGGCCTGTTCATGGCCGTCGGATTCTGCGGTTGGGTCCTGGGCATGCACAACCTGTTCGCCTTCGATGCAGTGCAGTCCGGTGAAGGCATCGGCAACGAATTCCTGTACATCATCGCCGCAGTGATTGGCGGCTGCCTGCTCACCGGCGGCTACGGCTCAGCCATTGGCGGTGCCATCGGCGCCTTCATCTTCGGCATGGCTAACAAGGGCATCGTGTACGCCGAATGGAACCCGGACTGGTTCAAGTTCTTCTTGGGCCTGATGCTGCTCCTGGCTACGGTGGTCAACATCGTAGTGAAGAAGCGCGCGGAATCCAGCAAATAGGAAGCCAAGGACAAGATCATGAAAACTCGCAAAAACAAGAAGACCGAAGAGCTGCTGGAAAAGCTCGAGCCGAAGACCAGCGATAACCTGCTGACCCTCAAGGGCGTGGGCAAGCACTACGGAAGCATTATCGCCCTGCGCGGTGTGGACATGGTGGTTGACCCAGGCAAGGTCACCTGCGTCCTGGGTGATAACGGCGCCGGAAAGTCCACGCTGATCAAGATCATCGCGGGCCTGCACCAGCACGATGAAGGCGACTTCACCCTGCATGGCTCGTCCATCAAGCTCAAGAGCCCCCGTGTTGCACTGGATGCCGGCATCGCCGCCGTGTACCAGGACCTGGCCGTGGTTCCGCTGATGCCGATCTGGCGCAACTTCTTCCTCGGCTCGGAACTGACCACCGGAGTGGGCCCGTTCAAGAAGCTTGATGTGCAGAAGATGAAGGACATCACCAAGCAGGAACTCTCGGATATGGGGATTGACCTGCGAGATGTGGAGCAGCCCATTGGCCAGCTCTCCGGTGGCGAGCGGCAGTGCGTGGCGATCGCCCGTGCTGTGTACTTCGGCGCGAAGGTGCTGATCCTCGATGAGCCAACCGCCGCCCTGGGCGTCAAGCAGTCAGGCGTGGTGCTGCGCTACATCCTGCAGGCTCGCGACCGCGGCCTGGGCGTCATCTTCATTACGCACAACCCGCACCACGCGTACCCGGTAGGCGACTCGTTCCTGCTGCTCAAGCGCGGACGGTCCATCGGGTACTACACCAAGTCGGAAATCACTGTCGAAGAGCTGACCGCCCAGATGGCCGGCGGCGCCGAGCTGGCTGAACTGGCCCATGAACTCGAACAGCTCGGCGGGCATGCCGAGGAACGGGCCGAAGCCGAAGCCGGTGCCAGCCCGCAGACAACGGCATAGCAGAACCAATAACAAGGCCTGGGCTTCTTCACCATCGTGAAGAAGCCCAGGCCTTGCTTGCGTCCAGGATCAGAGCGGGCCAGCGAGTTTGGACGGACCTGCGTTCGATGAAACTATTAGGGTTGGGCGAGGTCGGGAAAACCGGGCATCGATCAAGATCGTGGCCAATCCTTCTCGCCCTTGTTGCACCGAGTGACAATGACTGGATCGCTGAAGATCCAGTCGACTCTTTCACCCGGGCCATCCGAAGGAGTTTTATGTCCAGCGCGCAGAATCTTGCGTCCGAATCGAGTTTGCCGCCACTGACTTCAGGTCCGCATTCCAAACGCCTGGGTTTGATCTCGATTGTCGCCTGCTTCGGCGGACTGCTCTTTGGATACGACACCGGGGTTGCCAACGGCGCTGAAGGGCCGATGGCCGCGGAGCTTGGCCTGAATCTCTTGCAGGTCGGTGTGGTGATCAGCTCGCTGGTCTTCGCCGCCGCACTCGGGGCGCTCGTGTCCGGGCAAATCGCCGACTTATGGGGCCGGCGCAAAACCATCGTCGCACTGGCGGTTCTGTTTTTCGTGGGAACAGTGTTCGTGGTTTTCTCGCCCGCGGGTCCAGAGCCGGGAACCTTCTCCCCAGTGGGCTTCGGCGTGCTGGTGGCCGGCCGCATCATGCTTGGTGTGGCGGTGGGAGGCGCATCCACCGTGGTGCCGGTGTACCTTGCGGAACTGGCTCCCCATGAGATCCGCGGTTCCATTACCGGCCGCAACGAAATGGCTATCGTGGCCGGCCAGCTGGCCGCGTTCGTCATGAACGCGATCCTCGGTGCCTGGCTTGGCGGAAGCATGGACGGCGTCTGGCGCATCATGTTCTCCATCTGCGCCTTGCCAGCCCTGGTTCTGTTCTTCGGGATGCTGCGCATGCCCGAATCTCCGCGTTGGCTCGTGGAGAAGGGGCATTACGAGAAGGCCCTTGGCGTGCTCGGAACTGTACGTTCAGCTGATCGGGCGCTCGCCGAAGTGCGCGAAATCCGGGCCATGGCCGAAAAAGAACAGTTGAAGAACAAGCCCGTCGGCATCAAGGCGGTATTGAAAAACAAATGGCTGTTGCGCATTGTTTGCGTGGGCATCGGTGTGGCGACCATGCAGCAGCTGACCGGGATCAACTCGATCATGTACTACGGAACGCGGGTGCTGGAAGAGACTGGCATGACCGCGCAGCAGGCGGTCCTGGCCAATATCGCTTTTGGCGTTGTTGCCGTCATTGGCGGCATCATCGGCTTGCGCAATATGGCCCGCCTTGATCGCCGGACGACCTTCATGATCGGGCTGTCGCTGACCACTATTTGCCATTTGCTGGTGGCTTTTGCCAGCATGCTGCTGCCAGCAGGAAGTGCGCTGCGCCCGGTAGTCATCCTGATCCTTGTGGTGGCCTTTGTTGCCTCGATGCAGACTTTCCTGAGCGTGGCGGTCTGGGTTTGGCTTGCTGAAATCTTCCCTCTGCATATGCGTGGCCTGGGCATCGGCATCTCGGTCTTCTTCGGCTGGGGGACCAATGGCGTGCTGACGCTCTTCTTCCCGTCGTTGGTCTCAGGCGTGGGAATCACCGGCTCCTTCTTCATCTTTGCCGGCGTTGGCGCGGTGGCCTTGTACTTCGTCACTACCCAGGTTCCAGAAACCCGCGGACGGACCCTCGAAGCGTTGGAAGAAGATGTCACGAGCGGCGCGATTTACCACGCCAGATAATTCAGTGAGCGTATCCGAGCTTGCCAATATCGTCCTTTGACCACGATTTGAGAACCAAGATTTTTCTGAAGCCCCGACGTTCGGGAGGCTCGGGGAAAACCCCGCCATCTGGCGGTTGTTGTTGCGTAATTAAACATATGCACCAAATCGCATATGCGTTCGCTGCAGGTGTTTTAGCGCCGTTGTACCCTACGCGACAGTAGTCAAAACGCGGGTCTTTGCAATAATGACCGTTGTGAACATTGCTCAGCCCGGAGAAGGGCGCCCAGGAAACCGACCTCCGTCGATGGCGGATGTGGCGGCCATGGCAGGGGTGTCTCATCAGACGGTCTCCCGTGTGCTGAATGATCATCCGAATGTCCGGTCGGGAACCCGTGACCAGGTGATGGAAGCGATCCGCCAGCTTGGCTATCGCCGCAATCGAGCAGCCCGCACGCTGGCCACTTCGCACTCCAGCACCATCGGCATCTTGACCGTCGGGAGTGAATTCTTCGGACCGCAATCCACCGTGCTCGCCATCGAGGCCGCGGCCCGCGCTCAAGGGTATTTCGTGACCGTCACCGCGCTGGATCGCTACGACGCGCACAGCGCGAGCGAGGCGCTGAGCCACCTCGCCGACCAGGGGATCGACGGGCTAGTCATGGTCGCACCCTTCGAAAAGGTCATCGATGCCCTGGACGATGCCGCACTGACTATTCCGGTGGTAGTCGTGGCTGCCCGCACCAAAGTCCCGGCCTCGGATCCGGCGCATTACGTCTACGTGGACCAGCGTGAAGGCGCGCGCATCGCCACCAACCACCTGCTGGGTTTGGGCCATCGAAATATCGCGCACGTTTCCGGGCCAACCGGCTGGTTCGACGCCACGGAACGCCAGATTGGCTGGCAGGAAGCAATGCTTGCAGCCAAGGCCCCGGTGATCGAAGTGCCTGCGGAATCCTGGCTGGCCCCCAGTGGCCATGAGGCAGGCAAGCGCTTGGTTGAATCGGTGCGATCCGGCGAGGTCACGGCCGTGTTTGCCGCGAATGACTACCTAGCCACCGGCGTATTGCGCGCCTTTTGGGAAGCCGGGTTGGACGTGCCCAACGATGTTTCGGTCATTGGCTTTGATGACCTGCAGATCTCGAATTTCCTGATCCCTTCGCTGACCACAGTGCGCCAGCCGTTCCGCGATGTTGGCCATGCGGCGCTTACCGAATTGCTGGATGGGGCAGCGGCGGACAAGGCGCCGAAGGTGATTGCTCCAACGCTGGTCATCCGGGCAAGCACCGCCCCGCCAAAGTCCCGCTAAGGACCGCTTCGAAGCCAGATAAATGAAATCTGGTGTTGCGCATCACAAAATGTTAGCGCTAACATTGCATCGAGGTTTTGTTCCGCTCTGCGTATTTTTCCCAGGCGCTCAGTGGATAACGATGGCAATGGCGCTGCTCACCGAGCTGTGCGAACGGAGAATTCATGGCAACACAGCTCAACGGGCCGGTAGCCCGCGAGATCATCACCAGCGGTCAAGCCGTGCTGGGCATCGAATTCGGCTCAACGAATATCAAAGCAAGCCTGATTGGCCCAGACCATCAACAGCTGGCCAGCGGCAGCCACGCCTGGGAAAACCAGTACGAAGACAAGAACTGGACCTACTCCCGCGAAGCGATCATCGCCGGCCTGCAGGACTGCATGGCCCAGGTACTGGCAGATGCCCAAGAACGCCACGGGGCCCGCCCAACACGGCTAGGCTCCATCGGGATCTCCGCGATGATGCACGGCTACCTGGCCTTCGACGCCGACGGCGAGCTGCTGGTGCCCTTCCGCACCTGGCGCAATACCTCCACCGCGCAGGCCGCTGCCGAACTCAGCGAAGCATTGGACTTCAACATCCCGCAGCGTTGGTCCGTAGCGCACTACTTCCAAGCTCTGCTCAATGGCGAAGAGCACGTCTCGCAGGTGTCCAGGCTGAACACCTTGGCCGGATTTGTCCATGAACTTCTCACCGGCAATTTTGTGCTCGGCGTCGGGGACGCCGCCGGAATGTTCCCCATCGATTCGGCCACCGGCAGCTACGACGCCCGGATGCTTTCCGCTTTCGACACAGTGGCTGCCCGGCATGGAGTCACCACCGGACTTTCCTCGTTGCTGCCAGCGGCCCTGCCTGCCGGCGCCGATGCCGGAACGCTGAGCGAAGCAGGGGCCTTGCTGCTGGATCCCACCGGCCAGCTTCAGCCCGGCAGCCCGATGTGCCCGCCGGAAGGGGACGCCGGAACCGGCATGGTAGCCACCAATTCGGTAGCCCAGCGCACCGGCAACATCTCCGCCGGCACCTCCATTTTCGCCATGGTGGTACTCGATGCTCCGCTGAAGGAAGTGCACCACGAAATCGACGTGGTCACCACACCCGATGGCCATCCGGTAGCCATGGTCCACTGCAATAACGGCGCCAGCGAATTCGCCGCCTGGGCCCAGGTCTTCGGGCAGTTCGCCCAAGCACTGGGCAGCGAGGCCGACGACAATGCGGTCTTCGAAACCCTGCTGCGCGCGGCGCTGGACGGTGCCGCCGATGGTGCCGGGCTTCTGGCCTACAACAACCTCTCCGGCGAGCCAGTCGCGGACCTTGCCGAAGGCCGCCCAGCGATCCTGCGTACCCCCGACTCCACGCTGAACCTGGCCAACCTCATGCGCGTCCAGGTCTACGCCATCTTCGCCACCCTGAGCCTCGGGCTGCGGGTGCTGGCTGCTGAAGGCGTCGAGGTCAAGCAGATGTTTGCCCATGGCGGCATCTTCCGCACCGCCGGGGTGGCTCAGCGCCTGCTGGCCGCCGCGATCAACACCCCGGTCCTGGTCGGCGACAGCGCCGGGCACGGGGGAGCGTGGGGCATCGCAGTCCTCGCAGCCTACCGCCGCCGGGTCCTCGACGGGCTGGCGCAGTCCCTGCCCGGATTCCTCGACTCCGAGGTCTTCGCTGGCACCGCATTGAATCTCGCGGAGCCGCTGGACGAAGACCGTGCCGGCTTCGAGGCCTACCTGGAAACCTATGAAGCCGGCCTGGCCATCCAGCGCGCGGCCATCACCTCCATCTAGGCATTGCATACAGTTCTGGACGAAAAGAGAAACCGATGAATCAACAACGAACCTTGGAGAGCTACCCGCAATCCATGCGCGATGAAGTTCAGCGGGCCCGCCAAGAAGTTGCCGACCTGCACGCCGAGCTTCCGCGCTACGAACTGGTGGTCTGGACCGCAGGCAACGTCTCCCAGCGGGTGCGCCACCCCGAAGTGGCCGACGGCAGCCAGGATCTCTTCGTGATCAAGCCATCGGGGGTCTCCTACGATGACTTGACCCCGGAATCCATGGTGGTGTGCACCCTTGATGGCCAGCTGCTGGAAGGCGAACATGCGCCTTCTTCGGATACTGCGGCGCATGCGTACACCTACGAGCACATGCCGGAAGTCGGCGGCGTGGTGCACACCCACTCCACCTACGCCACCGCATGGGCGGCACGCGGCGAAGACATCCCCTGCGTGCTGACCATGATGGCCGACGAATTCGGCGGACCGATCCCCATCGGCCCTTTCGCGATCATCGGCGATGACTCCATCGGCCGCGGCATCGTCGCCACGCTGCGCGAATCCCGCAGCCCCGCGGTGCTCATGGCCAACCATGGCCCCTTCACCATCGGCAAGGATGCCCGCGCCGCCGTCAAGGCAGCGGTGATGTGCGAAGAAGTGGCCCGCACCGTGCATATCGCACAACAGCTTGGGGATCCGCAGCCCATCGACCCCACGAAGATCGACTCGCTCTACGAGCGCTACCAGAACGTTTACGGACAGTAAGGACATCATGGCCAAGGCATATAACGATAAAGAAATCTGGTTCTTCACCGGAAGCCAGGACCTCTACGGCGAGGAAACCCTGCGCCAGGTGGCCGAGCAGTCCACCGAGGTGGCCCAGACCCTCGACGCCTCCGCCGAGGTGCCAGCCAAGATCGTCTGGAAGCCGGTGCTCAAGGACTCGGACTCCATCCGCCGCGCCATGCTGGAAGCGAACTCGGATGACAAGGTGCTGGGCGTTATCACCTGGATGCACACCTTCAGCCCGGCCAAGATGTGGATCAACGGACTCAAGGCACTGCAGAAGCCATTGCTGCACCTGCACACCCAGGCCAATGTCGAACTGCCTTGGGATTCCATCGACTTCGACTTCATGAACCTGAACCAGGCCGCCCACGGCGACCGCGAATACGCCTACCTGGCCACCCGCCTGGGCGCAGCCCGCACCACCGTAGTTGGCCACGTATCCAACCCGGTTGTGGCCCGCCGCGTGGGCACCTGGGTCCGCGGCGCCGCCGGCTACAACGCCGTGCAGAACCTGAACCTGGTGCGCTTTGGCGACAATATGCGCAACGTCGCGGTCACCGAGGGAGACAAGACCGAGGCGGAAATCCGCTTTGGCGTATCGGTGAACACCTGGGCAGTCAACGACCTGGCCGAGGCCGTGGAAGCTGTCGCCGAAGCCGACATCGATGCCCTGGTCGCCGAGTACGAGCACGACTACGACGTGGTCGAAGAACTGCGCGCCGGAGGCGAACGCCACGAGTCGCTGCGCTATGCGGCCCGCCAGGAAATCGCTTTGGAAGCATTCCTGGGCGAAGCGAAGGCCATGGCCTTCACCACCAACTTCGAGGATCTGGGCGGCCTGAAGCAGCTTCCGGGCCTTGCCGTGCAGCGCCTGATGGGCAAGGGCTACGGCTTTGGCGCGGAAGGCGACTGGAAGACCGCGGTGCTGGTGCGCGCGGCCAAGGTCATGGGAGAAGGCCTGCCGGGAGGCGCCTCGCTGATGGAGGACTACACCTACGACCTGACCGAGGGCAAAGAGCTGATCCTCGGTGCCCACATGCTGGAGGTCTGCCCGTCGCTGACCACCACCAAGCCGCGGGTGGAGATCCACCCGCTGGGCATCGGCGGCCGCGAGGATCCGGTGCGCATGGTGTTCAACGCCGACGCCGCCGAAGGCGCGGTCGTGGTCTCCATGGCCGATATGCGCGAGCGCTTCCGCCTGACCGCCAATGTGGTCGACGTGGTGACCCCGCCTGCTGATCTGCCGCACCTGCCGGTAGCCCGCGCGGTATGGAGCCCGCGGCCGAACTTCAACGTGTCGGCCGAATCCTGGCTGGCCGCCGGAGGCGCGCACCATACGGTGATGTCCACCGCGGCGGGCATCGAAGCTTTTGAAATCTTCGCCGAGATCGCAGGAACCGAATTGCTGGTCATCGATGAGGAAACCACGCGCCGGAACTTCGCTCAGCAGATCCGCGTGAACCAGAGCTACTACCGGCTGGCTCAGGGTTTCTAGTTCTTAGCCGTTTTCCCGCGGTTTTTTGCGCTGGCGGAGGCCAATCCCAGGCCCTCGCCAGCGCAATGAGTAAGGAATCTTAATTTATCTGCAATTAGGGGTGGCCTAACCCGCTATGTTAGCGCTAACATGGTGTGAGCCCCGTCTCACTCGCAGAGTGTGGCACATTTTCAAGGAGGAAAAGATGGCATGGAATAACTGGACCCGCAAGGCTGCGGCGACTGTTGGTTCCCTCGCATTGGTTACCGCACTGGCAGCCTGCGGCGGCAGCGGCGCAGGTGGCGGTGCAGGCGCTGGCGAAAGCGAATCGAAGGCACCGGAAGACATCCAGGTTGGCGTGGCAATGCCAACCGAGACCTCGGAACGCTGGATCGCTGATGGCAAGGCCGTCAAGTCCCAGCTGGAAGAGGCCGGCTACAGCGTCGACCTGCAGTTCGCGAACGACGACATCCCAACCCAGCAGCAGCAGATCGACCAGATGATCACCAAGGGTGATGACATCCTCGTGGTCGCATCCATCGACGGCACCGCGCTGTCCACCCAGCTGCAGGCAGCAGCCGACGCCGGCATCCCGATCATCTCCTACGACCGCCTGATCAACGGCACCGAGAACGTCGACTTCTACGTCACCTTCGACAACTACAACGTCGGCGTGCAGCAGGCCACCTCGCTGCTGACCGGCCTGGGCCTGTTGGACGCGGATGGCAAGAAGACCGACAAGAAGGGCCCGCTGAACATCGAGCTCTTCGCCGGTTCCATCGATGACAACAACGCGCACTTCTTCTGGAAGGGCGCGATGGATACGCTCAAGCCGTTCCTGGATGACAAGACCCTCGTGGTCAAGTCCGGCCAGACCAACATCGAGCAGGCAGCAACCCTGCGCTGGAGCCAGGAAGAAGCCCAGTCGCGCATGGAGGACTTGATCACCGCCAACTACGCTGGCGGCAAGACCAAGATCGACGGCATCCTCTCGCCATTCGACGGCATCTCCCGCGGCGTGATCACCGCGCTGTCCAACGCCGGCTACGGCAAGTCGATCAAGGACGGACTGCCGATCATCAGCGGCCAGGACGCCGAAATCGCTTCGGTGAAGCTGATTGACGACGGCGTCCAGTACGCCACCATCTTCAAGGACACCCGCAAGCTGGCTACCCAGGCAGTAGAAGCCGTCAAGGCCTACGCCGGCGGCGGCGAGCCGGAAGCCAACGACACCAAGAGCTACGACAACGGCAAGAAGGTCGTCCCATCCTTCCTGCTGGATTCGGACATCGTGGTCAAGGACAACATCAAGTCCCTGCTCGTTGACTCCAAGTACTACACGGCAGAAGAAGTAAAGGCCGGCCGCAGCAAGTAGTCTCCCGCACCCGTGGCTGGCCGCAACATCATGATGTTGCGGCCAGCCACGGGCAGGGTGCTCACCGCACATACCAAGGACGAAAGCACTATGGACACCACCATCCTGCAAATGCAGGAGATCACCAAGACTTTCCCCGGGGTCAAGGCGCTGGACGGCGTCAACCTTTCGGTCCGCAAAGGCGAAATCCACGCCATCTGCGGCGAAAACGGCGCCGGCAAATCCACCCTCATGAAGGTCCTGTCCGGGGTCTACCCGCACGGCAGCTACGAGGGCCAGATCATTTTCGAAGGCGAAGAACTCAAAGCCTCGAATATCAAGGACTCCGAAGCCCAAGGCATCGTGATCATCCACCAGGAACTGGCCTTGGTGCCCTACCTGTCGGTGGCCGAGAACATCTTCCTCGGCAACGAAACCGCGCGCAGCGGCTTCATCGACTGGAACGAAACCAACCACCGCGCCGCCGAGCTGCTCAAACGTGTGGGCCTGGATGAACTGCCGATCACCCCGGTAGGACAGCTGGGCGTCGGCAAGCAGCAGCTGGTGGAAATCGCCAAAGCGCTGAGCAAGAACGTGAAGCTGCTGATCCTGGACGAACCCACCGCGGCGCTGAACGATGATGACTCCGAGCACCTGCTGAACCTGCTGCGCGGACTGCGCGAGCAGGGCATCACCTCGATCATCATTTCGCACAAGCTCGGCGAAATCGAAGATATCGCGAACACCACCACCATCATCCGCGACGGCCAGTCCATCGAAGCTTTGGATATGGCCGATCCGACCTCCAACCAGAACCGCATCATCCGCGGCATGGTCGGCCGCGAACTCTCCTCCCGCTACCCGGAGCGCGAACCGAAGATTGGCGAAGTCGTCTTCGAGATCCGCGACTGGTCCGTCCAGCACCCGGTGCAGCAGGAACGCACCGTGGTGGACAACGCCTCGCTGAACGTGCGCGCTGGCGAAATCGTCGGCATCGCAGGTCTTATGGGCGCCGGGCGCACCGAACTGGCGATGAGCGTCTTCGGGCACAGCTACGGCCGGAATATCACCGGCAGCGTGCTCATGGGCGGCAAGCAGGTGGATACCTCCACCGTGGGCAAGGCCATCAAGGCCGGCATCGCCTACGTCTCGGAGGACCGCAAGAAGTTCGGGCTGAACCTGATCGAGGATATCCGCGTGAATACCACCGCGGCCGGCTTGGGGAAGATCTCCTCCAACGGCTTCGTGAACTCCAACCGCGAAATCCAGATCGCCGAGCACTACCGCAAGTCCATGCGCATCAAGACCCCCAACGTCATGGCCAAGGTCGGCAACCTCTCCGGCGGAAACCAGCAGAAAGTGGTGCTGGGCAAATGGCTGCACACCGCCCCTGAGCTGCTGATCCTCGACGAGCCCACCCGCGGCATCGACGTCGGTGCCAAATACGAGATCTACACGATCATCAACGAGCTGGCCGCCTCCGGCAAGGCGGTCCTGGTGATCTCCTCCGAACTGCCCGAGCTGCTGGGCATCTGCGACCGCATCTACACCCTGGCCTATGGCCGGATGACCGGCGAACTGCCGGTGGCCGAAGCCAACCAGGAACGCCTCATGGAACTCATGACCATCGAGAAGGAAAGCACCCGATGACCATCACAACCGAGTTGAAGGATATCTTCACCAAGAACTTGCGCACCTCAGGCATCTACATTGCCTTCGTGCTCATCGTGGTGCTCTTCAGCATCCTGACCAACGGGCTGCTCTTGAGCCCCACCAACATCACCAATATCGTCCTGCAGTACTCCTACGTGCTGATCCTGGCCCTGGGCATGATCATCGTGATCGTCGCCGGGCACATCGACCTCTCGGTCGGCTCGCTGGTGGCACTGACCGGCGCGGTCTCCGCGGTGCTGGTGATCAAGAACGACATGCCTTGGTGGGTCGGCATGCTTGCCGGCATCGCCGTGGGCGCGATCTGCGGTTTGTGGCAGGGCTTCTGGGTGGCCTATGTGGGCATCCCGGCCTTCATCGTGACCCTGGCCGGCATGCTGCTCTTCCGCGGCTTGACCTACGAAGTGCTCAACAACGTTTCGCTCTCGCCATTCCCTGGCGAATACGGCCAGATTGCCGGCGGCTTCCTCAACGGCCTGCTCGGCGGCTACGGCTTTGACACCTTCACCCTGGTGATCGGCGTGATCGCCGTTGTCGGACTGGTCTACTCGCAGTGGCGCAACCGCGCTGGCCGCGCCAAGTACGGTCAGAGCGTTGAATCCATGGCGATGTTCCTGGTCAAGAACCTGATCATTGCCGTGATCATCCTCTGGTTCTTCTGGCAGATCGCCACCAGCCGCGGCATGCCGATCGTGCTGATCATCCTGGCCGTGCTGATCCTGGGCTACCACGTATTGACCACCCGCACGGTCTTCGGCCGCCACGTCTACGCCATCGGCGGCAACCTCTCGGCGGCCAAGCTTTCGGGCGTGAACGTCAAGAAGATCAACCTGTGGATCTTCATCAACATGGGCCTGCTCTCGGGCGTGGCCGGCGTGGTCTTCTCCTCGCGTTCCAATGGCGCCCAGCCCGGCGCCGGCAACATGTTCGAGCTGGACGCCATCGCGGCCTGCTTCATCGGCGGCGCGTCGACCACCGGCGGTGTGGGCCGTGTGACCGGCGCCATTGTCGGCGGCCTGGTGATGGCGGTACTTTCCAATGGAATGCAGCTGATGGGCGTGGGCGCTTCCACCCAGCAGATCGTCAAGGGTATCGTGCTGCTGTTGGCAGTGGCCTTCGACATCTACAACAAGCGCCGCGCAGGCGCCGGCAGCTAAGCCGCACGCGCGTCAAGCATGGCTGGGCCCTTCCGCACCGGTGTGCGGAGGGGCCCAGCCTGTGCCACCAGCCCCGGCACCGAACCAGCACAGAAAAAGGAACCATGCGCAGCACCGCCAACGGCCAGATCGTAACCCTCACCGCCCACGGTTTCCGAGCCGAACTAGCCACCGTCGGCGCCACCCTGGTCAGCCTCGAATACCAGGGCCGGCCGCTGGTCAGGGCCTTCGACCCGCAGCAGCCCCGCCCGGTCTACTCCGGAGCCATCCTCGCACCCTGGCCCAACCGCGTCACCGACGGCAGCTACACCTGGGACTCGGTGCCGCAGCAGCTGCCGATCACCGAACCCGAACGCGGCCACGCCCTGCACGGGCTGGTGGTGGACACAGACTTCACCCTCGCCGGGCGCACCGAAGACTCCGCGCAGCTGCGCACCACCATCACCCCGAGCCCGGGCTACCCCTTCGAAGTGGAACTGGTGATCAGCTACCAGCTGGAAGCCGGCGGGCTGCGCACCACCGCCACCGCCACCAACCTCGGAACCGAAGCAGCGCCCTTCGGCTGGGGCTCGCACGCCTACCTGGTCGCCCCCGGCGACAAGGTGGACAACTGGATTCTGGGCCTGCCCGCCGCGCAGGTCCAGCTCACCGAAGGCCAGCGGCTGCTGCCCAAGGACGTGGTGGCCGTGGCCGGCACCGAACTGGACTTCCGCGAGCCGAAGAAGCTGGGCACTACCTTCATCGACCACGCCTATACCGCGCTGGACTTCGAGGGCGGGAAGCTGGCCCGCGCGATCCTCACCGATGAGCAGGGCACCGGTTCGCAGATGACCTGGGAGCAGGCCTGCGGCTGGGTGCAGGTGCATACCGCAGACCAGGAAGATCCGGCGCTGGACCGCACCGGCCTGGCCATTGAGCCGATGACCTGCCCGCCGGGAGCCTTCAACTCCGGCGAGGACGTAATCCGGTTGGAGCCAGCCGGCACCCACCAAGCCAGCTGGCTGATCGGCCCGGTTCAGGGCGGCTGAGCCAGCCCGAGAGATCCACCCCAATAACTGACGAAGTATCTGGAGACATTGCCATGCCGCAGGGCAACGCAGCACATGAAACAACCCACCGGGTGCACCACCTCGCCGATGGCCGCGAAGCGATCTTCTTCGCCGATGCCTCCGGCAGCGTCCCCGAGGAAGTGCACGACACCCGGGCCCTGGACCCGCGCGGCGAGCCAGGGGAACTGCGCTATGACCGGCTGACCGGCGACTGGGTCGCGGTGGCGGCCCATCGCCAGTCGCGCACCTACCTCCCGCCCAAGGACCAGTGCCCGCTGTGCCCCAGCACGGGCGGGCGACACAGCGAAATCCCGGCCGAGGACTTCAACGTGGTGGTCTTCGAAAACCGCTTCCCCTCCCTGGGCCCGGCGCTGGGACGCATCCCGGCGGCCGCAATCGGCCAGGTGCCCGCTCCGGCCTATGGCCGCTGCGAAGTCGTGGTCTTCACCCCGGACCATGCAGGATCCTTCGCGTCGCTGGATGATGAGCGCGCCCGCACCGTCGTCCAGGCCTGGGCCCAGCGCACTGAGGAGCTCTCCGCCATGGAAGGCATCGCCCAGGTCTTCCCCTTCGAAAACCGCGGGCAGGATATCGGCGTCACCTTGCACCACCCCCACGGCCAGATCTACGCCTACCCGTACCTGACACCCACCGCGCGCAAGATGGCCGATCAAGCCGTCAAGCATCTGGAGGACACCGGCCGGACCCTGATGGGCGACATCCTCGAATTCGAGCAGGCCGAGGGCACGCGCATGGTGGCCCAGGGCGAGCATTTCTCCGTCTTCGTTCCCTACGCGGCACGCTGGCCTTTGGAAGCGCACCTGGTTCCGCACCGCCACGTGCCGGACTTCGCGGCGCTGGATAACGAGGAAAGAGGCGAACTGGCGGTCATGTACCGGGACCTTTTGCGGCGTTTCGATGCGCTGTACCAGACCCCGACCCCGTACATCGCCGCCTGGCACCAGGCTCCGATCGCCGCCAGGGAACGCGCGGCCTCGCGCCTGCACCTGCAGCTGACCAGCCCGCGCCGCGCCGCCGACAAGCTCAAATTCCTCGCCGGCTCCGAAGCGGCCATGGGCGCTTTTATCAATGACATTCCCGCCGAAACCACGGCAGCAAGATTGCGTGAGGTCAGCCTGTGAGCATCAGCGACAGCAAGGAGAACGCGGCCCGCGTCAGCGCGCTGCGTGAAGGATTCACCAAGACCTTCGGGCACCACCCCGAAGGCATCTGGCGCGCGCCAGGGCGCGTGAACCTGATCGGCGAGCACACCGACTACAACATGGGCTATGTCCTGCCCTTCGCCATCGACAAGAACGCGCTGGTCGCCATCCGCCGCAAGTCGCAGCTGGAGCCGGAGAGCACCACGCTGGATTTCGCCTCCACCTATGGGGGCGCGGACTCGAACCCGGTCACCTCGATTACCATCGACGAGCTGGTGCCCAAGGCCGTCCCCGGTTGGGCCGCCTATCCGGCCGCGGTGGTCTGGGCGCTGAACGAGCTGGACGGGGTGCAGCTCTCCGGCTTCGAGCTGCTGGTGGATTCTGATGTTCCGGTGGGCTCTGGCCTGTCCTCATCCCATGCGCTGGAAGTCGGAACCATCGTTGCCCTCAACGACCTCTATGACCTCGGGCTTTCGCACACCCGGATGGCGCAGCTGACCCAGCGGGCGGAGAACGAGTTTGTCGGTGCTCCGACCGGAATCATGGACCAGAGCGCCTCGTTGATGTCCCAAGCGCAGCATGCGCTGTTCTTGGATTGCCGTTCCATGGAAGCGGCGACCGTGCCCCTGCCGCTGGCCGAACATGATGCTGTGGTGCTGGTGATTGACACCCGGGTGGAGCATTCGCATGTGGATGGCGGCTACGCCGCGCGCCGGCGCAGCTGCGAGCAGGCCTGCGAAGTCCTGGGGGTCGACGCACTGCGCGATGTGGCCAGCGTTGATGCCCTTGAAGCCATCGACGATCCGGTCATCAAGCGCCGGGCAAAGCATATTGTCACCGAGAACCAGCGCGTACTGCAGACCGTGAAGGTCCTTGGCGAGGGAGATCTCGACGCGGTCGGCGAGCTCTTGTACCAGTCCCACGTCTCAATGCGCGATGACTACGAGATCTCCAGCGAAGAACTCGACGCCGCGGTGGAAGCGGCGCTGGCTGCCGGGGCGATTGGCGCGAGGATGACCGGTGGCGGCTTTGGCGGCAGCGCCATCGCGTTGATCCATCGCGAACAGGTGGAGCCGGTCAGCCAAGCGGTGCTGGAGGCCTTCGAGCAGGCCGGCTATGTGCAGCCGAATATCTTCACCGTGGCTGCCGACGAGGGCGCGGGCCGGGCCTAGAGCTGCAGCTTGAGCCCGACGTGGCTCTTCTCGTAGCCCAGCCGCGCATAGAACTCGTGGGCCCTGAGCCTGGAGGTGTCGGTCGTGAGCTGGGCCAGCCGGGCGCCGCGGGCCCGGCCATGCGCGTGCGCCCATTCGAGCATCGCCCGGCCAACACCATGGGACCTTTCGCTGGCGGCCACCCGCACTCCCTCGATCTGCAAGCGCGTGGTGCCCTTGCGGGACAGCCCGGGAATGATCGACAGCTGCATGGTTCCGACGACGGCATCTTCCTCGTCGCGCACCACCGCAAGATAGTTGGACCAGTCGCGGCTGAGCTTGTCGAAGGCCCGCTCGTAGGCCACCAACTCGTCGCCTTCGCGCGATGCCCCCAGCTCGTCATCGGACAAGAGTGCGACAATGGCTGGTACGTCGGAGCGTTCGGCACGCTGCACCCGGTATCGACGCTCGCCGAGCCGGAGCAGCCCGCCTACCGAAGCGCGGGCCTGGGCGCGGAGCTTGAGGATCAGCGCATCCAGCCAGCCTCCCACATGTTCACGGCCCTCAGGGGTATCGGGGTAGCGGCAGCGCAGGTGCAGCCCGGCATCGTCGAGGATGAACCACAGCATGACCCCGTCGGTGCGGATGGTCGCGCCAATATATTGGGCTTCGAGCCCGATGGAATCCACGCGGACCGGAAGCCTGCGTAGATCAAGCCAGGAAATGGCGAACATGCCCGGCGCTTCGGGCATTCCGCCCCAGGGATCGAGGATTTCTTCCAGCGGCCACGAACCGAGCCGCACCGCTTCCTTGACCGCTGCCGCGCAGGCCGTGGGAGCCGGATCTGCGGATTCGATGACGGAGTTGGTGATGAACCAGCCGACCGAGTCATCCCACTGGTGGTCATAGCGGCTGTGCACCGGGAAGACAGCACGCAGCGGGGCTTGTGCCAGGTCCAAAGTCACTGAGGTCATCGCGGAGATGACGGCAGTCAGTGTGGACACCGAATCCTCTTTGGCTTGGGCTGCGAAGGCGGCGCTGTCATCAACGTCCAGGACATCTCGTACTTCGACTCGTTCGGCGTGGGGCACCGGTTCACCCAGCGGCAGCGGGAAGCGGGGCATGACCGAGCCGCTGGCGTCGAGTACTTCAGCCCATCGCTGGTGCACCTCGCGCGGGGCGCGCTCCCGTTCCGCCAAGGCCCGGGTGTGCTCGGTGAAACTGGCGGCGGTCAGTGGCTGCGGGACGACATCATCATCGGATAGTCCCAGTGATCGCAGCAGGTCCCGCACGACGACCAGCATGGACCACATGTCCACGTGCGAATGGTCCGAAGCGATAACCACGGTTGATTCCAAGGCGGTCTCAAGCAGACACAACCGGTGGGATGGGGCGTTGAAGGGGGAGCAAGCCTTATCAAAAACATCGCGCAGCGCGTCGTTCATGGACTGTCCGCTGGCTACGGGGTGCTGGACCCAGGCCCCTGGTGCCACGGCGATCTCTTCAAGGCGCAGCTCGCCGTGCTCATCCTGGCTGAAGGCGGAACACAGGGTTCCGTGGCGGTTGATGACTTCCAGCCATGCGCTGGCTAGGACATCGAGCTGAACCTTGGCGGGCAATCTGAAGCTGATGGCCATCCAGGATCCGGGGCGTTGGCCCAGGGAGACGTGGCGTCGCTGGTCGAAGGAAATGGGCAGTTCAACTCCGGTGCGCTGAACAGCGACGTCATATCCGTGCAACTTTCCAAAGGGCAGCCGTAACTGTGCAACGTTCGTCAGTCTCATGGCGTTATCCTATTACCCAAGATTGACTATGACAGAAGCGGACTTGGATTATGGCGAAATTTAGTGTTCAAGGCGCTGAACTTGAAGTGGAACTCAGCGATGAAGGCGGACATCCGGTAGTCCAGCTTCATGGCTTGACCTCCAGCCGGGCGCGGGACCGCGTGCTGAACATGGATTTGGGCCGGGGACTGAGTGGCACGCGGCTGCTGCGCTACGATGCCCGCGGGCACGGCGAATCCACCGGACGCACCGTCGTTGAAGACTACGAATGGCAGAATTTGGCGGATGATCTGCTGGCCCTGCTGCACGAGTACTTCCCGGGCGAAAAGGTCTATGGCGTGGGACCATCCATGGGTTGCGCCACCTTGCTCTACGCCGCGATCAAGGAACCAGAGCGCTTTTGCGGACTGACCCTGCTGCTTCCGCCAACTGCCTGGGAGTCCCGCAAGGCGAAGTCGCAAGCGTACCTGAACCATGCCAGGGTGCTGGAAACCGAGGGCTGGGATGCCTTTGTCCAAGCCGATATCAATCAGCCGGTCCCTCCAGCAACCGTCGGGAACCCGGTGACCCTGCCGGATAATTCTCCTCAGCTTCTGCCGACCATTTTCCGAGGCGCGGCTGCCAGCGATCTGCCGCAGCTTGCGGATCTGGCACGCGTCAATGTCCCCACGCATATCTTCGCGTGGACCGAGGACCCTTCCCACCCGGTGACTACAGCGCAGGCGTTGCTGTACGGGTTGCCCCAAGCGAGGCTGCAGGTAGCCAGCACCCGCGATGAGGTGAATGCCTGGCCGCAGATCCTGATGGATGACGTGGCGAAGCACGGAGCCCCGCATACAGCGGTGCCGATTCACTAGCCTTTGCGCAGTCGGGCCGCGATCTGGTCCATGGTGTGTGCGATCGCCAATGATTCATCCAGTGGCATGATGGGCGACTCGAGCACTTCTTCGCTGATGCATCGGGCGACGTGCGCGGCTTCCCAGCCTAAACCAGTGGCAGCGGAGTGCTCGGTGAAGTCTTGGCTGTCGGCGATGCTGCCATCCCCGTTGCGCAGCACGAGCCGTGAGCCGGCAAAAATGGGGCGCTCAACTTCCAAGGTCGCTTCGGTTCCGGCAATCCAGGCGGCCTGCGGCGAATCGGTTTCGATGCTGCTGAAAATGCTGGAGGTGGATCCGTCGTTGTTGGCAAGCACTGCCGTGAATGATGCGTCGACTCCTGTCTGGGTCATCCGGCCTGATGCGTGCAGCAGCTGTTTGGCAGGGGAGATCATGGCGCTGAAGGCGACAGGGTAGATCCCGACATCGAGCAGCGCGCCACCGCCCAGGGCAGGATCATAAATCCGGGAGGTAGGATCTACAGGGAATTTGGCTCCGAAGTCCGCGTTGATGGAGAGGATTTCGCCGAGCAGCCGTGATTCGAGGACCTGGGCGATCACGTTGCCGACGGGCAAGAGGCGTGACCACATGGCTTCCATGGCAAAGACGCCGGCCGTTCTGGCAGCAGTGATTACCTGCTGAGTCTGATCCGCGTTCAGGGTCATCGGCTTTTCCACCAGGACATGTTTGCCGGCGTTGATGGCCTTGATGGCTAATTCTGCATGGCCGCTGTGCGGGACGGCGATATAGACCACGTCCACTGACGGGTCGCCGAGCACCTGGTCATAGGAATCGTAAGCCCGGGTGTCGCTATCGCCATGGGTCTGGGCGAACTGCGCAGAGCGTTCTTGGCTGCGCGAACCGACCGCGGCGAGACGACTGGCGGTCAGGGAATTCAGCGAGGTCGCGAATTGCCCCGCAATCCAGCCCGGCCCCAGTATTCCCCAATTCAACGCCGGAGCCATGGATGGATGCGGCGCAGTTGGCTTGGGCAAGGCTAAGGACACGGAAGCTCCATCGGCAGGTGTTCGGGTGGCTGATAATCACCCTAGTGGCCTGTGTCTGTTTGCGAAAGAGCTCAGCAGTGTTGGTGGCTGTTTGGATAAATCAGCTCACGACGATCCGGGCAAAACGCGTCAGATGCTGGCTTTCATTGATGTAGGAGAAGTCTTGATTCGTGGCGAATGCGTAATGCTCGCCAGCGGTGCGCAGCACCGTTTCTTCTGTGGTCTTAATACGGAGCTCGCCTTCGACAACAAGAATCATTTCGGACCAGCCCGCAGGATCAGGTTCGCCGACGTAGCGTTCTTCCGGTTCAAGCGACCAGCTCAAAAGCTGCGCTTCTTTATTGGCTGGAACTGAGGCCATCAGCGTTCCCACGCTGTGAGGATGCTGCCCTCTCCATACGGCTTCGTTGATCGAAGAGCGCGGAGCCGTGGGCTCAGCGACCAAATCGACGAATGTCACGCCCAGGGATTCTGCGAGCCGGTCGAGTCCTGTGAGACTGATGTTCGCTTCGCCGGCTTCCAGCTTGATGACCGTGCGTCGGCTTACTCCTGATTGGTCGGCCAGTGCCGCCTGGCTCAGGCCCGTGGCTAGGCGTAGCCGGCGAACATTTCTGCTGACGTGGGTCAGGACATCTGCGCTGTCGCTCGTTTGCATGTGCACTATTATTCACCATAAGATTGTGCATTATGTTGCACAATAGGTTTCGGTGGCGCGCGTTCTCCCGCCAAGAAGTGGTCTTGGTCCTTGCCACAGTCATCTGGGGCGCAACCTTTCTGATCATCCACATTGCTGTGCAGCACAGTGGTCCATGGTTCTTCGTCGGAATGCGGTTTATTACTGCCGGCCTTATTAGTGCCCTGTTATTTGCGCGAGTACTCAAGGGCCTGACTCTGAAGGAGATAGGTGCCGGTGCGGCCATCGGAGTCATGATCTTCTTCGGCTACGGTCTGCAAACCGCCGGCTTGCAGACGCTTAACAGCAGCACCTCTGCTTTTATCTCTGCGCTCTATGTTCCGCTGGTGCCGTTGCTGCAATGGGTTGTCTTCCGTCAGAAGCCAGGACTGCTCACCTGGATTGGCGTGTCGCTGGCCTTTATCGGGCTTGTTCTCCTAGCCGACCCCGGCAGTGTCGGGCTCACCTTCGGCACGGGCGAGATCGTCACGATTATCAGCACGTTGCCCATAGCCCTGGAGATCATTCTTATTGGCTGGTTCGCCGGCAAGGTG
This sequence comes from Glutamicibacter mishrai, assembly GCF_012221945.1. Lineage (NCBI taxonomy): Bacteria > Bacillati > Actinomycetota > Actinomycetes > Micrococcales > Micrococcaceae > Glutamicibacter > Glutamicibacter mishrai. The sequence continues at coordinate 1,623,112 of NZ_CP032549.1, read as the reverse complement.
CATCTTGGGCGCGTCACCGTGGTTCAGTTGCTGGTGGCTGGGTTTCTCGGGTTCTTGACCGTTCCGATTGTCGGTGAGCAAGTGCCCGAGTTCTCGTGGGTGTGGGTCATTGCTTCAGTTGCCCTCGGCGTGGCCAGCTGCATGATCCAGCTTGCGATGAACTGGGCGCAAAAGTCGGTCTCGCCGACGAGGGCCACAATTATCTATGCCGGGGAACCAGTATGGGCCGCGATCATCGGGCGTATCGCCGGGGACCGGCTGCCACCTGTGGCCATTGTCGGCGCGCTGCTCATCGTGGCCGGATCGCTTGCCAGCGAGCTGAGGCCCCGACGCCGGGACAGGTCAGTGATGCCAACACAAGCCCTGGAGGACATCGGGCAATAAACGGGTGGCTTATTGGATGCATGCCGGGAGGTACCTTGCGGCTCGGCGAGGATATTACGCGCGCTGCACTGCTGGTTTTGGGCAGTTGGACGCGATAAAAGACTGGTTTCTTCGATGCCCCAGCATGCAAGTGGAGCGCCAACCCGAACAGCAACTAGTGACCGTGCTTGAGGTGTGATTCAACGACGATGACACTGGCGACCCTGTGTGCAGTGACATCCTGTACTGGCTGACCCGCTAGAGTTCCACGGTATTGGCCAGCACCGGCAACTGTTGCCGGGCTTTTTCAACCACGGCCAGATCCAGATCCACCACGAGCAATTCTGGTTCGGCACCGGCTTGGGCAATGACCCGACCCAGCGGGTCCACGACGAGTGAATGACCCACGCCTAGCGGCGCCGTGCCGGATACCTTCCGCCCAACGCTTTCCGGATCAGCTTGGCCCACTGCCGCCACAAAAGTGGTCGAATCCAAGGCGCGGGCCTTGGCCAGAGTGGTCCACTGTTCAACTTTTCCTTCACCGGCGCCCCACGAGGCGCAGACGATGTTCACTGCGGCACCGGAATTGGCATGGCGGATGAACAGCTGCGGGAATCGGAGGTCGTAGCAGGTGGCCACACCAAGGATCTGTCCCTCATGCGAAAACTGCACTGGCGAATTTCCCGGGGTCACCGAGTCGGATTCAGCGTAGCCGAAGGCGTCGTACAGGTGGATCTTGTCGTAGTGGGTATCTGCCTCGGGACCCGCGATCAGCAGGGTATTGCGAACCCGCCCGCCCTCGCCGGGAGTGAACATCCCGGCGACGATGGTGATGCCAATGTCGCGCGCTTGCTGGCGAACCAGTGCAGGCCAAGGACCATCGAGAGCAACAGCGGCCTTGGCTAGATCATTGCCAAAAGCCACCTGCATCGCTTCGGGGAAGATCACCAAAGACGCTCCGGCTTCCTTGGCTTGCTTCGCGTGATCACGAATGGCCACGAGGTTGCGGTGTGGATCCGAGGTGCTCAGTACCTGGGCCAGTGCAATTTTCATGAGGCGCTGCCTTCTTCCGCCATCTGTACTTCTTCGCGTCCCTTGGACACGGACATGATGTCGGCTTGGCGCTCGCCGTCCACGCGTTCTGCCAGCGCGTTCAGCGTCGTCATTGATTCCTCGGAGAGGCGGATATCCAAAGCCCCAAGGTTCTCGTCAAAGTGGTGGGCGAAGCGAGTTCCCGGAATAGGCGATACCTGCACATTCTGGATCCGAGCCTGCTCATAAACCCACGCCAATGAGAGCTGCGCGGTGGTGATTCCTTCACGTTGCGCGGTTTCTTCGATGATCGTTCGCAATGGCTGGTTATGCTGCATCCTGGAGTCCTCGAAACGCGGGAAGTTCCGACGAACGTCGTTCGCATCCAGCTGATCGAGCGAATCCACTTCGCCCGTGAAGTAGCCGCGACCCAAGGATGCGTAGCTGACCAGGCCCACGCCTAGCTCGCTGGCCGTGGGGAGCAGCCAGCGCTCGATGTCCCGGCTGAAAATCGAGTACTCCATTTGAATCGCTGAAATAGGGTGAACCGCATGCGCTCGGCGAAGCTCGTTGGCGGTCACTTCGGACAATCCGATATGGCCCACCTTGCCGGCCTCGACCAATTCCTTGTAGGCGCCGACTGTATCTTCAATCGGGACCCGGCTATCAACCCGGTGGTAGTAGTAGAGGTCAATGTAGTCCACTCCGAGGCGCTGGAGGCTCTCGTCAAAGCATTTCTTGATGAAGGCGGGGTCGCCATTTGCTCGCGGGTCGCCCGGGTTCTTGGGTCGAACAATTCCGGCCTTGGTGGCCAGGGTGACCTCGTCGCGGCGCTTCTTGAGGACTTGGGAGAGCAGGGTTTCGTTGTGCCCCGCGCCGTAGATGTTCGCGGTGTCCAGGAAAGTGACTCCGGAATCAATCACGTGGTTCACGGTCCGCAAGGATTCCGCGTCCTCGGCGGCACCGTAAGCGCTGCTCAGAGACATGCATCCAAAGCCTTGGCCGGTGACCTTCAGGCCTTGCCCGAGTTCGATGCTGTTGATGCTTCTCTGCTGTTCCATGCCCGTCCTTCAACTGGAATTCAATGCCACTCTTGAGCCTACCGAAGTGGCAAGATGCGGGCACCATCATTGGGGAATTATTGAGTATCGTGAATCGGAAAAGATCCGACACGCCTACTGTATTCCAGTGCTGATATGGTAAAAGAGACGGGGTCTCATTAAAGGAGAGTGATCTCAGAGTAAAATTTTTGCCATGGGCAGCGTGGTGCGCGATCGGGTGCGCGAGAAGATGAAAACCGAGTTGGCTCAGCAGGTGTATACCGTTTTTGCTGAGCGCGGTTTGGAGAACGTCACTGCTCAGCAAGCAGCGCAAGCTGTAGGAATTTCGCGCGCGACCTTCTTCAGATACTTCTCCTCAAAAGAAGACGCCGTGGTGACCGCACTGCGATCCATGAATATGCATTTCTCCCAGATGCTCGAATCCATGGCATCGAATCCCAGCGAAAGCTTGCTCGAACTTCTGCGCCGGAGCTTTGAACCGACGGTTGTTGCCGCTGAGGAGGATCCCGAGGCGATGCGCTCGCGGGTTCAACTGGTGTGGAGCACCCCAGCGCTGCGAGCGCGCTGGCAAGAGTCACGTCGCGAACAGCAAGCCGAGCTTGCCCGGGCGTTGCATCCGTTCTGTGCCAATCATCGATTGGCGGACACCTCGGCGCTGTTGGCCCTAACCCTTTATGACCACGCTCTGGTGCGGTGGGTGGACTCGCGCAACGAATCCCTGAGAGAAATCCTCGATGAAGCTTTCGACTTTGCAGCCATGATTGACGACAAGTGGCGACCGGAGTCCCGAAGCACTCGCTAGAAATTGCGGTTGGTCTGAACGGCATTGGCCAGGCCTGCCGGAAACCCGGCAGGCCTGGCCAATGCTTAACGTGGGCGGTATTCCTGAAGCGTTAGTGTTGCGGGGCGGCTGCAGGGGAGCCGAGTATTGAGCCGGCTGAATGCGAAGCCTTTGTTCCGCAGTGTGAACAGGTAGCCTTGGCGGGCTCGTCTTCGCCAGTTTCGACGGGCAACGATGTTTCTTCCTCAAGGGTGTTCTCTCCGGCGAAAGCGCGCTTCATCGTTTCGCGGTCAAACTGTCCTTCCCACTTGGCCACCACGAAGGTTGCCACGCAATTGCCCAGCAGGTTCACTGCAACGCGCATGGAATCCATGATGCGATCCGCGCCGAGCAGCAGGGCAACGCCTGCTACGGGGAAGATGCCTAGTGCGGCTGCGGTGGCGGAGAGTGCAAGGAATGATGAGCCGGGCACGCCGGCCATTCCCTTGGATGTCAGCAGCAGGACGCCGAGCGCTGCCAATTGCTGTCCAAAGCTCAAATCATGTCCGAACGCTTGGGCAAGGAAAAGCAGGGAGATGGACAGATAGATGGCGGCGCCGTCGAGATTAAACGAGTAGCCGGTAGGAACGACCAAACCTGTTGTTGCTCGGGAGCAGCCTGCATTATTCAGCTTTGTCATGATGCGGGGCATCACTGATTCCGTGGATGCGGTGCCCAAGGCCAGCAGGAATTCTTCGCGAGTGTATTTGATGAACTGCCACAGCGGCACCCGAGCGAATGCCCACGCAACGATGAACAGAATGCCTATGAACAACAACGCCGCGGCGTAGCAGGCCAAGATCAGTTTCGCGTAGGTTCCGAGCGTTTCAATTCCGTACTGGCCGATGATGAAGCCCATGGCTCCGAAAGCGCCCAATGGGGCGACGCGCATGACCCAACTCATGATCTTGAAGATCAATTCCAGGACATTGTCGAAAATACCGATCAATGGCGCGCAGCGATCTTTTCCGACGACGACGATTGCTGCACCGAAGAAAACGGAGAAGAACAGTACCTGCAGGAGGTTGTTGTCGGCGAATGCTCCGAAGACGCTGACTGGGATGATGCCAAGAATGAATTCTGATGCGCTCTTTGCCTCGCCGGTCTTTTCTTGCACCGCAGTGCCGTCCAAGGTGGATGGATCGATGTTCAATCCTGCGCCCGGCTGAACGAGGTTTCCGATCATGAGGCCGAAGACCAGTGCGAAGAGCGTCGCGCAGGTGAAGTAGAGCAGTGCTTTGACGCCCAGGCGACCGACAGCCTTGACGTCTCCTACCGCGGAAATCCCTGTCACGATCACGAGGAAGATGAGTGGGGCGATGATCATCTTGATCAACATGATGAATCCATCGCCCAGCGGGCGAAGCTGGGAGCCGATGTTCGGCAGGAAATGTCCGATCAGGACTCCGGCGACGATGGCTACTCCAAGTTGAAAGAACAAGGAGGTGTAGAAGGGTTTCTTGCGCGGTAATTCGGCGACGTCTAAGTTGTCTGCGGAATTGATTTTCATGGCTGCTCCTGAGGAATTCTCGCTCCGAGATATGTGCCTGTGGCTTGGTTGGTGTCAACTGTAAGCCAGCGCACTTCCTTCCGCAATAGAAAACTCAACTTCCGCGATTCGGAATAAATTCATTCTGGATTGTGGAATGAAAAGCGCCCCTCACAAGTATTTTTATGTTTCAACGGTGTAAAGGAAGCCGGGCCAACCTAGGTCGCGATTGTTCAGATGGAAATACGGAAAAACATTGGTGATCAGTGGAAACCTGAGCGCCTGCGTAAGTGAAACGTGACAGCTTTCTAGGAACCCGTCGTCCGCGCTGATGACCAAAGGCGGCATTTCCGTGCATTGTCATCTTGGCGCTGGGCTTCGTCATTTTCGGGCCAGCCCAATGCCCCTTGTGGATCCAAATAAGCTGACCCTAGCTAGAAGTAGCAGGAGAGATGCTGGGAAACTAAGCAAGGTGGAACCCACCGAATCCCCGAGCAGGATTGCGAGCAAAAATTCATGAGCATGGAAAGTGCCGCCTGGCATTCGCTATGGAAGCTATCTGGCGACAAGGGGAAGGCCTATGCCTCGACCACGCCTAAACGGGTTCTGAAATTCGCCGCTGGGTATAAGACCCGGCTCATGGTCTTCGTCCTCTTCTCGGTGATCGCAGCTGTCCTCGCAGTAGTGACCCCGGTGCTCGCGGGCCGGGTGGTTGACGAAATCGTCGCACAGTCGGGCGTGCGCACCATTGCCAATCTGGCGATCATCATGGCGGTCATCGCTGTTTTGGATGCCATTACTTCCGTCATCGTCCGCTGGTTCTCCTCGCGACTGGGCGAAGGCATCATCTACGACCTGCGTACCGCGGTCTTCGACCACGTGCAGAAAATGCCTGTCGCGTTCTTCGCCCGTACTCGAACCGGTGCGTTGGTCAGCCGGCTGAACAATGACGTCATCGGTGCCCAGTCGGCATTCGCGGGGACGCTCTCTGGCCTGGTATCCAATACCGTCGCGTTGATCCTCACCGCCGCCGTCATGTTCACCACTTCATGGCAGGTCACCCTCATTGCCCTGGTGCTCTTGCCGATCTTCCTTCTGCCGGCCCGCCACTTTGGCAAATCCGTCGCCTTGCTGCGCCGCGAATCCGCCGAACTGAACGCCAGCATGGGCAACCAGATGACCGAACGCTTCTCGGCGCCGGGCGCCACGCTGATCAAGCTCTTCGGCAGCCCCAAGGACGAGTCCAAGGTCTTCGCCATGCATGCTGGCAGGGTCCGCGACATCGGCGTGAAGATGACCATGCGCCAGTTCTACTTCGTGACCGCGCTGACCCTGGTGGCCGCCTTGGCGCTCGCCTTGGTCTATGGCTTGGGCGGCATGTACGCGGTGCGCGGCGAACTGGCCGCCGGCGATGTTGTCACCCTCGGCATGCTGCTGACCAGGCTCTACACTCCATTGACCGCACTGGCCAACGCCCGCGTGGAAATCACCAGCGCTCTGGTCAGCTTTGACCGCGTCTTCGAGGTCTTGGACTTGGAACCGCTGATTTCCGATGCCCCAGATGCCCGCCGTCTTGAAGCGGGCGCCGCGGTTCCAGTGAAATTCGATCACGTGAATTTCTCCTATCCGAGCGCGGACAAGGTCTCGCTGGCCTCGCTGGAGGAGGTGGCGATTCTTGATACCCGTGGGGGCGAGCAGGTCCTGCACGATATCAATTTCGAAATCCCGGCAGGGCAGACTTTTGCCCTCGTAGGATCCTCGGGCGCCGGCAAGTCCACGGTAGCTTCACTGCTGGCCCGGCTTTACGATGTGGACTCGGGAAGCGTCCAGCTAGCGGGGCAGGATATCCGTCAGCTCAAACTGGATTCACTGCGCACCACAGTTTCGATGGTTACCCAGGACGGCCACCTCTTCCACGAAACCATCCGTTCCAACCTGACCTTGGCCCGCCCTGAAGCCACGGACGAGCAAATCTGGGAAGCGCTGGAACGCGCCCGGCTCAAGCCGGTCATCCAGGCGCTGCCCGATGGACTGGAAACCGTGGTGGGTGAGCGCGGCTACCGCCTTTCCGGTGGCGAACGCCAGCGCATGACCATCGCTCGACTGCTGCTGGCCGCCCCGCAGGTGGTTATTCTTGATGAGGCGACCGCCGCCTTGGATTCAGCCAACGAAGCTGCCGTGCAGGCCGCCTTGGCTGAGGCCCTGGAAAACCGCACCGCGCTGATCATTGCCCGCCGGCTCTCCACTATCCGCTCGGCTGACCAAATTCTCGTAGTGGAAGCCGGCCAGATCATTGAACGCGGAACGCACGCAGAACTTCTTGCCCTTGGCGGACGCTACACCCAGCTCTATGAAACCCAGTTCGCCCAGTAGCAGGGTCGTTGGCCCACTGCGCTCGCGTACTCTGGTGACGGCAGCAAAAACGTCGGTTGCCTAGAGGATGCAGGGAAGGGCGGGAGACATGATCGAGCTGACTCGCACAACGATTCAGAAAAGAACACTGTGGGTCCTTGCCATCTCCCAGATCTTCGGAACCATCGGCGTGGGCGTGGCCCCGTCGATCGGCATCCTGCTGGCCGAGGAAGTCACCTCGAGTGAAGCCTGGGCAGGCCTAGCCCGCACCGCCAGCACCCTCGGCGCGGCTCTGCTCGGATTGCCCCTGGGCAACCTGGCTGCGCGCTTCGGACGCCGTTTTGCCCTGTCAGGCGGCTGGTGGCTGGCAGCGCTCGGTGCGCTGCTATTGGTTCCCGCCGCCCAATTCCAGATGGTGATCCTGCTCTTCGCCGGCTTGCTGCTGATCGGCTCGGGATCAGCCATCAGCCTGCAGTCCCGATTCGCCGCCACCGACCTGGCTGCCGACGACCACAAGGGTCGCAGCCTGGCACTGATCGTTTGGGTGGGAACCATCGGCACGGTGCTCGGCCCGAACCTCGGGGTTCCTGGCCAGGCGATCAGCAACGCGACCGGGCTGCATGTCTACGCCGGGGCATTCCTCATTGCCGGTATCGCTATGCTGCTGGCAGGCTTGCTGGTCTTCTTGCTGATGCGCCCTGATCCGCTATTGCTGATCCGGGAGAACGACCGGTCGGCCGGTGCGGCTCTGCCGGTGCGACAGCGCGGCAGCCTCAAGCGCTTTGCCTCGGAACTGCGCAATAATCTCCGGGCGCGCTACGCGGTGGTGGCGATACTCAGCGCGCAGGTGGTCATGGTGGCCATCATGACCATGACTCCGATCCACGTCACCCATCACGGCGGTTCGGTGTCCCTGGTCGGCATCACCATCTCGCTGCATATTCTCGGCATGTACGCCTTGGCCCCAGCGGTGGGGTACGTGGCGGATCGCTGGGGCTACCGCTTCTCCATCGGCGCGGGCTTGGCAATCTTTGCCGCCTCCTTGTTGGCCGGGGGATTGCACCCGGAGAGCATGGGCTGGATCATGACCAGCCTGATCCTGCTAGGGGTGGGCTGGTCGTTCATCAACGTGTCCGGATCTGCCCTGTTCGCGACGGTCATCAGCAAGCAGGAACGCGCGTCTGTCCAGGGCGGAGTTGATGCCCTATCCAACCTTTGCGGTGCCACGGCCGCTTTTGCCGCCGGCCCGCTGATGGCGATCAGCTCCTTCTCGGCGCTGACGGTCATCGCCGCCATTGTCCTGCTTCCGCTGGCAGCGATGACGAGCTTGGTGCCGGCACGCGCCGGCGCGGAAAACTAGTCGGCCGCTGCCACCAGCTGCACGCCCAGTTCGCTGGCTGCGGCCTGCAGTACCGGCACAGCGGTTTTCATGAACGCTTCGTCAACGCGGGTGACCGGGCCGGAGACCGAGATGGCCATCGGGGTTGGCGCCCCGGGGACCGGAACGGCGATGCAGCGCACGCCCAATTCCTGTTCTTCCTCGTCAATGGCGTAGCCGCGTTCACGTGTGGCTTCCACATCGGTGAACAGCTTGCCCAAAGTGGTGATGGTATTCGCGGTTTTCGGCGGCATGCCAGCTTGGGAAACCAGGCGCTGCACCCGTTCGTCATCGAGCACCGAGAGAACGGCCTTGCCGACACCGGAGTTGTGCAGCATGGCGCGGCGCCCGACTTCGGTGATCATGCGCATCGAATGAGCCGATTGCACCTGGGCGATATAGGTGACCATGTCGCCATCGAGCACGGCGATGTTGGCTGATTCGCCCAGCTTGGTGACCAGGTCCTTGAGGACCGGGGATGCCAGTGCGCCCAGCTGGCGGTTGGCTACTTCGCCCAAGCGAATCAGGCGAGGACCCAGGGAATAGCGGCGATTGGGCAGCTGGCGCACGTAGCCGACTCCGACCAAGGTGCGCAGCAGGCGGTGGATGGTCGGCAGCGGCAAGGGAGTGTCGGCGGCCAATTCGCTCAGCGCCGCTTCACCGCCGGCGCGGGCGATGACTTCCAGAAGCTCAAATGCGCGTTCAACGGACTGCACGCCGCCAGTGGTGGACTTGCTGGTAGTCTGCGTCATCTTTGCTCCTCTAGTTAAGGCACTCATTTTGGAAGTAGCTTACGCGTAAGTTCTACGATGCGAAATCCTCGTCCCAACAATAGCCTAAAATCAGGCATTCCTTCCACGATCCGATATTTCGCCGACAAAAATCCGTGGTTGAGGCCACAAATACCCCTTGCGTTTTCATTTTGAGGATAATAGTATCCACTATACGGAAATCATTTGGATCGCCGAGATCACGAACTCGCAGCCACCGTCGCGAAGACAGCGCAGGTTGCAGCAAGAGAACTGGGTGCACGTCAAAGCATCCAGCAACGGAACAGAGCAGTACAGAAGAGCACAAGAGGTTAAGGAACAACTCATGAGTATTTCAATTACCAGCATCCCCGATGTCGCAGATGCCCAGCAGATCCTCTCTGACGAAGCCCTTGCTTTCATCCAGAAGCTGCACGAGAAATTCGCTGGAACCCGCGAAGAACTGCTGGCCGCACGTTCGGTGCGCCGCAAGGAATTCTCCGATGCCAAGTCCATCGACTTCGACCCAGCCACCGAATCGGTACGCACCGGCGACTGGAAGGTTGCCGAAGCGCCTGAGGCCCTGCGCGACCGCCGCGTTGAAATCACCGGCCCGGCCTCCCCAGCCAAGATGGCCATCAACGCGCTGAATTCCGGCGCCAAGGTCTGGCTGGCCGACCTGGAAGATGCTTCCACCCCAAGCTGGTTCAATGTCATCGACGCGATCTCCAACCTGTCGGCCGCCGCCCGCGGCACCCTGGCCTTCACCGATGCCAAGAGCGGCAAGTCCTACGCGCTGCGCACCGACGCTCCTCGCGCGGTTGTCGTGGTGCGCCCCCGCGGCTGGCACCTGCCAGAGAACAACGTGCTGATCAACGGCGAGCCTGCAGTTGGCGCACTGGTGGACTTCGGCCTGCACTTCTTCCACAACGCCAAGGTGCTCGCCGAATCCGGCCAGGGACCGTTCTACTACCTGCCGAAGATGGAGCACTACCTCGAAGCCCGCCTGTGGAACGAGATCTTCACCTTCGCCCAGGCCGAACTGGGCATCGACCACGGCACAGTGCGTGCCACGATGCTCATCGAGACCATCCCGGCCGCCTTCCAGATGGAAGAGTTCCTCTACGAACTGCGCGAGCACGCCTCGGGCCTGAACGCCGGCCGCTGGGACTACCTGTTCTCCATCATCAAGACCTTCCGCGAAGCCGGCGATGCGTTCATCATGCCGGACCGCTCGGCCGTGTCGATGACCGCGCCGATGATGCGCGCCTACACCGAACTGCTGGTGAAGACCTGCCACAAGCGTGGTGCCTTCGCCATGGGCGGCATGGCCGCGTTCATCCCGAACCGCCGCGAACCGGAAGTCACCGCAGCCGCCTTCGAGAAGGTCCGCGATGACAAGTCCCGTGAAGCCAACGACGGATTCGACGGCTCCTGGGTAGCCCACCCGGACCTGGTGAACATCTGCAAGGAGATCTTCGACGCCAAGCTGGGCGAGAAGCCCAACCAGATCGACCGCCAGCGCCCAGAGGTCGAGGTCACCGCAGCCCAGCTGCTCGACGTGGCCAGCGCCCCGGGCGATGTCACCGAGGCCGGCGTGCGCGCCAACCTCTACGTGGCAGTGAACTACGTGGCCGTCTGGCTCTCGGGCAACGGCGCGGTCGCCATCCACAACCTGATGGAAGACGCCGCCACCGCCGAAATCTCCCGTTCGCAGATCTGGCAGCAGATCCGCAACGAAGTGGTGGCTGCCGACACCGGCAATACCATCACCGCAGAATTGGTCTCAACCATTTTGGGCGAAGAGGTAGAACGCCTGCGCGGTGAGGTCAATAATGAAGAACACTTCAAGGCCTACTACGAGCCGGCCGCACAGCTGATCGCCACCCTGACCAGCGGCAAGGATGAGGACTTCGCAGACTTCCTCACCACCGGCGCATATGAACTGTTGGAAAAGGAATACGTGAGCAAGCCATGAACAACCCCTTCGATGAGTCCACGCTGGCCAGCGTAGAAACGCTGCTGGCCGACACAGACCAGCTGCTGGAACAGTCCTACCCAGGGGACACCGGAGCCCGCCAGCCCATCCACACCGTATATGTTCCGGGGGACAAGTACACCCCGGATCTGCCCGCGGCGTGGGGCCATAATGCCGTGGTGGCCGCCGGAGGCCTGGTAGGCCTGTCCATGCTGGCCACCAAGCTGGACCTGGCCGAACCGCAGCGCTTGGCCGAGTTGGTAGCCCAGAAGCTGGCCAGTGAACCCATCGAAGATCTGCGCATCGACTTTGAAGACGGCTACGGCAATCGCAGCGACGCCGAGGAGGACGCTGCCGTACTGGCAGCGGCCGACTCGCTCGCCGCGGCCGTGGCCGCCGGCAAGGCACCGTCCTTTATCGGCATCCGCTTCAAATGCTTCGAGACCCCGACCCGGGCCCGCGGCATCCGCACCCTGGGCCTATTCATCGCACGGTTGCTCTCCCACGGGGAGCCGCCCGAGGGCCTGCGCCTGACCCTGCCCAAGGTCACCACCGTGGATCAGGTCAAAGCCATGGTGCTTCTGGTGCAGAAGCTGGAGCAGGCCCACGGACTGGAAGCCGGCCGGCTGCATTTTGAAGTCCAGGTTGAAACCCCTCAGGTGATCATCGCCGCCGATGGCACGCATCCGGTGGCGCAGCTGATCCACGCAGGCGAAGGCCGCGTTTCCTCCCTGCATTACGGCACCTACGACTACTCGGCGTCCATGGGTGTGGCCGCCGGCTACCAGTCCATGGAACATCCAGTGGCCGACTACGCCAAGGACGTCATGCAGGTGGCCGTGGCCGGCACCGGCGTCGAGCTCTCCGACGGCTCGACCAACATCATCCCCGCCGGCGACCCGGAGAACATGGCCGAAGCCTGGGCGCTGCATGCACGCCTGGTTTCCCGACACCTGGCCCGCGGCATCTACCAAGGCTGGGACCTGCACGAAAACCAGCTGCCCACCCGATACCTAGCGACCTTCGCATTCTTCCGTGAAGGCCTGCAGGCGGCTGGCACCCGCCTGCGCAACTACGTCCACCAGATCAGCTCGACGATTATGGATGAGCCCGCCACCGCCCGAGCCCTTGCCCGCTACATCCACCGCGGGGTCACCTGCGGTGCGGTAAGCGCTGAGGAAGTCGCTGAACTAGCCCAGATCACCCTGTCCGAACTCGAAGCAATCGCGCTGAATCGCTCCCACGCCTAAGGATCCTGTCATGACTGTTCCCGCAATCGCGAACTCCTCGTCCTACTACGCTAACTTCGGCGGACACCCGTCGCAGAGCGATCTGCTCACCGACCGCGCCATCGTCACCGAGGCCTACACGGTGATCCCCAAGGGCGTGCTGCGCGACATCGTCACCAGCGTCTTTCCTGAATGGACCAATACCCGCGCTTGGGTCTTGAACCGCCCGGTAGCAGGCGGCGCGACCACCTTCGCCCAGTCCATCGTGGAAGTCGCCCCTGGCGGCGGAGCCACCAAGCCAGAGCCGCAGGCCGAAGTCCAGGGCTTCATCTTCGTGCTCACCGGCCAGCTGACCCTGGTCATCGAAGGCACCGAACATGTGCTTGAAGACGGCGGCTACGCCTACCTGCCGGCAGGCAGCAACTGGTCGGCACGCAACGATGGCACCGAACTGACCAGCTTCCACTGGCTGCGCAAGCGCTATGAGCCACTGGCCGGCGTGGACGCTCCGGGCCCAGTGGTTGGCAACGAGCGCGACGTCGAGCCTGGCGCCATGCCAGGCACCGATGGCAAATGGCGCACCACCCGCATGCTCGACCCGAACGATGTGGCCTTCGACTTCGGCGTGAACATTGTGACCTTTGAGCCAGGCGCCTCCATCCCGTTCGCCGAAACCCACGTGATGGAGCACGGTTTGTATGTGCTGGAGGGCAAGGGCGTCTACCGCCTGAACGGCGACTGGGTCGAGGTGGAAGCCGGAGACTACATGTCACTGCGCGCCTTCTGCCCGCAGGCTTGCTACGCCGGCGGCCCGGATAACTTCCGCTACCTGCTCTACAAGGATCAGAACCGCCAGATCGCGCTGTAGGCGGCGCAGCCAAGCTCACTCAAAGGCCAGTACCTTCCCTTCGTCGGGAAGATGCTGGCCTTTGGAATAACTAACAACAATTACAAGGTGGCAAGCCAACAATTACAACCAACCCACCTGGATCCCTGCAAATACGGGGATTTTGCAATCGTCCGCAGAGCCATTACTTGCAAAAATTGCTTCAGCTACGTACAGATTCCTCGTCGGCAACTCGCGAACTGAGGATCAACCGACGCTCAAGCCGGATGAGATCTTGCGAGGATGGTTCAGCGTTCGAAGGCTCCAACGCAGCACGTAACACGTCACCGACCTGTTGCTCATCCAGTTCCACTCCAACTGCCACTAGAGCGTCTTTTGCAGGATCAGAACCAGGCGTAGCCAGCTGGAGATGCGGCTGCCAGCCGACCATATTGATCAGGTAGCGCTGAACCCCGGTGCCAGTGCGAATCTTTACGTGGCCCTTGAGCCGGTAGGCATTCGCCGGGGGATTCTCCAGCAAGTCCAAGACGGCGCCCGGGTCCGCCGGTTCGGGGCAGGGAACAGTGACCGCGTGGGCGTGAGGTGCGTGGGTGTGGTCGTGTTCCGCGCGGGATACGGCGGCCAGCGGAAGTTCGTCTGCCGGGTCCTCGTTCAGTGCGATATCAAAGACCAGATCCGGGTCGATGGCTGCATGGCTGGCGGGAACGATGCTCACTTTCGGGTTGGCCTGGCGGACCCGATCGCTGATCCGGGCGAAGGTCGCCTCGCGGGCATCTTCAGCGATCATATCCAGCTTGTTGACCACCACGAGGCTGGCTGCGCCGAATCGGGCAGGGGCCATAGCGGCGGTGTCCACCGTGTGTTCGTGCTGTACCGCGTCGATGACATCGATGATGCCTCCGGGGCGTACCCCGGGAGCATTGCCGTAGCGCAAGAGTCGATCCACATTGATCGGGTCGGCGGCGCCGCTGGCCTCAACGATGATCGCATCCAGGCGGAGCTTTGGCTGGGCCAGTTTTTCCAGCAGCTCGTCCAGTCCGCCGCTGTCGGGCAGGCAGCAGACGCAGCCGCCGGCGATGGATTCGGCGGCATCAATCTGCCCGGTGATCAGGCCGGTATCGACGTTGATCTTGCCGATATCGTTGATGATCACGCCAACACGGGTGCCGGGCCTGGTCAATAGGCCGTTGAGCAAGCTGGTTTTGCCCGCGCCGAGGTAGCCGGTGAGCACGATAACGGGGATCAAGAGCGCTTCCTTTTCATCTCGATGAGCAGGGCGTATCTATTCTCCCCGTTACCTGACACATTTTCACGTGCAGACACACGTGCCCGATGCGGCTACCAGGTGGGCAGCTGCGGAATCGGCCCGTCGGCTTCGATGTAGCGGTCATTTTCCCGGGCCAGCCACTCGACCAGGCCCGCGCGGTCGGCACGGACGGTCAACGAGCCGTCGCCAATAACCCATTCGTCCCCTTCTTCGCTCCGAAGAGTCATCCCGGGGGCATCCTTGACGCGCATGGTGCGAACCGCTGCTTCGACGGCATTTTCTTGGGAGACCGGATCGGCTTCCTCGATGGTCCATGCGGTGTCGAGGTCATGGTGATGGATGACCACTTCTGCAATGCGCAGCGCCACGATGGAGGTGGCCGGGATGATCTTGCCGTGCAGGTCCACTTCCTCAACAGCAAGCTCGCCGGCCAGGCGCTCGCACTCTTGGGCGAAGTAGGTGGCTGATTCATCAAAAGCGGCGAGCAGTTCTTCGCGGGGCAGCGCGGCCAGCTGGTCGATTTCCGCGTTGCGTGCATCCTGCGACGCGTAAAGCTTCTGTGGCTCGCCGCTGGTGGCCCAGTCGACGAGCTTCACCAGGCTGCGGCCGTTGGAGGCCAAGTGCGCGATGACATGTGCGCGGCTCCAGCCCTCGCACAATGAATCTGCGGCTAGTTCTTCGGAGGACAGGGTCTGGATCGTTGCGGACATCATCGCAGTTTCACGACCGAGCCGGGACAGATCCGAATGCAAACGGGCAGTATTGATCATGCGCTCACCCTACCAACGTGGGTGCGGACACAATAATGATTTCGTCATAGATATCCAAGCAGTCTGGATTCAGACTGCCACGGAATCGCTTCGGGCTAAGAGTTGGGTCAGAGCGCCCGTTGGCACGTAGCCTTGAAACTAAGGGAAGCAACGATGGGAAAGCAGCTCAGTGGCGAAGAAAAAGAAGAAGCAGAAGCCCAAGCAGGGGCACCCGGCACGCCTGCAGGGAGATGTCGTCTCCATTGAACGGGCGAAGGTCAAGCGCGGATTGGATGCGCTAGCCCCTCAGTTCACCCGGTGGCTCGAAGCCCAGCATGGGGATAGCGAACTGGCCCCCATGGTTTTGGCCGCGGTGGGCGAGACCTTGAGCTACTACGCTGAAGCAATCGAATTGCGCGGCGTCACCGACTTCGACCCGCCGCAGCTGTTCACGGTGCTGAATGCAACCATCGATTTTGAAGAAGCCGAAGACCCGGATGACGATTCCGGGGAGCTTCGCGAGCTGGTCTTCACCGCTTGGACCGTCTACTTGGACTTCTTACGTGAAAACGACCTGTGGCGGGGTGATCCAGCGGGTCTCGAATGGCTGCTGGAGACCATCAATTCGGATGACCCGTTCAGCGAGCACAGCGAGACGAAGCTGCTGGATGTCCCGGAGTCCGCTGAAGATGCGTTGGCTGAAATCAGCCAAATGCGGGTTTTGAAGATGGGCCGGGTTCTCCTTACCTGGGCTACCACCACAGGTCATGAGTACTGGAATGCCGGCCCGGGCCCGAAGTATCTTTCCCAAGCCGCTGACGCGGTTCGCGGGCTATTTTCTAAGGGCATTGATACTCCAAGCCGTCAGTATGCTGCTTCTGTTGTGCTCTCCGCGCTCGAAGCGGCCGGTGCACTGGACACCGCAACAGGTGCCGTTCCGGAGCACGGCAAGAATGCTCGTGCCCTTTTGGCCTCTGGCGGCGTGGCTACCTACGAGAGCAAGTACACCTACCTCAAAGCCGTCCTTGATCTGCTGCTGGCCCAGCCCGAGCAAAGTGCCGGGGAAAGCCTTGAAGCCTGGGGCTTGTCCAACCTCTGGTTGCTCAAAGCCATTGACGGCGAGGCACAGCCGGTCGCTGAAGAGCGCAGCGAGGCGTTCTCTGAAGCAGGCTGGGCCGGGGCGCATCAACGCATGGACTTGCTGCGTTCCCTTGGCCTCGTGAGCCCAGGAGTCACCTACGATATTCCGGGAGTTGTCCGCCTGGCGTTGACCGATCTGGATGAAGACGCGCAAGAACAAGAGCTGGATCAAGCGGCGGAAGACCAGACGGCCGCTGATCCCTTCGGATTCTCGCTTGACGAGGAAGAAGAACCCAAACGACTGAAGCGCACCGAGCCGTATCAGGGCAAGGTGCTGCAGCTCAAGCTGACCCTGCGCGAAGCAAAGCCGCCGATCTGGCGTCGCGTCTTGGTGCCAGCCGACCTGAATCTGGCCGACCTGCATGACATCATCCAGATCAGCTTCGACTGGTCCGATTCGCACCTGCACCAGTTCTACGGGAAGAACTACAAGGTCAGTTATGGTCCGCAGAATCCGCATATGAAAAGCGATATCGACGAGTCGACGGTGAAGCTTTCCAAGCTGTTCAAACAGGCTAAAGACCGTTTGGCCTACGCCTATGACTTTGGCGATGATTGGCGCATCGGAATCGAGGTCGAAGACGTTCTCAAGTCCGACGATGGCCAGCTGCCGCGGTGCATCGGCGGCCGCCGCATGGGTCCGCTGGAAGATAGCGGCGGAGCGTTGAACTGGAACGAGATGGTCGAAGAGCTCAAGAACGAACAGCCGCTGACCATGATGCAGGACGTTGTTCCCGAAGACTACGCATTGGAGCCAGGCGAGGATTTCGACCCAGCGGTGTTCAGCATTGAGGAAATCAACGAGAACCTGGACGCGGAGTTCTAGCGCCTAGCAGTTAGCCGCACAAGTTTTGGCTGGCCTTCCGGTTGGTGGTTTTCACCGGGGATTCCTCCGGCTTCTCAACGCTCTGATAGTCCTGGCCCAGGTGCAGCTGCACCCCGTCGATGGCGGCGGTTTCCGGCGTGATATCCAGATTAAGCTCCTTGGCCAGGGCTGCGGCGGTCTGCCGTGCCTCTTCCGTGTCGGCGGCCAGCAGGGTAGTTGTGCTCTGGACGCTGGCGGCATTGCCGATACCGAACACCGTGAACCCTTGGTCGGTGGCCTTCTTGGCGTAGTCGCCGGCGAGATTCGCTACCCGGGCGGCATTGGTGATGTGCACGGCTGCCGCACGGTCATTAATTGCCGCGGCATCCGCATCGGATTTCTTCCCCGGTTGCTTTCCGGCGAGACCCACCGGTGAGTCCTCGCGCAAGCTGGCAAAAAGCGCCTCGGCATCTGCCGAGGGAACTACTCGGTTGCGGTCTTGCGGTGCCGGCTCCCATGGCATGGTCATGAAGGTGATTTCCTCGGAAGGCACCGCCTGGGCACGGGCGGCCAAGGCGGTGAGATCGGAGAGCGAGCTCAGTCCGGGGTCCACGGTCAACGACTGGGTGGCAGCGTCCAGGAATGAGTACAAGCGGTCCGGGCGGGCCAGCGTCTCGCGGCTGGTCGCTTGCTGGACGATGGCCGACATGACCATTTGCTGGTGTCCGAGCCGGGCGATGTCGCTGCCGTCGCCCACTGCATGGCGGGTGCGAGCCAACGCCAAGGCGTCGGTGCCGTTGACTTTCTGGTCCCCGGCGGGAAGATCCAGTTTCGCCTTGGGATCCTTCATCGGCTGAGGCAGGCACACGCTGATTCCGCCCAGCGCGTCAACGATGGACATGAATCCTTCGAAGTTCATCTCGATGAAGTGGTTCAGCTGGATCCCGGTCAGCGATTCCACGGCGGCAACAGAGCAGGCCGGGCCATAGTTCAGCGCCGAGTTGATCATCGATACACCGCCGGGGGATGAGCCATGACCGGTGTCTTCACAGGCTGGCATGTCGACCAGGGTGTCACGCGGAATCTGCACCGCATCAATCCGCTTGTTGCCCGCGGCCACATGGACCAGCACCATGGAATCGCTGCGCGCACCGGTGGCCTTGCCGAATCCGGAGGCTTCAAGGTCGCGGGTGTCAGAGCCAAGCAGCAGGATATTGAGCCCATGGCTGGAGTCGGGAGCGGTGGATTCGGAGCTGCGCATGGATGCGGTGGAGATGTTGCCCTGCAGTTTGAACCAGAGACCGCTTGCGGCGACAACCAGGGCAATGACCAGCGCGGCGATGAGCACGAAGGTGATGCGCCGGCGGCGAGGTCGGATTCGAAGCTCGGTCATCTGGGGCCTCCTGCGTGCGTTCATCTGGTCATAGGTCAACCTCCAGACGATCACGAAAGCCCAGCAGCGCACCAATAGTTTTCACGATCGGATCCATGCACCGAAGCTATGCCAGGGCGTAGTGGCCATGAATCGCAGGCCCAACGCCCGGACGGGTGCAATGACTCACAAGAAGTGCAGGAACTCTGCCAACGCGGGATTCTGGAATGGGTCGGGCCGGTAGATCACGCCGATGGCTCGGCCGGTTCCTGTTGGAAGTGGCATCTGCTTGCCGCCATAAACTTCGGCCGTGGTGGCCATGATGCTTGGAACCATGGTGATCCCGCCGCTGGCAATGCTCAGCGGAACCAGGGCGTCACGCTGCACCGTGGTGATGACCCTCGGAGGGGTGCAGCCCAGCGAGCGGTATACCTCGTCGGTCACCTTGCGGATGGACGTGGGCTGGGGAAGGCTGACCAAGGTCAAAGTACCCAGCAACCCGGCGTCGAGTTCCGCGGCTGTCTCTGTATCAGCGGGGAGCACTGCGGAGAATTCCTGATAGCAGACCAGCCTGGTTTCCAGATCAGAGGGCACTGCGTGGCTGACGCCAAAGGCCGCGTCGGCGCTGCCGAGCCGAATGGCCTCCACGAGCTCATCGTGATCCTGAACGCTGAGGATTTCCAGATGGATGCCGGGATGCTGCTGATGGAATTTTCCTACGTACTCGGGCAGCACGCTGCCGATCAACGAGGGCAAGCCCGCGATGCGCAGGGAACCGGTTTTCAGTTCCCTTGTTGAAGTGCCCAGGGCGTTGATCGAAGCCAGCTCATCGAGGATTCGCCGGCCAGCCGGTACGAGGCTGCGACCGGCATCGGTGAGCTGCATGGTGCGCCCGACCGCACGGAAAATCGGCACGCCCAAGCTCTGTTCCAGGCTCTGCACCCTTCGCGAGAGGGAAGGCTGGGAGATTCCGAGGATGTCGGCGGCAGCAGTGAAGGAACCATAGTCGACCACCGCGATAACAGCCGCGATCTGGGGCAGGGAGACACCGCTGAGGTCGGGTTGAGTGGCCATGAAGTGAAGGTCCCCTAGAAGATGTGGCGGCAACGGTACTATCGCAAAACGCTAGCATGAGCGCCTGTGGCCACCGGTTAACGCACTGCGGCGGGATGCTCCTCAAGGGAGCATCCCGCCGCAGCGGTTGTGCTAGGTGGTAATTAGATGTCGGTGCCGTCGATGGCGGCTCCTGTGGGAGTTGCCCCGCCTTCGTCGGTCCAGTCCTGGCCTACCTCGTCATTTAGCGCAGGGTCGGAAATGGTATCGGGCACTTCGGCTTCGTCCTTGTTCAGGAATGCGTCCGGATTATTTGCTGTCATGATTCCATCCCTTTCGTTGGCTGGACCTTCAACCTAACAAAAGATCAACGCCGACTGCATCCCCAGATGCCGGCTTTGAGGAAGTCATCAGCAAGCCATTAGTTCGCGTTGCCCGTCCCCACAGTGGATTCACGGATGACAAGTTTCGGGGTGAAGACGAACTGCTCGCGCACCGCGTCCGCCCCTGCCTCTGCTTCGCGCAGCAACACGTCCACTGCCGTGCGGCCGATTTCCTCGGCTGGCTGGCGCACAGTGGTGATCGGGACAACGGCCGACTGGGCGAAGTCGATATTGTCGTAGCCCACCAGCGCGATGTCGCCAGGCACCGAGAGGGACCCGGACATCACCAGGGCCTGCAGGATGCCCAGTGCCAGCAGGTCGTTGGCGGCGAAAATCCCGTCCGGGCGTTGGGCGGGTTCCATGGCAAGGATGCGCTCGCCGACGGCCCGGCCTTCAATCACGGTGAGCTGCTTGGTGGGCAGGTGCAGCAGCACTGCGTCGGCGGTGCCGGCGATCACCGATTGGGCTCCTTCAAGTCGATGCTGCACCTGTTCGATGCTCTGCGGTCCGCCGACAAACGCGATGTTCTTGCGGCCCAGATCCACCAGGTGCTGCACGGCGATGCGTCCGCCTTCAACGTCGTTGACCGAGACCGAGGAGAAGCTGCGATCCCCGCTGCCGCGGTCGACCAAGACCACCGGGGTGCCGGCTTCGCGGATTTTCCAGAGGCGGCTGAAGTCGCTGTGCATGGGGGAAATGAGCACGCCGGCGACTCGCTGCTCCTCGAAGAGATCCAAGAGCTGCTGTTCGGTAGTCAGCGAGTTGTCGCTGGCACCCATGAGCACGGTGTAGCCATTTTCCAGGGCGCGGTGCTGCGCGCCTTGGGTGACGTCCATGAAGAAGGGGTTGCGTGCATCGAGTACGACGAGCCCGAAGTTCCGGCTGTGTCCTGCGCGCAATTGCCGGGCGGCGTCGTTGCGGACAAAGCCGAGCTTTTCGATGGCTGCGGTGACCTTGGCGACGGTTCGTTCGGAAACAACCTCGGGGCGGTTGAGCACGTTGGATACGGTGCCCACGGAAACTCCGGCTTCGGCGGCGACTTCCTTAACGCTGACGGCCACAGAGGATTCCTGTTCTGATCGGGGTTGCTTGTCTTGCGAGTATATCCCGGGCTGCAAAAAACAACTCAATGCACATGAGTTTTGAAAGGTTTCAAAAGTTTTCGGCAAAGTCGGCCAATCTAGCTTGAACTTCAGGAGTGAAGTGTCTTACACTCAATAAACCGCATGATTGAAACGATTCATTTTATTCAAAAAATGAAGAGCCTGCGGTAACACCGACAACGACGTTTGGCGCAGATAAGGAAAACCAGTGCGAGTTTGCTTCCAGCTACAGGTCCTCCCGGAACTCATGGATGAATACATCGAACACCATCGGCACGTGTGGCCCCAGATGCTCCAAGCCATCAAGGATGCCGGGCGCCGGAACTACTCGCTCTTCCTTCGCGGCGACGGCCTGCTGATCGGCTACTACGAAACCGACGACGATGAAGCAGCCCAAACAGCCCTGGACGCCGACCCGCGCACAGCCTTGTGGGAAGAACAGATGTCTGAATTCTTCGTCAGCCTCGACGGGCGCGCCGACCAGCAGGCACAGCGCCTTGGCGAAGTATTCAATCTCGAAGACCAACTGGCCCACCTGCCAGCAGCAAAGAACTAATTCACCGCATTCGCAGAAAAGGAGAGGTTCATGGGCGCAACGTTGAGCCCCGAAAACCGAGAAACCCTCAACCGGTTGGCCATCGAGGTCCCGTCCTGGGCCTACGGCAACTCCGGCACCCGCTTTAAGGTGTACTCCACCGCAGGCACTCCGCGGGACCCCTTTGAAAAGATCGCCGACGCCGCCGAGGTGCACCGCCTGACCGGCCTTGCCCCATCGGTCGCGTTGCACATTCCCTGGGACAAAGTCGAAGACTTCGCCGAGCTGCGCACCCACGCCGAAAACCTGGGTGTGCGTCTGGGAACCATCAACTCGAACACCTTCCAGGATGACGACTACAAGTTCGGCGCACTGACCCACGAGGATCCCAAGATCCGCCGCAAGGCCATCGACCACCACCTCGAATGCATCGACGTCATGGACGCCACCGGCAGCCAGGATTTGAAGATCTGGCTGGCTGAAGGCTCCAACTACCCGGGCCAGGCCGATATGCGCGGCCGCCAGGACCGCCTGGCGGACTCGCTGGCGGAAATCTACGCGCGGCTGACCGGCGAGCAGCGCCTGGTGCTGGAGTACAAGTTCTTCGAGCCCGCTTTCTACCACACCGACGTTCCGGACTGGGGCACTTCCTACGCCCAGGTCGCCGCCCTGGGCGAGCGCGCCATGGTCTGCCTGGATACCGGGCACCACGCGCCGGGCACCAATATCGAGTTCATCGTCATGCAACTGCTGCGGCTGGGCAAGCTGGGCTCCTTCGACTTCAACTCGCGCTTCTACGCCGACGATGACCTGATCGTCGGATCAGCCGATCCTTATCAGCTCTTCCGCATCATGGCCGAGGTGATCCGCGGTGGCGGGCTGGAAGAGTCGAGCACCATTTCCTTCATGCTGGACCAGTGCCACAATGTGGAGAACAAGATCCAGGGCCAGATCCGCAGCGTGCTCAACGTCCAGGAAATGACTGCCCGCGCCCTGCTGATCGACCGGGTGGCGCTGACCGAAGCGCAGATTTCCGGCGATGTCTTGGCCGCCAACGAGATCTTCATGAACGCCTTCTACACCGATATCCGTTCGGAACTCGAAGCCTGGCGCGCCGAACGCGGCCTGCCAGCAGACCCGATGCAGGCCTTCCGCGCATCGGACTACCAGAACCGCATCGAAGCCGAACGTGTCGGCGGGGTCCAAGCAGGATGGGGAGCATAAATGGGTACCGCAGCAACGAAGCGCGGCATCACCGGCTGGAAAGCCACCATCGCCGTCGCGATGAGCAACTACATCGAGGCCGGCGCCATTATCGCCCTGGCCACCAGCTTGAGCCTCTGGCAGTCGGCTTTCGGGTTTGATGACGGTCTGGTCGGCGTGATCGCCGCGGTCTCCGCCAATGCCTTTGGCGCGGCGCTCGGCGCCATGATCGGCGGCCCGCTCTGCGACCGCCTGGGCCGCAAGTTCATCTACACCTATGACCTGATGGTCTTCATGCTCGGCGCCCTGCTGATCACCTTCACCTTCAACACCGTTTTGCTGGTGGTGGGCGTGGTGCTCATGGGCATCGCCGTGGGCGCCGGCGTCCCGGCATCCTGGACCTATATCGCCGAGGAAGCGCCAGAGGAATCGCGCGCCGCCCACGTGGGCACAGCGCAGCTGGCCTGGTCCTTCGGCCCGGCCGTGGGTTTCGCCCTGGCGATCATGGTCGCGCCTCTTGGCGTGACCGGGTCCCGGCTGATCTTCTTGCACCTGTTCATCGTTGCCGCGGTGACCTGGTGGGTACGCCGCGGCCTGCCCGAATCCACCCGCTGGAAAGAGCAGCGGGCCACCGAGCTGGCCAATGGCACCAAGCTGTCCTTCTTCTCCGGGATCCGCGGCCTGCTGGCCGAACGAAAGAACTGGTCGGCACTGCTGTTCCTGATCGGCGTCTACGGGCTATGGAATACCGTGGCCGGCCAGGCCGGCATCTTCCAGCCGCGCGTTTACGAAGCCGCCGGAGTCGAGTCGGCCACGCAGCAGAACCTGCTCCAGGTCCTGGTCTGGGTGCTGACCGCCGCTGCCACCTACTTCGGCTTCATGAAATACGGCGACCGCGTCTCCCGCCGCTGGCTGTACTTCACCGGCGCCCTGCTGGGCATCGTGGCATGGGCCGTGCTGATCTTCGCCCCGCCAGGCGCCTTCTCGCTGCTGTTCTACGCGGTGGCCTGGGGCATCTCAGCCGGTATCGGCGCTCAGGCCTTTTACGGGCTGTGGACCGCGGAGCTGTTCGCCACCAAGTACCGTGCCAGTGCCCAGGGCATGCTGTTCATGCTCGCCCGCGTGATGGTCGGCCTGCTGTCCCTGGTCTTCCCGGTGCTGCTCACCAGCATGGGACTGGAAAAGCTGGGCCTGCTGATCCTGGGACTGCTCGCCGCAGCCCTGCTGATCGGAACGATCTGGGCCCCGGA
The DNA here is from genome assembly GCF_012221945.1 of Glutamicibacter mishrai. Classification (NCBI taxonomy): domain Bacteria; kingdom Bacillati; phylum Actinomycetota; class Actinomycetes; order Micrococcales; family Micrococcaceae; genus Glutamicibacter; species Glutamicibacter mishrai. The sequence goes on along the minus strand of NZ_CP032549.1, from coordinate 1,598,954 downwards.
AACCCGTGGCAAGTCCCTGGAAGAAATTGAAGTAGCGCGCTACGGCAAGCTGGTCGCCCCCAACAAGGTCGACGCTTAAGCGCCGGCGCTGAACACGACGAGGAACACCTGAGAGAATCATGACTCAAAGCATCGCACCTGCCACCACCAGCGCGGCGGCCGCGCTCATCGAGCGCTCCAACCGGCTGGGCCAGGACAAGAAGAACACCAACTACGCCGGCGGCAATACCTCGGCCAAGGGCACCACCATCGATCCGGTGACCGGGGAGAACATCGAGCTGCTGTGGGTCAAGGGATCCGGCGGCGATCTGGGAACGCTCACCGAACAGGGCCTGTCCACACTGCGCCTGGATCGCATGCGGGCACTGGTGGACGTCTACCCGGGCGTGGACCGGGAAGATGAAATGGTCGCCGCCTTCGACTACTGCCTGCACGGCAAGGGCGGCGCGGCCCCATCCATCGACACCGCCATGCATGGCCTGGTCAACGCCAACCACGTGGACCACCTGCACCCGGACTCCGGCATCGCCATCGCCACCGCCAAGGACGGGCAGGAACTGACGGCCAAGATCTTCGGCGGCAAGGTTGCCTGGGTCGATTGGCGCCGACCGGGCTTCCAGCTCGGGCTGGATATTGCCCGGATCAAGGAAGAGAACCCTCAAGCGGTGGGCTGCATCCTCGGCGGACATGGAATCACCGCCTGGGGCGATACGAGCGAAGAGTCCGAAGCCAACTCCCTGTGGATCATCGACACCGCCGCCGCCTACATCCAGGAACACGGTGCCCCCGAGCCCTTCGGTCCAGTGCGTCCCGGCTTCGAAGCACTTCCGGAGCCAGAGCGCCGCGCTCGTGCCGCCGCCCTGGCGCCAACCATCCGTTCACTGGCCAGCAATGACAAGCCGATGGTCGGCCACTTCAGCGACGACGAGCGGGTATTGGACTTCCTCTCCCGGCGAAAGCTGGCGCCGCTGGCCGCGCTGGGCACCAGCTGCCCGGACCATTTCCTGCGGACCAAGGTCAAGCCGATGGTCCTGGATCTGCCAGGCACCGCCAGCATCGACGAGCAGCTCGCCCGGCTTCAGGAACTGCATGCCGAATACCGCGAGGACTACCAGCGCTACTATGAGAGCCACAAGGATGAGAACTCCCCGGCGATGCGCGGAGCAGACCCGTTGATCGTCCTAGTTCCCGGCGTGGGCATGTTCTCCTACGGCGCGAACAAGCAGACCGCGAGGGTGGCTGGCGAGTTCTACCTCAACGCCATCAACGTCATGCGCGGCGCTGAAGCGCTGTCGACCTACACCCCGATTTCAGATGCGGAAAAGTTCCGGATCGAATACTGGGCGCTGGAGGAAGCCAAGCTGCAGCGCATGCCGAAGCCGAAGTCCCACGCCGGACGCATCGCGTTGGTCACCGGAGCCGCTTCGGGCATCGGCAAGGCCGTGGCCAAGAGGCTTGCTGCCGAGGGAGCCTGCGTGGTGATCGCCGACCTGGACCTGGCCAAGGCGCAGGATGCCGCCGCAGAATTGGGCGACGCGGATGTGGCTGTAGGCGTGGCCGCCAACGTGGCTGACGCCCAGGCCGTGCAAGCTGCCATCGACGATGCGGTCCTGGCCTTTGGCGGACTGGATCTGGTGGTGAATAATGCCGGACTGTCCCTCTCGAAATCGCTGCTGGAAACCACCGAAGCCGACTGGGATCTGCAGCATGATGTGATGGCCAAGGGCTCGTTCCTCGTCTCCAAGGCCGCGGCCAAGGTGCTGATCGAGCAGAAGCTGGGAGGCGACATCATCTACATCTCTTCCAAGAACTCGGTGTTCGCTGGCCCCAACAACATTGCCTACTCGGCCACCAAGGCGGACCAGGCCCACCAGGTGCGCTTGCTGGCAGTTGAGCTGGGCGAGCACGGTGTCCGGGTTAATGGCATCAATCCCGATGGCGTTGTCCGCGGGTCCGGCATCTTTGCCTCCGGGTGGGGTGCCAACCGCGCCGCGACCTACGGGGTGGCTGAAGAAGACCTCGGCCAGTTCTATGCCAACCGCACGATCCTGAAGCGCGAAGTCATTCCGGAAAATATTGCCGACGCGGTATATGTACTGACCGGACCCGAATTATCCCGCACCACAGGGTTGCACATTCCAGTGGATTCTGGTGTTGCTGCAGCGTTCCTGCGATGAGCCGCAACCAAGGCCAGCACCCGGTTGCCGCCATCGATCTGGGGGCTACCAGCGGCCGCGTCATGATTGGCGAGCTGGTGGACGGCAAGGTTGAACTGACCCTCGTCCACCGCTTCGCCAACGGGCCGGTGCCACTGGTCGAATTCGACTCCAGGGCATCAGCGCAGGCCTTGGCCTGGGACATCGATGAGCTGTGGTCGCAGATCCGCCAGGGGCTGCAAATGGCCTTTGAGCTGCGCCCGGACATCGCCAGCATCGGAGTCGATTCTTGGGCGGTGGACTACGCGCTGCTCAAGGAAGGGCAGCGTCTGGGGCAGGTGCGGCACTACCGTGATCCGCGCAATGAACTGGCGGTCCCGGATCTGGAGGCGAAGTTCAGCCGAGCTGAGCTCTTCGAGCGCAACGGCCTGCAGTTCCTGGCCTTTAACACCATCTACCAGTTGCAGGCCGAGAAGCAGGAGCAGCGACTCGGCGAGGCCGACCAGCTGTTGCTGGTGCCCGACTACATCAACTGGCTGCTGACCGGGCAAGCGCGGTGCGAGTGGACCAATGCTTCCACCACTGGCCTGCTCAACCAGCGTTCCGGAACGTGGGATGAGGAATTGGTGGGGCAGCTCGGAGTGGCTGGCAAGCTGGCGCCGATCATCCACCCTGGTGACAGCGTTGGCTCCTTGCTGCCGGAACTGGCCCGGGAATTCGGTGCTTCGAATTCGGTGCAAGTGGTGGCGGTCGCCTCCCATGACACGGCCAGTGCTGTAGCTGCGACACCGTTGGCGGGCAAGAACTCCGCGTACATCTCCTGCGGAACCTGGGGACTGGTCGGAGTGGAGTTGGCTGAGCCGGTGCTGACCGAGCAGGCTCAAGCGGCGGGATTCACCAACGAACTCGGCCTTGATGGATCGGTCCGGGTCCTCAAGAACGTCACGGGAACCTTCTTGCTCAGCGAATCGGTGAGCTACTGGAACCAGCAAGCTGCGCAGGCCTCAGAACCGGAGGTCCAGCTGGCCGATCTGCTGGCGCAAGCCGCGAGGCTGCCCGTTCCCCTGGTCTTGATTGATCCGCAAGACGAGGAGTTCCTCGCACCGGGACGGATGCCAGTTCGCATCAGCGAAGCGATCAGCAAGGCTGGAGGGACCGCACCGGAAAGCCGTGCCGAGCTGATTCGCATTGTCATCGAGTCCCTGGCTGCGAGCTTCGCCGCCCAGGCCCATGAAGCGGCGCGGCTGGGCGGATTCGACCTTGAGGATATCCATATTGTCGGCGGCGGATCCCAAGGAGAGCTGTTGTGCCAGCGAACCGCTGATCTTGCCCGGGTGCCGGTTGTTGCCGGCCCGGTCGAGTGCACCGCCTTGGGCAATGTGCTGGTGCAATTGCGGTCCTTGCCGCAGGGTGCCGATCAAGTCGATGACCTGCGTGCGGTGGTTCGCCGGTCTGTGGTTTTGCGCAACTATCAACCGGTGGGCGTGCTCAAGCCGGCATAGATCCGTGTGGGAATCTATGCCTTCAGTGATCCTCCAGCTGCGCAGGCTGGGGGATCACTTCATTTCAGGCCTTGCGCTGGATAAAGACCACTGAATCTTCCATCACTGCTGGTTGGCCAGTCGGAGAGATGATGCTGCGCTCCACGACCTCGGCTTGCAAGATATCCCACTCACCCGGATCCAGCGACAACGCGTCGAGTTCTTCCTGCGGGGTGGGGAATGCCGGAAGTTCGTGATCCACCGGCGGCGCCCATGAAGGGCGAGCCGCATGAGACAGGGCCAGCAGGTGCCCGCCCGGGGCGACGAAGCTTGCGGCCTTGCGCAGGAAATCAGCGCGTGGGAACTCGAAAGGCGCTTGGAAGAAGCTCAGGGTCACCAGATCGAAGGCTTGGCCCGTGTCCCATTGGCCGAGGTCGGAGGCGACAAATTGGGCATCGGCTTCGGCGATATCGTGTTTCTTGGCCTCCTCCCGGGCGCGGCTGATTGCCGTGGGCGAGATGTCCAAGCCGGTGGCCTTCCATCCGTGCGTTGCCAGCCACAGGACGTCGCCGCCTTCACCGCAGCCGATGTCCAGGGAAGTCCCCGGGCGCAGCGGCGATACCAAGTTCTCGATGACCTGGTTGACCTTTCCGGACCAGACGCGCTCGGATTGCCCGTAATGGCTTTCCCAGAAAGCTACGCCGTCTAGCTCTTCGGCGCTGTGGTGATGGTGCATGGTTTTAGTCCCTCGGTTGCCTGACGGATGCTCTGAAATCACCATAACGGGCCGCTAGCTCCTCACGCGAGGCGTTTTGCGTTAGAGGCAATTTCTGGTCTGCCTAGCGGGAGCTGACCTTTCCGAAGAGGCCTGCGATCGAGGAGAGGACCATGGGCCTGCAAGCGAACCATGCCCCGGCGATCACCAGCAGCGACAAAGCAAAGAACAACAGCCCCGTCCAGTTATCCGCGTACTGTGTGGGATCGGTGGAACCCTGGGCCGCGTACATATGGTTCAGATTGCGCAAAGCCCCGGTGGAGAACACCAGGATCACGTGGACCACGATGAACAGGACGAAGTAGATCATGGTCGGGAAGTGCACGGCACGTGCCAGTTCGATCGGGTAGTTCTTGGCCAGTGCCGGATTCTTCGGCCAGAATGCGCTCAAACGGAAACCGGTGATCACCGCCAAAGGAGCGGCGATGAAAACGGTGGTGAAGTACGCCAGCTGTTGCAGCGAGTTGTAGTTCACCCAGCCGTTTTCCGTAGGCCAATCCAGCGTCAGGTATTGCAGGGCCGCCGAAATCGCATTCGGGAACACTTCCCAAGACGTCGGAACGATTCTCATCCAGTGCCCCGAAGCGAAGAGCACGATGATGAACACCAGGCCGTTGATAATCCACAGCAGGTCAAGGCTCTGATGCAGCCAGAGGTTGATGCTGACCTTGGGGCTTCGCTTGGAGGACCAGTAGGCTGGCGGTTTCTTCTGATGCCGAACGAGTAATCCGGATCGGATGATCAGGACCATCAGGAAGAAGTTGAAGAAGTGGTTCCACGCTAGCCACGCAGGTACACCCACCGGCGCCGACTCAGGCAGGTGGTATTCGCCGGGGTAGCGCTGGATGAAGGCTCCCACCGAATCGATGCTGGCGATTCCCCGGGCGACCAGGACCACCGCCGTGGCCATGCCCAGTGCGCAGAACGCGCCAAGGACGCCGGCGAGCACCCACTGTTTCGTGGTCAACGGGCCATGGCGCTTCGGCTCGGTTGCGGCCGGCTTTGACGGAGCGGCTTTTGGCGTCGGCGCTGGTTCAGGCGCTGGCGTCGAAGCAGGTGGCTGTGTCGATGCCCGGGTGGGTGCGGCTTCCGGCGCGGGAGCCGGCGCACTTGCGATAGCAGGCTCGACAACTGGTGCAGCGACGACTGGCTCTACGGCAACAGGCTCTGCTGCAACAGCTGCTGGGGCCGGCTCGGCTTTTTCGGCCGGGACTGGAATGGCCTCCGGTGCGGCGACAAAACTGCTCGGTGGCCAGGGGCCGCCGTCAGCCACCCGCGGCAGTCCCTGTCGAACCGCCGGCGAATCACTGTTGGCTTCGATCGAAGCGGCGGCAGGCGCAGGCTCGGTTGTTGGGACAGGTTCAGATGCCACTGCGACGGCAGGTTCCTGTGCTGGCTCGGGTGCCGGCACGTGATGAGGCGCAGTCCGGGGTTCGTCGACGGCTGCAGCATTCGTTGGTGCATCTGTCGGCGGCCAAGGATCCCCGCCCGCTACCCGGGGCAGGCCCTGGCGCAGTGCTCGTGCCGGTGTCGCTGCAGCTGGTTCTGGGGCCGCTGCTGGCGTCGGAACCGAAGCCGCGACTGTCCCCGGTGCCTCGATAACCTCGGCCGGTTCAGCAGCAACAGGTGTCTGAGGTTCCACCCTCTGTGCGCTGGCCGGCGGCCATGGTTCGCCTCCGGGAATCCGGGGCATGCCCTGCCGCAGGCTCTTGGATGCTGGACTCGTCATTACTGGGCCTTGCGTGCTTCCAGCGCGGAAATCACCTGGGGGACCACCTTGAAGACATCGCCGACAATGCCGAAATCAGCAATCTCGAAGATCGGCGCATCACCATCCTTGTTGATGGCAACAATGGTCTTGGCCGTCTGCATTCCCGCCTTGTGCTGGATCGCTCCGGAGATGCCCAGGGCGACATAGAGCTGTGGGGACACGGCCACGCCGGTCTGCCCGACCTGGGCTGCGTGTTCGATGAACCCGGCATCCACCGCGGCGCGCGAAGCGCCCACGCCGGCGCCCAAGGCATCGGCCAGCTGGTACACCAAGTCGAATTGCTCGGTGCTGCCCAGCCCACGTCCGCCCGAAACCACCTTTGTGGCCGTGCGCAACTCGGGGCGAGCCGAATTGGACTCCGCCTTCTTAAGATCAAGCACCTGGATGTCAGGGGTCGTGCCTCCAGCCAGCTCAAGAGCGGTGACTGCCGGTTCCTGCCCCTGGGCGCGGGCTTCGATGCTGCCCACCCGCACCGTGATCACTGGCGCGCCAAAGGTCGGAGCGCTGGTGGTCGAGAAGGCCCCGCCGTAGATCGAATGGCTGGCAATGACTCCCTGCTCATCACGCTGGACCCCCAGAGCGTCTACGCTCAGGGCGAGCTTGTTGCGCACGGCGAAGCGGGCGGCCACCTCGCGTGAGGTCAGGCTATGGGCTAGCAGCACGGCGTGCGGCTGCACAAGATCATAGGCTTGCTGCAGCGCGTCGGCCAGCTGCCCGGTGAGGATCGCGGACTCGACAACAGCGCTGAGTACCGCCGATGCACCGGCCTGCGCTGCCTGGGCTGCGAAGGCTTCAAGATGTTCACCGGGTGCGGCAACCAGGGCTACCGGGGTGCCGACACCGGCGGCGGCTCCGAGCAGTTCGGCACTGTTTTTCGCCAATTCGCCAGCGGCCGTGGTTTCGAGGAAGACAAGGATGGAATCTGCGGCAAATGCTGTCATGGTCATCTTTCCGTTCACACCAGGTTGTTCTTCGCCAGGAAATCGACCAGCGCGGCACCGGCCTGGCCATCATCATTCATGATCGTGCCCGCCTCGCGCGGCGGCTTCTGGGCCACGGTGAGCATGATCGAGCGGGCGGTATCCGCCGGCAGGGCGTCAACGCCGAGATCCGCCAGCGAGAGGATCTCGATCGGTTTCTTCTTCGCGGCCATGATGCCCTTGAAGTTCGGGAAGCGCGCATCGGGCAGGGCCTCGGTGATCGAAGCGATGGCTGGCAGCGGGGTGCTGATCTGCGCAGTGGCACCCTCCAGCTCACGGGTGCCGCGCAGCACTCCGTCGGCGATGGAGATCTCGGACAGCGAGGTGGCTGCGGGCAGGGAGAGCAGCTCGGCCAGCATCACCGGCAGCATGCCCGCCGAACCGTCGGTGGACATGTTCCCGGCCAGGACCAGGTCGTATTGCTCGCGGCGCAATGCGGCTGCCAGGACTTCGGCGGTGAGGACCAGGTCGGCGCCGATCAGCGCATCGTCGCTGATCTGCACGGCGTCGGCGGCGCCCATGGCCAGGGCCTTGCGCAGGGTGGCCTGGATGGAATCCGGGCCCATGCTCAGCACCGTGATCCGGGTGTCTGGATCCGCGTCCAGGATCTTGAGCGCCACTTCAAGCGTGCGCTCGCCGATTTCATCAAGCACCGCTTCGGATGCGGCGCGATCAGCCAAACCGGTCTGCTGGTTCAGCGCCCGATCGGCCCCGGTATCCGGGACCTCCTTGATTAAAACGGCGATCTTCATTCGGTTCTCCCTCGTACCGCAGGTGCTAGGACTTCCAAGTTCCTCTGTTGCTCATCTTGTCCGATTCCCACCGATAGGTCAATGGATATTCCCCGGACACCGTAGGCTTGATGCTAAGAGCACGATCGATCACTCAAAGGAACGCTCATGGCCAGCAAAAAGCGTCAAAGCAAGAAGAACTCCGGCGCAGGAAATCCTGCCAAAGCCGCCCAGCGCGGCCGCAGCGTCTACCGCATCCAGGTGGAGCAATACGTCGACTCGCTGCGCGAAGACTACACCGCTTGGGTATCGGCCACCGTCCCTGCTTTCTCGCCAGAAGACGCCGCCACCGCAGCGAATGCGCAGCTCTTCGCCATCGGCGCGGTGGGCGCCGAATACGCGCAGAAGGCCAGCAGCTCCAACCTGCGCGATATCGACCTCGACCTCTTCGGCGAATCATTGGCCGAGCACCTGATGGGCCTTCCGGACTCGTTGGCGCCAGAACCGATCTTCGTCTCCTGGCTGGACTACCTCAACTTCCTCGAAGAGCGCGATCTGTGGGAAGGCGAGGCCGAGGACTTCGAAGCGCTGCGCGAAATGCTCGAAGACACCCTGGATGGCTTCGCCGAGGGCGACGCGGAAATCTGCGAACTGCTGCGCGAGACCGAACTGTTCAACAAGGTCAAGGCCTTCGCCTTGGCCCTGGGTGACGGCGTGGACATGTCTGATGACAGCGAAGTCGGCAGCAAAGCACGCGCCCGGGTGCTCACCGCGCTGGGACTGGACCCCAAGGCCCTCGATGCCGACGCCCCCGCGCCACTGGTCTTCACCTACATCTGGGGCGCCGCGCGTCTGTCCGTAGTGGACTTCGACGGGCCGATGATGACCCTGGACGAGGAATCCTACGACCTGCTGGTGGATGGCGACCAGGCCGCCAGCGCGCAGATCCTCTTCGAGATGGCTGTCGGCTGCGTCCAGGCGCACCTGAACCCCGCATTCGACGTCACCCTGCGCGATGAGGCCCACTACCTGGTGCTGCGCAACCTGCTGGTCACCGCCTCCACCGGACGCGACGGCGACCTTGAAGGCCTGCGCCGCAATGTCGGCCCGAAGAACTACGACGCGGTCCTCCCCGAAGCACAGGCAGCTATGGATTCGCTGGTCGGCTACGGGCTGCTGGCCAAGGATGGCGACACGTACAGCATCGACGAACGCCTGGTGCCGGTCATTTCCGCAGGCATCACCGAGGTCGAGACCTTCTTCGAAGAAGCCGAATAGGCACTGGTCGCCATCGTCGGCTTTAACCCGCGGTTTCATCCGGGCGGGCAGCGGCGATGGCGATCAATTTCTTGAGCACTTCAAGATCAATGTCCTCGAGCTTCTTCACATAGACGCAGCCGGCACCCTCGGTGTACTTGCCCAGCTGCGGCAACAGCGCCGCGCCTTCGGGAAGGTCCTTCAACCCGTAGATCGACAGCTGGGCCTTGCGCGGCGAGAAGCCGGTTTTGGGCCAGATGCCGGTGTTTTTGGGGTTGCTGGGCGACACATAGGTGTAGGTCCCGTAGCCCACGATGCTCGGTCCCCACATCACCGGCTTTTCCCCGGTGGCTTCGCTGAAAATCCGTTCCAGCGCTTCACCGTCAATCCGGCGCTTTGCCGGGGTCGCGGCAGCGATGAATTCATGGACGTCAACGTCGGTGGGAAGGGTCTTCTGGGTTGCTGCCAAGTTATTGCTCCAAAGCGGTGGTCGGGTTCTCTGTCTGGAAAATCGCGGAAAGCTTGCGGTACTGCTTGGTGCCCATGGACAACAGTGCCACCACAATCATGATCAGCCCGCCCGCCAGGAAAATCAGTGCGATGCCGCGGGCCTGTCCGGCGCCCAGCAGCCAGCCGAGCTGTTCGCCTCCCTGCTCGCTGCGCATATAGGGGATGATCCAGTACTGGGCGATCGGCGCAATCAGGAACGCCGTGATCGGAGCCGCGGAGGCCTCCATCATTTGCGCGAAGCCGAAGACCCTGCCCTGGCGCCGGAAAGGCACCACCTTCTGGATGACGGTCTGTTCCGAAGCCTCCACCGCCGGGATCAGCATCATGTACAGCCAGATGCCCAGGATATACAGCCATGTCCATTCGCGGATGGTGAAGATCGCGCCGAGCAGTCCCATGGCCGCCACCAGCCAGAGCATGGTGCGGATCGGATTGCTGCCCAATCCGAATTTTGCGATCGCCAGGCCGCCGATGATGAACCCGGTCGATGCCAGCCCGAAGGTCAGGCCCCAGGCCTGCACCGACATGATGGTCAGCCCGTAGGGATCCATCAGCGCCATATAGGTGCCGCCGATGAAGTTATTGAACATCGAGAAGATGATCAGCGCGAACAACCCGGGGATGGCCATCACGGTGCTGAATCCCAGGCGCAGGTCGCTGGTCTTGGTGCGGCCTTCCTCTTTCACCGGTTCGTCTTCCGGGATGCTGATCTGCAGCAGATGCAACATGGTCAGCACCACCATCACGATGGAAATCGCCAGGGTCCAGCCCATCCCCAGCCAGCCGATGGCCAGGCCGCTGAACACGCTGGTGATGATGAACGCGATGCCCTGCACCGTGCCCACCAGCCCGTTGGCGTTGGCGTGGCGTTCGACCGGGATCAGCAGCGTCACCGTGGTGGACAGGGCGATTCCGCGCATCTGTTCAACGATGGAGCCGAAGAGGATAACCAGGCAGAAAAGCCAGAACTGCCAGCCGCCAACGTCCAGGATGTCTTCGGTAGGAAGCCACAGGTAGATCAGCCCGGCGAGGCTGAAGGTGGTGGCGGTGATCATCGCGGAAAACACGAACACCGGCTTCTTGCGATGGTTATCCACGATGGTTCCGAAGACCATGGAGAACACCGCGATCAACAGCATGAAGGCGCCGCCGATGATGCCGGTGGCCATCACGTTTTCGGTTTCTAGATACACCCAGAAGGTCAGCGCGAACCACAGGAAGCTGGTGGTGAAGTTCGCGACCGCGGTATTGATCAGGATATGCAAGAAGCTGCGCTGACCGTGGGCCGGTGCCGCGGGGCCCTCGGTGTCCGGTGCCGCGGTATTTTCGACGTGCTCTTCACTCATGGGGCGACCTGCTTGATCTGGTGCCGGTGATGGTTTCACCAGAATACCGTGACTGCAATTTGAACGATAGCTGTCAATAATCGTCAGGGCGACGCTCATGGCTGACGGATTTTTTCCTTCGTTCAGGAAGCCCTCTGGCTGATGCCGTCACGATCTTGCGGGTCGCCTACTCCCGATGACGTGACGGAAAAATTCCTTCACGCAGAGGCTTCACGCTTATGCTGTCATGGTTCTCGGAAGCACGGCGCTGCAAGGCGCGCACTGCCGCTACCCGACGTTGCCGGTTTTCTCGCCGTCGTGGATTTGTTGGGGTATTGGTGTTCTGGTTCGTGCGCAGTGACGGAAAAAATCCGTCACGCAAGATCCCGGGGGAAGATGGCCTCAGCTAGGGGCCGGGTCCTGGCCGGCAGAATCAGCCACTGGCTTATGAATCCTGAAGTTGAAGTCGCCATCGCCAAGATGGGGCTTCGCCAAGATTCGCCGAAGGTCTGCTGGTGAAGCAACTTTGCGCTCGGGGCAGCGATTGTGAATGTGCTCGAAGAGTTCGACGTTCTCAACACTGCCCGGGATCACCAGCGAATTCAGTCCGTGGGGAGTGCGCCAGCACTTCGAGCCATCGGGGCGGTTGGTGACCCTCCAGCCAAGCGCATGCTTGAACATCTGATGCTGCTTGCACAGCAGTTCGGTGTTCTCCCTGTCGGTGTGCCCGCCGGTCTCCCATCCGTCAACGTGGTCCACCTCGGAAGTATCGGCGGTGCGTCGGCATCCTGGGTAGCAGCAATGTTGATCGCGTGCCCGAAGGAATTCCTTGAGCACACGCGGCGCTTTGTAGCGCTTGCGCCCCACATCCATCACGGCACCACTAAATGGATCGGTGAGCATAGGGATGATGGAAGGCGCATCCTTGGCCAGCTGCATGGCCAAGCCCATGGGGATCGGGCCGTAGCCTTCAAGATCAGCCATGGAGCACTTTGGATTAGCCAGCATCTGCAACGCCGGGATGGTCACGACGACTCGGGGCTTGAGCGGGGTGCCATTGGTGGTCGGCCAGCCGTTGATCAATGCGTCGCAGAGAATGTCTGACATGAGCTGGGCTTTGGTACGAGTGTCCTGCGGATCCTTATGCTGGGAGACCTCGTAGTCCAAGGTGTTCATGATGGAACGCACGTTGATAGCAGGGGCGGTCAAGTTGAGTGAAGCCATCCCGTCAGGGCGGTTCCAACTGGTGACTTTCCTCGAGTCGGCGGCCTTTTCATGGCGAGCCGTAGCAGCTTCAGGATTTGATCGATCGTGGAACCGGCGGGCCCGCTGGCTGACTGTGTCATCGGATGATGTTGCGGCAATCGGCAATAGCTGGTGCTCCATCAGCTCGATCTGCTCCGTCGAAAGATCCTGCGAGTTCTTCACTATGGCACGTGCCGCAGAGGTAGTGATCTGCCCAGCGGCCAGTGCCTGCAGGGTCTGCGGGCAAGCATGGCGCAAACCCTTGGCCGTGAACATCCGGGCACGAGCTTTTTGAGTCGTCATGCGAAGGGCGATCGCCGCTTCGGCAACGAAGTTCGAAGTGATGACTTGGTCGCTAGCGCGGTCCACGGCGTAGTAGTTGGCGCTGAGGCGTTCACGCCGCTCCTGATCAGATTCGAGATAGGGCTTGGCGACGTCCTCCTCAGCGAAGGCCTGGGCAACTAGTTCAACACTGTCGGCCATGATGACCGAGGTGGCTGCCTCAAGCATGCTATTCAACTTCTGGATCGTCTCCAGGCGGCGAAGCCCCTCGCCGGGGTCCTTGAGCGGGCCAGCGTTGAATAGCTCGTCGGTGAGTTTCTTCATTGGGCCGAAGAGCATCTGGTGCTCCAGATGGTCCGTGAAGAACGAGTCGGATTGGGATTCGCCGCGGGTACCCGGCGGATCCAGCGGGAGGCGATGTTCGTCATCGTCATCGGGTGCAAAGTAGTTATTTCTCATGCTTAATTTTCCCGCGGAATACGGACAGTTTGACTGGTTATCCACAGGTTTTGGGGGCCGATCGGGTAGGTTATTTGATTGTTAGAACAGGGCAGAAAAGTCACAAATTGACCACGGTAAAACCGTCTATATTCAAAGAGGAGTCGACCATGATTTTTAGCAAAAAGGGCGATGAGGCAGTCCGCAACAAATTGGCCGGTGCCCCGGCACCTTACAAGGAAATCGCGCTGCGGCTGCACGAGATTATCAGCGAGAGCGCGCCGTCCTTGGAACCGGTGGTGCGCTGGGGTCTCGCGTTCTACGTCAAGGACGGCCAGGACGTTTGCTACATCAAGCCAGATAAGAACTTCCTGGTTTTCGGCTTCGGCGAAGTGGTGAACCCGGCGTTCGATCAGGGTGAACTGATGCACCCGGTGGCGTGGACGATCACCGCGCTGGACGAGGCAACCGAAGGCAAGATCCGCGCGCTGGTGTCCAAAGCCGCGGGCTGATCTGGCACGCTGCGAGGCCAGGGTTGGCAGGGTGATCACCCCGGACTATTGTTTGAATGTGATGCAGGGCACTATTTGAACCGAGTTGAGGGGCTTGTTGATGAAGGCTTATGCCAAGGGCGAGAGCGAACCGGAGCTGCTGGAAGAGACGATCGGAGTCAACTTCGAAAGAACGGCAGCTCGCTTGGGAACTGCCGAAGCCCTGGTAGAAGTCAGCACGCAACGGCGCTGGAGCTGGCAGCAACTCGATGAGCAGGTCAACCAGTTGGCCAAGGGCATGATCGCCGCCGGCCTGCAGCCCGGGGACCGCGTGGGGATCTGGGCGCCGAACTGCGCCGAATGGGTTTTCACCCAGTATGCGACGGCGAAGATCGGCGTCATCCTGGTCAATGTGAACCCGGCCTACCGCACCCATGAGTACGCCTACGCGGTGAACCACAGCGGGCTGCGGATGCTGGTGGCAGCCACCGAGTTTAAGACCAGCAACTACCGCGTCATGGTGGAGCAAACTCGTGCCGATACCCCGAGCCTTGAGCGGGTGGTATACCTAGATACCCATGATTGGCAGCAGTTGCTCGATCAGGGCGTTACGATATCCGACGAGCAACTGGCCGCCCGGCTGGCGGCCACCAAACCCGAAGACCCGATCAATATCCAGTACACCTCGGGAACCACCGGGTATCCCAAGGGTGCGATGCTCAGCCACCGCAACATCCTGAACAACGGCTACCAGGTCACCGGGATGATCGATCTGGACGAGCATGACCGGTTATGTGTTCCGGTGCCGTTTTATCACTGCTTCGGCATGGTGATGGGCAATCTGGGTTGCACCTCTCGCGGGGCGACTATCGTGATTCCGGCACCAGGATTTGATGCAGAAACCACCTTGTCTGTGGTCGAACAGGAGAAGTGCACGGGCTTATATGGGGTGCCGACCATGTTTATCGCCATGCAAAACCTGCCCAACTTTAATGACTTCGACCTCTCAAAGCTGCGCACCGGAATTATGGCCGGGTCCATCTGTCCAGTAAAAGTGATGCGCCGCTGCGTGGAAGATATGGGTATGAGCGCGGTATCCATCGCCTACGGCATGACCGAAACCAGCCCGGTCTCCTGCCAGACCCGCAGCGACGACGATTTCGAACGCCGCACCGCCACCATCGGCCGGGTGCACCCGCATGTGGAGATCAAAGTGGTCGATCCGCTCACCGGCGAAACGCTGGAACGCGGGGAAACCGGCGAATACTGTACCCGCGGCTACTCGGTGATGCTCGGCTACTGGAACGACGAAGAGAAAACCCGGGCCGCCATCGACGACGAGGGCTGGATGCACACCGGCGACCTGGCGGTGATGCGCGAGGACGGCTACTGCACCATCGTGGGCCGGATCAAGGACATGATCATCCGCGGCGGCGAGAACATCTACCCGGCCGAGATCGAGGAATTCCTCTACCAGCACCCGGATGTCGAGGATGTTCAGGTGGTCGGCGTGCCCGACGAGAAGTACGGCGAGGCGGTCTGCGCCTGCCTGCGCATGAAGGCCGGACGCGATCCGCTATCCATCGAGGCCGTGCACGAGTACTGCAGCGGGCAGCTGGCGCATTTCAAGATCCCGGCCTATGTGCAGATCCTGGAGGATTTCCCGACCACGGTGACCGGGAAGATCCGCAAGAACCAGCTGCGTGAAGATGCCGCGAAATTGTTGCAGCTCTAGGGTGTGCTCTGTCCATCCTGCGCCGAGGAAAAGCGGTGCTTTTGCTGGGGTGATTTGCATCTCGACATGCTTCCCTGAGTGCGGGCAAGATGCTAGCTTGGCTAAATAACTTTCTTGGCCTAAATCCCCGGAGGCTCGTCTCTGGGGGAACCCGCCCGTGCGGTGCCGCACGTTAACCCCGTAAAGTGAACGGAGCGCGTACGTGCAAAAGCATTTCAGCCGATGGGTGGGCATCGCTGTCGTCCTGATTGTCGTGGCCGCGGCCGCGCTGCTGTTGTGGTCCATCAGCCTCAGCGGCAAGCCGGTGTCGATGTGGAATCCAGTGGAGCTGCGGATCGGCGCGCTCTGGACCACGTTCTACAGCACCGAGCTGCCTGATCTGTCCATTCTGGTTTTCGCGGTTACTGTAGCAGTGCTCCTGGTGCTCCTAGTGGTCCTGGGAGAGCGCTTTGTCACCTGGCGCTATCGCCGGACGCCAATACAGAAATCGAGCCGACCGCTGGCGCCGAAAGCCGTGATGGCTCGCACCCGCGGTGTCCACGCAGGCGAAGTCACCGTGACGGTGCTGATTCCTGCGCACAACGAGGAAGCTTCCCTGCCCTTTACGCTCAAGGCCCTCGAGGAGCAGAGCTTCAGGCCGTCGCGGATCATCGTGGTGGCCGACAATTGCACCGATGCCACCGTTGAGGTGGCGCGCGAGCACGGTGTCGAGGTCTTCGAATCGGTGGAGAACAAGCACAAGAAGGGCGGGGCGCTGAACCAGGCGCTGCAGGCCATTTTGCCGGCGATGGGCGATAACGACTGCGTCATGGTGATGGATGCGGATTCGCAGATCGGCGCCGGATTCCTGGAAACCGCCAAGGACCGGTTCACCTGGGACCGCGCGCTGATGGCGGTGGGCGGTCTCTTCCACGGCGAAGAGGGACATGGGCTGCTCGGCCAGTTCCAGCGCAACGAATACACCCGCTACCAGCGCGAGATCGAGCGCCGCAATGGCCGGGTCTTCGTGCTCACCGGCACCGCCTCGATCTTCCGCGCCGCGGCCCTGCGCACAGTGGCCGCGGCCCGCGGCACCACGCTGCCGGGCAACCCGGGCGAAGTCTATGACACCGCCGCGCTGACCGAGGACAATGAGCTGACCATTGCGCTGAAGACCCTCGGCGCGCTGACCACCTCGCCGAAGAGCTGCACGGTCGTCACCGAGCTGATGCCCAGCTGGAAGATGCTCTGGGCCCAGCGCCTGCGCTGGCAGCGCGGTGCGCTGGAGAACCTGGGCGCCTACGGGGTGAGCGCGCAGACCTCGCGCTACTGGGCGCAGCAGATCGGCATCGGCTACGGGGTGATTGCCCTGTTCAGCTACTTCGCGCTGATGCTCATCATGCTGGTTTCCATGGACACCTGGGTGTGGTTCCCGTTCTGGATGCTGCTCGGGGCGCTCTTCGCGGTGGAACGCATCGTCACCGTCTGGCATGGCGGATGGCGCGCGCGGATCGTCGCGGCCCTGGTCATCCCGGAGCTCGTCTACGACGCGTTTCTGGATCTGGCCTTCCTCAAGGGCGTGGCGGATATCGCCTTCGCCCGCAGCGCGGATTGGAAGCATGTCGAGCACGCAGGTGCTGCACGGAAGGAATTGGGCTGATGGTGGAACTTCTGGTGCACGTGCCGCGCGGGATCATCCTGCCCGAGAGCGTGCTGCTCAGCGACTGGTTCGCGGTGCTGGCCTCATTTGTCGCGATCAACACCGTGCTGTACCTGGTGCTCGGACTGGTGAAGCTGCTGCCGGTGATCCGCCTGAAGAGCACGCGGGGCCGCGAACGGCGTTCAGAAACCCGGAGTATCGATCCCGAGGCGTTGCCGTAGCCCGGCCATCGCTTCAGGAAGCTGCTGTGTGTCGAGGCCGGGGCTGAAGTAGAAGCCCTGGGCATAGTCGAAGCCCAGATCCCGGGCCAGGGCCAGATGATGCGCGGTTTCCACGCCTTCGACCAGGGTCTTGGCCCCGATGCCACGGGCGGCAGCGAGCAGGATGTCGACGTGCTCGTGCGCTGCGGCCGATGACTGGTAGCGGATGAACAGTGACCGGTCCAGCTTCACGATATGAGGCTTGAGCATGGTGATGCGTTCGCGGGTTGCATAGCCGATTCCGGCATCGTCAACCAGCAAGAGGCAGCCGAGCTCATCGGCGCTGATCCGGGCCCTGCCGCACAGCTCCGGTGAGGAGAGCTCATGCAGTTCCAGGCCCCAGGACAGTCGGGGATCCAGCTGCGGGTGCTGCTGGGCGAAAGCATCGATGGCCGGCCCTGAAGCGTTCATGGTGAGCAGCAGGCCATCGGGGATGACCTGGCTGGCGTCAATGATTCGCTCCAGGGCGCGCAGTTCGAGGTCAACTAGGCTGCCTGCAAGGCGGGCTTCATCGAAATGCGCCTGGGCAGTGCGGCCATCGCGGAACCTGGCCAGCGCTTCGAAGCCCGCGAGGGCATGGCGCTGCAAGTCGATGAGTGGCTGGAATACGAATTTCATGATGCGCCGATCAGGCCGAAATTGAAGGACTTTGCCGTTGCAGTGTTGCGCGGTTGGCTAGTGAAAATCTTACAATGGACTGGATATGGATACGCGGTTTCGGGGGAAAAAGGACCGGCGGGCCCGGGCGGCCGTCGGCTGGTGGTACCGGCTGCTGCCGCCCAGGGTTCGGGCCATCAAGCGCCCGGAAGTAGCGGTAACCGGGTTTATCGCCTGCTTCTTCATACTCTTCTACCTGATCAACTTGACCTACGACTTCGAGTCGGTGGTCAGGGAGTACCTGGGCTATGTCCGCTTTGCCGGGGCGATCCTGGTGCTCTTGCTGATCTACATCAAGCTGGACCGCTTCCCGCTGTGGATCGGCTACCTCGGGGCGCTGACCGAACTTGTCGCCTTCGGCTACTTCGTGGGACTCTCCTCGGATTTCGAGCAAATCGCCTTCCGGCTCCAGGAGTTCCCGTTGATCACCCTGTATCTGGCCTGGCTCTTCGGCCCCAGGCTGGTGCGGGGGACCATCTACCCGGTGCTGGCTGGGACCCTGTACCTGGCCTACTTCTACGGGCCGCAGTCAGGCATGGCGCTGCACAGCGGACGGCTCAATGTGCTCAGCCTGCTGCTGCTGACCATCGGCGCCTCCGTGATCGGCAGCTATGTGAAAGCCCGCTTCCACTACCAATCCGAGGTCGACGAACTCACCGGGGCGGTCAATCGACGGGGGCTGCAGCTGCGCGGGGAGCTCTTGCTGGCTTCCTTCCAGCGCTCCCGCCGGCCGCTGGCGGCGGCCCTGCTGGACATGGACAAGTTCAAGGCGATCAATGATGAAGGCGGCCATGAGGCGGGCGACCGGGCCCTGAAAGCCCTGGTGGCGCATCTTGAGGCGTCCACGCGCCGAAACGACCTGGTGGCTCGCCTGGGCGGCGATGAGTTCGTGATCCTGTTCCCCAACACCACACGCACCCAGGCGCAGCTCCTGATGGCTCGCGTGCAGGGCTCGTCGTCGCAGGCATGGAGCTTTGGGGTTGCGCAGGCGCGCAAGGACGACAACTTGAGCACGATGATCCTGCGTGCGGATCGAGACATGTATGCCTCGAAACGCGATCGGGCCGCGCGCGAAGGCTGAAACCCGGGCGACATCGGAGTGAAATAAAACCGTGGCACGCTGGAGCCATGGATATCAGGATGATCGAGGCCGATCCGTTCGCCGAATCGATGCAGCGCATGGTGCGGGAGCATTTGGCCGATATGGCGCCTACCGCGCCCGAAGAAAGCCGACATGCCATGGCCAGCAGTGCGTTGGCCGATGAAGGCGTCTCGATGTTTCAAGTCTGCGTTGGTGAAACGGTGATCGGCATGGGAGCGTTCAAAGACTTGGGCGGGCAGGTGGCAGAACTGAAAAGCATGCGTGTTTCCCCGGAGTTTCGTGGACGCGGCATCGGACGGCGGTTGCTCGATGAGCTGATCAATACCGCCGTGCAACGAGGTTTCTCGCTCCTATGCCTGGAAACCGGGACGCACGGGTACTTCACCGCCGCCCGGGCCATGTACGAGGCCGCCGGCTTCACTCAGTGCCCGCCTTTTGGAGACTACCAATTGGATGATAACAGCGTGTACTACCGGCGGGCCATCGGCTAGCGGCCGGCTAGTTCAGCTTCCCGCCCAGGCGCTCCTGCATTTTCTGGCTGGCCTCGTTCAGCCCGCGGATTTCCACGGTTTTGCCGTAGTTCTGGTACTTGCAGCGGATCGAATCCACCGATGCGATGGTCGAAGCATCCCACAGATGCGAGGCGCTGAGATCAATCACGATCCGCTGCGGGTCCTCGGCGTAGCGGAACTGGGTATACAGGTCATTGGAGGAGGCGAAGAACAGCTCGCCATTGACCGCATACAGCGCCTGTTCGCCATCCACCGTGCGGGTGACGGTGACCATGTGGGCCACCCGGTTGGCGAAAAGCACCATCGCCGCCAGGATGCCCACGCCCACGCCAATGGCCAGGTTATGGGTGGCCACGGTGAGCACCACGGTGATGGCCATGACAAAGGTTTCGCTCTTGGGCATCATCTTCAGTGTGCTCGGGCGGATCGAATGCCAGTCGAAGGTGGTCGCCGAAACCACGATCATCACCGCGACCAGCGCGGCCATCGGGATCTGCGCCACCACGTCGCCCAGCAGCACCGCCAGCAGCAGCATGAAGATGCCGGCGAAGGCGGTGGAGATTCGGGTGCGTCCGCCGGAGACCTTCACTCCCACCATGGTCTGGCCGATCATCGCGCAACCGCAGATCCCGCCGAAGAACCCGGTGATGATATTGGCGGTGCCCTGCGCCCAGGACTCGCGGGTCTTGCTCGACGGGGTATCGGTGATGTCATCCACCAGCTTGGCGGTGAGCAGGGATTCGAGCAGGCCCACAAAGGCCACGGCGATCGCGTAGGGTGCGATGATCTTGAAGGTTTCGGCGTTCAGCGGCACGCCCGGCAGATGCAGCAGCGGCAGGGAATCGGGCAGCTCGCCCTTGTCGCCCACGGTTGGCACCACGATTTTTGCGAAGACGGTGATCGCGGTGAGCACCACGATGGCGATCAGCGGCGCCGGCACCGCCTTGGTGATCTTCGGGAAGAAGCAGACGATCGCCACGCCCAATACCACCAGCGGGTAGACCTGCCACGGCACATTGCGCAGTTCGGGCATTTGCGCCCAGAAAATCGAGATCGCCAAGCCATTGACGAAGCCGATCATCACCTGCCGCGGGATGAAACGCAGCAGCTTGGCCACGCCCAGCAAGGCTAGAGTCACTTGGATCACTCCGGCGAGGATCACCGTGGCGAAGAGGTATTCCACCCCATAGGTGCGGACCAGCGGGGCGACTACCAGGGCCACGGCTCCAGCGGCTGCGGAGATCATGGCCGGGCGCCCGCCGGCGAAAGCGATGACCACGGACATGGTGAAGGAGGCGAAGATGCCCACACGCGGATCGACCCCGGCGATCACGGTGAACGCGATGACCTCGGGGATCAGCGCCAGAGAAACGACCAGACCGGCGAGCAGCTCGGTTTTGAGCAGCCGAGGGGATTTGAGGGTGCGCCACACCGATTGGCGTTGCATCGGGGTCAGTTCTGCGATCGCGGTGCTCACCGGGACTCCATTCAAACAAGTGCCCCGAGAGGAATTGGTGCGGGGACCTATCTACGTTATCGCACCGGTGCCCGATTGGGCTCGGAGTTGCACATCAGATACGGGCTCTGTCCGGCGTGGTTCCCCTCTTCATGCTTGGCTGCTATTCCAAAAGCTCTCCGACGCCGCGAAGGTTTATTTCACCGAGGGCGACTTTGTGCAGGTTTTCATCCGGTGCTTCTCGTTCAGCGGTGTCTCGACTGCGATAAAGTGCCGAGGGCCGCGGAGAGTCCATGATCCCGAAGATTGGATTCCCGTCGTCATCCTCGTCATACGGCAATAAGGTTGTGTGGGTGAGGAACAGGCTACTGCCTGCCGTCATCTCTATGCCTTCAGTGTTCTGCACCTTTCGGGCTTCCCAGCTGACCTGAATTTCCGGGTGCTTTTCCTGAATCGCAAAGCACTCAAGCTCACTGGCCACGATCGCAATTATTGGCTCTATGTAGTCGAGATCTGGAAACGGGCTGGGTTGTTTGCCATAGACGACGTAAACCATCAGTTCTTCTGAATGTTTCGATCCAAGGCGAATCTTGATTCTCGCCAGAATACTGCTTAGAGACGGCATGGAACTCCCTTCCGCGCAGGAGCATAGGCATCAGAACAGTAAGTCTTGCAATTGTAGACAATTGTTCCGATTCAGGGCCCATGGCCCAGAGAGGGGCTGGGTTAGAACCAGATCTCGCCTGCCTGGATATCTGCCTAGATAACAGTCGGCCGATTAAAATCGAAATCCCGGCGAAATGCTTCGCCGGGATTTCTCGATCATCACTCGCACCTTCAATGAGGTACTTATAACTATAGGGGCGCACTCTGTGTGCCAAATAAGCATGGTCTGCGCATTGGCTTCGGGTGTTGCCCGCTGCCCGGGGCCATGACCCGGGCCAGCGTTTAAGGGCAAAGAACTGGCCCTGTCGCAAGACCGACAGGGCCAGTTCTTCGTCATCACTCGCACCTTCATGAGGTACTTATAACTCTAGGGGCGGTGCCTGTGCATGCAATAAGCAGGCACTGCGCGTAGGCCATGCATTTGGGAATGGGGTTAAAAAAGGTTCCCGCCGGGCAATATCCGACGGGAACCTTTACGATCATCACTCGCACCTTCAATGAGGTGTTTTCAACATTAGCGGCGCTTTCTGTGCCGATCCTTTGGCTGGGCTTCGCGTTTCTCATGACTGGGCACGGTGCACATAAGTGCGCGGTAGCGCCACGGGCAAATACAGGCGCCGGCCCATAGTTTCGTACCGGGAAGCTCCCTAAGCTGGGGACTATGACTTCCCAGCAGAATCCGGCGCCAGCAGCCAATGACGTGATGCAGGTAGCGATCGTTCCTGATTCCTTCAAAGGCAGCGCCCGCGCCAGCGAGGTGGCGACCGCCCTCGCCCAAGGGGTGGCCAAGGCAGCGGCCAGCCGCAAGCGCCAGGTCGAGATCACTGCAGTGCCCTTTGCCGATGGCGGCGAGGGAACCCTGGAAGCGCTGATCGATGCGTGGGAGACCGAAGCGATCACGGTAGACACCACCGACGCACTGGGTCGGCCGGTGGCCTCCCGGCTGGGGTTGAGCAAAGACCACAAGATTGCCGTGGTGGAAGCCGCCGAGGCCGCCGGGCTGCCGCAGGTCAGTGACGTGCCGCGCAGGCCATTGGAAGCCACGACTTCCGGCCTGGGGCCTCTGGTGTCCCGCGCCCTGGAGCTCGGGGTGCAGCAGATCATCCTGTGCCTGGGCGGATCGGCCACCACCGACGGAGGCACCGGATTATTGACCGCGCTCGGCGCGAAGTTCCTCGATGGACAGGGGCGGCAGCTGCCTCCTGGTGGTGGCGCACTGCAGCAGCTGGCACGGATTGACGTCTCCGGACTGGATCCCCGGGCTGCCGGGGTGCAGTGGCAGATCGCTTGCGACGTGACCAATCCACTGCTCGGTGAGCAGGGCGCAGCCGCGATTTTTGGGCCGCAGAAGGGCGCCACCGATGAAGATGTACAGGTGCTTGATCGCGGGCTGGCACGGCTGGCCGATGTGCTTGAAGCCGACACCGGCCGGGCGCTGCGCGGGCAATCGGGCATGGGAGCTGCCGGCGGTTTGGCCGTGTGCCTGGCCTCCTACTTCTCGGTGGAACTGACCCCCGGATGGGAACTGGTTGCCGAAGTGCTCGACGCCCATCGGATCCTGGGTGCGGCGGATCTGGTGATCACCGGCGAGGGCCGGCTCGATAGCCAGTCGCTGAACGGCAAGGTGGTGTGCGGGGTGCTCCAAGCCGCCGGCGAGGCAACGGATGTGATCGTGGTGGCCGGATCGGTGGATCTGGGCGATGAGCAGCTGGAGCAGGCAGGGATCCTGGCCGCGTACTCCATCGCCCCCGGACCGGCGAGCCTGGCGCAGCTTTCGGCCGATGCGCTCGCGTTGGTTGAGCGCACGGCGTTCAGCGTGGCCCGGACCTATTTGCGCAAATAGTCCTGGAAGGACATCGGCGCGCTGCCGGTGATGATCTCGATATGGTCGCTCACCTTGGCCATGGCGTTGCTGGCGATGGCCGTATAGGTGCTGACCCAGGCATCAAGCTGCCACTGCGGTGCCCCGTAGCTTGCGCGCGAAGCGTAGGCCTCATCGATGGTTTCATCGTGGAAGGCGACGGCTTGGCCGCGCTCGGCGCCCAGCATCCGGGCCACATCCGCCATGCTCAACGACTGCGGGCCGGTCAGCTCATAAGTGGCGCTGGCATGTTCGGAGGCCGAGGCCAATACGGTGGCCGCGGTGCGTGCGACGTCCGCGCGGGTTACCGGGGCGAAGTGCCCGGTTCCGGCCGGGCCTCGGATCACCCCGTCTTCGCCGACCAGGTCGGGCAGGAAATCCTGGTAGAAGCTGTCGCGCAAGGCGGTGAAGCGCAGGCCCGAAGACCGCAGGTATTCCTCGGTGGCGTAGTGTTCGCGTGCCAGGGTGAATTCCGCATCGGGGGCCGCGGCGGTGAAGGAGGTGTAGACGATGTGCTGCACTCCGGCGGCCACTGCGGCGTCGATGAAGGTGGCATGCAGGTCCAACCGGTGATCGCTCTCCGGGGCCGAAACCATGAACAGCACTTCGATGCCTTCCAGCGCTTTGATGCTGGCGGCGCGATCGGCATAGTCGAAAGCGCTGGCCGTGGCCAAGGGCAGCTGGGGAGCCCGGGCTGTGTCGCGTACCAGGAGGCGTTGGGCGATAGAGCGGTCGGCCAGGTTCTTGGCCACCAGCGAGCCGAGCGCCCCGGTGGAGCCGGTGACGGCAATGTGCGGTGTAGTGTCCATGGCTTCTGGCTCCCGGGCGGATCGGTTGTTACGGCCAGCTTAGGTGGTATGGGTGGAGAAAAGCTCCCGGCTGCTCCACCGTGGGGATGAACTGGAGACGGCGGACTTGCGACAAGAAGACGATGTGCCAAGTGGCGGCCGATTTCTACGATGGAATCATGATGAAGAAAAAGTATGTAGCCGCCGCGTTGATGGCAGCTCCCTTGTCCCTTGTGCTCTCCGGTTGTTCCGTTTCGGACTTGTTAGTGGACAAGTACGATGAATCCACCGAAAAAACAGCGAAGACCTCTGAAGAAGCGGTGTCCGGCGAATTGTTGCCAACCTGGGTGCCCAAGGGCGGAAGAGATGTGAAACTCGTGCAACGCAATACGGGCATGGAGCGCATTTTCGTGATGGACTACTCCGGCGAAGTGCCTGGCGAACAATGCGTCCCGATCAAGAGCACAGGACATCCGAGCGAAGCCGAACTCAAGAAGGCCTACGCTTCGGATTCGCGCACCAAGGATTTTGAAGCGAATGAAATCTCCGCCACCCGAACCCTTGAAGCCGATTGGTGGCCTGAGGGTGCCGAAAACCAGACCACGGATTTATGTGGCCGATTCTGGGTCCACGTTGCCGATGACAAGTTGTATGCGTTTGCGCCCGATGCCAACAGCACGGTCAAGTCAGTTCAGCAGGAGCGCGACGCTTCCTAGGCTTCGTGGGGATCGTGCCAGTGGGGCTGGATTCGAGCGGTGTAGAGCCGGCATGCGACGAGCCCCGCGAGGCACACCACGATCAGGACCGGGCCCACTAGGCCGGGCAAACGCTGGTTCCATGTCATGTTGAGCGTTACGAGCAAGGAGACCAGAAAGCCTCCCGTTAAGTAACTGATCGCCGAACTCATGGTGAACCTTTCATCGCGATTCTTGACTGGGGCGAGCCTAGCATTGATGAATCGCAAGGTGAAGGACTCTCGGGCATCCGCTAGGGCGTGCCGTTGCCGATTCATCTCGTAAATGAGCATGCCAGCTAGGATGATTCCATGAGCGAAATGGAGCACCCCCGGCTGTCCAGCGCATTGGCGCAGAAGGTCGTCGACACCATTGCGCCGACGATCGATCGCCATGTGAACATCATGAACGCCCATGGGATCATCATCGCTTCCAGTGATGCCGCGCGCATCGGCACCCTGCATGAAGGCAGCGTCGAAGCCATCCGGCGCAATGAGATCATCCGGGTTGCCCAGGCCGATGAAACCGCAGGAACCCAGCCCGGGGTGAACCTGCCGCTGATGCTCAACGAGCGGTTGTGCGGAGCAGTTGGCGTGACCGGCGCACCGCATGAGGTTGAACCATTGGCTGACCTGATCGCGCTGACCGTGCAGTTGCTCCTCGCCCAGGAACGCGAGCACTCGCGCAGCGCTCGCCGGGCCGCCGAGGCCAGGGATATCATTTCGGCCCTGCTCGCCGGACATGTGGCGGCAGACGTGATCGATCGGACCCTGGACGCGCACGGTTTGCGTGCGCCCTTGCAACTTGAGCTGTGGCTGCCGCGAAGCGAACAGGACCCGTTGCTGGAACAGCCAGCGCTCGACGGGACTCGCACCTCGTGGGTGGGGCTGTTTGGCGCCCATTGGCGACTGGCCAAGGCCGACGAAACCTCGGCGAATTACTTCAACGCTCATGACCGTTATCTGATTGGGCTAGCCGCCAAGGATGCGGGCGAGCTGTTGGCGCAGGCAGAAGCGATGCGGACTTTGGCGGCTCGCCCTGCATTGCTTCCCCAGCGCGGGCAGCAGGCGATCTGGAACCAGGATATTGCCGTGGCCGTGGCGCGCACTCCGGTGCGTAGCCTGGAGTATGTGGCTTCCCTGGCGCAGGTGCTGAACCAGGAACAGGCCAGAACCCTATTGGTGGTTGCCGCCGCTTCCTCCATGTCCGAGGCCGCGGAATCCTTGCATATCCACCGCAATACGCTGGTGCAGAGGCTGGAGCGGATCGGCCAGGTGACGGGCGTTGATATTCGCCAGTCCGCAGAATCGCTGCGATTGCAGCATGCAGTGTATGCGCGGATCGCGCTGGATGAACTGAGGATCTTTTAACCAAAGTTCTTGAGCGTGAAGGCTTAGTAGTGATAACGGGCTTGAAGAATTATCACTTCATCTTCCTCTACGAGGTAAACCAGGCGATGCTCATCGGTAATACGCCTGGACCATGACCCCTGGGCGCCATATTTCAGCTGTTCGGGCTTCCCGATGCCGTTGAAGGGATCGCGCAGGCAGGCTTCTATCAATGTGTTGATTCGCTTGATTATCTTGCGATCTGTTTGTTGCCAATACTTGTAGTCCTCCCATGCGGACTCGTCCCAGCTTAGGCGCATTAGTCGTCACTGTCAGAGCGGTCCAAATCATGTTCGATTCGCGCTCCGTTTCGAACGCGCTCGTAGGAATCCAGTAGTCGACGAGCATTTGCCGGGGAGCGGAAAAGGTATGCCGTTTCACGCCATGCAGCGTATTCGTCAGCGGGCATGAGCACGGCGTTGCCTTTGCGGGATACGATCTCGATGGCCTCTTGATCGTTATTAACTCGTTCGATGAGCGGGAACAGTGTTTTGCGAGCCTCGCTGGCGCTGATCGACATGATGTCTCCTGAGTTCAAAGCATTTAGTGGTACAAGTTTACGGTACCAACCTGCAAATTGGTAGAGCTGCTGCTTGTTGCCTTCGAGGGCGCAGCCTTAGTCTCCACGCACACATTTCACGTATTGCGCCCTAGGAATTCTGGGCGCATGCCCATAGGTTATCTTTTGCCGCTTTCCTAGTATTGGCTCATTGCAAACTCTCCGAACCACCAAAGCTTGAGCCGTTTTGCCGGAGAGTACACCGCAGACCGTGGCAAAGGAGCCAACCAACCGTGTACGAGCTAATTGTTCTGTTGATCCTCGTGATCGCCATTGTGCTGGTGACAGCGCGCTGGAAAATCAGCCCCTTCCTCGCGCTGATCGGCGCCGCCATACTTGCCGCATTCGCCTACAAGATCCCCTTGGCCGAAGTGGCCAGCACCGTCACCACGGCGTTCGGCAACACCATGGGCAATATCGGCCTGGTGATCCTTTTCGGGACGATGATCGGCATCATCCTGGAACGTTCGGGCGCCGCCATTTCGATGGCCGACGCGCTGATCAAGGTGCTGGGCACCAGATTCCCGAATCTGACGTTGACGATCATCGGCTACATCGTCTCCATTCCGGTCTTCTGCGACTCGGGCTACGTGGTGCTCAACTCGCTGCGCAAGGCCATCACGCTGCGCACCGGGGTATCGGCGCTGGCGACCTCGGTGGCGCTGATGACCGGCCTGTACGCCACCCACACCATGGTTCCTCCGACTCCCGGGCCGCTGGCCGCCGCCGAGAGCATCGGCATCGCCGATAACCTCGGGCTGATCATCGCCGTGGGCCTGCCGGTCGCTGCCATCTCCGCGCTGGCCGGCCTGGCCTACGCCAGCAGGTTCAACAAGTCCCAGTGGACGCCGATGGCTTCGGACGACGAGAACGATCTGGCCGACCTGGACTACGAGCAGCTGCGTGCAAGCTTCGGCAAATTGCCGCATCCGGTCTTGGCGTTCCTGCCGATCCTGGTGCCGCTGGTTTTGATCTGTGCCGCGTCCATCGCCAAATTGCCATCACAGCCTCTGGGCGAGGGCACGCTGGTTGAGGTCCTGTCGTTCATCGGCACCCCGGTGATCGCACTGATCTTCGGCCTGCTCTCGGCCACGCCGCTGCTGAGCGGGGACAAGAAGCTCTCCGACTTCAATGACCAGATGAACGAGGCAGTGCGTACCGCCGCACCGATCCTGCTGATCACCGGCGCTGGGGCGGCCTTCGGCGCCGTGCTGGCCTCCTCCAAGCTGACCGAATTCCTCTCAGGTTCCTTGAGCGGCCTGGGCCTGGGGCTGGCCGTGCCATTCTTGATTGCCGCCGCGTTGAAGTCGGCGCAGGGCTCGTCCACGGTGTCGATGGTGACCACCTCCGCGCTGGTTGCTCCGATGCTTGGATCGCTGGGGCTGGATTCCGAGCTGGGAATGGTGCTGAGCGTGTTGGCGGTCGGCGCCGGTGCGATGGTTGTTTCGCATGCGAACGACTCATACTTCTGGGTGGTCTCGCAGCTCAGCCGGATTCCGGTGATCACCGCGTACAAGACCCTCAGTGTTGCCACGGCGATCCAGGGTACTGCGGCGTTTGCCACCGTCTGGATCCTCGGGGCGGTCCTGCTCTAGGGGGCCTGTCGGGCAATTCTTATCAGCGCCGCGCCATCAACGAACGCTTCATTGATGGCGCGGTGTTCTCTTTAACTGGCGTTCAAGCGGAGAGCTCTTTGGCGACCTTGTTCCCCTTGGAAGCGGCAACCAGCATCATGGTGACGCCTAGGGCAAAGCCGATAGCGGTTACGGTAAAAGCTACGGTGAAATTCTGCATGAAACAGAAGATTGCCGAGGCGATCAAAAACAGCCAGCCAGTTATGCCAAAGATCTGAAGGATTGGCGCAGCTTCACGGTGCGCTGCCAGCCAGGCTTCATCGCTGGCCAGGGTGTGACGGGTCTTCACGCCAACGCTGTTGTTGCGCGGTATGCGCCCTTGGGCTCCCATGCGAGCCAGTATGCCCGCGGTGAGTGTGAGTACTAGCAACCCGAACATCAGGCTCAATGTGCTGGTTAGGTCCACGCGCGTGTCCTATCGATTAGTGTCTTTAGATTCAGTCTATATGATTTTGATATTTTTCTAGACCCAAGCCATACGGGACTTATCCGGTTCAAACAACAGGAACACTGCGAACCAGAGAACGTAATATGCGGACATATGACGCGCTTTTCAAGCGTCCAATGGGCTTCAAGCCGTCGAAAACCCCGGATTTGTGAAGAGATCTGACGCAGTGTTCCCTCCCATGACGCTGTAATAGCCACCTTGGCGGATCGATGTTTGACTCGAATGACACCCATCCAGAGCGGCTGAGAGACCTGGCTCCGCGACGCCGCAGCAAGTCTGCATCCTGCAGATAGTGCTAAAGCCAGGTTCGATGGAGCTCCCGGGTCGAGAAGCAAGGACTTCTGTTCGGGATCCCTCGGTTCTATCTGTCTAAGAGAGGGACGGCATGACTCGCACTCGCCCGAACATCCTGAAGCTTATGGTTGTTGCCCTGGCGGCAACCACGCTGCTCGCGGGTTGCTCGTTGAAGGAACCCCGCCCGGAAGTCGCTCCGGTCGCGGCGCAAAGCAGCAACCCGCAAGCCGAGCAGAAGCTCGAGAACGTTCCTACGCTTGAAGGCAAAAAGGTCGGCATCGCGGCCAAGGATATCCTGCACGACTACTCGCGTGTGGTCTACCAGCAGATCCAGGAACGCATCAAGGAACTCGGCGGCGAGGTCGTCGCTACCCAGGCCGAAGCCAAGGATGAGAAGCACGTTTCCGACGTGGAAAACCTGATTACCCAGTCGCCGGACGCCATCGTGGTGATCCTGGGTGATGCGCAGACGCTCACACCTGCCCTGGCCAAGGTGGACGCCACCGGGATCCCGCTGTTCACCATCGACTTCCAGAGCGAATACTCGAAGAACAACGTCACCAGCGACAACTGGAATGTCGGCACCACGCTGGCCCGCACCATGGCAGAAGACCTGCACGGCAAGGGCAAGATCCTGGTCTTCAATGGCTTCCCCGGCGTGACGCCGTGCCGAATTCGCTACAACAGCCTGAACCTGGTGCTCGAAGACTACCCGAATATCGAGAAGATCACCCCTGAACTCCAGGACAAGTACGAGGGCACCATCGAGGATGCCAAGAACCAGATCCAGGATCAGCTGCGCAGGCTGCCCGAGGGCGAAGTCGACGCGATCTGGTCGTGCTGGGACATGCCGCTGATCGGAGCGGCGCAGGCCATCGACCCCACCGATAATGACATCAAGCTCTATGGCGTCGACGCGGAACCCGGAGCCTTGGATCTGATCGCGGACCCGCAGAGCTCCTACCAGTTCACTGTCGCCCAGCCCACCAAGCAGATTGCGGCTACCTCGGCCACCAACATCGCCCTGTTCCTCGATGGGCAAACCGACAAGGTTCCGAGCACCAGCTATGCTGAGCCGATTTTTGTCGACAAGGACAACGTGAATCAGGTGCGCAATGACAACGGCATCTAATGCATTGCTGAGCATGGCCGGGATCAACAAATCCTTCGGAGCCGTGAAGGTGCTCGACGATGTCCACCTGCAGCTCCGGGCCGGCGAAGTCCTGGGCTTAGTCGGCGAAAACGGTGCCGGCAAGTCCACGCTGATCAAGATCCTCACCGGCCTGTACACCCTGGATACCGGCCAGATCGAACTGGCTGGCAACGCGGTGCAGATCCGCCGCCCCGCGGACGCGGAAGCTCTAGGCATCGAGGTAATCCACCAGGACCGCCATCTGGCCGGACGCCTGACCGTAGCCGAGCAGCTGTATCTGGGCACGAGCAAGAGCCGCGGGCTCTGGCGCCATGAGCGCACCGTGCAAGAGTCGGCCCGAGCCGACATCCTGCGCACCACCGGCCAAGAGCTGGATGCCTCGGCCTTCGTTGACGAGCTGAGCGTTGCCCAGCAGCAGCTGATCCAGATAGCCCGCGCCGTGCTGGCAGAGCCCAAGGTGCTGATCCTCGATGAGCCGACCGCGCCGCTGGCCAATGATGAGGTTGAACAGCTCTTCGATACGATCCGGCATCTGCGTGATCGCTCAGTGGGCATCATCTTCATCTCCCACTATCTGCAGGAACTGCAGCAGATTACCGACCGGATTACCGTGCTGCGCAATGGCAAGAATGCCGGCGACGCCAGTTTTGCCGCCGGTGACAGCATCGAGGATGTCATTGGCCTGATGCTGGGAAACCAGGTCAACGAGTTCTCGCATCAGAAGCGCGAGGCACCCGCACAGCAGGGGGAGCCTGCCCTTGAGCTCTCGAACCTGTCGGTCGCCGGGAAGCTGAGCGACATCAATCTTTCGGTGGCGCCCGGGGAAATCGTGGCTGTGACCGGCCTGGTGGGATCGGGGATCGAGGTGCTCGCCGATGCGGTGACCGGGAACCAACCACACGCCGGAACCGCGCTATTGCATGGCCACCCGGTGAAATCCGCCGCGGACTTCGCCGCCCGCGCCGGCGCCTACGTCCCCTCGAACCGGCATCAGGATGGCATCTTCCTGCGCAATACCGTGCGCGAGAATATCGCTGCCGCGAGCCTGCGCAAACTCGGCCGCCGGCTGGGACTGCTCGACGCGCGCAAGGAGCGCGCGGCAGCCAGCGAACTGGTGCAGCGCCTGGACATCCGCCCGGCTGATCCCGAAGCCGTGGCTTCGGGCCTCTCCGGCGGCAACCAGCAGAAAGCCGTCCTGGCCCGCTGGCTGGCCAAGGGATCCGATGTGCTGGTGCTGGACCAGCCCACCTCGGGTGTGGACGTGGGAAGCCGTGCGCATATCTACGCGCAGATCAACCAGCTGGTCGACGACGGCGCGGCCGCATTGATGGTCAGCGTTGATCTGGAAGAAGTAGCGGGGCTGGCCGATCGAGTGCTGGTCCTCTATCGGGGCCGGATCATCGCCGAGCTGTCCTCCGCCGAAGTGACCACCGAACGAATCTTGCAATTGGCCTCCAGCGGCCAAGGAACCGGAACACCACGAGAAGAGGTGAACGCATGAGCACCGCCATTGCCACCGTCAACGACGCACCGGCGCGCAGCGCACGCGGCAAGAAGCCGAGCCTGGCCGCCTGGATCGGCTATGCCGGCATCACCGCGGTACTGCTGCTCTTCGTTTTCGGCTCGCCATTTTTCCTGACGGCATCGAATATCGCCACCATCTTGACCCAGGCTTCGGTCTTCGGCATTGCCGGGGTGGGCCTCGCGATCGTGATCATCGCTGGCGGCGATGATGTCCTGAACGGCGGCATCGACCTGTCCACCGGCGCGGTGGCAGGACTCTCCGGCACCGTGACCGCGCTGGCTGCCGCCACCGGCACTCCGGGGTTGCTTGCGGTGCTCTACGGAGTGCTGGTGGCTACCGCGATCGGCGTGATCAACGGGATCTCGGTGACCCTGGGCCTGCGCCCGCTGCTGGCAACCTTGGCCACCATGGGCGTGGCCGCTTCGCTGGAACTGGTCTTCAGTCAGAACCTGAAGATCGCCGTGTCCGGCGGCTTCTTCGAGGCTGCCCGGGGCAGTGTTTTCCTCGGGATCCCGCTGGCGGCCTGGCTGCTGATCATCATCGGGGCCGCCGGCTGGTGGGTTTATGGCAAGACCAGCTGGGGTGTGAATTCCTATGCTGTCGGCCAGAACCCTACCGCCGCCCAGGTGGCCGGGCTGGATCCCCGCAAATACCGGCTGGCCAGCTATGTGCTCAGTTCGGCCTTGGCGGGCCTGGCTGGGACGCTCTTGGTGGCAAGGCTCTCGGCTGCGGTTCCCGGCATCGGAACGCAGATCCTGCTGGACATCATCCTGGTGGCCTATATGTCCATGATCTTCTCCCGCCGGCGACTGGTCAGCGTTGTCGGCACCGTACTGGCCGCAGTGTTCGTCGCCGCCCTGGATAACGGGCTGACCCTGCTCGGCGTTGCCAGCCAGTGGGTGGGCGCAGCCAAGGGCCTGCTGATCTTGCTGGTTCTGGCCAGCGTGACCCTGCGCGGAAGGAAGAACCGATGAGTACCGCTCAAACTCTTGCCGCGCCCTCGGCGCCGACCCCTGAATCCCCAACCACCGGAAGCGCCAAAAAGCGCGGCTCCTTCCAGGCATCGCGGTTGGTGGCTCCTGGAACCCTGGCCCTGATCCTCATGGTGTTCTCGGTGCTCAGCCCGGTGTTCTTCACGGCGGGAAACCTCGTGGGAATCCTGGGGCAGGTAGCGCTCCTGGCGTTGGTTGCCATTGGCCTGACCCTGGTGGTGCGGGCCGGCGGCATTGACCTGTCGATTGGCGTGGCCCTCGACTTGGGTGCCTTGGCCAGCGCCTGGCTGATCCACGACGGGTATCGTGCGTGGGTGGCTGTGGCCGGTGGATTGCTTTTCGCCCTGGTCGTGGGGCTGGTGAATGCGCTGTTGATCGTGGTTCTGCGGATCCCTGCCTTTCTGGCCACCTTGAGTGTCTGGTTTGTCGGCACCAGCGTGCAGCAGCTGCTGACCAGCGGCGGCGCGCCGATCTACCTTTCAGCGCCACTGGTGCCCGATGGTTTTGCCGTGATCGGGCGCGGCTACTTCCTGGACATCGATGCCGCCATCATCAACGCGGTATCCATTGCCGTGGTAGTGGCTCTGCTTCTTGGCATCACCCGTTATGGGCGCAAGCTGACCATGGCCGGCGAACAGCCCAGCGCGGCGAAGATCTCGGGCCTGCGGATCAATACGCTGATTGCCAGCGCGTACCTGCTGTGCGCGGTCATCGCCGGATTCGCCGGAGTGGTGCTGGCCGCACGCTCCAACGGCTATGTTCCGGGCAGCGGCCAGGCCTACCTGATGGATGCCATCGGAGCGGTCTTCATCGGGGCAACCATCAGCCGCTACGGACGGGTGTCCGTGGGCGGAACGCTGATCGGCGTGGTGATCTTCGGCCTGCTGGATAACGGGCTGAACCTGATCGGCCTGTCCTTCTTCTGGCAGGACCTGGCTCGCGGCCTGGTGCTGCTGGCGATCCTGCTCGCCGCCGTGGTGCTCGGGCAGTCCAAGGGCCAATCGGCAACCGGCATTTTCGCGCTACTGCGCACGGCAAAGCGCCAAGCACTGACCACCACCGCAAAGGGAAGAAGCAACTAATGAGCAAGCGCATCCACCTGAACGCCTTTGACATGACCTGCGTCAGCCATCAAAGCCCGGGGCTCTGGCGGCATCCGCAGAATAGGGCCGATGAGTACAACACCCTTGAATACTGGGTTGATCTGGCCAAGACCCTGGAGCGCGGTGGATTCGACGCTTTGTTCCTCGCCGATGTGCTGGGCATCTATGACGTGTACCAGAACTCCAGCGGGCCAGCGCTGCTCGACGCCGACCAGGTGCCGCTGAATGATCCGTTCATGCAGGTTTCCGCCATGGCCGCGGCCACGAAAAATCTCGGCTTCGCGGTGACCAGCGCGCTGACCTACGAACAGCCCTACGCGTTGGCCCGGAAGTTCTCCTCGCTGGATCACCTCACCCGCGGGCGCATCGGATGGAATGTGGTGACCAGCTACCTGGAGTCGGCGGCCCGCAACCTGGGCATGACCCGGCAGCTGGATCACGATGCCCGCTATGACATCGCCGATGAATTCATGGACGTGGTTTACAAGCTCTGGGAAGGATCCTGGGAGGAAGGCGCGGTGCTCAAGGACCGCGAACGCGGTGTCTACACCGACCCTTCCAAGGTGCACCCGATCAACCACCACGGCGAGTACTTCGACGTGCCCGGCATCCACCTCTCTGAGCCCTCCATCCAGCGCACCCCGGCGATCTTCCAAGCCGGTGCCTCCTCCCGCGGCCGGCGCTTCGGCGCCCAGCACGCAGAAGGCATCTTCCTGAACTCGATCAACACCGCGGTCACCCGTCGACAGACCGACGCGATCCGCGATGAATTCGAACTGGTCGGCAGGCCCCGGGATGCGGCCAAGATCTACGCGCTGATGACTACCGTGGTGGCCGACTCCGATGCCCAAGCCGAGAAGCTCTACCGTGAATACCAGTCCTACGCTTCACGCGAGGGCGCCATGACCTTCTACGGCGGCTGGTCGGGCTTGGACCTGAGCCAGTACGCGCCGGATGAGGAACTGCAGTACCTGGAAACCAATGCGGCCCGCTCCGCGGTGTCGATTTTCACTACCGCGAACCCTCAGCAGAAGTGGACCCCGAACACCATTGCCGACTACCTCAAAGTGGGCGGCATCGGGCCGGTGCTCGTTGGCTCAGCGGAAACCGTGGCCGATGAAATCGAGCGCTGGGTTGATGAGTCCGGGCTGGACGGGATCAACCTGGCCTATGCCATCACTCCCGGTTCCTTCGAGCAGTTCACCGATCTGGTGGTCCCGGAGCTGCGCAAGCGCGGGCGGACCTGGGCAAGGTACGAAGGCAATACCCTGCGCGAATATCTGACCGAGCCTGGCACCACGAGGGTGGCTGAACACCACCCGGCAGCTGCCTACCGCGGAGCTTATGCGGGCAAGGCCTCGGCGGCCGATACGAAGGCAAGCCAAACCCCGGAAGCGGTACTGGGCGCGCAGTGACATATGAGGAAATGTGACGGCGTTTTTCGCGGCTTTGAGGGCCGCAAAAATGACGATCCATGACGATGTTCCGCCCTATGACGTCGTGCCTACCAACTGGTGAGCCTCGATGTTTCACTGGTAGGACAAACCATCCAGAGCGGCTGAGAGACCTGGCTCCGCGACGCCGCAGCAAGTCTGCTTCCTGCAGAGAGTGCTAACGCCAGGTTCGATGGATTCGCAGAATCTTTCTGCATCCTTCGGAATCCATGAACATGAGGAGAACGAAGATGACCGTACTGAGCACCCAGCTGCCGCGTGTACCATACACCGGCACCGCCGATGAAGCCGAACTCGCCCAATGGCGCGAGACAGCCCGGAAAGTCGCCGACCAGCTGGCCGCCGACGCCCTGGAACGCGACCGCAAAAATGCGCAGCCTTTCGCCGAAGTCCAGCTGCTTCGCGAGGCAGGCCTGCTGAACCTGCTGGTTCCAGCGCAATTCGGGGGAGCAGGAGCCCACTGGGAAACCGCTTTTGAAGTGGTCCGCATTCTGGCTGCAGCCGATGGCTCTATTTCCCAGCTGCTGGCCTACCACTACGTGAACCAGTCGGGCATCGCTTTTTACGGCGCACCGGAAACCCAAGCCGAATGGTGGCAGCGCACCGTGGAGGGCGGCTGGCTCTGGGGCGACTCGGTCAACCCGGTCGACCCGACGCTGACCCTGGTTCCGGAGGGCGATGGATTCCGGCTCAACGGCGCCAAGCGTTTCTCCACGGGCTCCGGCGTGGGCGAAGTGATTGTGATCAATGCCGAAGTCACCGAGGGTGAACGCCAAGGCCAGGTCCTGGCCTTTGTCATTCCACGTGACCGTGAAGGCCTGGAAATCGTCGATGACTGGGACTACCTTGGCCAGCGACTGAGCGCGTCGAACTCTCTGAAGTACCACAACGTGCGTATTGACGCGCAGGATCTGCTCGGCGAGGTCACCGAAGAACCAGTATCGACCCTGTTGACCCCGGGCATCCAGCTGGCGTTTGCCAACTTCTATCTGGGCATTGCCCAGGGCGCCTTGGCCCGTGGCAAGCAGATTCTGCTTGGCCGCAAGAACGCCTGGCTGTTCTCGCAGGCCGAGACCTACTCGCAGGATCTGATCTTCCAGCGCACCGTGGGCGAGCTCAAGGCACGCACCGCAGCTGTGGCGGCGTTGACCGAGAAGCTCGGCCGCAAATTTGATTCGCTGCTGGCCAAGAGCGGGGATGTCACCCAGCCCGAGCGCGCGGCGCTCGCCGTGGACATCGCAGAAGCCAAAGTGGTCTCCACCGAGGTTGGGGTCGAGGTGGCCAACCGGATTTTCGAAGTGACCGGATCATCCTCCACCGCCAATTCGGTGGGCCTGGATCTGTTCTGGCGCAATGTGCGCACCCACTCCCTGCATGACCCGGTGGACTACAAGAAGATCGAAGTCGGCGCCTACTTCCTGCGCGGGGAATCCCAGCCGCTATCGCTTTACACCTAAGAACTTTCTACGGACAGGATCCTGAGATGACTGTATTGACTACCGGAAATCGGCTGAGCAAGCTCAAAGCCCGCTTCGCGCCGCTCTTTGAACAGATCGCCGCGGGCGCTGCCGAACGCGACCGCAGCGGCGAACTGCCCTACCAGCAGATCGCCGACCTTGCCGCAGCCGGTTTCGGCGCGGTTCGCGTGCCTGTTTCCCACGGCGGCGCGGGCGCTACCTTGCCGGAGCTCTTTGAGCTCTTCGTGGACTTGGCAGCGGCCGACTCGAATATCGCCCAGGCTTTGCGCGCCCACTTCGCCTTTGTCGAAGACCGGCTGATCGCTGCCCCTGGAGCGGGTCGGGATAAGTGGCTGGCGCGCTTCGTGGACGGCGAGCTGGTGGGCAACTCCTGGACCGAGGTCGGAACGGTGAAGGTCGGCGACGTGATCACCAAGGTCACCCCGGATGGCGAGGGCGGGTTCCGGATCAACGGCACCAAGTACTACTCCACCGGTTCCATCTTTGCCGACTGGCTGGATACCTACGCAGAGCGCACCGATACCGGCAAGCGCGTGATCGCCGCGGTCAACCGCCACCAGCCTGGCGTGGAACTGGCCGATGACTGGGACGGCTTCGGCCAGCGCACCACCGGCACCGGCACCTCGACGTTCACCGATGCGATTGTGGCCGAAGAGGACTTGATCGACTTCGATACCCGCTTCAAGTACCAGACCGCGTTTTATCAGCAGGTGCTGCTGGCAGTTCTGGCTGGTTCGGCCAAGGCTGCCGAACGCGACTTCGCT
Source organism: Glutamicibacter mishrai (assembly GCF_012221945.1). Lineage (NCBI taxonomy): Bacteria > Bacillati > Actinomycetota > Actinomycetes > Micrococcales > Micrococcaceae > Glutamicibacter > Glutamicibacter mishrai. Next base: position 1,561,310 of record NZ_CP032549.1, on the reverse strand, counting down.
GCAGAGCTGAAGGCCCGCAAGCGGACCTTCAGCCACGCGGCGGCCAATGTAGCTGCCGAAGATCCGCAGTTGCTGCAGGTGATTGGCGAGGTTTCGGCGGCGGCTTTTGCGGCGGCCGGAACCGTTGAGCGTGTGTCGCAGGCCCTTGAAGGCGCCTATGAAACTGCGCTGGCTCTGCAAGCTGGGGAGATTTCGGCGGAAGAAGACGAAGCAGCCAACGATGCCGCCGAGCTGGCCAGCGCCCAGGCGCAGGTAGTGCTCACCCCATTGGTGCTCAACGCCATTACCCACGCCTTTGATGCGTTGGCGGCTTCGGCCACCAGTGTTTCGAAGAACCTGGACCGGCACTGGCGCAATGCCCGTACCGCTGGCAATCACAACCCGTGGGTGTTCAAGGCGCGCTTGATTGGCGACCTTGCGGTCAACGGCACCGAACTGCCGCGCGTGTGGGCCATCGGAGCCTCGAAGTAACCACTGCGCATTCTGCAGGCCCAGCATTCTTTGGAGGATGCTGGGCCTGCGGTCTTTAGATCAGTGTTTCAACTCTGGCAGGATCAAAAGTGATGGATTGGGCCAGCAATTGAACTGCCTCAGCACGCTTGGTTTCCGCATCGACGTCTTTTCGGAATTGCGCGTTCCGAGCGACACGTTCACGTTCGAATTCCTGTTCAACACCAGATAGTTCCTGCGCGATGGCCACAGATAGGCCATCGCGGAGTTCTTCGAGGGTTGTATTGGAAATTTCCAGTCTCCGGTTGACCACATTCAGTTCAACATCGGGATATCCGGCAGAGCGCAAGCGATCGCTGACCCCGGTGCCGGTGAGGAAGTCGACTTCCTCGGGCTCAGCGCGTCGATTAAAGACCACGGCAACCAGATATTTTTCTGGTGCCTGGTCGGTGAGCAAATTGCTTGGAAGGCTGTCCAGCAGCACCGTCCCTAGTCTCAGTGATTCTCGTTCGGCGTTGGTTGGCCTTGTTATGGAGTTCATGATTGATGCCTTTCAGCGTTTACGAGTGTCGGCCGGTCTCTTGTGTCTGCTGCGTGGGTGTGGAAAGCGGCCGTTGTTTGGCTTGGATGAACTTTTCAATGCGTCGTTCGGGCCCGAGAATCGGCTCTTGGGAGCTATAAGCGACCTTGTTCCAGCCACAGGAAGTGCAAGTCCAGACCACCTCGCGCATGGTCATTTGGGTGTCTTGCCGTAGTCCTGCATCGTGGCCGCCTTCGTTGTCCCATCTCTTGAGCTGGTTTTGTTCATCGATATATCGACGGGTTTCGGTTTCGACCAAGGTGTTTCGGTAACACCTTGGGCAACTGATGGGCTTGTCCATGACCGGGTCTCCAATGCATCTTGGCCGTTATTGCTGCGAGAGTCGCAGGCTGAGTGAATTGCTGTGGATGCCATGTCACGGTGGCGAGACGTCAGCCACCGATATTCAGCTACGGGAGACAGCGTGTGCAACGTGGAAAAACAGGTGCCAGTTAAGCAGGCTTTACTGTCCGCGGTGCAAAAGCGGCGAAGGTGTTCGGGCAAGAATCCGCGGATCAGTAGCTTGAGAGGGATAAGGCTGATAATGCCAGCCGCCCAGAAGAATGTTTTCCGGTTCAACACTGCTGCGTTAATCTGAACGCCGTCCTGGAAATCCAGGGACAGCACAAGAGCTCTACGCCGGAAGGAGGAAACCTCTAGAGAGGTACATAAGTGGAAGTAAACTCCATCTCCATTCTACTCCGGTTTCGCCTAATTGAACCGGGAGTTTTCGCCGGGTGCCAGGCTGCCTAGGCTCACCTCGATAGATAGCTACGCTAAGTGTCGCGGATCTCACGCGATGATGAGAGCCAAGGCACTGGGGTGCGAAATTAGAATTGTTGAGGACTTTCAACAATTTTGAGGAACACCATGACTGCTCAGGGACAACCAAATAGCCCATTCAATTTCATTCAGGTCGTCATCGCCGCACTGGGCGCCGGCTACCTCAACGTCATCATCTTCTTCATCGGCATCGCCTCGGGCGCTTCGATGAGGGTCGGCTCCAACCCTGAAAAGGTTGTCGGCTTCGACAACATCCTTCAGTTCACCTGGCTGCCACTGCTGGTGCTGGGCTTGGTTGTCTTCCTGATCGGCCGTGCTAAGAAGGGCTTCGTCAAGGTCGCTCAGTGGATCGGCCTGATCATCGCTGTTGTATCGATGATTTCCCCAATCATGACCGCATCCGATGTGGCAACCGGCGTGACCCTGAGCGTTATCCACGTTGTCACCGGTGTGGCCTGGTTCTTCGCCGTTCACTACGGCAACAAGAAACTGCACGTTCCTTCCAAGGATGTTGTTGTCGCCTAAAGCGGCGGGCAAAGAAAAAACTTCGTCACCGCGGATCGCGAAAGATCAGCGGTGACGAAGCTTTTTTGCTATCTCAGGCTAATTGCCGCGCAACCATGCCGTTGTGGCTGCCGGCAGCCGACCGGCATCATCCAATGGCGCGCTGGACAGCAGCAATGTGCCCTCGGGAAGTAGCTGTGGTTCAGCGCTGAAGTTGGTGACGCTGATCCAGCCATTTGGTCGGGAAAAGGCAAGCATGCCCTCGGCAGAATCCAGCCATTCGAGTGATTCTTCGCTTTGCAGTTCCTTGCGAAGAGCCAGTGCCTGGCGATAGAGCTCCAACGTCGACTCCTCGTTCCCTTCCTGTGCTGCAACACTCAGGGATCCAAAATCCTCAGGCTGCGGCAGGTGGGGTTCTGCTTCGCCGAAGCCAAAAGACGGCCCGTCTGTCGTCCACGGGATCGGAACGCGGCAACCGTCGCGGCCCACCTCGACGCCCTTGTTCTTGAAGAAGGCAGGGTCTTGTCGCTGGTCGTCGGCGATCTCGCTGACTTCTGGCAACCCTAGTTCTTCGCCCTGATACAGGTACGCGCATCCGGGCAATGCCAACTCCAACAGTGTCGCGGCCCGCGCACGCTGAAGGCCAAGTTCCTCATTCAGCACCGACGGATCTGCGCCGTGCAGCAGCCACTTCTTCGCCGCATCGGGATCTCCCGCCAAGGGGAGTGCATAGCGGGTGGCGTGGCGTACAACATCGTGATTGGAGTAGACCCAGGTGGTTGACGAGCCCGCGATCTTCGCCTGCTCGAGGTTGAAAGAGATGATCTTCCTGAAGGCTGCTGCGTCAAAATCTGCTTGCAACAAGTCGAAGTTGAATGCCTGGCCCAGTCCAGTGGAACGAGCGTAGGCAGGCCGACGATCTGAATTGGTCCATGCTTCGGCTACCGCGATGCGTGGTGGATCGTATTCGTTAAAGACTTCACGCCATTGAGCGTAAATTTCATGCACTTCATCGCGGTCCCAGATTGGGTGCGAGCCGTCCCATGGGTGGGCATCCAGTTCCGCTTTGGTAGGCAGGCCGGTCAGTGGAATGTCCTTAGCCAAGGCATGGGCCACGTCCACACGGAAGCCATCGACTCCTCGGTCGGACCAGAATCGCAACGTCTTGAGGAAATCCTCGCGGACCTCGCTGTTGGCCCAATTGAAATCGGGCTGTTCCTTGGCGAAGAGATGAAGGTACCACTGGCCGTCACCGACTGCTTCCCATGCCGGTCCGCCGAAGATCGACTCCCAGTCTGAGGGAGGCAGTTCTCCGTTGGCGCCTGATCCGTCCCGGAAGATATAGCGCTCGCGTTCCGCTGAGCCCTTGGGTGCTGCCAGCGCGGCTTGGAACCATTCATGGAGATTTGAAGAGTGGTTGGGGACGATGTCAACGATGACTTTGATACCTGCCTGATGCAGCTTTGTAGTCATCTTGTCGAAGTCTTCTAGAGTGCCTAATCGCGGGTCTACATTGCGGTAGTCATCAACATCGTATCCACCGTCGGCTAGGGCCGATGGGTAGAACGGCGACAACCAGACCGCATCGACACCCAGAGCCTTGAGGTATTCGACTCGTGAAGCGATACCTTGCAAATCGCCTAGCCCGTCGGCATTGGAGTCGGCAAAGCTGCGCGGGTAGATCTGGTAGACCGCGGCCTGGCGCCACCAGGACGCATCCTCGGATTTCAGGGTGTCGGGGGTAGTGTCTTGAAGAGTCATGGTGTTCCTTTCAACGGTGTGTTTTTGAGGGTGGGCAAGTCGAGCGGAGTGATGGGATCAGGATTTGACGGCACCTTGAGTCAATCCCGACATCACCCAGCGTTGGGTGAAGAGATAGGCCACGACGCTGGGCGCCATCGCCATCAGATAGGAGGCGAAGGAGACATGGTAGTTATTCGAAAATTGGGTTTGGAACAGCTGCTGTACCACAGGGAGAGTCTGATCTGCCTGCTCCGCGATAATCAGTGACGGCATCATGAAGTCGTTCCATGACCCGAGGAACGCGAAGATCGCTACAGTGGCGCTCATTGGTGCCAAGAGCGGGAAAATGATTCTCCAATATGTGGTCCAGTTGCTTGCCCCATCGATGCGAGCGCTTTCTTCCAATTCGCCGGGTAGGCCTCGTAGGAAAGAAGTGAATAGCAGGACATTGAACGACAAGCCGAACATGACATGGAGGATGGCGACGCCTGCAGGATTATCCAGGCCGAAGAGTCCGGTGAGTTTGACCTGGGACAGTGCCAGGACCGGGAACGGTAGGAACATGGCTCCCAAGAGGTAGTAGAAGCTAAAGCGGTAGAACCGCTTGCCCCAGTTCCGGTGGATTGCATAGGAAGCCATCGACGCAACGAGCACCGCTCCGACGACTGCTACGAGAGTGATCAAGAGCGAGATGGTGAATGCCCTCGGAAAATTGACCAGTTCCCAGGCTTCGGTGAACCCTTCGATCGAGAGGGGGTTTGGAAGTGAGAACGCTTTGCCGTCCACAGCCTGCTTGGCGGATTTGAATGCCATCGAAACGGTAACGAACAGGGGAACCAAAACTGCCAGCGCACATATGCCCAATAGGCCAGTGGCCCACCAATTGGTACGTTCACGTCCGACGCGTGAGCGGGATCGTTTGTTGAGTCGTTGTTGTAAAGTGAGGCTCATTTTACTTGTCCCCTGTTCGTTAGGCGCAGCTGCAAGAGCGCGATGATCAGCGAAATAATGAAGAAGACTGTCGCATTGGCCATCTGATACGCATAGTCGCCACGTTCAAAGCCGGTGAAGATCGTCATGGCTATTGAACGGGTTTTCACTCCGGGGCCGCCGTTGGTCAAGCCGACAATGACATCGTAGGCGCCCAAGAAGTTCTTGAAACCGATGATTATGTTGATCCCGATGTAGCCAATCATCAGCGGCAGGGTGACGTGGACGAGTTGTCCAAGGGCGCTGGCTCCGTCGAGGGATGAGGCTTCGTACAAGTCGTAGGGGATCGCCATGAGCCCTGCAATATAGATGAGCATTGCGGAGGGGATCGCCTGCCAGGCGCTGACGATGACGATCGACAGCCATGCGAGATCCGGGTTGGACAGCAGCGATGATTTCAGGAATTCGATACCGAAATACTCGCCTACAGTGGGCAAGGTGTTCGAAAACAGGAAATTGAAAACATACGCGATCACGATTCCTGAAATCACCATTGGCATCACAAAAATGGTTCGCAAAGCGACCCTGGCACGGATTTGGGCGGTAAGTCCAACTGCCAGCAAGAATGCCAGGGCATTCGTCAGAAGCACAGTGACTAACGCGAAACCGATCGTGAAGCTGTAGGCGCCAATAATCGCAGGATCGGTGAACAAAGCCGCGTAATTGGCTAAACCGATGAGGTTGTAATCTCCAAACCCAACGGAGTCTGTGAAGCTGAAGAAAATGCCCATGGCCGCGGGAACTGTAATGGCGATCGTGAAGCAAATCAAAGCCGGGACGAGGAAGCCAAGGTAGGTAGCCTCGAATCTGCGTCGTTTTGCAGGTGGGGTCGGCAGTGGACGCTTGCTATCGCTACGAGGTTTTGCTGGTGAGGTTAATGTCATGATGATCTCCTGGGCTGGCTAACTGCGTTGGGCTAGCCGGGCCCAGTCCGCGTCTAGGGTTGCTAGGGTTTGCTCTACGCTGCCACCTGTTACCAGCCCTTGCATGTAGTTCTCGAAGGGGATGGTTCGAGGAATCGCTGTCGAAACTCCTTGATAGATGCGTCCGTTATCGATGTATGGCTGCATCTGTTTCAGGCGCGGGTCCTTGGTCGGTGGCGAATCTGAACGAACCCCAAAACCGAGGGCTGATTCGTTGTAGGCGTCTTGAAGTTCGGGTTGGCAGAGGAAGGCGAGCAGTTCACGTGCTTCAGCCTTGTGGTCGGATTGTTCGGGGATCCATAGCGCCAGATCTAGATTGACCCTGATTTTCAGGTCTTCAGGGTCTTCGGTCATCGGAAGTGGAAAAGTGCCGATGTTTGCATCAGGGTTCGTTTTGGCGATTTCGGGCAGGGCCCAGGGACCTTGGAGGTACATGGCTGCCTGACCATTGGCGAAGGCAAGGTTGCCATCTCCGTAGCCGCGATTGGCTGCGTCCTTGTTGGAGAATTTTGCCAGTTCCTGCATTCTGAGTAGTGGATCAGTGAATGCTTTCGAGAAAGTGACGGCGGAGTCAGGTGTGAAGTCGGAGCCGAGTTCGCGCAGGTCGGCAAAGTGCTGGTTGATTTCAATGGCCCCGCCCACGCAGTAGTCAGCCAAGCCCTGCGAAACTGTCCAAGCATCTTTGAATGTGGAGTAGATCGGTGTGATGCCCAAGTCGGACAGCTCACCGCACAGATCCAGCAATTCTGAATATCGAGTCGGGATGGAGAGACTGTGCTTTTCGAAAATGTCTTTGTTATACAGGACAGATGCACCCATCATGGAGTACGGTAGCACCGATGTTCTGCCGGGGTAATCCGGGTAGAGATCCAGCAACTGCTTGATAAAGGGCGCGTTCATCTTCTGCTGAGGTAGGTCTGACAGATCTGAAAGCGCTCCGCGCTCTTGGAATCGCGCCATTTCGAAGTTGTAATTCAGGCATCCCAAATCTGGTGGATCGTTGCGTGCAAAGGCTGCCGACAATCCCGCAGTCACTTCATGAGTCGCGTTCACTGTTCTCTGAGAGGAATTGAACTGACTCAGCAAGTCTCGAAAGTAGGGGACCACTTCTGGCTTGGACTGGTTGAACCGAATGCTGGCTCGGGGATCATCCGTGCCGCAGCTGGTCAAAGTCAGTGTTCCGGTTGCCAGCATCGAGGCGATGAAAGACCGCCGTTTCAAGGGCCTCGACAAGGCTTCTGATCCAAAATTCATGTGCATCTCCAGTGATGAAGTGAAGTGGGTCACTTTATATCCGAAGTAAATTTAGCATCTCAATAAAGTCGCGTCTATACTTTGAACGTGAGTTCAGTGAAAAATATTGAAGCGCCGGAACCCGGGTCCTTGGACAGTGCTACAGCACTGCGGAGGCTGAATACCCAACGTGTGCTGGATGCCGCGTGGGGGCGCGAAGCGGTGACCGCTAGCGAACTCATTTCCCTAACTGGACTGACTCGCGCGACGGTGCTCAACCAGGCGAAAGAACTGGTGGAATCCGGCTGGCTTGTCGAAGCAAAGGACACCAGAGCTGCCGGTGCCTACTCCAAGGGGCGTCCGGCGCTGCGCTATGAACTGAACCTGGCTCATCGATTCATTGTGGGAATTGACGCAGGGCAACACCGCATCAGCTTGACACTCAGCGATGTACGAGGGACACAAAAATCACATTGCGAAGCCAAGGTAGACCCGCTTGCGACAGGCGAACATCGAGTGCGCGTCACCGAAAAACTGCTGACGGACGTGTTGGCGGAATTCAAAATCCGAAAGCTTGCAGCCATCGTGATTGGTGTTCCCGCGCCCGTCGATGCCGATGGAATGTCGCCAGATGATGACAATGGCTTTTGGGTCAATATGAACCCAGACTGGAAAGCCGTCCTCGGCGAATACACCTACCTGCTGAGGGTTGAAAATGACGCGAACCTGGCGGCCATTGCCGAAATGGAAGATGGCACCGTTGGTTCGTTCGCCTCGCTGATGGTTGGTGAGCGTATCGGCGCGGGCGTAGTGGTAGATAACCACTTGCTGCGCGGCGACAAGGGCTTGGCTGGAGAAATGCGATTCCTTTCGCATGTCGCCGGTGTGGGAAACGCTCATGGCCTTGGATATCTCGCACGCGAGCAGGCTAAAACGGCTTTGTCGCAAGGGGCCAAAAGCAGCTTGGCGGAATTGGCGGCGGATGCGTTGCGCGCGGAAGACGTCTTCCAAGCAGCGGTTGGGCATGATCGATTAGCTCAGGAAATCCTGGAGTCGCTGGGTGACCGGCTGGCCAGGATCAGTGCAGTCATTTCGGGTTTTCTCGGCTTGGAACGTGTAGTTCTTTCAGGCGCGATGGCAGAAATACTGGAACCGGTGGTTGTGATCGCCCAACGCGAACTCGCTCAGGAGCCTGAACTGACCTGCGTTCAACTGACGGCTTCGACTCTGGGCGCTGAAGTCGCGATGCGCGGAGCTGTGGATCTTGGAGTGCAGCTCGTACGAAGTGCAGCGCCATTCTAGAAGGCCGAAGAATGCGCTGCCGGATGAGCGATTAGCGCTGGTGATGGACCAGATAGATCAGCATGGCGATGACCTTGTGGACTACGACCACGCCAAAAATTGCGGCTCCAGCAAAGCACCCGATCCCGATCATCTGGACAATCGTTAATCCCAAGATATTGACGCCCATGGCTCCATTGATGTTGAACAAGGTCCCCATAGTGAGGGTCAGAATCCCTGCAAGCCACAGGATTATCGAGCACCAAAAGCATACCAACGTATCGAATCCTGGCTTGGTTCTTCCTGACATGTTTTACTCCCATAAGTTATGCACGACCAGGCACCGAGGTGCCTTTGGAATTTGCCCTAAGAAGGGATCGGCTCGATTACCGGTGGCTGGACTGCCTGGCGCATGCGCGGCATCAGCAACAAGCTGGCCGCCGCGGCAAAGCACAGCACCGCAGCGGTGATCCACGCAGTTAAATAGCTTCCGGTGCTTTCGCGGGACAAGCCCGCAGTGAGGGACCCCGCGCCGGCGCCAACCATGTGGAAGGCGAAAACCCAGCCGAAGACCACGGTCGCCTTGACCGGTCCAAAGTACTGGCGACACAGTGCCACGGTGGGTGGAACTGTGGCCACCCAATCCAGGCCGTAGAAGATGATGAAAATCCAGAGCATCGGCTGGACGCTCGGACCCATGAGTGTGTGCAGGAACAGCAATGACAGTCCACGCAGGAAGTAGTAGACGGCCAGCAGCAGCCAAGGGCGCACACGGTCGGTGAGCCAGCCAGAGAACACCGTGCCGAGAATATCGAAAATGCCGATCAGTGCCAGCAGGCCCGAAGCCGTGGTGGCGGGCATGCCGTGATCGTGCGCTGCCGGGATGAAGTGGGTTTGGACCAACCCGTTGGTGGACCAGCCGCAGATCCAAAAAGTCATGGCCAGCACCCAAAACGCCGGGTAACGAGCCGAGGAGAACAGCACGCGCAGGGTTGCCGCCGCCATGGAGCCCTCGGGCTTGGGCACCTCAGCCGCCGGCTCGGTTGCGCCATAGGGGAGCAGGCCCACCTCGGCAGGCGTATTGGCGAAGGGCCACCGCAACAGCGGAATGATCAAGAGTGCGAAGGCAGTGACTACCAGGGCAGCAATACGCCATGAAGCATTCTCGATAATGGCCACGATGGACGGCAGGAAAATCAGCTGGCCGGCCGCGTTGGCTCCGGAGAACAACCCCATCACCAGTCCTCGGCGTTGGCTGAACCAGCGGTTGGCCACCACGGAGCCGAAAACCAAGGCCATGGCTCCGGTGCCTAATCCGACCAGCAGTCCCCAGAGCAGCCACAATTGCCAGTAGTGGTTAATGAATACCGAGAGCCCGGCGCCGGCGGCTACCAGGGCCAGCGCGGCCATGGCGACCTTGCGCATCGAATACCGTTCAAGCAGAGTTGCTGCAAATGGGGCCGCTAATCCGTAGACCACCAGATTGATGGTCACCGCGGTGGATAGCTGTGAACGTTGCCAGCCGAATTCCGACTCCAGGGGCTCGAAAAACGCGCCGGTGGTGGAACGGAACGCAGCGGCAGCCACCAATGCCAGGGTGGTGACGAGCGCGACAAGCCACGCGCGATGCAGTCGAGGTGGACGGCTCGACTCTTCAGATGCTGTGGAGGGTGGCAGGTCGCTCATGAACTAAGCATCACCCGGGTGCAGGTCAGGAGCCTAGTTGATGACAGCCTGCGACGCTCAGCCCAGCCTCGCGGCGCTGGCAAGGGTCGCCCGAGCTTGGCGGAGCAGGGGCTCATCCACCATTTTCCCGTCCAGAGAGAAAACGCCCGGATGGGTTTTGGCCTCGGTGAGAATCCGTTCGGCCAATGCTACTTCGGCCGGCGTTGGCGCGTAGGCCTGGCGAATAATCTGCATCTGGCTGGGATGGATCGACGCCTTGGCCGCGAATCCGGAGGCTTTGGCATCCTGGGCTTCGAGGAACAGTCCTTGGGTGTCCGGGATGTCCAGGTAGACCGAATCAATGGCGGCCTTGCCCTGCGCGGACGCATGGATCAGCACCTGGGAACGCGCAAAGCTTGCCACCTGGCGATAACCGCCATCATCATGGCGCGATGAGGTTCCGCCCAGCGAGGCAATCAGATCCTCGGCGCCCCACATCAAGGCCAGCACATTGGGGGCGGCCGCAATCTGCGCCGCGTTGGCAACTCCGGCCGCCGTTTCGCACAGGGCCACCACTGCATAGTCCGCCAGCTGGGCCGGCTCGGCCGCTGATTGCGCCTTGGGCAGCATCACGGTGGTGTACCTGGTGCTCTTCAGCGCGTCGAGATCATGGGCGAAGTGCTCGGTATCAACCGGGTTGACGCGCACGATGGTGCGGTCCGGGTCCAGATCGCTCTCGCGCAGGGCGCGTCGAGCGGCGTCCTTGTTGTCTTGGGCAACGGCATCTTCCAGATCGATGATCACCGCGTCGGCGCGGCTGGCTGCCTTGGCGTAGCGCTCGGGCCGGTCGCCCGGGCAGAAGAGGATGGCAGGGCCCATCATGAATTCACTCATCGCCGGCCGCCTTCTTGGATGCCTCATGGGCTTGCTGGGTCCACATCAGGCAGGTTCGGGTGGCCGTGGCAACGATCTGGCCATGCTGGTTCCGTCCGGTGTGCGTCATCGAGGCCAGCCCCTGGCCAGGGCGTGACTTGGAGGGGCGCAGCTCGGTGATTTCGGTTTCGGTGTACAGGGTGTCCCCGTGGAACATCGGATGAGGGAAGCGCACGTCGTTGATGCCCAGCTGGCCGATGATGGTGCCTTCGGTCAGCTGCGCCACCGACTGGCCGATCATCGTGCTCAGGGTCAGCAATGAATTAATCAGCGGCTTGCCGAAGGGCTGGGTGGCAGCCCACGCGGCATCAAGGTGCAGTCCCTGGTTGTTCATGGTCATGGTGGTGAAGGCGATATTATCCGCTTCGCTCAGCGTGCGCCCGGGCTTGTGGGCGTAGGTGGCACCGAGTACCAGTTCGTCAAAATACAGTCCGCGCTGTTCAATCCGCTGCCCGCTCATGCCGGTTGCTCCTCTGCTTCGACATCTAATGGTTCTACGGTGGCGATGACCTGCTTGGCCTTGACGGTGTCTCCCGGGTTCAGCGCTGCCAGGCGCACGATGCCATCGGCCGGTGCCAGTAGCTGATGCTCCATTTTCATTGCTTCCACGATGGCCAATAATTGCCCGGCAACCACCTGTTGCCCGTCGCTGACCTGCACCGAAATCACGGTGCCCGGCATCGGGGAGAGTACATCGGGAGAATGGACCCCTGACTGGCTGGCCCGGGAAGCGAGCTTTTGCTCCAGGACATTTTCGCGGCTCAGTTTGCGCACCGCCGCGCTCCAGCCGTGATCGCTGAACCACCAGCTGCCATCGGCCGCCAGCGCATGCTTCGCGGTGCTGCGTTCCTCATTGATTTCAAGGCCGGCATCTACGGTTTTCACGATGAACTGCTCACCTGCCACCGTGATGAGGCTGCCCTCGGCGGTAGGCAGCAGCGTGGTCTCAACGATCTGGTGGCCGTCATCAAAATGCTGGGTGATCGGGCGATGCTGCCCGGCCCGCCACCCATCTCGCGCGCCCCAGGGAGTGATGCTGGCCGGGAGGCTCTGATATTCCAGATGCGCGGCCAGGGCCAGTTCACGCGGGCCAACGGCGCGGAAGGAGAACTCGCCCATTTTGCGTTCGATGAGGTTGGTATCCAGCCTTCCGGCGGCTACATCCTCATCGGCCAGCAACAGGCGCAGGTACTCGCCATTGGTCAGCACCCCGAGCACCACATTCTGCTCCAGGGCCCGGTCCAAGCGCGCGAGGGCGGCGGAACGATCCTGGGCCCAAGCGATGAGCTTGGACAGCATCGGGTCATAGTGGGCGCTGATTTCCAGCCCGTCGCGCAGCGAGCTATCCACTCGCACGCCATCTGGTTCCCGCACCGCAAGGATCGTGCCGATGGAAGGCAGGAAGTTCGCCGAAGGGTCTTCGGCATACAGTCGGGCCTCGACCGCATGCCCGTGCAGGGCCACCTCACCCTGGGTGAAGTCCAGCGGCTGCCCGGCGGCGATGCGCACCTGCCAATCCACCAGATCCAGCTTCTGCCCTCGCACCCGCACCACTTCTTCGGTGACGGGGTGCTCCACCTGCAGGCGGGTATTCATTTCCATGAAGAAGAACTCGTCGGGGGTCTGGTCGCTGACCAGGAACTCGACGGTGCCCGCGCCGACGTAGCCCACCGATTGCGCGGCGGCGACCGCAGCGGCGCCCATCCGCTCACGGATCTGCGCTCCGTGCTCCAGGTTCTCGAAGAGCGGGGCCGGGGCCTCTTCGATGACCTTCTGGTGGCGGCGCTGCAGGGAGCATTCGCGTTCGCCTAGATGCACGGTGTTCCCGTGCGCGTCGGCCAGGATCTGCACCTCGATATGCCGCGGGTTGCGCACCAGGCGTTCGAGGAAGAGCGTGTCATCGCCGAAGGCCTTGAGCGCGGTGCGCCGGGCACTGGCCAGCGCTTCGGGCAGTTGCTGCGCTGAGTCCACGGCGAACATGCCCTTGCCGCCGCCACCTGCCGAAGGCTTGATCAGCAGCGGGAAACCCACTCTGGCGGATGCGGCCAGCAGCTGTTCATCGCTGAGTTCAGGCTCGGCGATGCCGGGAACCACAGGCACCTGGTGGGACTGGACGTGGTTCTTGGAGCGGATCTTGTCGCCCATGAGATTGATGGAGTGCACCGGCGGGCCGATGAAGACGATGCCGGCATCCTCCAAAGCGCGGGCGAAGTCGACGTTCTCCGAGAGGAATCCGTAGCCGGGGTGGACTGCTTGGGCGCCGCTGGCCTTGCAGGCCTTGATCACCGCTTCGATATCCAGGTAGCTTTCGGCAGCTGGCGCGCCGCCAAGGCGCACCGCGGTGTCAGCCAGCGACACATGCAGAGCCGCTGCATCGGCATCGGAATAGACCGCCACCGATGTGATGCCCAGCGTGCGCAGGGTGCGGATGATGCGCACCGCGATTTCGCCGCGGTTGGCGACAAGGACGGTGTCGAAAAGTCTGCTGTTCATGGTGATCTCCTCGGGCTACATCCGGAAGAGACCAAAGCTGGTCTCTGGCAATTCGGTGCGGGCGCAGACCTCTAGGGCCAGGCCCAGGATCCGGCGGGTGTCGGCAGGGTCGATGACCCCGTCATCCCACAAGCGGGCGGTGGAATAGTACGGGTTGCCCTGGCTTTCGTACTGTTCGCGAATGGGGGCTTTGAAGCGTTCCTCGTCCTCGGCGCTCCAGGTCTCGCCGGAGGCTTCGAGGCCATCGCGCTTGACCGTGGCCAGCACGGAGGATGCCTGATTGCCGCCCATGACCGAAATGCGCGCATTCGGCCACATCCACAAGAAGCGCGGGCTGTAGGCGCGCCCGCACATGGAGTAGTTGCCGGCCCCGAAGGAGCCGCCGATGATCACGGTCAGCTTGGGGACCCGGGCGGTGGCCACCGCGGTGACCATTTTTGCTCCGTGTTTGGCGATGCCGTCGGCCTCGTAGTCGCGGCCCACCATGAATCCGGCAAGGTTCTGCAAGAAGAGCAGCGGGATGCCGCGCTGGTCGCAGAGTTCGATGAAGTGGGCGCCCTTCATCGCGGACTCGGAGAAGAGCACTCCGTTGTTGGAGATGATGCCTACCTGGTGTCCATGGATATGGGCGAAGCCGGTGACCAAGGTGGTGCCGTACTCGGCTTTGAACTCGTGGAAGGCGCTGCCATCTACAAGCCGGGCGATGACCTCGTGCACATCGTAGGGGGCGTTCACATCCACCGGCACGATGCCGGCCAGATCGCTGGCCGGATACAGCGGCTCGGCCACCTGCTGTTCGATCTGCCAAGCGGGGGCGGGATTGGGTGGCAGGGTGGAGACGATGTCGCGGATGATCATCAGCGCGTGTTCGTCATTCTCGGCCAGGTGGTCCGCGACCCCGGAGGTCTTGGCGTGCAGGTCGCCGCCGCCGAGTTCTTCGGCCGTGACGATTTCGCCGATGGCGGCCTTCACCAGCGGCGGGCCGCCGAGGAAGATGGTGCCCTGGTTGCGCACAATCACCGTCTCGTCGCTCATCGCCGGCACGTAGGCGCCGCCGGCAGTGCAGGAGCCGAGCACCGCTGCCAGTTGCGGGATCTTGCGGGCCGAAAGCTGCGCCTGGTTGTAGAAGATGCGACCAAAGTGATCGCGGTCTGGGAAGACCTCGTCTTGCATGGGCAGGAAGGCGCCGCCCGAGTCCACCAGGTAGATGCAGGGCAGGTGGTTTTCGAGGGCGATTTCTTGGGCGCGTAGATGCTTTTTGACCGTCATGGGGAAGTAGGTGCCACCTTTGACGGTGGCGTCATTGGCGATGACTAGGACGTGTCGGCCGTGCACCAACCCGATGCCGGCGATCACTCCGGCGCCGGGGCTGGCGCCGTCGTACATGTCCTCGGCGGCCAATGGCGCGATCTCCAAGAAGGGGGATCCGTCATCGAGGAGCGCATCGACGCGTTCGCGAGGCAGCAGCTTGCCTCGTTCCACATGGCGGGCACGGGATTTCTCCGACCCGCCCTTGGCCGTGCGTTCCAGGCGCTGGTGCAGTTCGGCCAGCAGCGGGGCGTTGGCTTTGGCATTGATCTCGAATTCTGCGGGATCCGTGCGGGAAGAAAGCGTCTTCACTTTTCAGTCCTTCGGTTCGGGTTCACTGGCGACGATCACTGGTGTAGGGAGGTCGCTGCTGGCCAGTGGCGATTCGGTGGCGACGGCGAGCATCCGCATGGTCAGGGAGACAAAATTCAGCTGCACTTCGGCCAGGGACAGCCGTCCGTCGCGGCGGTACCAGTGGTTGGCGCCGGTGCCCATTTCCATGATGGCCAGCCGGGCGATGCCCAGGTCCACGGTGTTGAAGATGCCTTGTTCGGCTCCGTCATGCAGCACCTTGGCGAAGAGCTGTTCATAGTCATCGCGCAGCACCTGCATCTGTTGCGCGTTCGCCGGCGACAGGGCGCGCATTTCATGTTCGGCCACGCGGGAGGTCTTGGTGTTGGTGGCGGTGAACCCGACGTGGAAAGCGACCAATAGGGCCAGCTGCCTAGTGGGGTCGGTGCTGGTGGCCAGGACCTGGCGGGCGCCGGTGATCATGGAGTCCAGGCAATTCTTGATGATGCCTACCAGTAGTTCTTCCTTGCCGCCGACGTAGTGGTAGAGCGTTGCCGAATTCAGTCCCACCGCGGTGCCCAGCTCGCGGATGCCGGTTGCGGCAAATCCGCGTTGCGCAAAGCAGGACACCGCTGCTTGCTGGACTTTACCCAGTTCCAATGGACACCACCTTGTGTTCCCAATCAATCGATTGACAGTGTCTATCCAAGCCGAGAACAACTGTGGTGTCAATCACTTTTGATTCGTTCGGGGTGATGTTCAGGCTCCACGGGGCGTGCGAAGTAGTTGGTATTTCATTTATGAATCAAATGCAGAAGACGAGAATTCATGATGGTATTTACTACTAAATCTGAGTTAATGATATTCAGGTGCCCATGAATCGCGACCGGAAAGTACCATGCCACGACCCATCGACACCGCCGTTGCCACTACCAGCCGACGACAGCTACTCGCCGCAAGCGCAGGACTTCTAGGGGGAGTTTCCGAAAGGCGACCTGTTTTTGTGGTGTTTGTGCTGGTCAAGGCGTTTTCGAGGCGTATTACCTAGGCGGGGCCTTCCGGTCGGTTATCGCGTGGGGCTTAGGTCTCGAGGTTGAAGAGTTTGGCGAGTTTCTCCGTGGTCGTGGAGTGGTCGGTGAGCGGGCGTTGGGCGCGGGGTCGGCCCTTGGCTCCGTCGTGGTAGAGCAGCACGGTCTCTTCGATGCTGCCCACTTCGTCATGTCCAGGGCCGCCGACGAGGTATCCAGGCCGTACTCTGCCACGATCCTTGCCGCCACCCGGGTGCTGATTTCTTCCAGGTGATCCGCGGTGAGCTGGTTCATCACATCCCAGACCCGGCGGTAGTCAAGATTCGCGGCGCCGCTCTCCGTGAACCGCGGCCCGGCAGTGGCCTGCACAAGGAAATCCGCCCTGGCCGGGAACCGGCCAGGGCGGAAACCTTCTGTGTGCGCTGTGAGGGCCTGGCCAGCGCACTTATGGGTTGAGCCTCGATTTCCCTTCGATTATCCGGCGGTTTTTGCGGTCAGCTCACCGGGCATGTGCCCCATCTCTTCGAGCCCCTCGTCGGTGACTCGAACCATCCGCGCGGCGCCGATGTCGTAGAAGAGGCCGGTCAGAATCAGTGACCCGTCGTTGACCTGTTGCGCGATCATCGGATGCGCGGCCAGCTGTTCGATCTGCTGGATGACGTTCACCATGGCCAGCTGATCGGTCTCCCCGTAGCCGGCGCGCTGTGCTGCAGTGCCGACCTGGTGTCCGGCCTTGTAAATGCCGCGAACCTCGCGGAGTCGTCGCAGCCAGCCTTCCACAGGGCTTGGGGTGGCGGATGACGCTTTCTCCGGCTGCTTCAGCAGGGCATCCATGGCACCGCAGTTGGAGTGGCCGCAGATCACGAGGTGGCGTACGCCCAGCTCATTGATGGCGAATTCCAGTGCCGCTTCGACCGAAGGGTCGGAACCCACGCTTCCGACTACATTTCCCACATTTCGCACGGTGAACAAGTCTCCGGCGCCGCTGGAGGTGATGAGGTTCGGGATGACGCGCGAGTCCGCACAGGTCAGGAAGAATGTCCGCGGGTTCTGCTCTGCAGCGAGTTCCTCCATGTCCGGCTGCACCATGCGGGCGTGACGGCGGTGGTACTGCTCGATGCCGCGAATCAAGGCCCTTTCTCCTCGCTCAGCAGCGTTGCCCGCATGGGTGCGCTGCCAGCTGTTCCACGGGGCCATTCCACTGCTGATCGCCGAACGCAGGCGGCCGCGCTGCGGCGGGCCGTCCAGGGCTTTCTGCAGGGCTGCGGTGCCATGCTCCTCGATGCTCACGCGGCCGTCCGTGGCCTCGTGGCGGATCTTCCACGCGGACAGGGTTTCGGCGACGGAGCGGTCGATGAAGTCGGCTTCGATGTCCACGATCACCTCACTGCCTTCGGGAATTCCCGTGAGCACAGAGCTGAGCCTAGGCATGGAGAGGAAACTGCACGAGCCCTCGACCATGACATGCCAGCGCTGGGCGCCTTCGGGCGTGTCGTCGATTCGTTCGGCGTGGACATTGCTTCGCACAACGCGCCAGAGCACCATCAGGAAGGACAGTGCCAGTCCCAGCATGACCCCTTCCAGCAGGTTTTCGAAGACTACCGTTGCAAAGGTTGCAAGGTACACGATGGTTTCGCCGGAGCGGCGTGCATTGAGCAGGTCGGCGACCTTGATCAGCTGGATGCCCACGACGATCAGCAGCCCGGCAAGCACCGAGATCGGGATCTGCATGATCAGCGGTGCGAAGAACACCGAGAACAACAGCACCCAGACGCCGTGCATCACGGCAGAAGCGCGGGTTTGCGCGCCGGAAGCAACGTTGGTGGCGCTGCGCACGATCACACCGGTCACCGGAAGACCGCCGAGCAGGCCGCTGCTGATGTTGGCTGCACCCTGTCCCATGAGTTCGCGGTTGAAGTTGGTGCGCGGTCCGTGCTGCATGCGGTCCACTGCGACTGCAGACAGCAGCGATTCGACGCTGGCGATCAGGGCCATGGTGACGACACCGATGGCGAAGAGCCCCCACCCTCCGGTGGGCAGCGCCGGCAGGGCGATCACTTCGAGCAGATTGCCCGTGATGTTGATTCGCTCGACGGCGCCGCCCAGGGGCAGGGAGCAGAGGGTCACTACGGCTACCGCCACCAGCTGGGCCGGCACCTTGCGGAATTTCTCGGGCAGGCGCTTCCAGATCAGGATGACGGCGATGACGGACAGGCCCAGGAGTGCCGCCTGCCAGTGCATTCCGATCAGGCTTTCCGGCAGTGCGGCGATGTTTTCCCAGGCGTGGCTGCGCGACTGGGCGCCAAGCAGAGTGTGCACCTGTTGCAGCACGATGGTGGCACCGATGCCCGCGAGCATCGCCTGAACCACCACGGGCGAAATCGCCAGGGCGAGCCGACCCAGTCGGCTGAGCCCGAAGAGGATCTGCAATACTCCCGCGCAGACTGTGATGGCGCAGGTGACCTGCCATCCGAATTGATTGATGAGCCCGGCGACAATCACGGTGAGCCCGGCCGCGGGGCCGCTGACCTGCAGGGGGGAGCCGCCGAGGGAACCGGCGACGATGCCGCCGATGACTGCGGCGATCAAGCCGGCCATGATCGGCGCTCCGGATGCGGTGGCGATTCCGAGAGACAGTGGCAGGGCTACTAGGAAGACAACCAGAGAGGCGGCGATGTCAGGTCGCCAGTGGCCTGCGGTGCGGGGCGGCGGACTGCCGGTCGTAGGGTGTTTTGCGGTTCCGGGCAAGGACACTGTGTACTCCTGTTTCGTCGTTGATTCAGTCGATGCGACGGAAGGGCAGGCGCGGTGATGCGGCAATCTGGATCCTCGTCGACTACAACTACAGCATTAGATATTTACAGTTTCTTGTCATATAAATTGCGGGGAAGTTACAAAGAGCCATGAGTATCTTGTGCAGATTCTTTGATATTCATTCCTGACCGAACATAATTCAGCGGAAATGTTAAGGTAAGTTTTTCTTCGGCAATTGGAGTTGAAATAAATTTTTGATTACACGTCTTGTATGATAATGAGAATAGCTATCATGAATGTCGCTTGGTAGGGTATCGCGACCTCGCGCCGGGGCACTGAAAGTCACTGGTCCCGGGGTCGCCTGGGCAAGGCATGGCGCGGCTGCCTCATTGAATGCATGGGCCGTCCGTGGTTGTCGTCGGGGCGTTCTTTGGCAATTCAGTTACTGGCTACTAACTGAATGTTGCGCCTCTGTTTACTATTGATTCCCCTTGTTAAAGCCCTAAAGCTGGCGGTCAGGCTGCGGTCCTGTGACGTGCTGAAGTGTGCCCCGTGCGTATATCGGGTAAATCTAAGGACGTTGAGTCAGGGGCCGTGCACAGAACTTGCCGCACGACATTGAGGGAGATGCCTTACCAATGGCCAAATTATTTACACCCACACCGACGAAGCCCTGATGCTGACAACCCACTCGTTCTTGCGAATCGTTGATGCCTTCGCGTCGACCGCAGGCGTGGAACTTGCGGCCCGCGATATCTCGCTGGCAGGCCGCATTACTGCTACCTTCCCTGACTATGTCACCGAAGAACAGTGCATCGGCGATGCTCTGGCAGAACTTGGCGATCTAGCCAAGTCCCCAGAAGCCAACATCATCAAACTCCCAAGCATCTTGGCATCCATCCCACAGCTCAAGACTGTTATCGCTGAGTTGCAGGCTGCCGGTTACGCACAGCCTGACTGCCCGGACAACCCGAAGTGCAGCATCCCATCCAGGGCTCACATCGACGTGACGAGCAAGTCGAACACCAGGGCCCCTTCGCCTTGTCCATGGTTGCGTGGACTCCCGGGTGACCCCTGAACTGCTTTTTGACCAGGGGATCGGAGACCTCTTTGCCACCCGTACGGTTGGGGCGGTGCTTGATGACGCCTTGGTGGGTAGCATGGGATTTGCAGTCTCTAGCCCGTACTCGGGTCCACTCCTGGTGATCCTCGGACATACTGCCTGCGGTGCAGTAACCGGAACGCTGAAAGCCGTGGAAAAGATCCAAAGGACCCGCAGTTCCCCTGAGAAATGGATGGCTTTGCTGAACAAATAGCTTCAGTGGACCGCAAGGCTAAAGTAGAGGGATCGGGAAGTGACGCGGTGAATAAGGTGGCGAAGGCCAACGCGCTCGCCGTCGCTGAGCAACTTCTAGAGTGCTCAGTCATAATCCGCAAAACCGTTCAAGAAAAGCGGACCCGAGTGGTGCCAGGTGTTTATGATTTGGTGACCGGGGAAGTGAGCTGGCTGGAGAGCTAGGCCCGCGCTGAACTCGAAGTTAAAGTGAAATCCCCGCCGGCTGGGCCGGCGGGGATTTCAACGATCATCACTCGCACCTTCAATGAGGTAGTTACTACGTTACCCGCGCTTTCTATGCTCGGGCTGAGCACAAGCTTCAGGGTTGCAGTACATCCGGTGCGGGAATGGGACTACCTATTTGATGAGGTAGCCGCGCAGGTCATCGAGGATCTGCGAGGCGCCGGTTGGGCCCAAGCCCAGGAACCACACGTCGTCATTCACGCGGAAGGCCTGATCGTTCTGGACAGCCTTCAGCTTCTTCCACAGTGGGCCCTCGAGGGCGGCCTTTTCGCCGGTGGCCTCAGGAGTTCCGTAGGAGGTGTAGAAGATCCAATCCGAATCGGCATCAGTGAGATTCTCTGCAGAAATCTCGGCTGCCAGGTCATCGATGTTCTGGTTATCGGGACGCTTTAGGCCGGCGTCTTTCAGGATCACGCCGATCAGCGACTTGTTGGCGTAGAGGCGGATCTTTTCTGGCATGAAGCGCAGCAGGGAGATCTCCGGGTCGCCCTCGATGTCATTGCCCAGCGCGGTGGCCTTGTCCTGGTAGGCGTTCAAGGTTTCCACGGCTTTGGTTTCCTCGCCGAGAGCTTCGCCGGCGAGCAGGAAGTTTTCCTTCCAAGGGAAGCCAGGGCGGATCGAGAAGACCGTTGGCGCGATGTTGTTGAGCTGGGAGTACAGCTTGTCAGCGCGCAGCTGCGAGCCGATGATCAGATCTGGTTTCAGGGCCGCGATGGATTCCAGGTTCAGCTCCTGGATGGTGCCAATGGTCTTGGCGTCCTTGACCTTATCGGCAAGGTAGCCAGGAATGGGGCTGGAGCCCTCGGTGGACGGGATGCCTACCGGGGTGATGCCCAGGGAAATCACGGCATCCAATTCACCGGTATCCAGAACCACGACGCGCTGTGGCTTGGATTCCAGGGTAGTGGTGCCGTTCGCGTGGGTGATGGTGCGGGGAAACTGGCCAGCTTCCGCGTCGGAGCCGAACTTGGCAGTTTCCTCGTCAGCGGTGGTGAAGTGTTCGCCGCCGATAGCAACGTCCTTATTGCCGGAGTTGGCATCGGTCGTGGTGGACGCGCCGCAGCCGGCGGTCAGGCCAACCAGCGCAATGGCGGTGGCTGAAATGAGGGTGCGGCGCCATGCGGCGCCCATCTTGGAGAAATTCACACGCTAAATATACCCTAATTTACTAAGCCTGCCCAAAGGTTGTGACGATAATATTCGGTAGCTCGCGGTAAAGTAATCTCGTTCCTGTAGAAATTTTGACGAAGGGCGCCGGTCATTAGCGCTAATCTCACTCGGCCCACTGCCCCAGCGCACAAAACCGCGGGCACCGGCCGACAACTGGCCCTGCTTGGCGGGCTAGCTGTGACTTTGGTGTTATTGGTCGTGGCTTCGCTGGCCGTCGGATCGCGGGCGCTGCCGATAGATGTTGTCGTTCAGGCTTTAGCGGATTCGCAGTCAACCGTAGAGCGAAGCATTGTTGTTGAATCGCGGTTGCCGCGAGCCCTGCTGGCAGTTCTCGCCGGATTAGGACTGGGCGTCTCCGGAGTCTTGGCGCAGAGCCTGACCCGAAACCCGCTGGCGGAACCCGGAATTCTCGGAGTGAACGCCGGAGCGTCCCTGGCTATCGTCGTTTCGGTCGGATTCCTCGGGGTACAAGGATTTAACGGCTATGTCATTTTTGCGTTTTTAGGTGCGCTGCTGACCACCGCAGTGGTTTACGTGGTCGGTACGCCACGGCCCGGGTCCAGCGACCCGGTGCGGCTGGTGCTATCTGGAGTCGCCATTGGCGCCGTGCTCACCGGTGTGGGAACCGCACTATCGCTGGTGAAGCCCCAGGCTTTCGACCAGCTGCGGGCCTGGACGATCGGATCCTTGCAGGGACGTGATTCTTCCATCGTGCTCACCCTTGCCGGATGCATTGTGCTGGGTGTTGCCATCGCTGCCATGTGTGCCCGCCCCCTTGATTCCATGGCGCTCGGTGAAGATAGCGCGCGGTCCTTGGGAACTCGTGTGGGACGGACCAGAATATTGGTTCTGCTCGCGATCACCATCCTGGCCGGCGCGTCCACCGCGGCCGTGGGCGCCATTGGATTCATCGGCTTGATGGCCCCGCATGCCGCCCGCAGATTGGCTGGCGCGCATACCGGGTGGATCTTGGCTTTTACCGCATTGATTGCTCCGATGCTCCTGCTCTGTGCTGACATGCTCGGCCGCATATTGCTGCCTGGCGAACTGCAGGCGGGTGTAGTGGCCGCCTTCCTCGGAGCACCGCTTCTGATCATGATTGCCCGTGGACGCAAGGCGGCGGCACTATGAGGCTGCGAACCAAGCTCCGTGCCCCCAGTACGCTGGTGATCTTGCTGGTGCTCTGCCTAGTGGTCACGGTTCTGGCCATCTCGGGCGGCGAATACCAGATGACGCCATGGCAGGTGCTCAAAGTGCTCCTCGGTTCGGGCGAGGGTGTCGAAAATATGGTCATCTGGCAGTGGCGGATGCCGCGTGCGGTGGCTGCGTTGCTCTTTGGTGCCGCGCTGGGTCTTTCAGGTGCGGTCTTCCAATCGCTGACGCGAAATCCTTTGGGGTCGCCGGACGTTATTGGCTTTTCCACCGGTGCCTATACCGGTGCGCTGGTCACGCTCACAGTGCTCGGCGGCGGTTTTGTTGCCACCAGTGTGGGTGCTTTGGTTGGTGGCTTGCTCACCGCATTCTTGGTTTACCTGCTGGCCTGGCGTAACGGGACGGCCGGATTCAGGTTGATCCTCGTGGGTATCGGCATTTCATCGGTGCTGGCCTCGTTTAACCACTTTTTGGTGCTGCGCGCAGAACTGGACGTGGCGATGGCTGCTGCGGTCTGGGGCGCTGGAAGCCTCAACGGATTGACCTGGCAGTCCGTGGCACCTGCGGGAATTCTTGTGGTGCTCGTTTCCATCGCGCTGTTGGCCAGTTCTTCGCGACTTCAGATGCTGCAGCTGGGCGATGACCTGTGCCGGGCATTGGGCATGCGAGTGGAGCGCACCAAATTACTGCTTGTGGTGCTGGCAGTATTTCTCGTGGCGGGAGTGACCTCGTTAGCCGGCCCCATCGCTTTTGTCGCCTTGGTGGCTCCACAAATTGCTCGCCGTCTTGGGCGCGGAAGCAAGCTGCAACTAGTTCCTACGGCACTAGTCGGCGCGCTACTCTTGGCTGGCAGTGACCTGCTGGCCCAACGTCTCTTTGCGCCGGTGCAATTGCCGGTCGGCGTAGTGACTGTCTGCTTCGGCGGCGTCTACCTGATCTACCTCTTGAACCGGAGAACCACCAGGCAATAGCGCCGGTCAACCGTTCTTCTAGTTCTCCTCGCGTAAAGTGACAGATTCGATGGCTTGGCCATGAAGGTCCTCGACAACCAAGTCAACGACTATCTCGTTCCACAGGATCAGCGGGCTGATGGCATCACGAACGAAACCTAGAACCTGCTGTTCGATGGTACTCACCGAGCTGTCTTCAGCCATGCTGACATGACACTGCACTTTCCACTGAAGATGCGGAATTTTTGCATCAGTCGCCTTGATCTCGGTGTAGTTCAACTGCGATTCTGTCGAGTCAGCGAAGACTTTTCGAATGGCTTTGATCAGATCCAGTGAGGAGAGTCGTCGTTTCTTTCCCGTACCGGCTTCCTGTACATCCCACGTGCGTTGTCGTGGCGCGAAGCTGGCAATTTTTCCCAAGATGCCCTGCGAAAAAGCATCTGGCTCGTGCTCGGGGGTCGAGGTCTGCAGCAATTGGGTGATGAACCCGTTTTGATCCTTCAGTCGTTGGCGTTCAGCATGGCACCACCGGCACTGCAGCTCGTGCAGGTCTGCCGGTTCATCTGGGTTTAGTAGGACGTCCTCGGTCGTACGTCCGCAGGCAAGGGTTTTCATGACACCGCCTCACTGATTGCATTGCGTGCCCGTGCAAGTCGCCCTCGCACAGTCGATTCTGAAACGTTGGTGACCAGGGCCGCTTCCTTATAGCTCATGCCTTGGAGCGCCACCAGAACAAAGGTCTGGCGGAGCGCCGACGGCAATCCGTTGATGATTTGCCAGGCGTCGGCAATTTCATCGCGCTGCACGGCAACATTTTCGGGCAATTCGCGGTCGGGGATCGGGGTTTGCTCTAGCACTTCATCATCCACGTTTTGCTGGTCATTGGCACGTTGGCGGATGCGATCGAGGCAAATATTTCGTGCCATCCGGTAGAGCCAAGTCTTAAACGCGACTCGTTCGCGCAGTGAGCTCAATGACTGCCAAGCGCGGATCCATGCGTCCTGGGTAGCGTCCTCCGCATCATGCCAACTGCTGAAAAAAGTCTTGCAGTATTGACGCAGGCCGGGTGTCAGCGCGGTGACAAGTTCACCAAAAGCTTCGGGATCACCCTCCATCGAACGACCAACAAGCACGGTCAGCCGGGTCGGTTCCAAACACCCCTCCTTAAGTGATCTATATCACACTGAAAATATGTGAGGATTTCTTTGTAGCTCTCGTCTGTATGAGTGTAAGGCACAAAAATATCCGTTCAATGAATGAGGAGACCATCATGGTGCAACGCGATTCACAAGGGCCAATCATCAAGCCAACCGGCGAAGAACTGGAACGCCAGGCTAAAGCCAAGGCTGCCAATGAGATGCAGGGCCACGAAGAACTGCGCGGTCCGCTGCACACCGAGCTGGGTAAGACGACCATCGAAGACCGTGTTGTTCAGAAGATCGCCAGCATCGCCACCCGCGAAGTTTCTGGCGTGTACGCGATGGGCAATGCAGCCCGCCGAACCTTCAACTCGCTGGCTGAACGCATCCCGGGCGCACAGGCTAATGCCGCGGGTGGAGTGAGCGTCGAAAAGGGCGAGCAGCAGACCGCCATCGACGTGTCGATCGTCGTTTCCTACGGCTTCTCCATCGTTGAGGTCTCCAATGAGATCCGTTCAAACATCATTGCGCAGGTTGAGCGAGCCACCGGTCTGGAAGTCATCGAGGTCAATGTTGAAGTTACCGACGTGCACCTGCCAGAAGACGATGACGACGACGCTGAAACCCGCGACGGCCTGAAATAACTGTCCGCATCTAAGGAGCAGATCATGTTACACGTCAAGTGGGGACTGGCTATAGGCTGCCTAGCCGGATTGCTGATTGCTTTCGGTTCATTCACCCAATTTGTGGTGGTGGCGTTCTTTACCATCATCGGCGCGGGGGTGGGTTGGCTTTTACAGGACAGGGTTGATCTCGGTCAAGTGTTCAGCAAACGTCGGCGGTGAAGCAGATGGCAGAGCTGTCCACACACCGTGGAAGCACCACGGTGAACACTGCCGTCTATTCAAAAATCGCTGCCCAAGCGGCCTACAAGGTGCCGGTGGTCGGTTCGGCCGCCGGCGGGATCTTGGGACTGGGCAAGTACAAGGATTTTGATAGCCGGCCCAAGGCTAAGGCCGAAGTGCTCGGAAAGACTGTGGTTATCGACTTGGACCTTGGCTTGAGCTATCCGAGCAATGTCCAGCAAGCCTGCGAAGACGTGAGAAACATAGTCGCCGCGGATCTGCGCCGCTACCTCGGCGTTGAACAAGTGCAAACCGATATCCGAGTGAGCTGGATGTCGGCCCCGGATGAAGAAACGAGAAATAGGAGACTGCGATGAACAGATTCTGGCACGTTCGCAGTGCTCGCACGCTGGCCTTGATGATCAGCTTTGTCATCGTGCTGGCCGCGAGCGTTCTCCTGGCGCTTTCTTGCATCCTGCGTCTGGTCAACGGCCAATGGCCCGCCGCTGCCGAACAGAGCATTACAACGGTCAGCAACCTGCGCTTCAATGACAACCTGGCAGTGATCGTCATGGTGGTTCTCGCGGTGCTCGGTTTGCTGCTGTTGCTCAGCGCGCTCATTCCAGGGCGCCGGCAGACCATCCTGCTCAACAGCGATGATCCTTCCGCCAGGTCGGAACAGGCAATCTCATGCCGTGGAATATCAACCTTGGTGGGGTATGAGGTTGAACGTACCGATTCGGTGACCCGCGCGAGCGTGACAACCAGCCCAAAGCTGGTGCGCGTTACCGTGCAGACTCCGGCGCATTCGGTTCAGCGCGTGCGAGAGAACGTTCAGGCGCGGGTACAGGGCGTGATTGATGGGTTGCCAGTACAACGTGCTCCTAAGGTCAAAGTTTCGGTGCAGCGGCGAGGGGGAAACTAAAAATGTTTACAACGCATGGAGTGCGTCAACGAACCATTCTGGTGATCCTTGGACTGCTGCTCCTGGCTGCCGGGGTTCTTGGCCTAGCCGCAGTTTGGTGGGGGTTCCCTGAAGGCACCGACCTAGGCCGGGCTCAGATTGGTAACAGCCTGCCGGTTGATCAGCAGTACCTGTTGCCGCTGGGCCTGGCCGTAGGGGTGATCGGCATGGTGCTGTCGCTGGCCGTCTTGATCACTGCCATTCCACGTCGTCCGTCGGCACATAAATTCAGATACGAATCGCGCAACGAGGGAGTGAGCGAGATCGAAACTTCGGTTATCGCCAAGGCAGTGGAAACCGCCGCGCAAACACAACCGGAAATCGTGGATGCGAATGTCCAGATCGGTGGCAGCGCAACCGAACCTGTGCTCTATGCCCGGTTCACCTTGCGCGCCGATACTCCGGCGAATCGTGGCATCGATCTGGTGAACCAACGCGTGATTCCGGACCTTGAAATGGTGCTGGGAGCACCCTTCGCCAGTAAACACGTTTCGTTCAGTTTTCAGAAACCGGAAAAACAGGATTCGGAGAAAGCCGTGCTCATCTGAGCCTGCACTGAATAGCAAGAAATAATCACTTACGGCACGCTGATCGTGCCACATCACTTGGGGAGTAAGAATAAATGGGAATTTTTGGTTGGATCATCCTTGGGCTCATAGCCGGTGCGATCGCCAAGGCCATCAAGCCCGGAAAGCAGGGCGGCGGTTGGCTGGCAACTCTGTTGCTGGGCGTGGTCGGTGCACTGCTTGGTGGTTGGATCGGGTCGGCCATTTTCAGTGTCGGCGTTGACAAGTTCTGGTCGCTGTCCACCTGGTTGCTAGCTATCGGCGGTTCCTTGATCGTATTGATCGTCTGGGGACTGGTGACCGGCAAGCGCCGCTAGAACGTACAGCTGTGGGCGGGATCCTTTTCGGGCCCCGCCCACAGCTGTACCTGGTGGAATGCTTACATGATGCCGGTTGGCACCAGCAGCAGCCAGGACAATGCCGGTGCGATCAACACCACGGCACCTGCGTACATCATCAGCTGCTTGTAGGTGCGAGTGCGATCGCTTTCCTTCACGTTGGCCACGACCAGTGCGCCAGCGGTGGAGAACGGGGAAACGTCAACCACGGTGGCCGAGATGGCGATAGCTGCCACCGTGCCGGAGACGCTCAGCGAGCTGACGGACAGCAACGGGCCGGCCAGCGGAATGAACGCCGCAAGCAGTGCCGTGGACGAGGCGAAAGCCGAGCCGATGCCGATCACGTAGCAGAGGACCAAAGCGATCAAGATCGGCGCACCCAGCGCCAGAGCCATGTGGGCCAAGGTATCGATCACGCCGATGTGGGTCAGCAACGATACATAGGTGATCATGCCAGCCACCAGCAGCACGGTGGACCAGGAGATGCCTGCAACGAATTTCTGCTGGTCCTTGATGTTCAGCAGGGCAAGGAGCAGGCCTGCGCTCAAGGCGACGAAGCCGATGGGCAGACGCAGGACCAAAGCGCAGAAGAGCATGACGCCAATGAGCACCAGGGTGTAGATCTGCTGACCTTGCGGACGGGTGGAGCGGGTATCCGCCGCTGCCGCATAGGCCTCGCCCTTGGCGGTGCGCAGCTTGCCCATGAAGGCGAAGACGATCACAGTCAGGATCGAGAGGATCAGGTTGATCGCGAAGCTGGCGACAAACAGGGCATTGGCCGAAACCGGGAAGCCATTTTCCATGGCGATGTCATGGACCAGGACACCGGAGACCGACAGCGGCGAGAATCCGCCAGCGTGGGCGCCATTGATGATGAAGGCACCCATCAGCAGCGGGTGGATGCGCGACTCGTAGGCAAAGCCGATGGCTGCTGGTGCCAGCAGGGCGACGGCGGCAGGGGAAAAGGTGCCCAGCGAGGTCAGCGCCGCAGCAACCAGGAAGAAGACCCAAGGAAGCATCATGGTCTTGCCGCGAACCATGCGCACGCAGTTGCGCACGATGACATCGATGGTGCCGTTGTGCTGCGCCATGGAGAAGAAGTAGGTGACACCGATGATGGTCAGCACGATGCTGGCCGGGAAGTCCGCGAGGATTTCCTTATCGTCCATGCCCAGCATGAAGTAGCCGATGCCGAAGGAGGCAACCAGCCCCATCACACCGATGTTCACAGGCCACTTGGTGGCGATGATGAACATCAGCACCAGGACGACCAGCGGGACAATCTGCTCAAAAGTCAGGCTGCTGCCCGGATCGGCGGGGGCCGAGGAGCCGGCCATTGACGGTCCAACCAGCAGGGCAATCAGTGCAACTACGGCGGCGACGGCCGCAACGATCAAGATGTTCCGGCGGTTCCGGCGCTTTTGGCGGCGCGGATCAACGGTATTAAATTCAACGTCTTCGCGATCAGTCACTGGCGCAACGTCGAGCTCAGTTTTAGACATGGTCTGACTCCTTAGCGGCTGGCGCTTGCTAGGTCGGTCCCGGCAACGCTGCCGAGGGACTCGGGGAGGTGAATGGTGGAGGTTGCGATGGAGCGTGCGGTGCGGTCAACGCCGACGTACATGGATCCTTCGCGTACTTCGCTCCAGGTTTCGATGACACCGGCCGGGGTGCGCAGGCGCAATGTGGCCCGTGGCTCGCCGCCGGTGATCTCGCCCAGGACCGTGCCCGGGGTCTGCGCGCCAAGGGTCAGTGCGACGCTGCCGGTGATGGCCAATGCCGGGTGGGGCCTGCCCATGGAGAGCATCATGACGCTGGCATCGCTCTGATCGTCCTGCGGTGCGGCGGCGATCGCCAGCTTGGGGATGGCCCGGGCTGCCTGTTTCGGGGTCGTGGCAAGGCCCATGCGCACCGCAGCTTCGCGGCGTACCTGGTCCAAGACGTTGAGTTGCGAGTCGACAGCGGCCATCCATGAATCATAATCTGCGGTGTCAAGGCCGAGCTCTTCTGCGCGCAGAACTACCACCGGGGCTCCGGCATCGATCAAGGATACGGTCCATGCGCGATCAGCGGCGATCAGGATGTCAGTAGGGTTCGACGTTGGCAGCAGGCTGCCGGTGGTCTTGCCTGCCGGGTCGCGGAACCCGAGGCCTACTTTGTAGCCGGCGGTTGCAACGCCGGGCATCTGCGCTTGGGGAACGATAGGCAGTGCGCCGCCTGGCGTATCCACGCGCTGGATGATGATCTGGCCGGTGTTGGTATTGCGGGTGATGACACGGGTGATGTCAGAGTCGGGAACAACCCATCCCTGTTCGATGGCGTAGAGGCCGACCACTGCCGAGCAGTTGCCGCAGTTGCTTCCCCAGTCCACGGTGGCTTCTTCGATGCCTACCTGGGCAAAGGTGAATTCGACATCTACCTCGGAGTCGTCGCAACGGTGCAGAATGACCGCCTTGCTGGTGGTCGAGGTGGCTCCGCCGACGCCGTCGATCTGTCGTGAATCAGGGCTGCCGAAAACCTTTGGCAGTAGTTCATCGAGGCTGGTGGCCGTTTCGTCCAGATGCTCGGATTCGAAAACCCAGCACTTGCTGGTTCCCCCGCGCATCCATTCAGCTTGTATGTTCATCGTCATTCCTACATCTCGTTGTGCCGCGCGATTCGCTCCCGGTCACTCGGTCCGGATTCGTCGTCATCCGGCTACGAAAAACCATAATCTGCATCACATTTGTAGTCCACGTACATAAGATGCAACACATTGTAGGAGTGCTTAATTTGTTTAGATTGCGGGTCTATGCGCCTCAAAATCTGAAGTTAGACCTCTTGTAAAAGGCCTGATATCAATCATTCGAACCACTGATTTTAGAGATTGAACAAAGCATTCAATTCATTGAAGTATCACTTACAGCTTTTCGCTGTTACGGGTGAAAATAAATTTGCAGAAGCACCGTCCGGAGCGCGGTGACAAAGAATTTACGAGTGCGCAATGACGCAGTAGCGCGGATCTGGAAGAACCTAAAATGCCGTTGCAACGCACTGGGTGCGTTGCAACGGCATGAGGGATATGGGGAATTTGAGTGCTGTGCGCGGTGGCCCTCCCGGGGTCAGCCCGCGACGATGACCTCGACCTTGGCCTCTTTGAAGGGCGCGAGTTGGCTGGAGCTGGCCTGCGCATCGGTGATCAGAGTCCATCCCTCGGGCAATTTCGCCCACGCGTGGAACGGGTGCTGATTGAGCTTGGAACTATCGGCCAGCACAAAAACGCGCTGCGCCCGTGAAGCCATCTTTTCCTTGAGTCGGGTCTGTACCAGGTCGGCTTCGCAGATGGCATCAGGCGTCACCGCATCAGCCCCGAGGAACACGGAATCAAAGCTCATTCGTTCTAGGCAGTACTCGGCGAGCGGCCCCACAAAGGCCGCGCTGCGATGGCGCAAGGTGCCGCCGAGGCACTCAACGTGCACCGATTCGGCCTCGGCGAGTTCCTCAACCACTACCAGGGACGTTGTGGCGACAGTGAGCTCGTTGGCATCACGCAGTTCATGCGCCAGCGATGCCACGGTAGATCCCGAATCGAGCAGGATGGTCTGCCCCTCGGCCACCAAAGATCGGGCCTTGCGTCCGATGGCGCTTTTGGCGGCGGCATTCTCCATATTCCGCTGGCGGAATGTTGACTCGATGACAGGAGCGGTCAGGGGCATGGCACCGCCATAGGTGCGCGCGATCTTCCCTTCGCCGGTGAGCCGGGAGAGGTCGCGCCGGATCGTGGATGCGGTGACGCCGAATCGTTCGGAAAGTTCTTCGACGCTAGCCAGCCCGCTGGTATTGGCCAGTTCGAGGATTTGCCCTTGGCGTACCTTGGCGCTGGTTGACATGGGAACCTTTCCCTTCCTGATTCGTTGAATCTACTACGCCGAGTGTATCGGCATTGCTCCAGTTCGTTTACTTGACCGGAACCGAAGCCAAGTTCACCGACTGCTGCAGTGCTTCGATCATGCTGCCTACCTCGACAATGCCCTTGCCTGCGATGTCGAAAGCGGTCCCGTGGTCCACTGAGGTGCGGATGACCGGCAGGCCCACGGTGATGTTTACGCCGGCCTCGATGCCAAGGACCTTCACCGGGCCGTGGCCCTGGTCGTGGTACATGGCGACAATGAGGTTGTAGTCGCCGCGGCCAGCCAGGAAGAATGCGGTATCGGCGGGCAATGGGCCGATGGCATTGATGCCGTCGGCCTGCAGCTTATCGATTGCAGGGATGATCTTCTCTTCTTCTTCGCCATAGCCGAACAGCCCGTTTTCTCCGGCATGCGGGTTGATGGCGCAGACGCCGATCTTGGGATTCGGGTTGCCGGCGCGGACCAAGGCCTCATGGCCGCGGCGGACGGTGCGCTCGACCAGGCCGGGCTCGATCTTCTTGATCGCATCGATCAGGCCGATATGCGTGGTCACGTGGATGACCTTGACCTTGGGGGTCGAGAGCATCATCGATACCTCGTCAACACCCATGAAGTGCGCGAGCAGTTCGGTGTGCCCCGGGTAGATGTGGCCTGCCTCGTGCAGCGCGGCCTTGTTCAGCGGCGCGGTGCAGATGCCCTGGACCTCGTCGCGCATGGCCAGCTCGCAGGCTATGCGGATGTAGTGGTAGGCCGCGTTGCCGGCCTCGCCGGAAATCTTGCCCCATTCAAGATCCTCGGAAAGCAGGTGGGGATCGATGACATTGATGCGGCCGGGGATGAACTGGGCTTGGGCGATCTCGGTGATCTCCACGATCTCGGCCTGCAGGCCCAGTGCTTCGGCGCCCATCGAGAGCCGGTGGCAGTCGCCAATCACCACGGGACGGCTGATCTTGTACGCGTTGGCGTCCAGCAGTGCTCCGACGGTGACTTCGGGGCCGACGCCTGAGCCGTCTCCCATGGTGACGGCGATGAATGGGCGGGTGTCCAAGGTGGTAGTGCTCATGGAATCAAGCTCCTGGGAATAAGGGGCGCGTAGGCTGCGCAGGGTGGTTAAGGCTGTAACGAGGATGTTGGGGCTGCCGAAGGAACCGGGTTTGGTTCCAACGAGCCGGCCATCGGGGGTCTGGCAGATGACAACCCCGGGCTCCAGCTGCTGGAGCGGGGCCAGGGAATCGACGCCGAGGTCATCGAGGATGGCTCGTGCAGTTTCGCCTCCGGTGAGGAAAAGGTCCGCATCGGGGTGCTCGGCAAGGAAATGCCCTGCTTGCTTCCGCAGGTGCGCAAGCACCTGGTGTGGATCACTGGCGCTGCGCGTTGCGCGCAGAATGACCGGTTCGCCTGGCGCGGGCGACGGCAATTCGCTGGTGGTTTCGCCGCAGGGGAGCCCGTGATTCCGGGCAATCTCAAGCTGCTGTCCTGAGGGGCCGGAGGCTGATCCGATGACACCGAGGATATGGTGCGGTTCCCTGCTCTGCGGGGCATGATCTTGCCCGGCGTTATCGGTTGCATGCCCCGAATGGCCGGCTAGCTTGCTGGCCAGTGCCGCGTTGAGTGCGCCGGTGCCCACGAGGATGCTGCGCTGGAAGTGCTCCGGGTCCGTGGTGCGCAAGGCCAGCCAGGCATCGGCGATTTCATGCAGATCCTCATCGGTGGCGCAGTCCACGATCACCGCTGGCGCGGACTTCACTGCGGCGGCCAGCTGGTCGCGGAACGCCCCGGTTTCATGCGGGCTTGGAGTCCTTGCCGAGGCCAGATCGCCCAAGAGCTCGGCGATGGTTTCCGGTGCCTGCTGGGCTTCGACCTGCCAGGCGCCGGTGGATGACAAGGGCTGGCCGGCTATCAGCGGCCGCCCGTTCTCGACAGTCCGTTCCAGGTGGGGAAGGGCGCCGGCGATGATGAGTCGGTAGCCAGCATCGGCCAGGGCGCGCAGCTCTGCATTGAGGTTGCCTCGCCAGAGCGAATCGATCTTCTTGAAGACCATGGTGCCCTCGGGCAGGGTCTGGCTCAGTTCCTTCAGGAGTCGATGCGCGTTAGCGGGTGTCGAGTACCTGGTATTGGTGTCCACGACGGTGGCGCGATGCGTATTGTCCGCAGGGGCTGAGTCGAAGCCCAGGGAGACCCGGGTCGGAAATCCATGGTCGCTCCACGGTAAAGATACTTCGCATGCGCCAGAAAAATCGTCGGCGATTATCAGGAAATCCTGCTGGTTCGTGGTCATTTGAGTGCTTGTCACCTCCTTGGAATTAGTTCCGGACTGCTCTGGGGGCCGGTGTGCTTCTGGAGCCATCATGACACAGTTGCGCGAAATGCGCTATGCCTATTGCGCATTTCGCGCAATCGTGACAAAGTGACATGAGATACACATCACAGCGAGTGGATGGCCCTTCAATCAACGGGCAAAGCGCTCCATAAAGTCGATTGGGAGGTCGAAGATGACCGCACGATTCTCAACCCCTGGGATGTCGCGGCGCCAGCTGTTGAAGCTGGCAGGAGCCGCTGGGCTCTTTGCGGCAGTGGGGATGAGCGCCACCGCCTGCGCGGGACCCACCGGATTGCCGGGCAAGGACACCTTGACCCTGGCTCTGAACCGTTCCCTGGTTTCGCTGGACAACAAGCTGAACCAGTTTGATGCCGCCGTCACCGTCCAGCGCTCGGTCCGCGAGGGCCTGACCGCCATCGGCCCGGACATCTCCCCGATCCCGGTGCTCGCCGAATCCATGGTGATGACATCGCCCACCCGCTGGACCGTCAAGCTGCGCGAATCCATCACCTACTCCGACGGACGCCCGGTCAAGCCCAAGGACGTGGCCACCGCGCTGGAAATGTACGCCAAGGTCCAAGGTTCCTTCGTCGCCAGCTTCTTCCCGGAGTTCCCCAAAGTCACCGAAGTTGATGAGCGGACGTTCCACCTTGATTCCAAGGGACCCATCCCTATCCTGGATGCGCTGATGGCGCTGATCCTGATTTCTCCCGCCGAGGACAACAAGGCCGAAGAACTGCAGACCGGCGTGGGAACCGGCCCATATGTCGTCCAGTCCTATGACCGCGGCGCCGGCACCTACACGCTGATCCGCAATGAGAAGTATTGGGGCGAGCCAGCACCGATCCGGCAGGTCAACGTGCGCTTCCTTCCCGAGGAATCCTCCCGGGTGATCGCCCTGCGCAGTGGCGAAGTGGATGTCATCGACTCCATCTCGCCGAACTCCATGGAACAACTGCAGGGGCTGCCAGGCGTCACCATCGAGACCGCCTCCTCGCTGCGTTTGAACCAGATCTTCTACAACTTCCGCAAGCCCAAGACCCACCCGCTCTCCGATGCCAAGGTACGCCAAGCACTGTCCTTCGCCATCGACGGCAAGGCGCTGGTGCACGATGTCCTGATCGACACGGTGGAACAGGCCGCGGGTGTGACCCCGACCAGCCTGTCCGGATACGCCAAAACCGGGGACTATGTTTATGACCCGGGCAAGGCCAAGTCCATGCTCGCGTACCTCGGCGTCGAGGACCTGAAGCTCAAGATCATCTGGGAGACCGGTGAATTCCCTTCGGATACCGCCATCATGGAAGCCCTCGTACAGATGATGGGGGATATCGGAGTGAAAACCGAACTCCAGCAGTTCGAGCCAGGTGGCAACATCCTGCAGTGGCGCCAGGGCAAGGAGGGGGACTGGGACCTGCTCGGCAACGGCTTCTCCAGCCCCACCGGCCTGGCCATCACCATGCTGCAGGGCATGTATGCCGGCACCGCGGAAAAGGAAAAGACCCGCGACACCTATCAGGGCTACGTCAACAACGATGTCGAACGCAAGATCGCGCGCGCGGCCTCGGAAGTCGATGATGCCAAACGCACCGCCTACCTGAAGGTCGCCCAGCAAGCAGTCTGGGACACGTGGCCCTGCGCCTGGGCCTTCACCCCCAAATCGATTCTTGCCCGCCGTGACCGCGTGCAAAACCTGGAACTATCCGCCGCCAACGCCTATCCGTTGGCCCGAGTGGGATTGGAGAGCTGAGCCATGCTGACCTATCTTCCCAAGCGCATCGGGCAGGGACTGCTCACGGTGTTCCTCACCGTATCCGTAGTCTTCCTGCTCATCCGCATGGCACCGGGCGACCCGGCTGCCTCCTTCGCCGGTCCGCTGGCCACCAACGAGCAGCTGGCCGCCGTGCGCGAGCAATTCGGCCTGGATAAGCCGCTGTTGCAGCAGTACGTGATCTTCATCGGACAGCTGTTCACCGGGCACCTCGGCCAGTCCTACTCCTTCCAGGCGCCAGCCGTGCAGGTAGTCATGGACCGGCTGCCCTACACCCTGACCCTGGCCACCAGCTCCATCCTGCTGGCCGCGCTGGTCGCCATCCCGTTGGGCATGTGGATGGCCCGCCGTTCCGACACCGACGCCGAACTCGGCGTGAACGTATTGACCATCGCCGGGCAGTCCATGCCCGACTTCTGGACCGGTATCATGCTGCTGACCGGATTCTCCGTGATCATCCCGTTGTTCCCAGCCTCGGGCTTCACCACCTGGGGCGGCCTGGTTTTGCCCACCATCACCGTGGCGATCTTGCAGATCGCCCTGGTCTCGCGCATGGTCAAGCGGGAGATGGTCACCAACTTCAACGCGCCATACCTGAACATCGCCCGCTCCCGCGGGGTGAGCGAGCGCGTACTGACCTGGCGTTACGCGCTGGGAAATGCCGGAATCCCGGTCTTCACCGCGCTGGGCACGCGCTTTGCTGCCATGCTCAACGGCGTGGTGGTTGTAGAAGTCGTCTTCGGCTGGCCCGGCGTGGGTTCGCTGATCGTCCGGGCCTTGGAGACCCGTGATTACCCCCTGATCCAGGCCACCGTGCTGATCACCGCCCTGCTGGCCGTCGCCGTTCAGCTGCTGATCGACCTGGCCTACCCACTGCTGGACCCACGGGTCCGCCTCGGAAAGGCAGCTTCGGCATGAGCGCAACCATCCAAAACCCCACGCAGACTCCTCAGCCGGAACGTCGCTCTGCGGTCACCAAGGCGATGCTGAAGAAGTCGGCCGCCGCCCGGCGCGCCCGCTCGACCCGGATCAAGCTGTGGCTCGGCACCATTCTGACCTTGCTGGTGGTCCTGCCCATCGCGCTGGCGAACTTCCTGCCCATCGCGGATCCGAATATGCAGGATCTGGGCGCACGTCGCCTGGCGCCCCTGGTTGACGGACACCTCTTCGGCACCGACCAGCTGGGCCGAGACCTGCTCTCCCGCGTGCTCTTCGGCGGCCAGACCTCGCTGATGATCGGCGTGCTGGCGGTTGTGGTTTCCGGCGCCGTGGGCGTGATCCTCGGATCGATCGCCGGGTTCTACGGCAAATGGGCCGACGTGATCATCTCCCGCGTGCTCGAAGCCCAGCTATCCCTGCCACTGCTGATGATGCTGTTGCTGGTGGTAGCCCTCTTCGGCCCGTCGATTCCGGTGATCACCGGCGTGATCGCCATTGCCCAGTGGCCAGAAGTCGCCCGCCTGACCCGATCCCTCGTGCTGGTCGAACGCGAGAAGCCCTATGTAGATGCCGCCAAGACCCTGGGGCTTCGCAAACTGGAAATCCTTGCCAAGCACGTGATCCCGAATGTCTTCAAGCAAGCCAGCCTGGTCATCCTGCTGTTGCTGGCCCAGGCAGTGCTTTTGGAAAGCGCCCTGTCCTTCCTCGGCGCCGGACCGCAGCGCCCCTTCTCCACCTGGGGCCGCCTGATCTCCGATGGCCAGGACTACATCACCACCTCATGGTGGATGGTGACCCTGCCAGGCCTGTTCATCGTCGTCCTGGTGGTCGGGGTCAATCTGCTGGGCGATGCCCTGCGCGATGGAAACCTCCGCCGGACTTCGAAGAAAGAAGGCAAGTGATGAGCGAGCAAAACACCGCAGTACTGGAAGTGTCCAACTTCAGCGTGGAACTGATGACCGACAATGGCGTATTCAAAGCGGTCAACAACGTCAGCTTCCGCATCGGCCAGGGCGAAACGGTCACCATCATCGGTGAATCAGGCTCCGGAAAATCCACCACCGCCATGGGCCTGCTCCAGCTGCTGCCCCAAGGCTTGGCCGCCCTGTCCGGCCAGGTACGCATCAAGGGCGAAGACGTGGTGGCCAATCCCAAGGCCATCGCGAAGTTCCGCGGCCGCGGCCTGGCGCTGATCCCGCAGGACCCGATGACCGCGCTGAACCCGGTGGCGACCATCGGCTCGCAATTGCGTGAAGCGATCAAGGTTGCAGGGAAGATCACTGGCAAGCAAGAGCTCCAGAAAAAGGCCATCGAACTGCTCGAACAGGTGCGCATTCCGCTGGTTGAAGAGCAGCTGAAGAAGTTCCCGCACCAGCTCTCCGGCGGCATGCTGCAACGTGTGCTCATCGCTATCGCCTTGGCTAGCCAGCCCGAGCTGCTGGTGGCCGATGAACCAACCAGTGCCCTGGATGTCACCGTGCAGGCCGGCGTCCTCGACCTGCTGCTGGAATTGCAGCAGCGACGTGGGATTTCAATCCTGATGATTACGCACGATATTGGTGTGGCACGACTGGTTTCCGACACAATTCATGTGATGAACTCGGGCAAGTTCGTTGAGTCCGGCCCGGCAGCCCAGATTGTTGATGCGCCGGTGCAGGACTACACCCGCAAGCTACTTGCCGCAGTGCCTCGGCTGGGAGCCTGGGACGAAACAGCAATGGAAGCAGAGGGAGCCTCATGAACCAGCCAGCACCGTTCCTCTCGGTGAAGAACCTGAGCGTCGAATACAACACGCGCAATGGGATCTTCCGTGCGGTCGACGACGTTTCCTTTGACCTTGAACGTGGGAGAACCCTGGCCGTGGTCGGCGAATCCGGCTGCGGAAAGTCGACCATCGCCAAATCCATCATGCGCCTGCTCAAGCCGGCCAAGGGGCAGATCCTGTTGGACGGAACCGACCTGGTGCCGCTGAACGAAAAGCAGCTGCGCCCCTTGCGCCGCAAATTCCAGATGGTCTTCCAGGATCCCTACGGCTCGCTGGATCCAAGCCAAAGCGCCGAGCAGATCATCACCGAGCCGCTGAAGATCCAGAAGTCCGGGACACCTGCCGAACGCCGCAAGGAAGCCCTGCGATTGCTGGATCGGGTCGGCCTTCCCGAAGGCGCCTTGCATAAGCGGGCCAATGAATTCTCCGGCGGCCAGCGCCAGCGCATCGGCATTGCCCGGGCCTTGGCGTCCAAGCCTGAACTCTTGGTCTGCGATGAGGCCACCAGCGCGCTGGATGTCTCGGTGCAGGCCCAGGTGCTCAAGTTGCTGGCCGAGATCCAGGAAGACACCGGCATTTCCTACGTGTTCATCTCGCACAACCTTGGCGTGGTGCAGGAGATCAGCCAGCAGGTCATGGTGATGCAACGAGGAAAGCTCGTCGAGGTCGGAAGCACCGAACAGGTGCTCACCTCGCCGGCGCAACAGTACACCCGCAAGCTGCGCCGTGCAGCCCTGGACCCAAGCCAAATGGAAGGCTTGAAACCGCGCCACGTCCTGGCCGGGCTCACCAGCTAAACAGCAACAAACGATGAAGGAAGCAAAGACGATGGCTAAGAACACCCCGGCTGCCCTGGTTCTGGGAACCATGACTTTCGGCGACACCGCTGATGCGAAGGCCAGCGAGCAGATGCTCACTATGGCACTGGACGCCGGAATAACGCACATTGATACTGCCAACGCATATGTTGGTGGTGCCACCGAAGAACTGCTGGCCACCTTGCTGGAAGGCAAACGCGATTCGGTGTTCCTTGCCTCCAAGGCGGGCATGCCGCATGCGGATGCCGGTGATGATTCTGTGCTGTCCCCGGCGGCCTTGCGTCGAAGCGTTGAAGCCTCCCTGCGGCGGCTGAACACGGACAGGCTGGACCTGTTCTACCTGCACCAGCCGGACTACTCGACCTCATTGGAAGACACCCTGGGCGAAGTGGCCAAGCTGCATCAGGAAGGAAAGATCCTCTCCCTGGGCGTCTCCAACTTCGCCGCCTGGCAGATCGCCGAAGCCACGCACGTGGCGCAGGCTGTGGGCGCACCGCAACCGGTGGTGGCGCAACAGCTCTACAACCTGGTGGCCCGACGCATCGAGACCGAATACCTGCCCTTTGCCCAGTCCTGCGGGGTGCAGACCATGGTCTACAACCCGCTCGGCGGCGGTCTGCTCACCGGGCGCCACAACTTCGGACAGCAGCCGCAGGAAGGCCGTTTTGGCAGCTCCCGGCTGGCGAGCATGTATACCGAACGCTACTGGGACGAGAACCTGTTCAAGGGCATCGAAGCGTTGGGCGCGCTGGCCAAGGACGCGGGCATCACCCTGATTGAGCTCTCGCTGCGCTGGCTGGCCTACCACGACAGCGTCGACTCGCTGCTGCTCGGCGGCTCCAAAGCAAGCCAGCTCGAATCCAATATTGCCGCCATCAACAAGGGGCCGCTGGACCAAGCCCTGGCCGACGCCGCCGCCGAGGCCACCGCCTCGCTGCACGGCCCGATGCCCGCCTACAACCGTTAATACAGAAAGAGATACCAACACCATGACTTCAGCAGTTGCCACCGAATTCGCCCGCAAGATCCGCGACCGCGAGCCAGCATTCGGCTACTGGGTGGTGCTCGATTCACCGGTCTCCACCGAACGCATCGCGCGTCTGGGCTACGACTATGTCGCCCTGGATGCCCAGCACGGGCTGATCGGCTACAACGGCATGCTCACCGGCCTGATGGCTATCGATGCCTCCGCGCAGGCCGCCGGAGTGGTCCGCGTCGAAGCCAATAACGCGACCGCCATCGGCAAGGCACTGGATGCCGGAGCTGTCGCGGTGATCGTGCCACTGGTGAACGACGCGCAAGACGCGGCCAACGCGGTGAAGGCCGCCAAGTACCCGCCTCACGGGATCCGCTCCTACGGCCCCATGCGTTCGGCGCTGCGGGTTGGCCCAGTCCCTGCCGAATCCGATGCCACCACCATGGTCTTCGCCATGATCGAAACCCCCGGCGGGTTGGAGAACGTTGAGGAAATCGCCGCCGTTGAGGGGCTGGACGGACTGTACGTCGGACCGAGCGACCTGGCTCTGGCCATCGGCGCCGCATTCCCCGGCGACCCGGCGATCAGGGATGAATTCGAAGCCGCATTAAAGCGAGTGAGCGATGCGGCCAACAAGGCTGGCATTGCCGCGGGCATCCATAACGCCAACGGGGAACTGGCCCAGCAGCGCCTGGGCGAGGGGTACACCTTCGCCACCGTGGCCTCGGACCTGACCCATCTGGAAGCAACGGCGGCGGCCCACCTGCAGCAGGCCCGCTCTTAGCCACCACCCCACAGCAAGGAAACAGACAATGTCGTTGACCGATTTTTCCACCATCACCCCCGACGGGCAGGTCCACGAGGACAGTTCGCTGGCCTACGCCTACCTGCCTGCGCCCACCGTGCAATCCCACGCCGCCAACCTGATGACCCTGGACAACGGGAATCTGGGGTGCGTCTGGTTCGGAGGCACCCAGGAGGGAGTGGCTGATATCAGCATCTACTTCTCCACCCTGGAACGCCTGGCCGATGGGCAGTGGGCGAAGAACTGGTCGCCGGCACAACAGGTGTCCTTCGACTCGACCCGTTCCGAGCAGAACCCAATCCTCTACCGCCACGATGATGAGCTGTGGCTGCTCTACACCGCCCAGCACGCCGGCAACCAGGACACCTCCGAAGTGCGCCGGCGCATTTCCACCGACCACGGAAGCACTTGGTCGGAGCCCGAAACTCTGTTCGCAGCCACCGAGCATGGGGGAGTCTTTGTCCGCCAGCCTCCGGTACAGGTCGGCCAGCGGCTCTTTGTTCCGGTCTTCCGCTGCGCTACGGTGCCCGGGCAAAAATGGGTGGGGGACTTCGATGACTCGGCGCTGATGGTGTCCACCGATGGCGGAGCCACCTGGAGCGAGCAGATTATCGACGGTTCCACCGGGTGCGTGCACATGAATGTCGCGGCGCTCGCCGACGGAAGTTTGCTTGCCCTGTACCGCAGCCGCTGGGCCGACTGGATTTATGCTTCGCGCTCCGAGGACGGGGGAGTCACCTGGAGTGTTCCCGAGGCGACCGAACTGCCGAATAACAATTCTTCGATCCAGTTCGTTTCCATGAACGATGGACGTTTGGCGCTGATCTACAACCACTCCCAAGCCGATGAGCACACTGAACGCCGGCTCTCGCTCTACGACGAGATCGACGATGAGGGCTTGGATTCCTCCGTGGATGGCCCGGTGACCTTTGAGCCGGTGGCTACCGAAGAACCTGGTGTGCGCAAGGCCTTCTGGGGTACCCCGCGTGCACCGCTGACGGTCGCGATCTCTGATGACCAGGGCCGCAGCTGGCCAGCGCGCCGGAACCTCGAAGTGGGCGACGGCTACTGCCTGTCCAATAATTCCCGGGAAGGACTGAACCGGGAATTCTCCTACCCTTCGATCCATGAAGGTCAGGATGGGGCCTTGCACCTGGCCTATACCTACTTCCGCCAAGCCATTAAATATGTACGCATCGACCCTTCGTGGGTCAGTGCCCCGGAAGCAGGCGATGATGCCTAGTGCGCTGGTGACCGGTGTCAGCTCGGGCATCGGGGAAGCCATCGCCCTTGTCTTGCTGGAAGCCGAGTACGACGTGATGGGTTTGAGTCGCCGGGCCCCGGCCATAAAGGATGACCGGTTCAGCTGGCGGGGCACCGACCTGGGCGATCTGGCCCAAGTCCAGGAAGTCGCGCAGCAGCTTCAGGCCCCGGACCTGTTGGTGCACGCCGCCGGGTTCATGGTCACCGGTGCGCTGGGCGAGCTGAAGGCCGAGGATCTGGCCGGCATGCACGCGGTACATGTGCAGGCGCCGATGGTGCTGGTCAATTCGCTGGCGCCGAAAATGGCTGATGGTTCGCGGATCATCCTGATGGGCAGCCGCACCATGACGGGCGTGGCCGGAAAGAGCCAATATGCCGCCACCAAGTCGGCGCTCGCCGGGCTATCACGCAGTTGGGCGATGGAGCTGGCTCCCCGTGGCATCACCTGCAATGTGGT
Organism: Glutamicibacter mishrai; assembly: GCF_012221945.1. Classification (NCBI taxonomy): domain Bacteria; kingdom Bacillati; phylum Actinomycetota; class Actinomycetes; order Micrococcales; family Micrococcaceae; genus Glutamicibacter; species Glutamicibacter mishrai. The sequence goes on along the minus strand of NZ_CP032549.1, from coordinate 1,518,644 downwards.
GGCGCCGGGACCGACCAACACCCCGATGATGGTGGATCCGCGTCGTGCTGGCGTCCCGCCGGTTACCCCGCCTTTGGGTGCGTTGGTGGACCCTGCCGATGTCGCAGCTCTGGTGCTGTTCCTCGGCGGCGAGCATGGCAAGTCGATCACCGGCCAGGTCATGACCATCTGCGGCGGGGCATCGCTGAAAAGTTAGCTGCCCGCAGTTTCTAGTAGTACACCGCCAGCGGGCCATTAGGGGCGGGGATGACATTCACCGGGGTCTCGAAAACCTCGGTGAGGATCTCGTCCTGCATGATCTGTTCGGGAGTGCCGAACTGCACGACCTTGCCGTGTTTCATGGCGCAGATGTAGTCGGCGTAGTGCCCGGCGAAGTTGATGTCGTGCAGCACGATGACAATGGTGCGGTTCAGTTCCGCCGCGGCACGCTTCAGATGCTGCATCATGACCACCGAGTGCTTCATGTCCAGGTTATTCAGCGGCTCATCGAGCAACACCGTATCGGTATCCTGCGCCAGAACCATGGCCACATAGGCGCGCTGGCGCTGGCCGCCGGAGAGTTCATCAAGGTAGCGGCCTTCCAGCTCGCCAAGATCCAGGAAGTCGATGGACTGCGAGATGATCTCCTCATCCGACTGGTTCAGCCGGCCCTTGGAATGTGGGTAGCGGCCGAATCCCACCAGCTGTCGCACGGTCAGCCGGGTGACGAAGTGGTTTTCCTGGCGCAGGATCGAGACGATCTTGGCCAGGTCCTTGGAGTTGGTTTTGGTGACGTCGTAGCCGGCGACCTCGATGGTTCCCTCATCGATGCCCAGCAGGCGTCCGACCATGGTGAGCATGGTGGACTTGCCGGCGCCGTTGGGACCCACCAGTGCGGTCAGCCCGCCAGTGGGGATTTCCAAGGTCACCGGGCCGATGGCCACGGAGGAGCTGTATTTCTTGCTGACGGCGTTGAGGGTAATCACAGTCGGCCCTTTCGCAGGATGAAGATCAAGAAGGTGATGCCGCCGACGGCTTCAATGATGATGCCCACCACGCCCTGGGCGTAGAACAGGTTTTTCATGATGAAGTAGGCGCCGGCCAGAACGACAAAGCCGATCAAGAATGACATCGGGTAGATGTAGCGGTGGTCGTAGGTGTCGGCCAATTGATAGGCCAAGGTTGCCACGAGGAAGCCCAGGAAGGTCAGCGGGCCAACCAGCGCGGTGGTCACGGCCATCAGGATGGAGACGAAGAACAGAGTCTTCATGACCTCGCGGCGGTGGTTGATGCCCAGGTTGATGGTGGTTTCCTTGCCCAAAGCCAGGATGTTCATCTTCTTGGAGGCCAGCACCAGGTAGCCGCCGGCAATGACGACCAGCGGAATGGCCACGGGCATATAGCTCATATCCGCATTGGCCATGGAGCCGAAGAGCCGGGCGGTGAGCACATCGAATTCGCTCGGCGTCAGCAACCGCTGCATGAAGGTGGAAATCGAGCCCAGTCCGGTGCCGATGATGATGCCCACCAGCAGCATGATCTGGATATTGCCGAGCTTGCCCGAAAGCAGCCAGCCGTAGAGTGCCACCGACAGACCAACCATGATGGCCACCTGCAAGATGAACTGGCTGACCCCGGTGAAGAAGGTAATCCCGGCAACGCCAAGGAAGAAGACCGCACCGGTTTGCACCACCCGGTACAGGGCTTCGAAGCCCATGATGGACGGGGTGATGATGCGGTTGTTGGTGACCGTCTGGAACGCGACGGTGGCTATGGACTGGCAGGCAGCCACGACCACCATGGTCAGGATATTGCTGGCACGCAGCTTGGCGATCACCCAGAATCCGGTGGAGCCCACCGGCATGGGGTTATCCCAGGCCAGCAGCCCGAAGGCGAAGAGCACGGCCAGCGCACCCAGGATGCCCAGGGTGATCCAGTAGCGCTTGCGGACCTTGGCGCTGGGCAGGGGGCCGGAAGAGCGGCCGGGATGGTGGGCCGAACGGGCGGGGGAAGTCATGAGATTAGCCAACTTTGCGCTGCCTTAGAAGCAGGAAGATGAAAACGATCGCGCCGAGCACGCCCAGGATCAGGGAAACTGGAACTTCGAAAGGCATGATGATGGTGCGGCCGATCAAGTCGCACACCGTGGTGATGGCGACGCCCAGCAGGCACACCCACGGCAGGTTGCTGCGCAGGTCATCCCCGCGGATCAGCGAGACGATATTCGGCACAATCAAGCCCAGGAACGGCAGGTTGCCGATGACCACGGTGACCACGCCGGTGGCGATGGCGATCAGCGCGGTGCCCAGCAGCATCACCCGGCGGTAGTTCAATCCGACATTGGTGGCGATCTCTTCGCCCAGGCCGGCCACGGTGAAGCGATCGGCCACGATGTAGATGGCCACGGCGACCAGGGCGACGATCCACAGCACTTCGTATTGGCCGCGGATCACCGAGGTGAAGGAGCCGGCCATCCAGATGCCCAGCGACTGCAGCTTGTCCGTGGACAGGGCGAAGAAGGTGGAGAAGGCGCCGATCACCGATCCGAGCATGATGCCCACAATCGGGACGGTGAGCGAGGCCTTGAGCGAGACGCGCTGCAGGAACAGGAAGAAGACCATCGTGCCGATGAAGGCGAAGATGATGGACACGCCCATCTTGGCCAGCAGGCTCGCGCTGGGGAAGAGCACCAGCATGGTCAGCAGGCCGAGCCCGGCCCATTCGGTGGTGCCCGTGGTGGTCGGTTCCACGAAGCGGTTCTGGGTCAGCAGCTGCATGACCAATCCGCTCATGGCCATGGCCGCCCCGGCGAGCACCAGCGCGATGGTGCGCGGGATGCGGGTGATGGTGAACATCTGGGCGCCATCGTCTTTGCCGAAAATGTCGTAGACGCCGGTGAATAGCGAGAGGGCCAGGAGCAGGAGGACACCGAGGATGCCTAATGCCAGTTTGCCGGTGAAGACCTTGGATTTGGTCCGCACGGGCGCAGTCGTGCTTGTCATATTGCCGCCGTGGAAAAGTGTGGTGGGAATGCAGCTTTAGTGGCGAAGCCGAAAATCGGCTTCGCCACTAAAGCTGCAGGAAATGCATGGAGGCTACTTGGCAGCTTCCAGGGCGTCAGCGAATCCGTTGAGGAACTCGGTGTAGGTCTGGATGCCCTCGTTGGTGTAGGTGTCAGCCGGCATGACCACTACGTGGCCTTCCTTGGCAGCGGTGACATTCTGCAGCGCTTCGGAGTTTTCCAGCAGTTCCTTGGCAGGCTTGTATTCTTCGCCGTCGGTGCCGACCGCTGCGTCGCGGTCCATGACGATGATCCAGTCCGGGTTCGACTTGGCGATAGCTTCAACCGAGACGTCGTCACCCTCGTGGTCGGTGGAGGATTCTTCCAGTTCCAGTGCAGGGGTCAGGCCCAGGAAGTCGAACATCGGGCCAACGGTGCGGCCGGTGCTTGGTGCGGAGTAGCCGAGCTCGCCGCCGGAGGCGATCAGGCCCATGACGGTTTCATCCTTGTTGTAGGCATCGGTCACGCGTTTCTGGGCTGCTTCGAAGTCGTCAACCAGCTTCTTGGCTTCGTCCTGCTTTTCGAAGATCTCGCCCAGGGTAGTGACCTGGCGTTCCAGCTCCGAGTCGAAAGGCTCGCCTTCGCGTGGATCCAACGAAACGATGGTGGCGTCAGGTGCCAGTTCCTTGAACTTCTCGGCGTGCTGGGTGTAGCGCTGGCCGTTGATGATCAGGTCCGGATCCACTGTGACGATGGATTCCAGGTTTGGCTCCTTGTGGCTGCCCAGATCCAGGATGTCCTTGTCCTTGGTGTAGGAGATGGTATCTGGCATCAGCGAAACAGCACCGGCAGTGAGCTTGATGCCCCAGGCGTCCAGGGTCTCGAAGGTGCGGTTGTCGGTGGCGACAACGGACTTGGCCGGTACCGCTACGCTCTTTTCGCCGTCGTTGTCGGTGAAGGTCACGGTCTTGGCATCACCGGCGTTGGCGTCGGCAGCGGTATCGGTGTTGGATCCGCAAGCGGTGAGAGACAGCGCAGCAATGCTCAGAAGGGCAGCGGCGCGAAGCTTCATGGAGGCCATGACGTCCTTTTCTTATGGCAACCTTCATTGGTTGCGCGAGTGAATGATCTAGTAATTAGCTTAGCCTTATCTGATCTAATTAGGCCAAATCTTATTGGTGTTGACTGCGTCACTTTGAGTAGTATTTCCACATCAAAATGTTCGCGAATATTCCAATTTCTCACGTCAGGAGTCACCTGAGTTGGAAGGTATTCGGGAAAATTAACCATCAAAAACCTTCTTTATTTAGCTCTCAAGTAGTGTCCGATAGGATGCACTCATGACAGCATCCTTGGATTTCATCGCCTGGCCGGTCACCACCAAGAGGCTGACCCTGCGTCGGTTGACCGAAGGTGATCTGGAATCGACCTGGAGCTATCGCAAGCTGCCGGAAGTCACCGAATGGATCACCGCAGGACCCAAAGATTTTGAAACCTATCGCAAGCAATTCCTTGAGTCGGGGAAGATCAACCGAGATATCGCGGTAGAGCTCAGCGATGGACAGGGCGGCAGCCGTCTGATCGGGACTGTCATGGTCTATATCAAGGACGCGTGGGGCCAGCGTGAAGTCGCCGAGCAAGCCAAAGCTGTTGAAGCAGAACTCGGATGGAGCTTTGACCCGGAGTTCGCGGGCCGCGGATACGCTACCGAAGCGGTGAAAGCCGCGATGAAACTCTGCTTTGAAGACCTGGGCCTACGCAGAATCGTTGCAGGGTGTTTCGCCGCCAATGAACCATCGGCGCGGTTGATGGAACGCGTGGGAATGCGCCGGGAAAGTTTCGAAAAAGCCATTTCCCTGCATCGCAGCGGGCAATGGGTGGACAGCTATTCCTACGCGATGCTCAAAGAAGAATGGGCCGGATAACCCTATCGGGTTTGCCTGGCATTGTTCAGAACCAGATCCAATAATTCCTGCACATCCTCGGAGCGCGAGGTCCAATAACCGGTGTCCAATCCGAAGCCGAACATGGCTTCATTTGCGCGTTTCTTAAAATAATCCCGGTGGTCTTCCAGAGCATTGGCAAGGTCTGCGAATTGATCATTGCTTAGTTCCAGGGTCAGGGTTTTCTGCTTCATGAGCGTTCGTCCTGTGTCGAGGTGTCTGTCTATGAACCGAGGTTACGCCCGGCAAATGGGCATTGAAACCGGCATGGAGCGGATTACCAGTTTCAACGCGTGTACTGGGCGAGGAATATCGCGACAGGTGTGACCGTTATGCCGAAGGTAGCGATGTGAACAACGATCAGAAGGAGCAATACATGTCTGAAGAACGTCGAGTAGTCCTTATCGGTGGCCACGGCAAGGTAGCTTTGCTGGCCGCGCCAAAACTGGTAGCACGCGGCTTTGCCGTCGACTCGTTTATTCGCAACCCAGATCATTCCGCTGAAATCTCCGCCACCGGCGCGACCCCGATAGTGCTTGATATCGAAAACGCTGGCGTAGAGCAGCTTGCTGAAGCCTTCAGCGGTGCGCACTCCATCGTCTTCTCGGCCGGAGCCGGCGGTGGAAACAAGGAACGCACCCGCGCCGTGGACTTCGATGCTGCCGTGCGTTCCATGGAAGCGGCCAAGCAGGCCGGCGTATCGCGATTTGTCATGGTCTCCTACTCGCGGGCTCTGGTGGATGTCGATAATCTCGATCCGGAAAATTCCTTCTACACCTACGCCAAGGCCAAGCATGATGCAGATGCCGTCTTGCGCGAGACCGACCTGGACTACACCATTCTTGGTCCCGGAGCCCTGACGCTGGACCCTGCCAGCAAGAAGATCACGATCGCCGATGAAACCGGCAATATCGATGGCAAGGCTCCTGAAGCGGAAAACGGCAAGGTTTCTCGCGAAAATGTCGCCGAGGTGATCACCCACGTCGTGGATACCGAAGCGGCACAACGCTCGACCGTGAACTTCTACGACGGTTCCACCGCGATCGCTGAAGCCATCAGCTAAACCACCGCGACACAAAAAATCCCTGCATCCGCGTGGTTGCAGGGATTTTTCGCGTTGCGGGTCATCGGCTGCCCGTAACGAAAATGAGGATGTGAAGCGCGCTCGCAATATGCGTGGGGGATCGCTTGGTGGTGGCCTACGCTAGGCTCTGATCCGACCGAAGCGAAAGAAAAACTACCATGCCGAACGCCCTCAAGCCCCACGACCCCGCGAAAATGCATCTGATCTTGATGCTCGTGCTGACCTTCTCTACAGGAATTATCGACGCTGTCGGCTATCTGGGGCTGGACCGGGTCTTCACCGGAAACATGACCGGCAATGTCGTGATTCTTGGCATGGCCCTCATGGGCGCCGACGGACTGCCGGTCCTGGGTCCATCCGTGGCGCTGGTCGGTTTTGTGCTCGGTGCGGCGATTGCCGGACGGGTGCTCAAGCAGGAATCCGCAGGCTGGAGCCGACGCACCACGGTGCTGATTGCCGTGGTTGGCATCTGCCTGGCACTGACTTCTATTGCCCTGTTCTCTGGAGTGCAGCATGTCTCCCAAGGTGCCGCCTTGTCGGTGACCGGATTCATTGCAGCGGCCATGGGCCTCCAGGCAGCCACCGCCCGCCATCTGGCGGTCAAGGATGTGACCACGGTGGTGGTGACCTCCACCCTGACTGGCCTCGCCGCCGACTCGCCCCTGGGCGGAGGCAGCGGCAAATATTGGGAGCGCCGGCTGCTGGCGGTGGCGCTGATCCTGATTGGCGCGGCCGCAGGTGCCGCCTTCTTGCAGGTGCATATCGGCTTGGGTGTTCTGTTCACCGGCGTGCTGGCTATTGGCGTGGCACTGGTCGGGGAACGCTCGCGCCAGCAGGCCGAAAAGGCCGAGGACTTGGTTGACGCCAGCTAAGCTGTAGCGCAAAAAAGTTTGGTCCCGATGCCGAAGCATCGGGACCAAACATTTGTCATCACTCGCACCTTCATGAGGTACTTATAACTCTAAACGCGCAGTCTGTGCACTAACTGGGATACGCCTGCGCATTCACTTGGTAATGAGTTCGGCGGAGATCGGCCAACCGCTCAGCACCTTGGGGCGCGGGGGAGCGTAAGTGCGCACCTTGGAGGTGCTCAGGCCCATCCGCACCAGTGATTCGGCGATGGTCACCGCGGCCCGGACGCCATCGACGATCGGAACGCCGGTGGCAGTCCGAACCTGCTCTTCGAGTTCGGCCATGCCGCCGCAGCCGAGGCAGATGACCTCGGCCTTGTCCTGCTCCACCGCGATGCGGGACTGCTCGACGATGGCGGCCACTGCCCGCTGCGGATCTGATTCCAGTTCCAGGACACCCAAGCCGCTGGCTCGCACCGACGCGAGCCGGTCGGTCAGGCCGGCCAGCTTCAGCCGGTCTTCGATCAGCGGGACTGCGCGGTCCAAGGTTGTCACCACGGAGTACTTGTGCCCCAGGAATTGCGCGGTGGAAGCGGCGGCTTCGGTAATGTCCACCACCGGGACATCCAGCAGTTCCTGCAGGCCTTCACGCCCATGTTCGCCGTAGCCGGCCTGGATGACCGCGTCGAAGGGCTCCGGGTAGCGGATCACCTTATCCATCACGGCCATCGCGGCGAGGTAGCTTTCAAAATTGCCTTCGCAGGAGTCCGCCCCGAAATCAGGAGTCAGCTCGATGATGTCCGTGCCGGGCGAAGCGACCGCGCGGGCCGAGTCGCCGATGGCCTTGGTCATGGACGCAGTGGTATTCACATTCACAATGAGGATTCGCATGACGCTCCTAGTGGGTTGGAGCTACGGCGATAGGTTCGCCGTCGATGTCTGCGAGGTCATGCTGGCGCTTGGCCAGGACCAGGTAGGCCACCGCTCCGGCACCTGATCCGAGGAACCAGGCGAAGGAACCGACAACGTGCAAGGCTGGAACGAAGGCCAGCACCAGCGCGATCACGGAGCTGATCACCAGGGCACCTACTGCCCGATAGCTCACGCCGCGGGTGAAGTAGTAGGTGCCTTCGGGATTGGCACGGTACAGATCCATGACGTTGATCCGGGCTTTGCGGATCAGCCAGTAGTCGGCCATGATGATGCCGAAAAGCGGGCCAAGCAGCGCGCCCAGGCCACCGAGGAAGTAGTTGATGATCTCCGGTGAGTTGTAGAGATTCCATGGAAGGATCACCAGTCCGATGACGCCGGAAATCATGGCGGCGCTGCGGAAGTTCAGCTTCTTCGGGAACAGGTTGGTCAGCGCGTAGGTGGGGGCCACGAAGTTCGCCATCAGGTTCACTGCGATGGTCAGCACCAAAAGCGCTGCCGAGGCCAGCAAGAGCAGGAAGGTGTTGGGGATTGCCGAGACAACATCGGAGGGAGAGGTGATGATCTTTCCGTTGATGGAGAACTGGGTTCCGGTCAGGACCACCACGATGGCGCCGAAGAACAGCATGTTCAGCGGGATCCCGAAGAAGTTGCCCTTCACGATGGACTTCTTGGATTTGGCTCCGCGGGTGAAGTCGCAGAAGTTCAAGACGAAGGTTCCGTAGATGGAAACCCACAGGGCGGCTGCGCCGAACATCGAGGCCCACATGGCGCCGCCGCTCTTGGTCTCGCCGGTGCTCAGCGAGATATTGAAGCCCGATTCAATGAACATCCAAATGGCTAGGGCCAGGAAGGTCACCAAGATGACCGGGCCGGCGAAGGCTTCGTATTTGCGGATCATTTCCATGCCGTAACTGACGATCACCAACTGAATGGCCCACAGTGCCACAAAGCAGATCCATCCCAAGGTGTTCAGGCCGAGGAAGCTGGAGTCCTGCAGGCTGGCCGCGCCCGGGGCCACGGCTATCACCATGACCGAGAGCACCTGGGATGCCAGGTAGGTCTGGATGCCAAACCATGCGATGGCTACCGCGCCTCGGATCAGGGCGGGGATCTGCGCCCCGGTAATGCCGAAGGCGATGCGGCTCATCACCGGGAAGGGAACGCCGGTCTTTTCACCCATGAAGCCAGAGAAATTCAGCAACGCGAACAGCAGAATGGCGCCGATAGCCAGCGCACCGAGGATCTGTCCTGCGCTCATTCCCAGAGCGAAGAGCCCGATGGCGAAGGCGTAATTGCCCAGTGAGTGCACGTCGTTGGCCCAGAGGGTGAAGATGCTGTAGGCGTTCCATGAACGGCCCTTGCGGGTGGTGGGCGCCAGGTCCTGGTTGTACAGGCCGGGGCTGAGTTCATGCGGGTTGGCGCGGTCGATGCCCTGATGGGTTGACGCTGCGGGTGGTACTTGGACGGAGCGTGGCTCCGAGAGTTCTTGCCTCATGGCGAGGTCCTTTTCTCAAAAGCATGCTGAAGGCAGGGCGAAGCCACCCGGCATTATGGGTGGGGGAGACGTGTGCCTTCAGCGGGCATGCGCGCGGCATGCCGATCTATTCGTTGTGGGTTGGCTGCGTAGGTCCGCGTTGCGGATCGGGCCGCGCGTTACGGGTAGATCGGCTGGCCGAAGTTCCGATAGAACTCCGATGGGGTGCCAACAACTGGCTGGGCGGCCAAGGCCTGCTGCCAGTCTGGGTGTCCTGATGGACTCCCGATGAGTCGTGCGCTCATGGCTGCTCCTGAGTCAGAAATATTCACTCCGAGATGTGTGCCACATCACCTGCCACTCAACTGTAAGTCCGGCGGAACGGCTACCGCAATAGAAAATCCTGATTTCATATGACGGAAATATAGACGCAACTCGTTCGCCATCACGAAGGGGTGATTGATTCGATTTAGCGCGATTTCTAACAAATAGGTTTCGCATATTAAGCATGAGTTACTTGCCTTCGCCTTGGGTCTGGGGGTGCCGCGCAGGCGCGAGTGAAGGGTTGCAAGAAGTTGAGTTCAAAGGGGTTGACAGCCCCTCGCGTGGAGACTTAGTGTTTTCATAAAGCAAAACCTAACTTCCACAAAGCGGAAACTTAGGAACGTTGGTCTTGGAGGGAAATCCGGTGTCCTACACTCTGAATTGCTCGATTCTTCTTACTGAATTGCCACTGCTCGAACGCGCCGAAGCAGCGGGCCAGGCAGGATTCGACAGCGTCGAATTCTGGTGGCCATTTGCCGAAGCGGTGCCCGGCGACAAGCAGGTTGACCAGTTCATCGCCTCGCTGAAGAACGCAGGCGTCCAGCTGGATGGGTTGAACTTCTTCGCAGGCGACATGCCTGCCGGAGACCGCGGCCTGGTCTCTTGGAAGGGGCGCTGCAGCGAATTCAAGGACAACGTTGCAGTGGTAGCGGCCATCGGTGAAGCCACCGGATGCACCTCCTTCAATGCCCTCTACGGAAACCGCCTGCCGGACTACACGCCCGAAGAGCAGGACGAACTGGCATTGAAGAACCTGGCGGTCGCCACTGAAGGAGTGGCCAAGATTGGCGGCACCGTGCTGATCGAACCGGTCTCCGGCACCGAGGCCTACCCGCTGAAAACCGCGGCCGATGCCCTCAAGGTTGTCGACGCGATCAAGGCCGAAGGCAACAGCAACATCGCGCTGCTGGCCGACTTCTACCACCTGGCAGTCAACGGCGACGACGTCGCCGCCGTCATCGAAGCCCACGCCAAGGACTTCGGCCACATCCAGATTGCCGACGCACCAGGCCGCGGCGCCCCGGGCACCGGCAACCTGCCGCTGCTCGACTGGATCAACCGCTCGGTCGAACTGGGCTACACGGGCAAGGTCGCCCTGGAATACAAGCAGGAAATGGCCACCGCCTTCCAATGGCTCAACACCGCCTCGGCCAGCGCCTGAATCCCCGCACACCACAGATTTTGGAGTAAGACATGTCGCAGAACGTAGCCTTCATCGGCCTGGGAATCATGGGCCTGCCCATGGCGAAGAACCTGGTCAACGCAGGATTCACCGTCACCGGTTTCAATCGCAGCCCCAAGGCGGCCAATGACCTGATCGCCGCTGGCGGACTTGGCGCCAGCTCGATCGCCGACGCCGTCAAGGACGCCGACGTCATCATCACCATGGTCCCGGATTCACCGGACGTCCAAGCGGTCGTCACCGGCGAAGAAGGCGTCTTCGCCAACGCGAAACCAGGAGCCCTGTGGATCGATAACTCCTCGATCCGCCCCGACGTCGCGGTTGCACTATCCACCGAGGCCCGCGAAGCCGGCCTTCGCCCGCTGGACGCCCCGGTCTCCGGCGGCGAAGCCGGCGCCATCGAAGGGGTGCTGTCCATAATGGTCGGCGGCGAATCCAGCGACTTCGACGCAGCCAAGCCGGTACTCGAAGCCGTCGGGAAAACCATCGTGCTGGTCGGCCCCTCGGGTTCCGGACAGACCGTCAAGGCCGCCAACCAGTTGATCGTCGCCGCCAACATCCAGGCGCTGAGCGAAGCAGTGGTATTCCTCGAAGCCTACGGCGTGGACACCGACGCGGCTATCAAGGTCCTCGGCGGCGGCTTGGCCGGCTCCAAGGTCCTCGACCAGAAAGCCCAGAAGATCCTTGACCGCGAATTCGCCCCCGGATTCCGCCTTGCCCTGCACAACAAGGACATGGGCATCGTGACCTCGGCCGCCCGCGAAGCAGGCGTGGTCCTGCCGCTGGGCGCGCTGGTTGCCCAGCTGGTCACCTCCACTGTGGCCTCCGGCGACGGGGCGCTGGACCACTCGGGCCTCTTCCGCGGCGTACAGCGCCTGGCCGGCAAGATCGAGGCCCCGCTTCCGGCCTAAGGCCGTGACAACTTCCTATGGTGGGCGGCGCTGGCAGCGCCTGCACCTCAGATCGCGGCATACGCCACCTGATGCGCGGTCGGCGGCGGCTTTAGTACACGGTTAGCCGCCGCCGATACCGCCGGTGGGGTGTGAGGACTTCGTTCCGGTCCGTTACTGGCATCTGGTGCTCAAGGAGCAGGCGTTGTGGTGACTCATGCGCCGCGCCGCCCGCTGTAGGTTCTCATTCTTTTCTTCCCGAAGGACGTGTTCAATATGCCAAAGATGCGCGCAGTAGATGCCATCGTACTGATCCTGGAAAAGGAAGGCGCTACCGAGGCCTTCGGCCTTCCCGGAGCCGCCATCAACCCGCTGTACTCGGCCATGAAGGCCCACGGCGGGATCCGCCACACCCTGCACCGCCACGTCGAAGGCGCCAGCCACGCCGCCGACGGCTACTCGCGGGCCACCGGAAAGATCGGACTGTGCCTGGGCACCTCGGGCCCGGCCGGCACCGATATGATCACCGGGCTGTACGCCGCGATCGCCGACTCCATCCCGATGCTGTGCATCACCGGGCAGGCGCCGACCAGCGTGCTGCACAAGGAGGACTTCCAGGCGGTGGACATCGAATCCATCGCCAAGCCGGTGACCAAATACGCCTCCACCGTGCTCGAACCCGGACTGGTTCCCGGCACCTTCGCCAAGGCCTTCCAGATCATGCGCTCCGGACGCCCGGGGCCTGCGCTGATCGACCTGCCGATCAACGTGCAGATGGCCGAGATCGACTTCGACATCGACGCCTACGAGCCGCTGCCGTTGCAGCAGCCGCAGGCCACCCGCGGCCAGGCCGAGAAGATCGTCGATCTGCTGCTTTCAGGAAGCAAGCCGATCATCATCGCCGGCGGCGGCATTATCAACGCCAACGCCAGCGAGCAGCTGGTGCAGCTGGCCGAAGAGCTGAACATCCCGGTCTCGCCCACCCTGATGGGCTGGGGTGTCATCCCCGATGACCACCGGCTGCAGTCGGGCATGGTGGGCATCCAGACCCACACCAAGTACGGCAACGCCAGCTTCCTGGAATCCGACGTCGTCCTGGGCCTAGGCAACCGCTGGGCCAACCGCCACACCGGCGCCCTGGACACTTACCGGGCCGGGCGCAAGTTCATCCACGTGGACATCGAAGCAACCCAGATCGGACGGGTCTTCTCCCCGGATCTGGGCATCGTCTCCGACGCCAAAACGGCCATCGAAGCAATCCTCGAGGTGGTCCGAGAGCGCAAGGCCGCCGGCACCCTGCCGGATTACAGCGCCTGGGCCGATGAGTGCACCGCGCGCAAGTCCACCGGGCACCGCAAGACCAACTTCGAGAACATCCCGATCAAGCCTCAGCGCGTGTACCAGGAGATGAACGCGGCCTTCGGCCAGGACACCACCTATGTCTCCACCATCGGCCTCTCGCAGATCGCCGGCGCGCAGATGCTGCACGTGTACAAGCCGCGCAACTGGATCAACGCCGGACAGGCGGGCCCACTGGGCTGGACCGGGCCGGCCGCCCTGGGCGTGGTGCGCGGCAAGCCGGGGCAGAAGGTCGTGGCGCTTTCGGGCGACTACGACTTCCAGTTCATGATCGAAGAGTTGGCCGTGGGCGCGCAGTTCAAGCTGCCCTACATCCACGTGGTGGTCAACAACTCCTATCTCGGCCTGATCCGCCAGTCCCAGCGCCCCTTTGAGATGGATTATCACGTCTCGCTGGGCTTCGATAACATCAACTCCCCGGAGACCAACGGCTACGGCGTGGACCACGTCAAGGTCGCCGAGGGCCTGGGTTGCAAGGCCGTGCGCATCGAAGATCCGAGCCAGCTGGCTGACGGCTTCGCCAAGGCCGGTGCCCTGGCCGCCGAGCACCAGGTGCCAGTGGTGGTCGAAGTGATCCTGGAGAAGGTCACCAACATCGCCATGGGCGCGCAGCTTGATGCCGTGAACGAGTTTGAAGACCTGGCTGTCGAGCCTGATGACGCGCCAACCGCATTGGTGCCATTGGGTGCAGCAGCCACCGTGGGTGCCTGAGAGGCAGTCGTCGCTGACTTGCAGACCCGCAACACTATTGGCGCGGGGCACCGGTTCACCTTTCGGGTGTGCCCCGCGCCACTAGCACCTAAACTTGGCATAGAGCTGCCGAGCAGATGAACACTTTTAACGAGTAGGAACACCTCATGAGCATCAATGAAACCGTTGGCCGCACCCCGGACGAAACCGCAACCACGCGCACACCGTTTGACCTTGTGCTTCGAGGCGAGCAGGTATTGACCAGCGAGGGGATCGCTCCAAGGGAAGTTGGTGTCCGCGACGGCAAGATCATCGCGATCGAGCCCCTCGGCGCCCAGCTCGAAGGCGAACGCGTCATCGAGGTGGCCGAGGACGAGGTGCTGCTGCCCGGCCTGGTTGATACCCACGTGCACGTCAATGAGCCTGGCCGCACCGAATGGGAAGGCTTCGAATCAGCCACCAAGGCGGCTGCCGCCGGCGGCGTAACCACCATTGTGGACATGCCGCTGAACTCCATCCCGCCGACCGTGAATCTTGACGCGCTGAATATCAAGCGCGAGGCCGCCAGCAAGAACGCCTATGTGAACGTGGGCTTCTGGGGAGGTGCGGTCCCAGGGAACAAGAAGGACCTGCGCGAACTGCACGAGGCCGGCGTCTTCGGTTTCAAGTGCTTCCTGCTGCACTCCGGCGTCGACGAGTTCCCGTCGCTGAGCGTGGACGAGATGGAAGAAGACATGGCCGAGCTGGCCTCCTTCGATTCGCTGATGATCGTGCACGCAGAAGACTCGGACATCATCGATAACTCGCCGCAGCCTTCCGGCGCGGTGTACTCGGGCTTCCTCGAATCCCGTCCGCGCGCCGCTGAGAATACCGCCATCGAACAGGTCATCGAGCGTGCCCGCAAGACCGGCGTGCGCGCCCACGTGCTGCACCTGTCCAGCTCGGACGCCTTGGAGATGATCCGCCAGGCCAAGGCCGAAGGCGTGAAGCTCACCGTGGAAACCTGCCCGCACTACCTGACCTTGCTGGCCGAGGAGATCCCCGACGGCGCCACCGCCTACAAGTGCTGCCCGCCAATCCGCGAGGACGCCAACCGCGACCTGTTGTGGAAGGGTCTGGAAGAGGGGATTATCGACTGCATCGTTTCGGATCATTCGCCGTCCACCGTTGACCTGAAGGACGTCGAAAACGGCGACTTCGGCGTGGCCTGGGGCGGGGTTGCCTCCCTGCAGCTGGGCCTGCCACTGATCTGGACCGAAGCCAAAAAGCGCGGAATCAGCCTTGAACAAGTGGTGTCATGGATGAGCGTGAATCCATCCAAGCTTGCCGGGCTGGGCAACAAGGCTGTCATCGAGGCTGGCCGGGATGCGGACTTCGCCGTCTTTGCTCCAGAGGAGACCTTTGAAGTGGACGTCGAGAATCTGCACCACAAGAACCCGATTTCCCCCTACCAGGGCAAGGCGTTGCACGGTCTGGTGCGCCGCTCCATCATCGCCGGCACCGATGTCGATTTCCAGACTCCGCACGGCCAGCTGATTCGCCGGGAGAACTAAATAGCCGCTTTGAGATGCTCCTTCCAAACACGATCACCATCGCTGTTCGGGAGGAGCATCGCCATATCTAACACGCAAGAAATGAGTGCCGCGTAACGAACCCATATCAATTAGCTGAGAACCGGGATGAACCCGGCGATCTCGGCTTAGGCTGGGACCCTATGGGGAATACGCAGCGGCTACTTTTGATGACAGGAACGGGTGTGGACACGAACTCTGCTCCCTCATTGCTGACCAAAGAACTCAGTGACCTGTCGCTGGACGAAGTGCTGTTCACCTCCCTGATCTTCGTGGCTGTTCTCCTCGCTGTCCTGATCAGCTTCGGCATCAAGACCTATCTTCACCAGCGCAAAACCGCGCGGTCCACGGTGGAGGAAGAAGCGGTTGAAGTTCGGCTTGGCACCAATCTGAAACCCGCCCGGACCACGCCGACCCACGGTGCGCAAAGCCGCGACCTGCCAGCCAGGCCCGGTGGCCTGCGCAATTCCGAGCCGGCCATGAGCAAGTTCGACAACGGCAGCTGACGGATTCTTTCCTTCACCCGGAACCTTTATTGAGCCTAAGTGACTTGGCCGTGCCGAAACGCCCTAGGATCGAGTCATGACCGAAAAAACCGTTGAAGCACTGCCACCGGTAAACACTGAAGCAGCCGCGAAGATGTGGGCAGGCTACCTGGCCAGTCGCGGCATCAGCGAGGATCAAGCCCCGCGCCATGTCGCTGAATCCTTCGGGGACCACCCGGCGTTGGCCGACGAGCTCTTGAACGAGATCCTGCACGGAAGCAAAAGGGCCACCTCCTCGCTGGCCAGCGAATACGCCCACTACGATGAGCGCATCCCGGAACCAGAAGACCACTGCATCATTTGTGATGGCGCCGGCGAACCGCGGGCGATCTTGCGGGTGACCAGCGTTCAGCGCGGCAGCTTCTTCGATGTAGATGAGCAGTTCGCGGCGGCTGAAGGCGAAGGGGATTTGAGCCTGGGATACTGGCGGCGCGAGCATGAAAAGTTCTGGCGCCGGACCCAGTTATCCATTGGCCGCCAGTGGTCTCCTGATGATACGCGCAAACCCGGTGGCGAATTGATCCTGGAGCGATTCGAGATCTGCTGGCCCGGAGAATTCGCGGACTGAAAAACGAAGAAGAGCTATCGTCGTTGCACTTCGCCATGAACTGCGAGCGAAGAAATTTCGGGCGTAGGCTGGGGCCAGTTGCTTCCATCACGGTGAAGCGCAATCACGAAAGGTTGACCATGTCGATTGTCGTCATCAATGCCATATCGGTTCCCGCAGAAGCCGGCGAAGAGCTGGAAAAGCGCTTCGCGGCTCGCAAGCAGTCTGTGGACTCCTCGCCCGGCTTTGAAGGTTTTAAGCTGCTTCGCCCGGTCAGCGGCGAAGACCGCTACTTCGTCTACACCCAGTGGGCTACGCGCGAGGACTTCGAGAACTGGCGGGACCAGCGCTCGGGTGCCGCCCACGCAGGCAGCGAAGGCAAAAAGCCTGTTGCCCACGGTGCGGACTTGATGGAATTCGAGATCGTGGAGCTCTAAAACGGGCTGAAAACAAGCCGGGCGTGATCAGTCGACTCGCAACGGCGCCGAATAGGTGGCTTTCGACGCGCGGATGATCGAATGGACCACCAGTGCCACGCCCAGGATGATGCACAAGACCGCGCCGATCATGAACGTCATGTTGATGCCCGCAGGGGTGGCAGTTCCGTTGGATCCAGCATGGGTGGCGATGATGGCTGCCGAGATCGCGGTGCCGAAGGAAGAGCCGACGGTGCGCAACACCTGGTTGAAGCTGACCGAGCTGCCCAATTCCTGGATCGCGACGCTGCGGGCAATCAGCGCAGGCATCGCCGCGTAGCTGGCGCCCATGCCAAGGCCGAAGACCAGCATGCTCAAGAGGATCTCCCAGAGCTGCGAGTGCAATAGCCACAGCAGGGTGCCGGCTAGGGACATGATGATCGCGCCAATGGGCAGCATGATCTGGATGCCCACCTTCTTGGCCAAGACCCGGACGACCCGGTTGGCCGTGAAGCTTCCGACGGACAGCGGGAAGATGACAAACCCGGCCCAGAGCACCGGAAGGCTCAGGCCATATCCCGTGGATTCTTCGGCTTGGGCCACCAGGGAGGCCACCGACATGCCGATGTACAGTGCCGCGCCGAGCGCGATGGCAGAAATGTTGGCCAGCAGGACATCGCCCTGCTTGAGCGTGCGCATGTTGATCAATGGGTGATCCAGCTTGTTTTCAACCAGCACCCAGACGGCCAGGATGACGGCGGCGACAACCTGGAGCACCAAAATCGGCAGCGAACCCCAGCCCCACTTCGGGCCTTCTGAAATGGCCAAGAGCAGGGAGCCCAAGCCAATGGCCAGCAGGACTGTCCCCAGATAGTCGAACCGGTGGGAGGCGGCCTGGGTATCCGGCCCCGAGGGCAGGACCTTCCAGACAACGATGATAGTGGCAAGGACAAAGAGCGCGCCAAACCAGAAGGCGAAGCTGTAGTCGAACAGTCCGGCGATGATGCCGGTGAGCGGGTAGCCGATGCCGATGCCGGAGGAGACCGTCACGGACAGCGATGAGATGGCGGGCTGGACCTTGCTCTGCTCGATGTACCTGCGTGCGATGGAAATCGTGATGGGCACGATGCCGTAGGACAGGCCCTGCAAGGCGCGGCCGGTGAGGAACAGCGGGAAGTTCGGCGCCGCTGCAGCCAGGACGGAGCCAACGAACATGGTGCCCAGGGAAACCATCAGCAGGCGCTTCTTATGCGGCCCGTCGCTCAGGCGGCCCAGGATCGGCGTGGCAATGGCGCCGGCCAGCAGATTGACCGTCAGCATCCATTGGGCGGTGGCCACGTCGACATTGAACTGCGAAGAAATCGAGGGGACCAGCAGCATTCCCAGCGAGGAGACGATGGCTGTGGCCAAAGCGGCGAAGACCAGGGTCGGAAGCAGCGCTTTTTGCCTTGTTTGGTTCATTAATACGTCGCCTTCCTGATTTTTGCCAGTGCGGGGATGGCGTCGTGGACCAGTTTCAATTCCGCATCGCTGAGTTCATTGCCGATTGCATCTTTGAGCGCTTGGCGTCCGAGGGCGATTTCGGTGTGCAGCTTCTGGCGCCCGGCCTCGGTGAGATGGAACCAGAGTTTGCGTCGGTCCGATTCATCCTTGTGGCGTTCGATGAATCCGAGCGATTCCAGTTCCTTGGTGGTCAGTGAGATCGCTTGTTGGCTGACCCCGATGGCCCGCCTCAGTTGCGTGGCGCTGACGTGTTCTTCTGCCGCGAGAGCCCGCAGGATGCCGACCTTTCCAGAGGAGATGGTTCTTGCTGAATGCACAATTCCCAGCAGGGGGAATATCGCGTCAAAGAGGAGCTGGGGTACGTCATCGCCCGCCGAAGAATATTGCATAGCTATAGAATACAATTAACTTGTACAAGTTTGTTGATGAAATCCAGTCTCATGGCTCACGGCAGGTTCCCGGGGCATGGCAAAGGTTCCGCATCTATCCGGATGAGACCGGATAGATGCGGAACCTTTAACTGCCATTTATTTTTCGCCGATGAGCGTGGCCTAGTCCTGCGCCTTCACCGCCAGTACCGGACAGTCAGCCTCGATGAGGATGCGT
Source organism: Glutamicibacter mishrai (assembly GCF_012221945.1). Taxonomy (NCBI): domain Bacteria; kingdom Bacillati; phylum Actinomycetota; class Actinomycetes; order Micrococcales; family Micrococcaceae; genus Glutamicibacter; species Glutamicibacter mishrai. The sequence goes on along the minus strand of NZ_CP032549.1, from coordinate 1,499,745 downwards.
TGGGCGATGCTTCCCATCAGCAGCTTGCCCACCCTGGAGCGCTTGCGCAGCCCCAGCACAATCAGCGAGACCTGGTGGTCCTGTTCCGACTGGAGGACAAAGTCGGCAGGATCATGAACGGTCCCCGATTGCGAGAGGATCTGCAGCGGAACCCCGAAATCCAGCAAGGCATTCATATCGATGCCGAGGTTTTTCTCGGTGATGGGTTCCCGATCGAGGTTAGCGATCAGCAACGAGTCCTGGGCCTTGTGGGCTTCGGCCAAGGCCCGGCGGATGGCCGCCTTGCCCGCGGGGGTATCGCTGAAACAAGCGAGGATTGCCATGGAATTCTCCTAGGTAATAACTGGATCAGAGCCACGAGGCCAGCAGGCCCTGGGGAAGATCAATCGGTAGCAGGGACGGAAGGGCCAGCATCAATACGAAGAACACGATGGTGTAGATGATGGTGGTCTTGAGCTTGGCACGGGCCACGATCAGCAAGAAGGCCGGAAGGAAAATCGAGATCGCCGCAAGGTATCCGAGCAAGGCAGTCAGGATCAGGAATCCGCCCATCCAGGCAAAGGTGCGCAGGGCAAAGGAAGCATCAGCGGTCCACTTCGGTCCCCACGTGCTGCCGCCCGCGGCCAGGCCGGCTGCCAACAGGCCCCGGATCGGACCATCACTGGACCCCGTCGATGTTCCGCTAGCACCGGCTGCACCCTGATTGGCCATGGCCACGTGCTTGCCCGCCGAATCGGATCCGGCCTGGGCAGCAGTCCCTCCGGCAGGTGCAAGAGCTGGCTGCTCGCTCAGATACGCTGTGGCGTCAACGGAAACGCGGTGTGATGCGGCGACCGCTTGCTTTCGCGTGCGGATCTCGGTCAGCAGCAGGAGCAGGGACATGATTACTCCGACCCAGCCGACCAGCTGCGGAACCAGCTTGGCATCCGGCGAGTAGCTGGAGGAGAGCACCAGAGAACCTGCGAAGACCACCAGCAGGACAGCGGCTGCGCCCAGCGACCACACGGAGTTCTTCAGCGGTGCCTCGGCGTCCGGGGCGCTGTCCGACTTCGGATCGTCATCGGCGCCCAGCTGGCGGCGGGCACGGAACCACTTGAACACATTCCAGAGAATCGGCAGGACCAGGATGGCGATGAATACCATGGTGCCCGGGCGCAGCATCCAGTCGAAGCCTTCGTAGAGGCTGTCGGTCAGGAAGTAGTAGCGTTCCATCGGGATGGCCAGCACGAAGCCGATCAGGAACGGCGCTCGCGGGAAGCCGGTGGACTTCAGCACCCAGCCGGCCACGCCCAGCAAGAGCATGACCCACAGGTCGCCGAGCTGTCCGCCATCCTGGAAGGAGCCGAGCAGCATGATCACCACGAGGCCGGCGGCCAGGATGGAGAACGGGACCTTGGTCAGCGAGGACAGCGGGCGCACGGTCATGAAGCAGAACAGCGCGCCGAGCACCGAAGCGATGGCGAAAGCCCAGATGATCATGTACATCAGATCAAGGTGTTCGTTGATGATGCTCGGTCCTGGTTGGATGCCATAGGTGAGCAGCATGCCCAGAAGCATGGCCGAAGGCACGCCGCCTGGGATGCCGAACAGGAAGGTAGGGATCAAGTCGCCGGCTTCCACCGAGTTGTTGGCGCTTTCCGGTCCGACGATGCCTCGCGGGTCGCCCTTGCCGAACTTGCGCTTGTCCTTGGCGGTGGCCACGGCCTGGCCGTAGGCCAGCCAAGTGCCAGCGGTGGCGCCCACGCCCGGCAGCACGCCGGCCCAGATGCCGATCAAGCCGCCGCGCAGCACCTGCGACCAGTGGCCCAGCCACTCGCGGATGCCCGAACCCCAGCCGCCGGTGACTTCCACCGACTGCTTATCGCCACGGCGCTGGCTGGCCCGAGACGCGATTTCCGCCAGGCCGAAAATGCCCAGCGCCACAGCAACCAGAGACAGCCCGTCGCCGAGGAAGAGCGAACCGAAGGTGAAGCGCTCCTCGGCGGTGGTCGGAGCGGTGCCGATCATGCCCACCAGCAGGCCGGCCAGGCCGGCGGTCAACCCCTTGATCACGTTGCCGCGGGAGAGCACCGCGGCCAGCGCGACACCGAGCACTGTGAGCATGAACAGTTCCGGGCTGGCGAAGGAGAGCACCAGCGGGCGAGCCAGCGGGATGGCCAGGGTTAGGCCAATGGCACCGATGATGCCGCCAGCCATGGAGGAGAGGAAGGCCAGGGACAGGGCGCGTTTGGCTTGGCCCTTGCGCGCCATGGCGTAGCCATCAAGCATGGTGACCGATGCCGAGGCGGAACCCGGGGCGCCGAGCAATACCGCCGAGACGGTATCCGAGGTGTGGACCACGGCCAGGGCGCCGATCAGCAAGGCCAGCGCGGAGGCCGGCTCCATGCCGAAGGTGACAGGCAGCAGGATCGCGACGGCTGCGGTGCCGCCCAAGCCTGGGATCAAGCCCATGACCAATCCTGAAACAACACCGATCAACAGCATGAGCAGCATGCTCGGATCGGCCAGCGAGGCCAATGCGGCCAGTGCGGAATCCAACATTGCGGTGCCTCCTAATCTAGTTCGATGCCGTAGGATTCCTTGAGCAATGTGGTGACATAGCCCTTGGTCTCATCGGTCACGGTGTATGCGTCTTTGACGCGTTGGGAAAGGTTCTCGTCGGCAACGATCGGGTACCCGCCGAGCACCTCGGCGGCCTTGTCGTTGAACTTTTTGTCGCCCGAAAGCTCATGGGCCGAATCGCGCAGCAGGTCCACTGCTTCTTCAGGCGCGTCCTTCGGAGCCCACAAACCCTTCTGATAGGTGTAGGTCAGGCCCAGCAGGGTCTTGTAGGCCTCGAACTTCGGGCCGCTGGGCTCCTTGCCGTGCAGGTCTTTGTACACCTCCGCCACGGTGGGGGTGTCCGGGAAATTCGGGTCCCTCACGACCTTGCCGCTGCCATCAAGCTGGCCGAAGGACATCAGCACCTCGGCCGAGCCTTCCTTGGCGATGGGCTCCACCGCGGACTGGTAGGAGGAGGTGGTCGTGTAGTCGATATCCACCTCGCCGCGCTGCAGGGCCAGGTTCACCGGACCGCGGCCTTCGAAGCCGAAGGTCGCCGAAATATCGGCTTCCAGCAGATCAAAGGCAACCAGCGTGGTCAGATCCAGGCCGGTGGCCGAGATGCCGCCGAAGACCAGCGGCTTCTTGCGATCGATCAGGTCCTTGGGGCTTTGGACCCCGGCCGCCGTGCGCGCGTAGATCACGCCGCCGGTGCCGTTGACCAGTACCGGCTCCAGGTCCTCGAAGGAATACTTCACCACGTTGCGGTCCAGCACCCACGGCACCACGGTGGTCGCGGTGCTCACCAGCAGTTCGGTGCCATCATCGGCGGCCGAGGAAGCGAAGCGGTTGCTGCCGGTGATGCCTTCGCCGCCGGTCTCGTTGATCGGCGCGAATCCGGGTTGCCCGGGAATATCGTGGACCAGTTCCTGGCCGACAAAGCGCGCCCAGGTATCGGTGCCGCCGCCTTCGGCCAGAGGGATCACGACTTCCAGGGTCTCTCCCTCATAGTCGCCGTCGGCGGTGGTCGCTGGCGGGTTCAGCAGTCCGCCGCCGACCAGGGTGGCTCCCAGGCCGAGCACCGCGAAGGCCGCCACGGAGGCGAACACCGTGCGCCGGCTATGCGGCTGCGGATCCGGTTCGAGTTCGTGGCCGTCGCTGGCCGAGCCTTCGGCCAGCGTGATAGTCGGGTCGCCGGAACGGTCGCCAACCGGATCAAAGCTCAAGCTTGCTTCGGCCAGCTCGCGGGCGGTGCGGGTCGTGCCCACGGCCAGCTGTCCGTCGATCTCGCGCTGCCAGGTGGTGATCAGCCCTGCCGGGGTCTGCAGAGCCAACGCTCCGTCCGGGGTGCTGCTCAGCTTCTGGGCCAGCAGGGTTCCGGGGTGATGCGCGGCAATGGTCAGTCCGACGCTTCCGGTGATGGCCAGCGCCGGGTGCGGTGCTCCCATCGAAAGCATCATGACCTTGATGTCGGCCTCGTCTTCAAGCTCGGCGGCAGAAACGATCGCCAGCTTGGGGATCGCGCGTTGCGCTTCGGCCTCGGTGGCGGCCAGGCCCATGGCGACGGCGCCGGCGCGGCGAATGCGGTCGAGCCGCGGCATCTCGGTGAGGGACTCGGTGAGCCAATCGCTGAAATCTACCTTGTCCAGTCCGGCGGACTGGGCGTCGATGATGACTACCGGAGCGCCGGCATCGATCAGTGTCGCGGAGATGTCGCTGCGGGTGCGCGGGTCTTCATCTTCCACACTCAGCGTCGATAGTTCTTGGCCATCCGGGAACAGCGAGCCAGTGGTGGCTCCGGCTGGGTCAAGGAATCCGATGTCCACAGCTTGTCCCGGGAAAGGGACGCCAGGGATGAATACTTCGGCTTCGGAACCGTCGAGGTTCATCCGCTCGACGAGGATCTGACCGGTGTTGGTATTGCGGATGCGGACTGTGAGGATGCCGTCTTCGGGATCCACCCAGCCGTGCTTGAGCGCGTACGGGGCAATCACGGCAGAGCAGTTGCCGCAATTGCTTCCCCAGTCGACAACCGCCTGGTCGATGCCGACCTGTGCGAAGGTGTATTCAACATCTACGCCCGGCTCGTCGCTGGGTTGCAGGATGACGGCTTTGCTCGTCGTTGAGCTTCCACCGCCGACTCCATCAATTTGGCGTGGGTCTGGGGAACCGAAAAGCCGAAGCAGGACCTCATCGGTGGTGAATCCTGGGACGTCAAGTTCGCTTCGCTCGAAGACCCAGCATTTGCTGGTACCCCCGCGCATCCAAGTCGCCTTAACTGTGTGTTTCATTGGGCTGGACCAATCTATGATAACTGCGATTTCCGTCAGATGTGACGGTTGACACATAAGCCTGCTATCGATGATCCGCGAACAGTCACTTTATTAGTAGTTACAAGAAATGCATTGGAATGTAGGAATGCTTCAAATAGGATCATTTAGGCCAGAACTGTTATTGAAAGCAATGTGGAGCGGCTCGAAAGTCCTTGATGCTTCTCAATGTATTCAAGAGAATCCATGAAGTGTAAGCTTCCTGAAATGTAGTGAAGTTTTACTGAAGGGTTTGGCTATGCTTGATATAAAAAGATTGCAGATCTTGCTCGCTGTCGTGGAGGGCGGGTCGGTGACTGCCGCGGCCGATGAGCTTTTCTACACCCCGTCGGGTGTTTCGCAGCAATTGCGCAAGCTGGAAGAAGAAGTCGGCCAGCCGCTCTTGCAGCGCCGCGCCCGAGGCATGGTGCCCACCGATGCCGGGCACGTGCTTGCCGGTCATGCCCGCTCGATCTTGCGGCAGATGGACGCGGCGATTGCCGACCTGGACCAGCTGGCGGGACTGAAAAGCGGCAGCCTGAGCCTGGGCACCTTCCCGACCCTTGGCAGCTCCTTCCTGCCGCTGGTGATCAGCAAATTCCGCAAGCTCTACCCGTCAATCAAGCTGGATGTGCGCAGTACCCGCTTGCAGGAATTGATGGGCCTGCTTTCGCGAGGGGAAATCTCTCTTGGCCTGCTGTGGGAGTACGAGTGGATGCCGCTGGACCGGGCGGACTTCGAGCTCACCACGCTGTTCACCGAGCCCACTGTTCTAGTCGTTGGCGCGGATCATCCGCTGGCCGAATTCGAGGAAGTGGATATGGCTGCCACTGCGAGCGAGCAGTGGATTGTGAGGGCGAATATGCATCCGGTGGCCGAGCTGCTAGAGCGTTCTTGCAACGCCGCGGGTTTCTCGCCGAAGATTTCCTTCCAGGCCAACGACTACCAAGAAGCCCAGGCCATGGTGTCGGTGGGCTTGGGCATCGCGCTGGCCCCGCAGTCGGCGGTCATGAATCCGCACCCTGGGGTCAAGATCCTTTCTTTGGGCCCGGGCGCGGCAGCCAGAAGCGTCGTTCTGGCCCAGCGCCGCGATCGAGTCCGCGCGCCGGCGGAAAATGCCTTCCAGACGCTGCTCGTCGACATGGGTAAGACCTGGATCGAATAGCGCGAGCAGCTAATCCGGGTGTCTCGCTTCCTTGGCTATCGAGCGCGCCTGAAATTACCCGATGCGACGGGCGGGCGCAAAAACCTTGACCCGGCTCAGGTGGTGTTCTAGGCTTCAATATAAACTGATATACCAAGTGGATACTAAGTGGAATGGGTTGGTGAATTTTTCCCGCCTCCCACATGCTGGCAAGCTGAAGCGCTGCTGAAGCTCGCCGACTTCCCTTGGCCTTGGACTGTCTTGTCGCGAATTCTGAGCGAGGAAAAATTCCCATGATCACTACCGAAACCGTCACCAGCTATCTTGAGCGCCTCGCCTCAAGAGCCCCGGCGCCCGGGGGCGGTGCGGCGGCCGCGCTGCACGCCGCGCAGGCTGCGGCACTGGTGTCCATGGTTGCCGAGTTCACCTCCGGCCCACGGTATGCCGAGGTCGAAGAGCAAGCGCAGCTCATCGCGAAAAATGCCAAGCAGCTGATGCGCGAAGCGCTGTTTGCGGCCCAGGAAGATGAGCGGCTTTTCGGCCTGCTCAGTGCAGCCTACGCCCTGTCCAAGGACACCGAAGAGCAGAAGGCCAGCCGCCGCGAAGCCATCCGCCATGCCACCATCGAGGCTGCCGCTCCGCTGGTATCGACCGTTGACCTGGCATCCGCGGTCATCACGCTGGCCCAGGAACTGCTGCCTATTGGCAACCGCTCGGTCTGCAGCGACGTGGCTGCCGCGGCGGAGTCGGCCCGTGCCGCGCTGGGCACCGCTTTGGCCACCTTGGAAATGAACATCGCTGCCATCAAGGACGAAACTGAGCGCGAACGGCTGGGCCAAGCCACCACCAAGGCAAGCGAAATGATCAACCACGCAGAAGAGCTCAGCGTCGCGGTTCGTTCGGCGGTCTCGGCATGACGGCCCGGCGCTTGAGCGGAAAACCGGTGGCTGACGAGATCCGCGCCAAGACCGCCCACATGGTTGAAAACCTGAACCGCGACGGCTTCAAGGCCAAGGTTGCCGTTCTGCTGGCCACGAAGAACGAAGCCACCGCTTGGTATGTGCGCTCCATCGAGCGGGCCGCAGCCCAGCAGGGCGTTGAATGCCAGGTGCTCCAGATGCCTGAAGCTGGCCAGGATCAGCTGGTGGCGGCAATCACGGCCCTGAATGAAGACAAATCCGTGCACGGGATCATTCTCCAGACTCCGTTGCCCGAAGGCGTGGATACCGCGGCCCTGGTGCAGTTGATCGATCCGGCCAAAGACATCGATGGAGCCAATCCATTGAGCCTTGGCCGGCTCAGCGTAGGACAACCCGCCTTTGCCCCCGCCACCGCGCGTTCGGTGGTTGAAATCTTGGAGCATTACCGGATTCCGATCGCTGGCCAGCATGTGGCCGTGGTGGGCCGCTCTGCCGTGGTGGGCAAGCCCTTGGCCCAGCTGCTGCTGCAGCGCGATGCGACAGTGAGCATCTGCCATTCGCGAACTGCCCAGCTGGCCGATTTCACCAGGCCTGCGGCCATCACCGTCATGGCCGTTGGCCGTGCCAATCTGCTTACCTCCCAAGAAGTCGCCGATTCCTCGGTGGTCATCGACGTGGGCACGAACGTGGACGAAGCAGGGCAGCTGGTGGGAGACGTGCACGCGGCGTCGGTCCAGCCGAAGGTGCGCGCGCTCAGCCCGGTGCCCGGGGGCGTGGGCACGGTGACCACAGCGCTGCTCATATGGCATACCGTGCAGGCCGCTGCGAAAGTTTGCGAGTCGATCATGTGGAGAGGAGAGCCCATGACCACATGCCGGTAGCAGTACGCCAGCGTTCAGGTTCGGCTTTGGCGGGCAAACCAGTCCGCCGGGCTGCGAAGGATGCTGGAACGGCCGGTGCCAGGCGCAGCAATGAAAAGATCTGGGCTTTTCCGACGACGTGGTGATATGGGATCTGTTGGTCGGATACTGTCCAAAGAGCCGCCGCAGCATTGATTTGGAGATCAATGCTGCGGCGGCTTGTGCTGTCATGGCGTCGGCTGCTGGCTGGGGCCGCGCAGGCGCCGGATGATCAGCTGCCAGTACCCGGGGAATGCGGGCGCTGACCGGATTTCATGTGGTGATAGGAATCGAGGGCCGCTTGCCGTGATTCCTTCAGATCCACCACCGGCTCAGCCGCCAAGGGGGCATAGCGGGCTACGTAGGCGCCGGACGGATCGAACTTCTTGGCCTGGAGTTGCGGATTGAAGACCCTGAAATAGGGTGCGGCGTCGGCTCCGCTGCCCGCGACCCATTGCCAATTGGCAGTATTGCAGGCCAGATCCGCGTCGACCAGGGTATCCCAGAACCACTGTTCGCCAACTTTCCAGTGCAGCCCCAGGTTCTTGACCAGCAAGCTCGCGGTGACCATGCGCACGCGGTTGTGCATCCACCCCGTCTGCCATAGCTGGGCCATTCCGGCGTCCACCAATCCGAAGCCGGTTCGGCCTCGCTGCCAGCAGCGCGTGTAATGGGCTGCGCGAGGCGAGTCATCGGGCCAAGCCCAGTCGAAGTCGTCGAATTCCGAGCGCAGGTTCTCGGTGGGCAGCTGCGGGTGGTGGTAGTAGAGGTGCCAGCAGAAATCCCGCCAGGCGACTTGGCGGCGCAAGGCCAGCGCGCCTTCAGCTCCATGCCCAGTGCTGCTGGCGAGGGCGCTGAGCTCTTTCCACACTTGATGGGGACTCAGGTGGCCCCAGCGCAGCGCCGGGGAGAGCGCCGAGGTTCCGTCAAGATCCGGGCGGTCATGCCGGTCAGCGTAGTGCTGCGCGATATCGTCGAGCACCTGCTCCAGGCGTTCCTGGGCGGCGGGTTCCCCGGGGGTCCAGGCATCCGCCAGCCCGCCAGACCAATCGGGCGAGCTGGGCAGCAGCTCCCATTTCGCCAGCGCATCGCTGCCGGGCAGTTCAAGTTGTGGCGGTGATTGCGGTTGGGGCGCGGGGCGGGGCTGGCGGATCTCGGTGCTGCGCAGGGCGTTGTGGAACGGGGTGAAGACCTTGTAGCCGGTGCCCGCTTGGGTGAGCAGTTCCCAGGGCTCATGCAGCAGCGCGCCCGCGTGGCTTTGCGCGTGGATTCCCGCTGCGCGCACGTGGTCCTTGATCAAGGTGTCCAGCGCGCGTTCAGCCTGGCCATAGCGCCGGTTCCAGTGTACCGCGGCGACGTTGCCGTGGCCGGTGAATTCCTCGATGATGTGCAGGCTGTTTCCGCGGCGCAGGATTAGCGGGATGCCGAGTTCCTGCAGCGATGCGCGCAGGCTGATCAGTGCATGATGTAGCCACCAGCGGGCCGCCGAGCCCAGGGGCCTGATCCCGGGGGATTGCTCATCGAGGATATAAAGGGCAACAACGGGTCCGGCTTCGCTGGCGGCGAGCAGGGCCGGATGGTCCACGGTCCGCAGATCATCTCGGAATAGCACTAGCTGGTAGCGCTGTGCGGTATCAATGCTGCTGTTGGCCGTCATGACGCCAGCCTAAGTGATGGCCCTCAAGGATGAAGGATGGCAGTCAGGTCTTGCTCAGGAACTTGCGCGGGAGCGCTTGCTTAAACAGCTTGAGGACATCGGCACCGATGTCCTCGAGCTGTTGCGTTCCATGGCGCTGTCCCTGCGGGGACGGCGCCTAGTTCACCGGGGTGACCGGGTCCTCGCCGCGCAGCACGGCCAGCGTGTTCTCGCTGGCCAGCACCGCCATCGCGGTGCGCGTTTCCACGGTCGAGGAGCCCAGGTGCGGCATCAGGGCCACGTTTTCCAGCTCCAGCAGTTCCGGGTGGACCGCTGGTTCCTTCTCGAAGACATCCAGGCCGGCCCCGGCGATGGCGCCTTCGCGCAGCGCTTGCGCCAGTGCGGCCTCGTCCACGATCGGGCCGCGGGCGGTGTTGACCAGGTAGGCTTCCGGCTTCATTGTCGCAAGCTGCTGAGCCCCGATCAGGTGATGGGTGTTTGGGCCGTAGGGGCAGTGCAGCGAGACAACATCGGAGATGGCCAGCAGCTCGTCGAGCTCGACCCGCCGCGCACCGAGCTCGGCGGCGATTGCCGGATCGATTTCGCTGCGCGACTGGTAGACGACCTCCATGCCGAAGGCCTTGGCCCGGCGGGCTGTGGCCTGGCCGATGCCGCCCATGCCCACCACGCCCAGGGTCTTGCCCTGCAGGCTTGAGCCGAGCAGGAAGAACATGCCCCACTTCCATGGGGTTCCGGAGCGGATCAGGCGTTCGCCTTCGCCCAGGCGTCGGGTGGCCATCAGGATCAGGCCGAAGGCGATATCCGCGGTGGCCTCGGTCAGCACACCCGGGGTGTTGGTGGCGCGCACGTTCCGGGCGGTGCAGTCGGCCACGACGATGTTGTCGTAGCCCACCGCCACATTGGAGACGACCTGCAGCTGCGGGCCTGCGGCTTCCAGCAGTTCCGCGTCCACGCGCTCGGTCAGCAGGGTGACCAGCGCGTCGGCGCCAGCCACCTTGCCCAGCAGTTCTTCGCGGGAGATGGACTGCCCGTCGTCCCATGCGTCAACCTCGTGCTCGGCGCGCAGCTTTTCCAGCGCGGCCTCCGGGATCCGGCCGGTGACTACTACCTTCGCCATTACGCCTCGATCCATTCGCGCAGCCGGCCTAGGCCTTCGCGGATGTCCGCGGTTTCAATGCCCGAGTAGGCCAGCCGGATGTATTGGCGTTCCTCGCCGGGCAGGCGGCGGCCGAAGTGCTCGCGGGTGCAGAAGGAGACGCCGGTGTTCTCCAATGCGGCGGTGGCGAATTCCCCGACTTCGGTGAAGCCTTTGCGCTCCATGGCCTCGGTGACATCCGGGAACAGGTAGAAGGTGGACTGCGGCACGGCGACGCTGAATCCCGGGATCGAATTCACGATCTCGCAGGCGACGTCGCGGCGTTCCTTGAGAGTGTCGAGCATTTTCTGGACCGGCTCCTGGGGCCCGGTCAGCGCGGCAATGCCCGCCCACTGCACGTAGTGGGTGGTGCAGGACTCGTCGTTGGTGTTCAGCTTGCTCATGACATTGGCGATCTCAAGCGGCGCGACGGCGCAGCCCAGGCGGGAGCCGGTCATCGCGAACTTCTTGCTGAAGGTGTAGAGGATGACGGTGCGCTCGGCCATCGAAGGCAGCGCTGCGATGGAGTTCGAAGCCCCTTCGTAGCGGGTTTCGAAGTAGGCCTCGTCGGAGAGCACCCAGAGGTCATGCTCGATGGCCAGCTGGGCCACGGCTTCGCGTTCGGCGGCCGTGGATTCGGCGGAAATCGGGTTTTGCAGGTCGTTGTAGATGATCGCCGTGGTGTTCTCGGTGATCGAAGCGCGCACCTGCTCCAGGTCAATGGCGAAGCCCGACTCGGTGGGCACGTAGTTATACGGCACCGCAGTGCCACCGAGGTACTCGATTTGGGATTCGTAGATCGGGAAGCCCGGGTTCGGGTACAGCACTTCTTGGCCCGGATCCATGACCGCCTGCAGGAACTTGGTGATCACCGGCTTGCCGCCGGTCATGACCACCACGTTGTCGGCGGTGAATTCCATGCCGCGCCGGGAGCCGATGTCATGGGCCAGGGCCTCGCGCAGCTGCGGGATACCGGGGCCCGGGCAGTAGCCGGTGTAGCCCTCGGAAATGGCCTGGTTCATGGCGTCGACAATGTGCGGCGCGGTGGGGATGTTGATGTCGCCCAGGTGGAACGGGTAGACGCGGTTGCCCTTGGCCTTCCATGCCGCGGCGGCCTGCGCCACGCTGAATGCCGTTTCGGTGCCTAGCCGTTCGAGGCGTTGTGCCAGTTGTTGCATAGTGGAGATCTTTCGTTGGTGGTCAGTTGGCGCAGGGCTGCTGCGCGGATTCCATAGCCGAGGACGCGGTCGGTGCTGAGTTCAGCCTTCCGGGCCCTCATCTTCACAAGATGGTGCTACTCGGAAACCTTGGCCAGGTCCGGGTACAGCGGATGGGCTTCGGCCAGCTTCAGGACCCGGTCCTTCAGCTCTGGCAAGACCGAGGTATTGCCATCAGCGCCAGCGATCAGGGTCTGGGCGATGATCTCGGCAACTTCAGCGAAAGCTGCCTCCGAGAAGCCACGGGTTGCCAGCGCCGGGGTACCGATGCGCAGACCCGAGGTGGTCATTGGCGGGCGTGGATCGAATGGCACCGCGTTGCGGTTAACCGTGATCTCCACCTGTGCCAGGAGATCTTCGGCTTGCTGGCCGTCGAGCTCCGAGTTGCGAAGGTCAACCAGGACCAGGTGCACATCGGTGCCACCGGTCAGCACGCTGATGCCCTTGGCTGCCACGTCGTCCTGGGTCAGGCGCTCGGCAAGGATCTTGGCACCAGCCAAGGTGCGCTGCTGGCGCTCCTTGAACTCTTCGGACGCAGCGATCTTGAAGGCTACAGCCTTGCCGGCGATCACGTGCTCCAGCGGGCCGCCCTGCTGGCCTGGGAAGACTGCGGAGTTCAGCTTCTTGGCGATTTCAGCGTCGTTGGACAGGATGATGCCGCCACGAGGACCGGCGAGGGTCTTGTGGGTGGTCGAGGTGACCACGTGGGCATGCGGCACAGGAGACGGGTGCAGGCCTGCTGCGACCAGGCCAGCGAAGTGTGCCATATCCACGAACAAGTAGGCGCCGACCTTGTCAGCGATTTCGCGGAAGCGCTGGAAGTCCAGCTGGCGTGGGTACGCCGACCAGCCGGCAACGATCATCTTTGGCTGGTGCTCGATGGCAAGGCGCTCGACCTCGTCCATGTCCACCACGTTGGTCTCTTCGTTCACGCCGTAAGGAACGATGTTGAACAGGCGGCCGGAGAAGTTGATCTTCATGCCGTGGGTCAGGTGTCCACCGTGAGCCAGGTTCAGGCCCAGTACGGTGTCGCCCGGACGGACCAGTGCGTGGTAGACCGAGGCGTTGGCCTGGGCGCCGGAGTGCGGCTGGACGTTGGCGAAGTTCGCGCCGAACAGTTCCTTGATGCGCTCGATAGCCAGGGTCTCGATGACGTCGACTTCTTCGCAGCCACCGTAGTAGCGGCGGCCCGGGTAGCCTTCGGCGTACTTGTTGGTCAGCACCGAACCTTGGGCCTGCATGACGGCCTGGGCGGTGTGGTTCTCCGAGGCGATCATTTCCAGGCCGCGCTGCTGGCGGGCCAGCTCTGCGTCGATGCGCTGTGCTACCTCCGGGTCCAGTGTGGCGAGGTCTGCGGTCAATGAGCTGATGGGCAGGTCCTGGGTACTGGTCAACGAATTCTCCCTAATGTACGAATTGAAGACAACTGATATATCAATAGTTTATGAAAAGGCTATGAGTCGAATCCTGATGAGTCAATAGTCTTGGAAACATTCATTCCAAGGCCACAGCTGGAAGCGGGCAACGGCGGAAGGATCAGGGCCTTTTATACACATGCGCGCAGGAAGGTTCATGGCGAAATGCGCTTGCCGAGGTTGAAGTGGAAATCATGCCCCACTGGTAGCCAGGGGCGGTTGTTCAGGGTTCCGGCAATGCTCGCGCACGCCCTGGCGGGCATGTCTGCATCTCCTTCGGGATTTCCATGCCTTGTACGCGGTTCGACATGGTGCGCTGTTGCCTGTCATCTCAAGTTCCGGACACGAGGGAAAAAACCTTTAAATAATCCAATCCGGATTCTCCATGGCCCCGAATGCCCTGTGACAGCCCAATCCAAGAGGCTTGGGAAACCGACTGGCCCAATGGGGTCGCCAGGTAAGGAGTTCGACATGAAAACCATGCAGCGCAAGACGGTAGGACTGCTCTCGATTGCCGCGGTAGCCGCGTTCGGATTGAGCGCCTGCTCGATGGACAACAGCGCCGAGTCCACTCCCAGCAGCGAAAGTTCGGCATCAAGCATGGCTCCTAGCAGCCCGGAGGCATCTGAGGATTCCGGAATGGCCAGCGAATCGGCCATGGATCCAGCCGCCAAGCTCGTTGGTTCAGGATGTGCAGCGTACGCAGAAGCCGTGCCCGAAGGTGACGGTTCCGTTGCTGGCATGGCCCAGGATCCGGTAGCAGTGGCAGCGTCCAACAACCCGTTGCTGACCACCCTGACCAAGGCGGTATCGGGAAAGCTGAATAAGGACGTGGACCTGGTAGACACGCTCAACGGCGATGAGTTCACCGTCTTCGCACCGGTGGATGACGCATTCAAGGCTATTCCAGAAAAAGACCTGAACGCTGTCGTGTCGGATGCCGACATGCTGACCAAGGTACTGACCTACCACGTGGTCCCAGGCCAGATAACCCCCGATGAGTTGAAGGGTGATCTGGAAACCGTTGAAGGCGACAAGGTCAAGATCAGCGGCAGCGGCGATGACCTGATGGTCAACGATGCCAAGGTCATTTGCGGTGGCGTGCAGACTGCCAATGCCACCGTCTACCTCGTTGACTCGGTGCTGATGCCACCGGCAAAGAACTAGCATTACGGCTTAAAGCCGAAGAAGCCAGGGAACGGGCGATTCGTAATTTGGGGGAGGCCCGTTTCCTGGCTTTTTGCCTGCCTCTGGCTGGATCGTACTTACCTTGGCTGCTCGCTTGCAGTGGCCTGCCTATTGGTATGAAATCCCAGATCGGTTGGTCCGCTGGCGCTGACCTGTTCCGTATTCGCCGATCGGCTGGCGAGGGAGCCGGGCACTACGATAGGGATATTAGAAGACAAGCCCATGCAATGTTTCGTGAAAACCGTCAACAGCCGTGGCTGCTCTTTACAATGCAGCGACGATCCTCTAGGTGAAACGTCGCTACTGAACTGGACTCGTTATCGGGCGTAGTTCACTTAAAGAGTTGGCTTCCTGCGTAAGCCATCCAAGTCGATAGGATACGTTATGAAAAGTAACGCTTTTTGCAATCGGGACTGCCGCAGATCGACCCTCAAGGCTGGTCATTAAAGGTCTAAGGAATGTCCAAGAAAGCATTCCCACTCACATTCAGCGATCTCTTGGACGTGGAACTTGTGGAGCGCACCTTACCTTGATTTGAGTTTTTAGCCTCGTAAGTAGCGATCTCGTCGATAACGTGAAACGACTTGGCTACTCGCTACGAGAACTACTTGTCCAAACCAAACCATTACCGGCTACTGACATGTAATAATCTCCGAGAATTTGCAAATATTTATTAACCGAGCATTTGGAAAGATTCTATCAACAAATAGTAATTAGAGCACAAGGTATTTCTTGGTTAACTTTTTTGTAAATACTCAAAAACTGAAAGTTGGAGAATGCATTGAAGTCCTTGGAAAACACTCGTGGAGTAGCGCTTGCGGCCTTCACGGATTCTTTTGGTTCAGGGCTTGTGTCTGCCTTATCAGTGCTTTATTTTGCACTTCTTACGAATCTTCCCCTAGCGGAGATTGGATTAGCGACCGCCACTGGTGCTCTGATCGCACTCCCACTTGGTGTCATGGGAGGGTGGATCTGTGACCGCTTTAGTTCAAAATTTGGCATGGTGATGAACAACGTGCTTGCAGCGGCAGGATTCTGTATTTACTTGATAGCTGACAATTTTGCCTTAGTGCTGTCAGCCGTTTTGTTGGTGAGCATCGGAGACAGGATCTATTGGGCAGCTTGGACGTCTTATATTCATGATCTGTCGGCCGGAAGGCCATATGAGAAGATATTCGCCAGATTGGAGTCTATCAAGATGGCCGCAATGGGATCAGGTGCAGGACTAGCCGCCATCGTTCTTGCAATCAGCGCAGCTACAGGAGCGCGCTGGCTAATCATCATTAACGTACTGTTGACTGTCGCGGCTGCGGTGATTTACGCACTAGCGCCATCCCCAGTGAAGGAGCTGGATCTCAATAAAACCGCTGATCCACAGAGCGCGAAGCCTAACGTTAAGGCTCTGTTTACTCAGCCAGGTTTCTGGGGATTGATGTTTGGGCAATTTTTCCTCGCACCCATCATGGTCCTTCCTACGGCTGTACTTTCTGTCCACTTCGTAGTGACGTGGGACATGAATCCAGCTGTTGCTGCAGTACTATTTGGCATAAATGCAGGGTTGGTTGCTTTGGCACAGCCATGGCTGACTCATAAGATCCGCTATATACGGCGAGCAGTTCTAATTTCTTGGTCATCCTTCCTCCTGGCTGTAATGCTGATACTCGTGGCCATCATGCCTCCATTGAGCGGCATCGCAGCATGGCTTTTCGTCATCTATGTCGGCGTGATACTCGCTGTGGCGGACATGCTTTACATGCCGGCAACTAATGCTCTAATGGCGGAAATGCCACCTCGGAACATTCGCGGCGTATCGATATCTATTTTCCAGACGTCGATGGCAGTTGGTATCGCTCTATATCCGGCACTACTCGGTCTTTTGGAAACAAACGCACTGCTACTTTGGGCAATTACTTGTGCATCAATTCTCCTTGGCGCCTTAGCATACTGGACTGCCACTTTGAAGGCCCCTCAGCATCTTCGGGTTTCAGAAACCAGAGAAAATATCGCATTGTAGCGACGCGAAGCCCAATCTAGACTTTTCCGCCCAAGTTCCGCGATCCGGTGCCAGGTGCCTGCCGCAAGAAACCCGTGTTTCGTGGTGCTTTGCTCTTTTGAGTGCTGGCTGCTGCTTGGCCTGGGACCACTCGCGCCACCCGCCAGTGGGCCCGCTTGTCAATCGTTCTGCAGAGAATCATGGTTGGGCAGATCCTGTCTCTGCCGGATCTGGAGCTGTCCAACGACGGCTATCTGGAAAAGGCTGATTGGCTATTCTGCGCCAGTGGATGCCAGGGCTTGCCGCGGGTCTGGCAACTGGTAGCGCTTGCCCGCGAAGCCCGGCGCCTGCATGGCATGGCAAGAAGGGACAACGTGGGCTACGGCAGTGTTTTGCCAGAACTTCACGCGGAACTCGGCAATCGTCACCGAGCTGAGACGGTCGAAGAATTCTCCGATGGTGACCGTGGCAGGGGAGGGGGCAACGACGCGCAGCGCCGATTGCGGGGTGGTGATGTGGAGCATGCGCAGCTCGTCGCTGCGGGGATCGAGCATGGCGACCAGTACTGCTTGTCCGTGGATGGAGACCATCGCCATCACGTCATTAAGCGGTTCGCTGGAGCGGGCCATCACGATGGGCATTCCCGGTGCCCAGCCGTATGAAGCCAAATGGGACTTGCCTTCACGGGTGGCGAGAAAATCGGCGACCCTCACGGCGGTCTGGGTTCTAGCAATTCGGCCTGGCATTGTAGATACTTCCCCTTCTTGCATTCCTCAGTGAATATGGTTCATCCCAGGGCCTTGTTGCGATGCATCTGAGCATCATCGACCGGCCCGGTTTTCGTGGACCATCGAGTGATCCACAGTGGCCATGGTGCTGCACTAGGCCATGCTCAAATCTGCGTGTGTCCCTCCTGTCTCTGGCCGGAAGCCTTCGGTGGCGGTCAGAGCCGGGGTTGCGAAGGGATCGTCCAACCAGCCGGCGCAGTGCCCGGAACCGTGCAGGCGTTCTGGCTGCGGCAAAAGATTCTCCCGGCCGGCCACGGCGAACTGCAGGTTGCGCACTTCGAACTGGATACCCAGTGACTGCTCCATCTGCGGCAACAGGTGGTCATTGACGTACTGCATCAGCGCCGTGACGTGTTCTTCGCTCTTTGCTGTGCAGGCCAGGTTGACGACCAGCTTTTCCGGGGTTCCCTGGATAGTGCAGAACGCCGAATGAACGGTGCTCTGGAGTTCGCATTGCTGTGTCCCGAAGAATGCTATATCCCGCATCCTCGCCGCCCACGCGTTGTTGCCTGCGTTTTTCTTATCTGCGGAAACTGCTAACTGCTCTTTCATCTTGTGCTCCGGCACTGGTCAGTTTTTCGTAGTAGAATATATGTAGACTGGCTAACTATTAGATAGGCTACATTATTTTTTTCAGAAAAGGCAAGCCGGGATTTCGAAGTGAGGAGCGCGAGACCCTCAGATTCCTCGGGCGTTGTGCTCGTATCCGACGAAAGGAGTTCTCATGAGCGGCTATGAGGCGAGTGGATATTGGTATGGTGACGACCAGTCGGCTCCGGAGGCCGTCGACTTGCTGAACCTCATGCGACGCTATCGCGATGCAGAGCGGACCATGCGCGCCAATACCCGCGGATCTATGGGGATGAACGAGACCGACATGACTGCTTTGCGCTTCTTGCTGGGAGCGCACCGAAAGGGCGAAGTGCCGCGTCAGCGTGATTTCGCCGAGAAACTCGGCATATCCAATGCCTCAGTCTCAGCCCTGATCGACAGGCTCTGCCGCGACGGGTACGCGCAACGGGTCATGCATCCGGCAGACCGCAGATCGGTGGGCATTATCCCAACCCAGTACAGCGATACCGAGGTCCGCGGAACTTTGCAGCAGATGCATGAGCGGATGATGTCTGCGGTTGATGGGCTCGACGCAGAAGAGCGAAAGGCAGCAGCAAAATTCCTGCATGCCCTCATAGCCAGCGTGGAATGGAATGACGTTGATCTGGGTCATGCGGCGCAGCGCGATCAAGAGCTTCGCGATGTCCCCGGGAGCAACCTAGCATCTTCCTAGGGCCGGACAGCGGCCGCGGCCCCCTGGCCAAGGTTCCCTGGCCGATTCTGGAGAAAACCTTGAAGCGGATGCTCAAGCTGTGCTGGATGCGTAGGTTGAAGCCCAGCAGAAATAGGTGACTACATGAGAGAGGGTGATGTCAATGCCACGCAGGCGCATTGAAGTCAGTGTCAGCCATGACGAGTTCGAAGACCTCAACAACGCGCTCGAAGACCACCGCAATGGATTCACGGATATGGCCGAGGAAGCGTCCAACGGACTTGGCCTGGAACCCGAGTACTGGGCGGGCCGAGCCAATGAAGTCCAAAGCCTGCTCGAAAAAGTCAACGAGCACAGCCGTGAGGAACCAGCGGCAGCCGAGGACTCGAGTCGGCCCCCGGGATCCGGGCCGCGGCCGGGCCGCGAGACGCAGTCGGACCCGCATGACTAGGCCGTGCGGTGGACCGAAGAATTCTGGATCAGCATTGACCGCGGGCGCGCCCTTCAAAGGGCGCGCCCGCGGTCAATGTCGTGATAGCTAGGCGCGCTTGCGGGTCAGCAAGCCCCAGATGACCAGGACAACGAGCGAGCCGCCAATAGCCAGCAGCCAGGTCGAGAGCGACCAGAACTGGTTGATTCCCACGTTGAAGATCGCGGAGCCGATCCATCCGCCAACGAGCGCGCCGACAATGCCCAAGAGCAGCGTCGCGATCCATCCGCCGCCCTGCTGCCCGGGCTTGATGGCCTTGGCAATAGCTCCGGCGATCAGTCCCAAAACGATCCATCCTAGAATGCCCATGGAGATTTCTCCTCTGCTCGGTTTCACGGTGCTCCGGTGGTGCCGGCTGGCACCGCCTTCCAGATAAGCAAGGTACTAGAAGCCGCTGGAGCATCGATGCCAAGCTGGGTGCTTCCTGAGAACCCGGCGCTGGTGATGCCCGGAAAATCGCCTTGGCAATTAGCACATCCAAGAGCAGTGGTGCAACGCATCTTGTAGGATCGGGCGGGCGTGGTAAGCGATCCTGATCGTTTCGGCCCGGCAAGCAGTGATCCAGGCAGCGCAAAGGCCGGGTGGCTGTTCAGTTCAGGGTGAACAGCCGCCCGGCCTTTTCGCAGCTAGCCGCTAGCTAGCCGCTAGCTAGCCGCTAGCTGGCCGTGCTGGCCAGCGACAATCCGCGCAGGCGGTCCATCTGCGGGTCGTACAGCGGATCGTCAACCACGGTGGCGGCGATCGGCTGGCCGAAGTACTCGATTTCCACCGAATCGCCAGTCTCTACCGAGACAGGCAGCCATGCGTAGGCGATCGGCTTGCGCACCGTGTAGCCGTAGGCGGCACTGGTGACATAGCCCGAAGCCTTGCCGTCCACGTATACCGGCTCCTTGCCCATGACCACCGAAACACCGTCATCAACGGTCAAGCAGCGCAGGCGCTTGGTGGCGGCTGCGGCGCGTTCGGCCAGGGCCGACTTGCCCACGAAGTCCACGGTCTTAGCAGCCTTGACCGCGAAGCCCAGGCCGGCCTGTTCCGGTTCGTGCTCGCTGGTCATATCGGTGCCGAAGGAGCGGAATCCCTTCTCCAGTCGCATGGAGTTGAAGGCCTCGCGGCCACCGGCGATGATGCCCTGCTCCTGGCCGGCCTCGAAGAGCACGTCCCAGAGCTTGGCGCTGACATCCGCCGATGCGTAGAGCTCCCAACCGAATTCGCCCACATAGGACAGGCGCATGGCAGTCACCGGAATGCCGCCGATCGAGATCTGCTTGGTGCGGAAGTATTTCAGGCCCTCGTTGCTCATGTCATCGTCAGTGACCTTGGCCATCACTTCTGGAGCCAGCGGGCCCCACAAGCCGATGCAGGAGGTGCCAGCGGTGATGTCGCGGACGGCGACCCACTTGCCGGGGTTGGCGGCGTTGAACTTCTTGGCCTCGCGGTTCAGGTAGGCGACATCAACATTCGAGTTGATGCCGGCCTGGTAGACCTCGTCGGAGAGCCGGGCCACGGTGATATCGCTGGTGATGCCGCCGGCGGCATCGAGCAGCAGGGTGTAGCTGACCATGCCCGGGGCGCGCAGCATGTTCGCGGTGGTCAAGCCCTGGAGCATTTCTCCGGCTCCCGGTCCGGTGACTTCGACGCGCTTGAGCGGGGTCATGTCGAACATGGCCACCGCGGTGCGGGTCTTCCAAGCTTCCACTGCCGCGATCGGCGAGTGGAACTTGTTCGACCAGCTATCGCGTTCCGGTGCGGCCCATTCGGCCGGCAGCTGGTCCAGCAGCGCGGCGTTGGCTTCGTACCAGTGCGGGCGTTCCCAGCCGGTGCCTTCGAGGAAGAACGCGCCGAGCTGCTGCTGGCGGGAGTAGAACGGGGAGGTGCGCACGGCGCGCGGCTTGGTGCGCGGTTCCAGCGGGTGGCGGACGTCGTAGATTTCCACGAAGTTCTGCTGCGAGGTCTCGCTGACGTACTCCTTGGTTCTCTGCACGTCCTCGAAGCGGTTCAGATCGCAGTCGGACAGATCGGTCTTGGAAGTGCCGGTGAGGATCAGTTCGGCCACGGCCTTGGCAATGCCCGGCGCGTGGGTGACCCAGACGGCCTCGGCGGCGTAGAAGCCGTCCACTTCCTTGGACTGGCCGACCAGTGAGCCGCCGTCCGGGGTGAAGGAGAAGATGCCGTTGAAGCCGCGCTGGATCTGGGTGTTGCGCAGATCCGGGAGCAGCTCCTGGGTGGCTTCCCATTCGGCGGCGAAGTCCTCGGGGGTGAAGTCCAGCGAGGACGGCATGCGTTCGTGGGTGATCTCTTCCGGGCGGTAGGTCTTGAGGGTGTCCAGGTTCACCGGCATCGGGCGGTGCGCGTAGGAGCCGATGCCGATGCGGTCACCCCATTCGCGGTAGTAGAGGTCGCGGTCCTGGTAGCGCAGAATCGGGCGGCTGGCGCCGTTGGGCAGCTCGTTCACACCGGCGAGCGTTGGAGCCGGGGTGGTCCAGACGAACTGGTGGCCCAGTGGCAGCAGCGGGATGGAAGTGCCGACCATTTCGCCGATCTTCGGGCCCCAGAAGCCGGCGCAGGAAACCACGATATCGGCTTCGAAGCGCTCTTCGCCGCAGATCACCGCGGTGACCTTACCACCGGATTGCTCGATGTCGGTGACGATGGTGCGGTCGCGGAATTCCACGCCCGCGGCCTTGGCGCGTTCCATGACCAGCGCGGTGCCCTTGGCGGCCAAGGCCAGGCCGTCGCCCGGGGTGTACAGGCCGCCCAAGACCTTGCCTTCGGCGAGCATCGGGAACTTCTTGAGGCACGCCTCGGCATCGATGACCTCGGCCTCGACCCCGTAGGAGCGGTTCCAGCCGGCACGGCGGTGCAGGTCGGCCAGGCGGTCCTCGGTGGTGGCGATTTCCAGTCCGCCCACCGGCAGGAAGGAGCTGGTGCCGTCGGCACCGATCAGGGAGCTGAGCTTCTTGATGGTGTACTGGGCGAACTCCGTCATCGACTTCGAGGAGTTGGAGGAGTACACCAGGCCCGGAGCATGCGAGGTGGATCCGCCGGGAATGTTCAGTGGCCCTTGCTCGATGACCAGGGTATTGGTGTGGCCCAGCAGGGCCAGTTCGTCGGCCAAGTTGGCGCCGACGATGCCGGCACCAATGATGATGACCCGAGGGGAAGCGGGGGACATGGTGACTCCTTTTAATACTGGGTGGCTATGGGGGGCGACGGCTAGGCGTCGATGACCAGATCTGATTGGGCGGTGGAACAGCAGGGCAGGAATTTCCCGGCCGTGATTTCACGGGCGCGGATGCCGCCCTGGTGGTTCATATTCACTTCGCCGGAAAGCTTGACGACCTTGCACGAGCCGCACATTCCTTCCTGGCAGTTGGCGGCGATGCGCACTCCGGCCTGTTTGGCCGCGCCCAGGATCTTGTCCTCGGGGTTGATCTTGACGTTGATCCCGGTGCGCACAAAGCTCATGGTGATGCTGCCTTCACCCACGGTCTGGTAACCGGAGGTATCCGGCGGCAGCTGCTCGCCGGCCGGTTCGGGCGGCGGGATCGGAGCATCGGCGGGTACCGCGATCAGCTCCTGGCCCACGGCCTCGATGGTGCCGGTTTCGTCGTACTCCGGTTCGTACATGCCCAATTCTGGCGGCTGGCTCTCGTAGAACTCCTCCACCGACTCGGCCACTTCCTCGGCGATGGACTCGGCGAGCACGATTTCCTGCTGGTATTCCAGCAGGGTCTTGCGGTCGCCCGAGAAGAACTCCATGAATACCGAGGTATCATCCACGCCGACCTGGCGCAGCAGCTCGGTGGCGGAGTTCAGGTAGCCTTCCGGCCCGCAGGCGAAGACCTTGCGGCCGTTGGCATCCGGGGCGACATCGTCGATCATCTGCGCCGAGAGCCGGCCGGTGTAGCCCTTCCAGCTCTTGGGCTTCTCGCGGTCGCCCAGCGAGTAGAACACCTTGATCCGGGTATCGACCTTGGAGATGTATTCCAGTTCCTGCCAGAAGGGGAAGTCCCCGGGCACGGTGCCGTGGCAGAGCACGATCACATCGGCCTGGCCCGGCAGGGAATGGATGGTGCGCACCATGGACATGATCGGGGTGACTCCGGCGCCGGCGGCCAAGAACAGGTAGCGGGCACGGCGGTCCGAGTCGCCTAGGTGGAAGGCGCCGACCGGTCCGAGCATATCCAGCACCATGCCCGGGCGCAGGTTCTCATGCGCCCAGTTGGATACCAGGCCCTTGGGATCGCGCTTGATGCTGACGTTGAAGGTCCACGGCACGGTTGGAGCCGAGGAGATCGAGTAGCTGCGGTCCACCGTCTCTTCGCCTTCGCCGTAGACCGGGAAGGCGATGTTCAGGTACTGCCCGGCGCGGAAGGCCAGGGGCGCTCCGTCGAGGCGGCGGAAGACGAAGGTCATCAGCCCGCCGGCTTCCTCGATGTTCTGCACGCACTCGGCCAAGAATTCCTGCGGGTGCCATGGGCCCAGAGCCTTGGCGGCGTTCGCCGGCTGCTCGGTGCTGCGCAGCACCCGATTCCATGGCATTTCCAGTCCGCGGATGCGCTGCGCGGTGGAGGTGCCTACGACGGTTGTGCCTTTGTTCATGCCAGGTGCTCCAGCACGCGCTGGGTGTACCAGTTGATGAAGGCCTCGACCTGGTATTCGCTCTTCATGTACGGGCCCTGCTGGTAGGCGGGGCTGCCGGCGCCGGTTTGGCACAGCTCGACAAAGGCCTTGTCCTGCAGGTTGGTCTGCTTCCAGGTGTAGGTCAGCTTTTCCAGATCGTAGTCCTGGCCTTCCACCGCGTCATCGGCCACCAGCCAGGTGGTGCGCACCAGGGTCTGGTGCTCGTTGATCGGGTAGGCGGCGAAGGTGATCACATGGTCGGACTGGAAGTGGAACCAGGAGTTGGGCTGCAGGTGCATGGAGCAGCGGCCCAGGCGGAAGTCGCGCAGATCGCCGAGCAGCTTCTTGGAAAGGCGCCGGCCGTCGGCGGAGAAGGATTCGCCGTCGCCGTCCAGGGATTCGCGGGAGATGCGGATGCCGGCGATGCGGGTATCCAGCTCCTCGACGACCTCGTAGGGCAGTGAGTAGCGGCGGCAGCGTTCTTCCAGTGCCGACTGCGCGTTCTTGTTGCGCTCCCAGACCTCTTCGAGGTGCGGCGGGACCAGCTCGTCGGTCAGGCCCCAGGTGGGGAACAGCGAGCAGGCCAGTTCCGGGTGGCCGTCGCAGTGGTAGCACTCGCGGTTGTTCTCCATCACGAGCTTCCAGTTGCCTTCTTCGATGATGTCCTGCTGGTAGGCGACCTTGGCGCTGCCAAGGTCATGCGGGGCCAGGTATGGCTCGAAGATCTTCGAGACCTCGTCGAAGTCGGTGGGTGGCTCGGCGGCGATGGAGACGAAGATCAGCCCGGCGACAATCCGGCCGTGGGCGCGCTTGAGGGCGAAGCAGTTCTTGTCGAAGTCGATTTCGCCTGGCGATGAGGCGTGGATCAAATCGCCTTCGGGCGAGTAGGTCCAGGAGTGGTAGCCGCAGACCAGGTTGCCGGTGCTGCCCGAATTTTCGGTCAGCACCCGGGCGCCGCGGTGGCGGCAGACGTTGTGCAGGACGTTGACTCCGCCGTCGTCGTTGCGCAGGACGATCAGCGAGTGCGGCCCGTAGTCCAAGGTGACGTAGTCGCCTGGCTCTGGAACTTCGGCCACGCTGGCGGCGAAGAGCCAGTGGGTGCCGAAGATGGCTTCCATCTCCACCTTGAAGATGGATGGGTCGGTGTAGAACGGTGCTTCCAGGGAGTAGCCCTTGCGCCGGTTCTGGAAAAGTTCGGTAATCTCGGCGAGCTGTTGGTCCTGAACTGTCGAAGAGAGTTTGCCGCGTGTGCTCCGCGCGGCACTTACCGAAGCAGTCATCTGTTACTCCTAGAAACACAGCGCCGAGGCGCTTTTTGAGATGTGGTTAGGCGGTGAACTGGATCACCAGGATGATCAACCGCATGCATCGAGACTAGGAAGAATTAGTGTCCATGAAAAGCGCAAGATTTTGGATGTAATCGTGCAGAATAATTGCATGATCGATCCACGCATCAGCACCCTCAGGGTCTTCTCTTCCACCGGCAATGTAGCGCGAACCGCGGAACTGACCGGCTATTCACCTTCGGCGGTCTCGGCACAGCTGCGCGAACTGCAACGCACCCTCGGTATCGAGCTGCTGGTCAAGGACGGACGCGGGGTGCGGCTGACCGCCACCGGCCGGCATTTTGTGGCGGGGCTGGACTCGATTGTGACGCAGTGGGAGCTGCTGATGGCCTCCTCCCGCACTGCCTCCGGGCAGCTGCAGTCGAGCTTCGGCCTGGGCGGTTTTTCCACCGCCGCGGCCGAGCTGCTCGCCCCGCTGGCCGCGAAGCTGCGCACCAGCCGGCCGGAGATGGAAGTGCGCCTGGTCGAGGCCCAGCCCCAGCGCTGCCTGGACCTGCTGCTCTCCGAGCGCATCGACCTGGCGGTGATCGTGGCCAGCCAGTCGCAGACCGGCACCCTGGTGCAGGCCCGCTTCGAGCAGACGGTGCTGCTTGATGATCCGCTGGATGTGGTGCTGCCGGCCGACCATCGCCTGGCGATGAACAAGTCGGTGTCCCTGGAGCAGCTGGCCGAGGACCCGTGGATCACCGAATCCGAGCAGTCGGTGTACCGTGCGCTGTTTGTCGCCGCCTTCACCTCGCTGGGCGTGACCCCGCATATCGCCCACGAGGCAGTGGAATGGGAAACCATGATCGCCTTCATCGGCGCCGGGCTCGGGGTCGGGCTGCTGCCGCGGCTGGCCACCTTGGGCAATGTGGACAATGTGGTGCGCCGCCGCATCACCGGCGTGGCCAAGCCTTCACGCCGCATTGTCGCGGTGACCCGCAAGGGCTCGCTGGGTTCTCCGATGATCGAGGAATCCTTGAAAATCTTGCAGGACACCGCCAAGGGGATTATTTCCCAGCGCGCCGCCGAAGAACTGGACTGATAGATCCGCCAGGCCTGCCGACATCTTCGGTTGATTACCCGCCCGGGCTATTGACATGGCTCACACTCATGGGGAGACTTTCCTACATCCGATTAGTATCCAACTGATATTTCATGCGAAAGGTCTGGCATGGGCAACTTAGCAGTGAGTTATGCAGGAGCGGGCAAGGTCGAATTGATCGACACCCCGTACCCGGAGTTCGAATTGAAAGACGGCCCGGGAGTCCACCCGGCCAACATCGGACGCCAAGTCCACCACGGCGTGATCCTCAAGACCATCGCCACCAACATCTGCGGCTCCGACCAGCACATGGTCCGCGGCCGCACCACCGCACCCGAAGGCCTGGTCCTCGGCCACGAAATCACCGGCGAAGTCGTGGAAGTCGGCCGTGACGTCGAATTCCTCAAGGTCGGCGACGTGGTCTCGGTGCCCTTCAACATCTCCTGCGGCCGCTGCCGCAACTGCAAGACCGGCCAGACCGGCATCTGCCTGAACGTGAACCCGGACCGTCCGGGCTCCGCCTACGGCTACGTTGACATGGGCGGCTGGGTTGGCGGCCAGGCCGAATACGTCCTGGTTCCCTACGCCGACTGGAATGCGCTGAAATTCCCGGACCGCGACCAGGCCATGGAAAAGATCCTCGACCTGACCATGCTCTCTGACATCTTCCCGACCGGCTACCACGGTGCCATCGGTGCCGGGGTGACCGTCGGTTCCACCGTTTATGTGGCAGGTGCCGGACCGGTGGGCATCGCCGCCGCCACCTCGGCGCAGCTGCTGGGCGCCGCAGTGGTCATCGTCGGCGACCTGAACGAGGACCGCTTGGCCCAGGCTCGCGCCATGGGCTGCGAAACCGTCAACGTTGCGCTGGGTGATCCTGCCGAGCAGATCGAGCAGATCCTCGGCGTTCCAGAGGTCGACTGCGCCATTGACGCAGTGGGCTTCGAGGCCCGCGGCCACGGCCACGGCGCAGCCACCGAACAGCCTGCCACCGTGCTGAACTCCATCATGGAGATCACCCGCGCCGGTGGCAGCCTGGGCATCCCGGGTCTGTACGTCACCGGAGACCCGGGCGCAGTCGACGAAGCCGCCAAGGTCGGTTCGCTGTCCATGCGCTTCGGCCTGGGTTGGGCCAAGTCCCACACCTTCGTCACCGGCCAGTGCCCGGTGATGAAGTACCACCGCGGCCTGATGAATGCGATCTTGAACGACAAGGTTTCGATCGCAAAGAACGTGAACGCCACGGCGATCTCGCTGCAGGACGCTCCGAAGGGCTACGCCGAGTTCGACAGCGGAGTAGCAAAGAAGTTCGTGCTGGACCCGCACGGTCTGATCGGCGCCTGAGCACGCGCCCACTAAGCCTGCAGCAGGTTGCGGGGCCACGGCAGCGAAGCCTTGGCCCCGCAGCAACTGCGGCAAGCCCGCCAACGGAGCCGGTTGCCTGCCATTTCTAGCCCGGGCTAGGGTCCTTGACCCTCCCGACTCCCTGCATCATGAGGATTTTCATGATCTAGCCACCGGCAGCACGCCGAGGACCACACCCAACCGGCGTCTGCCTATTCCCCCTCACTGAAGGAAAAGCTATGAAGAGCACCGAGCAACCCGTCAAAGATCTCGTCAGCGAGCTGCATTCGGCACGAAGACGAAGGCCGCGACGGTATCTGAACAGCGGCACCGACTATTGGGTGTTTGGTATCGCTGGAATCCTGACCCTCGCCTTCATCATCTGGGGCTTCGCTTCCCCCGAAGGATTGGGGTCCGTCGCATCCACCGCCCTGGACTGGGTCATCACCAATACCGGCTGGGTCTTCGTGATCGCGGCAACGGTATTCACCATCTTCGTCCTCGTGGTGGCCGCCCGGAACTTTGGGCGCATCCCGCTGGGCAAGGACGACGAAAAACCGCAATTCAGCACGGTCTCATGGATCTCCATGATGTTCGCCACCGGCATGGGCATCGGCCTGGTGTTCTACGGGGTGGGCGAACCGCTGTACTTCTACATGGTTCCGCCACCGGAAACCGTCGGCGGGCAGACTTCGGCCGCCGTGGGAACCGCCATGGGCACCACGCTCTTCCACTGGACCCTGTTCCCCTGGGCCATGTACGCCATCGTCGGTTTGGGCATGGCCTACGGCAGCTTCCGGCTGGGCCGCCCGCAGCTGTTCTCCTCGATGTTCTCTTCGATCTTCGGCGAACGGGCAGTGAACGGCTGGGGCGGAAAGGCCATCAACATCCTAGCCATCTTGGCCACCCTCTTCGGCTCGGCCTGTTCGCTGGGCCTGGGCGCGCTGCAGATCGGCGGCGGCATCCAGTCCGCAGGGATCATGTCCTCGGTCGGTTCCGGGGTGCTGGTGCTGATCATCGCCATCCTCACCGCGCTGTTCGTCGCCTCGGCCGTCTCCGGTATCGAGCGCGGCATCCAGTGGCTGTCGAATATCAACATGGTCCTGGCCGTGGCGCTGGCCCTGGTAGTCTTCATCGGTGGCCCGACGCTGTTCATCCTGAACGTGATCCCGAATGCGGTCGGTTCCTTCATCGCGGACCTGCCGCAGATGGCATCGCGCACCGCCTCCTCGGGTGACGGGGACATGGCCAGCTGGCTGTCCTCGTGGACCATCTTCTACTGGGCATGGTGGGTTTCATGGACCCCATTCGTGGGCCTGTTCATCGCACGCATTTCCCGTGGCCGCACCATCCGCCAGTTCGTCACCGGCGTGCTGCTGGTTCCCTCGGCCGTCACCCTGCTGTGGTTCGCGATCTTCGGTGGCGGAGCCATCGGCATCCAGGAACGCGCCGAACGCGGCGGTAATATGGGCGAAGCGCTGACCAAGATGGTGGACGGCGCGCCGGATATCAACTTCGACTCCATTCTGTTCACCCTGTTGGGCAGCCTGAACCTGCCGGGCTGGATCGCCACGGCGCTGATGGTCCTGACCGTGGTGCTGATTGCGATCTTCTTCGTCACCGGCGCCGACTCGGCCTCCATCGTGATGGGCGCACTGAGCGAACGAGGTGCCGAGGAGCCCACCAAGAAGTCGGTGATCTTCTGGGGCGTCTCGGTGGGCGCAGTGGCCGCGGTGATGCTGCTGGCCGGCGGTGATCACCCGGCCGAAGCGCTCAATGGCCTGAAGAACATCACGATTGTTTCGGCCCTGCCGTTTGTGCTCGTGATGTTGCTGCTCTGCGTGGCCATTTGGAAGGACTTGAGCCATGACCCGCTGGTGCTGCGTGAAAAGGTAGCCCAGGAGGTCCTGGAACAGGCCGTGGATGAAGGCATTGACCGCCACGCCGGCGAGCACTTCAGCCTGATGACCTCGGAGCAGCCGATTGTGCAGGTGGCGGGCAGCGAGCCCGTGATCCTGCCGGCTTCCGAAGCGGCGTCCGAGCCTGATACGGATCTGGAACCGGAAGGTGCCGGCAAGTAATAAGGACTGTTAGCAGCGCCCTTTGGCCTTCGGGCTAAGGGGCGCTGCGCAGCGTCTGCTCGAAGTGAGTGACGTGCTTGGTCACGAGCTCGGCGGCCAGATCTGCGTCGCCATCCAGGATCGCGCGCAACATGGCCGAATGCTCCTTGATGTGTTCGGCAATCGGCGGCATCTGATCGATGACCAGGCACCAGATACGCGTCACCAAGTTGTCCAGGCGCACCAGGGTCTCCTCCAGGTGCTTATTGCCAGCGGCCTTGTAGATCAGCCGGTGCATCTGGATATCCAGCAGCAGCAGGGAACGCTGGTCCAGGGCGGGATCCAGTTCATCGATCCGCTCCAGATAGCTGGCCAGCTGGGCGCGGATCTCGGGGTCCTTGTTGGCCGCGGCATTGCGGGCGGCCAGAGGTTCAAGGACCTGGCGTATTTCTGAGATGTAGTTCAGTTCATGGAAGTCCACTGCGGTGGCGAAGGTGCCGCGGCGAGGGTAGGAGACCACCAGGTGGTCGGTTTCCAGGCGCTTGAGGGCTTCGCGCATCGGGGTGCGTCCTACACCGAGTTCCTCGGCCAGCTGCGGTTCGTGGATCGGGTGGGTTGGAGCGATTTCCAGCAGCATCAAGCGGTCACGAAGGGCCGAGTAGGCTCGGTCAGCCATGGAGCCTTGTTCCGAAATGGTGCTTGAGAAGTCCGTGGGCATGAAAAATCGCTTTCTTCACTGTTCAAATCTCACTTGCAATAGTGACAGGGTATCGCTTGAGAGCGTATTGGGTGATTGTGCCCCGCGATGTCGGCGCATTCTGGTGCAGATTTGCGCCGAAATGCAGGGTGCGGGAAGAACTTAAAAATCTCCTTTGAAATCTTGTTGACGCTGTGCTGGCACACACATAGTATTGTGATCAGCTATTGATATATCAGACTCTTGATCGGGATTTCAGGCTCACTGAAAGCAGGGGATCACAAGGGTCTTCGGGTGGCAAGCAGCAGCGGAGCAAGTACTCACTGGATGACAGCTTGCGACCCGACGATCACACCACGCCACCATATTTGTTCTCAATGACCACCACGAGCCATGGCGAAGCTAGCGCTAACTCGGCGAATGCAAGGAGCGGCACGATGACCGAACCGAACAACAAATACGTCCTGACATACACCTGTGCCGAACGCCCAGGCATCGTGCATGCAGTCACCGGTTTGCTGCTCAAGCACCACGGTGACATCCGCGAACTCAAGCAGCACGACGACCAGCGTTCACGCACCTACTTCCTGCGTATCGAATTCGAAATCTCGGCCAGCGATGACAACGCCGCGGAAATGGCCGAGCTCGAATCCAACCTCAAGGGCCTGGGTGAAGAGCACGAGGCCAAGTGGGGCCTGCGCCCAGCCGGCCAGAAGAAGCGCGTGCTGATCATGGTCTCCAAGTTCGGCCATTGCCTGCACGACCTGCTCTTCCGCTCCCGCATCGGCGAACTGCCGGTGGAGATCGCTGCGGTGGTCTCCAACCACCCGGATCATCGCCAGCAGGTCGAGTGGAACGGCATTCCGTTCTTCCATGTACCAGTCACCGCAGCGACCAAGCCCGAGGCCGAAGACAAGCTGATGGAACTGGTGGACCGCTTCGACGTGGACCTGGTGGTGCTCGCCCGCTACATGCAGATCCTCTCCGATGACCTCACCCGCAAGCTCAGCGGACGAGCCATCAACATCCACCACTCCTTCCTTCCGTCCTTCAAGGGCGCCAAGCCGTACCACCAGGCATTCGAACGCGGCGTGAAGACCGTGGGCGCCACCGCGCACTACGTGAACAGCGAGCTGGATGAGGGCCCGATCATCACCCAGCGCGTCCAGGAAGTCGACCACAGCTACGAGCCGGAACACCTGGTTGCCGCAGGCCGCGACACCGAATGCAAGGCCCTGTCCGACGCGGTGCGCTGGCACTGCGAAGACCGTGTCTTCCTCGACGGTTCGCGCACCGTGGTGCTGCGCTAACTCAGTCGAATACGCCGAAAGCCAGTTGCGGATTCTTCATGCCGCAACTGGCTTTCGGCGTTTAGTAATATCCTGTTTTCCCTTGCGAGGCGCATTTTCTTCGGTAAGGATAAGTGTCAGCACCAAGTGCGATGGGCGTCACATTGACGCGTTGATATCCCTGATTGAGTGCCGGATCGAACGCCTCGATCCGGGGATATCGATCCTTTCATCACCCGTCACTGTCGAGGAAGAACGAAGGAAGAATCATGCCAGCAAGTTCGCCACTGTTCCTAACCCAAACGATGAAGAAGGGCGCCTGCATCATCGCCGGTTCAGCATTGATGCTCGGCCTCGGGATGGCCCCGGCGCAAGCCGTCGGAGGGGGACCGAACAACAATGAAAACGGAACGACCAACACCTCGATCCTGCACACCTATGATTCGATGGTCGCCGAACTGACGACCCAGGACGCCAAGCAGTCGGCGTTGGATCTCGAGGTCATCGGCCAGTCGGTCAAGGGCCGCGACCTGTATCTGGCCAAGTACATCTCGGACCCGAGCAACCCGACCATCCTGTTCCTGACCCAGCAGCATGGCAACGAACAGCTGACCACCGAGGGAACCCTCGAAGTGATCAAGCACCTCGGAAGCGGCCGGATGAAGGACGTACTCAAGGACATCAACATCCTGGTGGTGCCAATGCTCAACCCGGATGGCGCCATGGGAGATGTGAACTTCTCCCTTGATGACTACATCGCCTCCGGGGATCGCCATCTCACCCGTTACAACGCCAACAACGTGGACATCAACCGTGATCACGTTGCCAAGACCCAGCCCGAAATCCAAGCCCTGCACAACAATGTGCTCTCTGCCTTCAATATCGATTACATGATTGATTTGCACCATCAGGGAACCCGTTCGGCCATCAATGGCGAGCTGGTCTCGGGATCGATTCTCTACCCAACGACTACCGACGTGTCGGAAGAAGTGCGTGAAGGGTCCAAGCGACTGGGCTCCATCGTCTATCAGAACGTGGACTCCACCGGCTGGGGCCGCCTGGGCAAGTACGTCGGGGGCACCGCAAACACCATTGCCCGCAATGGCATCGCCGCCGAATACGGCATCTCGACCCTGCTCTTTGAAATGCGCGGAATGAGCGACCACTACAACGAAGACTACGTCCTAGGACAGAAGTCCAATGGGTATCTGCGCCAGCAGACCATTCTGACGTTGGAATCCACCATCAAGGCCGTGGCTGATGGTTCGGTGGAAACCGCAGATACGTCCTTCTGGGACACTTTGCCAGAGCAATCGACGTTGCTTGGCGAAGAAGCCGACGAATAGATCCATGAGCTGGGAGGCGGGCCAGTTCAAAAGTGGCCTGACTTCCAACTATTCCTCCAGGTCAGCGTGCGACACGGGCTGATTGAATTTGACTCGCTGGATCAATCAGAGGCCCAAGCGAGAATCGTTTGTTGCCTTGGAAGATGTACTCAACCAGACAGCGTTGCTCACTTTGCACATTTTGCTACCCGCATCTATTGGCCAGCGATTCGCAAGAGTAGGATTGAATCCTACTGGAGGTAGAAGCATTATGCGCACAACTAAACAGCTGAGCATTACGTTGCCTGAAGAAATGGCGAAAGAGCTTAAGAGCCGGGTCGCTTCCGGGGCTTACGCGAGTGAAAGTGAAGTCATCCGCGATGGACTTCGAGCGTTGTTTGCAAGAGACAACGCAGTTGAAGCTTGGCTGCGGGAGGAAGTTGCAGCTTCGTACGACGAGCTTCGAAATGACCCTTCTCAAGGAATTAGTGCGGTGGATGTGCGAGCTCATTTAGCGCAAGTTCACCGTGAACGACTGGCAGCGAATGAATCGTGACCTACGAGGTTGTTTATTCTCCTAGCGCCGCACAGCATCTGGCTGACCTGTATTCCTGGATCACAGAAAAGTCGGGTTATGCGATGAGAGCAGAGGCTTTCGTTTCGGAAATCATGGATTTCTGTGAAGACTTGCCGCAGTATCCTCTGCGCGGGGTTTCACGTGACGATATTCGTCCCGGACTTCGAACACTTGGTTTTCGCCGCAGGGTGATCGTCGCATTTGCCGTGTTGCCTAGCCGTATTGAAATTCATGGCATATTTTACGGTGGACGTGACCACGAAGTTCTGCTTCGGGAAGAAAAGTGACTCCCGGTCCCTTTCGTGTGGGTCTTGCCAGTTGAGGTCCAATAATGAAGATGTTAAGTAGTCGGTGAAAACCAAACGCTAACGGCGGGCCATATAAGGCCCGCCATTAGCGTTTTTCAGTGGTCAGATGCACGTGATTTCAGGCGATTTACCCGTCGATTCACATCTGGTGACTATCGCGAATCACGTCGCAGCTCCTACAAGTGCGCCGGAACTTCGCTGCGATTGCCCTCGGCGCTTTCGGCCGGACGCCGTACGAATGAAGCGATCACGATGCCCGCAACAGAAATGACAGCGGCAATGATGAACGCGGTATGCATGCCAGCAACCATCGCCTGCGGTGCAGGAGTTCCGGCTGCCATCTCGGTCGCGCTCAATGCGCTCAGCGTGGAGACGAAGACCGCGGTGCCAATGGCGCCGGCAACCTGCTGAAGCGTGCCCATTGCAGCCGAGCCATGCTGGTGGGCAGCTCAGACATGGCGGTGGAGAACAGTGGGGTGTAGGTCATCGCCAAACCGATATTCAAGGTGACGTGAATGAGCAGCAGAACCCACCATGGCCACTGGACCGTCAAGAGCGACAGTGCGGCAATGGCAAGGGTGATCAGGATGGTGCCTGGAATTGCCAGAGGCTTGGGGCCGAACCGGTCGTAGATACGTCCGATAATTGGCGAGGACAGGCCCATGGCCAGGCCGCCGGGAAGCAACAACAGCCCGCTTTGCAGCACGCTCATTCCCAGAACGCTCTGCATGCAGGTAGGCAAGAGGATCAATGATCCAAAGAGCACCATGGCGCTAATGCCCAGGGCGATAACGGACAGCGTGAAGACCGGGGTCTTGAATGTTCGCAGATCCAGCAATGCCAGATCCTTGCGCTGCAGCCTGACCTGACGAAGGATGAACACTGCCAGAGCGAGCACGCCGACTGCCAGCGGAATGATGACACCCGCGCCCACCGAGCCGCCGGATTCACCGATATGGCTCAGCCCAAAGACGATTCCGCCGAACGCCAGGGCGGAGAGAACAACAGAGAATACGTCCACCGGAGTGGCAACCGGTTCGGTCACGTTCTTCATCCACAGCGCGCCGAGGATCAAGGCTGCCAACGCCAGCAGCAACATCACGAAGAACAGGAAACGCCAAGAGAACTGGCTCAGGATGAGGCCTGCGATGGTGGGGCCAATAGCGGGAGCTACCGCGATCACCACGGTGATGCTGCCCATGCGCCGGCCACGCGCCCGGACCGCTGGT
Organism: Glutamicibacter mishrai; assembly: GCF_012221945.1. NCBI lineage: Bacteria > Bacillati > Actinomycetota > Actinomycetes > Micrococcales > Micrococcaceae > Glutamicibacter > Glutamicibacter mishrai. Next base: position 1,464,957 of record NZ_CP032549.1, on the reverse strand, counting down.
AGCCGCCGCTCAAGAGGGATACAAGGACAGCCCGCTCTCGGTTCCCTGCACAACCAACATAGAAACGACCAACGACTTGCTGGCCGCCGCGCAAAAGAACGGCCATGCTCGGGCTTCGGTGACAGGCAATGACTTGTTCAACGTCGTCGCATCCACTGCTTGGCTCAGAAGCAATTGCGGAGTGGCTGATGTCCCGGTGGAATCGATGCGAGACATCTTGACCAATGGATACAACGAGTCCTGATTCCGCGCACTGATCCATCAAGAATTCCACCCAGGGTCGGAGGCGAGTTGGCAGGAAGTCGTCCTTGGTCGGCAGGACACAGCCCTGAGCGAGGCCCTAGTCTGGATAGTGGATTAAACCGCATGACTTTTCTTGAAGGATTTTAATGAGCCGCTTCTCGTCCTCGGACCCCTCGCGAAACATTGCCCGAATCTCTGCGAGCACCGCAATGCTGGCACTGGGAGTAGGCGTTGCCGGCTGCGGTGCAGTGGAGTCCTACGATAAAGCTGTTTCTGACGCATGGGCTGTGACCTATGAGGTCTCTGTAACCGGAACCACCGATGACAGCCTGCACGATGTGTCTTACCTCGAAGCCGAAAAACGCGGCGAGGATTCGACCCCGGTGACTGAAGAATCCGTAAATACAACGGAAGCCACAGGCAAGAACAAAAACAAGGTCTGGTCTGTAGAGAGCATGGTCACCGCTGAGAAGGATGCCTCAGTTGCCGCGACACCTGATAAGGATGGCACCGCGACCTGCCGCGTTCTGTTGGATGGTGTGAAGGAGATTGCCTCCGAAACCGGTGCTCCGGGTGAACGCGTCCAGTGCGATGTCACCACCCCGGCGTTCAAGAAGTAGGGCAATCTTTCCTGGCTGCGGCCGCAGCCAAACCAGCGGCCAGTAGTCGGCGTTCAGCAAACGCCGATATTTTGCCGAGCATTCTGAGACCTCCTCCACAGCCGATAAAGAGCTGCAGCGATAGAATGGTAGCTAGTCTTCTTTAGCAATACACGCAACAGGAACGGGATTTACAGCGGTGGGCAGTGGAATGGGTGTTGGTTCAACCGGCCAAGATCATTCTGCTCAAATCCATGCTGATTCCAGCCAAGGCGCCCCGAAGTTCACCGAAATACCAGAGTTCCTTCGCCGTATCTGGCGTCTTAGCCACGCACGCGTATTCCGGTATCTTCTCGTCATCAGCGTCATCCAGCTGGTGAACGGCTTAGGCGTATTGCCCGCCATTCGGTACCTTTTCGGCCTGGCTCTTGAAACCAGCCACCTTGAAAACGTCACCGACCGGACGTACACCGTGCTTTTGAGCCAGCCCATTTCTGTGCTGTTGCTTCTGGCCATCGCCGTTCTGGCCTTGGCTGCCGTGAGCCTCCAGTTTGTCGCACTGATTGTGATGGTCAATCGGCAGCAGTCGGGCCGACCGCCAAACCTTGGTGAGATGTTTGCCGACACCCTGACTTGCCTGGGCAGGTTGCTCAGCTATCCGTCACCGTTGCTGATGGTCTATTTCTTCCTCGCCCTGCCGCTAGGCGGGCTGGGACTCTCTTCGGTGCTGATCCAGGGTGTGGGAATTCCTCCTTTTGTCACCCGTGAGTATCTGAAGGTTCCGCTCAGTACCGCCATCTACGTATTGATGATCGGCTCCATCCTTTGGGTGAATCTTCGACTGATCCTGACATTGCCAATGTTGGTTGTCGGCGAGAAGAAGCCTTTGTCAGCGCTGGGCGGTAGCTTGCGTGCTACGCATAAGAACTTCTTCAGATACCTGGTACTGGTGGGGCTGCCGCTGGGCGTCGCAGCGCTGTCCGCCTCAGCGCTGGTTGGAGTCCTGGTGTGGATTTCGGACCTTGCCACCAGCCTGATGACGGAACAAAGCTCGGGGGTAATTGCCAGTCTGTGCATTGGGTTGGGCCACACACTGGGCTTCATGATCATCGGTGCTGCAACGGTTGTTGCACTCCAGATACTGGTCGCCCTGACCCGAGACCGCCTTGGTCTTACTTCGGTATTTGAAGTCCGGACCAAGGAGCATCGAACGGTTCAGGCGCGTGCCGCTCGCGCTTCGGCAGGAACAGTGGCCTTCGGGCTCGCCGTGGCAGTGAGCTTCTATGCACTGCCGGCTTCGGGGCAAACCGTTTCCGGCGCGGAAGACACCCAGATTCTCGCGCACCGCGGTTACTCGGCCGGTGGCGTTGAAAATACCCTCGGCGCACTAGACGCTGCCGCGGAGCATCACGCGGATTATGTTGAGGCAGATTTCCAGGAAACCAAGGATGGCCACTTCGTTGCCAGCCATGACACCAACTTGCTCATGGTGTCCGGGGTCAACAAGAACATCTATGAGATGACCTTGGAACAAGTGCGACATGTGACAGTGCGCGAAGGCGGGTTCACCGATCGGATTCCCACCATGCAGGAGTATCTGGAACATGCTGACGAACTGGGGATCCCCGTTCTGGTCGAGCTCAAGGTCACCGGCCACGAATCCAAGGGGTATCTGGATCGATTCCTTGAAGACATTGATGCCACGGGGACAACGACCAAGAACATTTACCATTCGTTGAGTCCGACGGCAGTAAATGAAATCAAGCGCGAGCGTCCCGAGCTCCGCGTTGGCCTGACTGTCGCAATGAGCGTGGGCAAGCTGCCACGAGTGAACTGCGATTTCTACACGTTGGAACAGGCATCTTTCCGCCCCGAGCTATTGGAGCAGGCTCACGAACAAGGCCAAGACGTCTATGTCTGGACTGTTAATGACGAGTCCACCATCCGTGAATTGCTGAGCATGCCGGTGGATGGAATCGTGACCGACCAGGTCGAAATGGCGATCAGCGATCGACAGATGGTGGCCAACAATCCAGCGTCCGAATATCGCGTTGGATACTCATTGGCTTACTTGGATCTCTTCCGCTAAAGGTAAGAGCGCTCTGTATTTCCTATGGAGGCGCACCAGCTCAGGCATAGGGCTCTAGAGCTTATTAACATTTCGAGTCCTGCCTCCGGAATGTTCATGGGTACGCGTCTATTTTCAAAGAATGAACGAGGGAAAACGAACTCAACCTTGCCCGTGTGGTATCAATAGTGGGATCATCGGATCATGCCATCAATAGACGGCATGATCGAAAAAATGCGGCGTTCTCCAAGAACTATCCGCTTTTCGGAGTTGGTCAAAGTGGCTCTTCAGAAATAAGAGTGTAACGACCTAAACCCAACACCCCGGATCCCGGGCATGCCGTTAATGCACTAAAAAGTCGAGGTCTCCCAGAAAAATGGAAGTTACCACACTACCCATTTTCGAAAGACCTCGGCGTTGCTCAATTCTACCTTCACCGCACCCGACCTCACGACATTCACCGGCCTGAACGAGCTGGGCTTGACCGCGGCCGGTCAGCATTTGAGTAAAACGAAAGCCGAAATCGTCTGTCACGTCACCAACCCTGACCCGTGGTGCCGCACCTGCGGTGCACCGGGTGTTCCCCGCGATACCGTGATCCGCAGGATCGCCCACCAACCCTTCGGCTGGCGGCCCACCGTCCTGGTCATCAAGCATCGCCGCTACCGATGTGCCTATTGCCGACGAGTGTGGCTTGAAGACCTCAGCAGCGCAGTGGCGCCACGGCAGAAAATCAGCAGAACCGGGCTGCACTGGGCGTTGGTCGGTTTGGTCTGCCAGCACCTGTCGGTGTCGCGGATCGCCGAAGGTCTAGGAGTCAATTGGAATACCGCTAATGAGGCGGTATTGGCCGAAGGTCAACGCCTGCTCATTGATGACCCCACCCGCTTTGACGGGGTCAAAGTCCTTGGTGTGGATGAGCATGTCTGGCGGCATACTCGCACCGGCGACAAATACGTGACGGTCATTGTGGATCTCACTGCCGAGCGTGATGGCACCGGTACCGCACGGCTGCTGGACATGATCCCTTAGAAGATCTAAAGCTGTATTCAAAACCTGGTTGGGCGAACAAGATGATTGGTGGAAGCAAAGCATTGAAGTGGTCGCGATGGATGGTTTCACCGGCTTCAAAACCGCTGCCGTCGAGGAACTGCCCCACGCGGTGGAAGTGTTGGATCCTTTTCATGTGGTCAAGCTCGGTTCCGAAGCGTTGGATACGACGCGGCAACGAGTTCAGCGTGAGCAGTACGGGCGGCGTGGGCGCAAGGAAGACCTTTTGTATCAGTGCCGGCGCACTCTGACCACGGGGCTGAGTTTGGCTACGGAGAAGCAGAGAACCTAGCTTGAAGGCCTGTTCAAGGTCCCGGAGCATGAACCGGTGCAGCTGGTGTGGAGTGTGTATCAGAGGATGGTGGATGCTTATCGGCAGCCCAAGCCTGAGGTTGGGCGGTGGGCGTTGGAGCAACTGATCAGCGAGATCGGTAGGAAGGTTCCGAAGGGGTTGCCGGAGTTGAAAAAGCTCGGCGGTACCCTGAGTAGGAGGAAGACGGATATTCTCGCGTATTTTGATCATATTGGCAGTTCCAACGGACCTACCGAAGCGTTGAATGGTCGTTTGGAGCATTTGCGGGGTATCGCGTTGGGGTTCAGGAATTTGGTGCACTATATCGCACGGTCATTGTTGGAGGCCGGTGGTTTCAGGCCCGGTTTACACTCTGAATTGTGAAGAGCCGGCAATGCCCTCATGTTTGGAGAAGATGGTTGATGGTCACGTGATTGACTAAGCCGCCGACATCTTCATGGAGGCTTCCAGCTGGCTCTTCTATGAAATTGCTGTGCAGAAGTGGGGAATCCGGCAAACAGATGTACGGTTCAAGCAAATTGCCCTGCCGCGTGCCGGATAATGGTGAGAACACATCAGGCCACAGGAAGATACTGTGGCCGGAAGGGAATGATGGACGCTTCAGGCGACAGTAGATCTCATAGTTCCAGCCCTCTGCCCGGCAGGATTACCGCACAGGCTTCGAAGGACAGGGGGTGCAAATAATGGAATGGATCTCGCTGCTCATAGCAATGCTCCTCATTCTCGGATGCGGTTTGTTCGTAGCCGCTGAATTCTCCCTGATCACGGTCAATCGAAACCGGGTGAAGCAAGCCACCGAGGCCGGCGACCGCCGCGCCTCGGGTGTCCTGAAGGGCATGGAAACCTTGTCCACCCAGCTTTCGGGTGCGCAGCTGGGGATCACCCTCACCAACTTGGGCATCGGCTTTTTGGCCGAGCCCGCCATCGCGGCCCTTGTCGTAGGGCCGCTACAGGACCTCGGACTCAACGAGGCGCTGGCCAGGTCGGCCTCCATAGCCCTCGCGCTGGTGCTGGCCACCGTCTTGACCATGGTGTTCGGCGAGCTGGTGCCCAAGAACCTGGCCATTGCCAAGCCCTTCGAGACGGCCAAGGCCGTGGTGGGATTCCAGCGCGGCTTCAGCACCGTGACCAAGCCATTCCTGGCGTTCTTCAATGGCAACGCGAACTGGATTGTCCGCCGTTTCGGCATCGAGCCTCAGGAGGAATTGGCCTCCACCCGTTCTGCCGAGGAGCTCGTGGCGCTGGTGGGGCACTCGGCCCGCGAAGGTGTCTTACCTTCGGAAACCGCGGAGATGCTTCGCCGGACCGTGGCTTTCGGCAACCGCCGCGGCCACGACGTGATGACAGCCCGTTCCCGGATGGTCACCGTGGGCGCTGAGCAAACGGTGCACGAGGTGCTCCAGCTGGCGGCGCGCACCGGGCACTCCCGATTCCCGCTGGCCGGCGAGAGCGGACACCGGATTCTAGGGCTCGTGCATATCCGTGCCCTGCTCGCTGTCCCCTATGAAGAACGCCAGCAGACGCCGGTGGGCGGCTTTGCCGAAGAAGCCCGGCTGGTCCCTGACACCATCGAGCTTGATGACCTGATGGACCAGCTGCGCAGCGACGGGTTGCAGATGGCAGTGCTGATTGACGAGACCGGCGACGTTGCTGGCATGCTGACCTTGGAGGATCTCGTGGAAGAAATCGTCGGTGAAGTGCGCGACGAGCATGACCCTGAAGATTTCACCGTGCAGGTGCTTTCGGAAGATACCTGGCGGCTTGACGCGGCACTTCGCCCGGACGAGGCCAATGAACTGCTGGGCTGCCGCATCCCGCACGACGCGGACTACGAGACCCTCGCAGGATTGCTCACGGTTCAGCTAGGCAGATTCGGCGAGGTGGGCGATGTCGTTGACCTAGTTGTGCCCGGCGAGCCAGGCAGTGGGCCCAAGGAGCTGCAGTTCACTATTCACGCCATGGATGAGCAGCGGATCGCCACCATTGACGTGAAGGTCAGCGAGCAGGTAGAAGGGGAGGCGAAGTGATGAGCGATCTTCTCGGAATTCTTGTCACGATCCTGTTGCTTGCTGCGAACTTCTACTTTGTCGGCGCCGAATTCGCGCTGATCTCGGCACGCCGGAGCATTATCGAGCCCAAGGCCATCGAAGGCAGCCGCAGCGCGAAGATGACCCTCTGGGCCATTGAAAACGTTTCTCTGGTCATGGCCGGGGCGCAGCTGGGCATCACTGTGTGTTCGTTGGCGCTGGGCTATGTCACCAAGCCGCTGGTGAAGTACGCGGTGGCCGGGCCTTTCGAGGCCATTGGCATCCCGGCGGGCATGATCGACGCGCTGTCCTACGCGATCGCGCTGATCGCAGTGACTTACCTGCACGTGGTGCTCGCGGAGATGGTGCCGAAGAACATGGCCCTTGCTGGCCCGGAACGCATGGCGCTGATCCTGGGGCCGAGCATGGTTATTCTGGTGAAGGTCCTGCGTCCGGTGTTGTGGCTGATGAACGCAATGGGCAACGTGGTGTTGCGCATCTTCAAGGTGGCCCCCAAGAACGAAGTGGCCAGCACCTTCACGCGTGACGAGGTTTCTTCCATGGTCGCCGAATCCCGCGAAGGAGGCGTCTTGGACGAGCACGACGAGCAGCTGTTGATGGGCGCGCTACACTTTGATGCCCGGCGCATCGATTCGGTGGCCATCAGTTTCGAAGAAGTCCAGACGCTTCCTGTGGATTGCACCGTGGAGGACGTCGAAATGGCTGCCGCTGATGGCTTCTCGCGATTCCCGCTGGTACAACCCGACGGAACTGCTATAGGGTATGTCCACGTCAAAGACGTCTTGGGTGCAGACGCGCACGCTCGCCTGCAACCGCTGCCAGGTAGCTTGATCCGAGACTTGCCCTCATTCAGTGGCAAGCAAAGCGTGCGCGCGGCGCTGCAGGAGATGCAGCTCTCCGGCGCGCACCTGGCGCTGGTGCGCGATGCCGAGGGAGAACAAGTGACCGGCATGGTGACCTTGGAGGATATGCTTGCCGAGCTAGTGGGGCAGATCAGGAACGAGCACCGCAGTACCCCATAGCGGTGGAGCATCGGCTAACGGCCAGGGCGGGGCGGCGCAGCCACCCACCGTGGCCGTTGCTGTGCTGTCATCGGGAACTGGCGAATGGCCAATTCTTGAGCGAAAGCTGGAAGATGAGCAGCGGGCCGAGTGCAGCGAAGAACACCGTCAGCCACCATGTTGAATTCCAGCCTCCGGTCCATGAAGCCATCGCGGCCAGCAGCATCGGTCCCGTAAAAATTGCCGATATTGAAGAGCTGCTGGTGTCACGGAAGACGCAGACATTTGATAACGAGTTGGTAGGACTGACTATAGACAGGATGGGACGCGCTCATAGCTTATGGCGGGTCGACCTGAGGGTTCGAGTTTGAATCTGTTCAGTCGACGGTGGGTGGTGGTGTCATCTGAGGCATGGCGATGGTAACGGTAAGAGCACGGTATGGTGAACTGCCTTGCCACCCCTTTTGTCTAGATGCATGATTCACCGGTGGTCGGGATCCTGGCCGCATTCCTTTCGCCTCAATGGGGAGACAAAACTATGCGAAAGATCTTGTATAGAACAACTCTGGGCCTGAGCGCGGTGGCTTTGGCAAAGTCGGGAGCCGGTGCCGCCCAAGCGAGCCCGGTTGTTGAAGAGGAATACTACGGGTTCTCCGTGAAAATGGTTCATGAAGGCTCGTTGGACGGGCTGTAGGGTAATGTCCATGCGATTTTGATCAGCGGATATCCTGATGGTTATTCTCCTGCGTACATCGAATCCTATAACTGTGAACCGGGAGAATCGATCGATCAGGAAGGCGCTTGCGACCTGCTCTCCGCGCATGAAGTCAGCGGAGAGAATACCGTGGCGAATATCGACCCGGAATTGGCATCGGCATCGATCTCGGGAACCTTCATCAACTACATCTACAACGATGAGTCAGGAGAATTCGAGGTCGGCGGAGAATATCCGGTTGATCTTGTGGTGACCGGAGTTGGTGAAGTAATCACTGATTCGTGGCGGCACCACAGTTCCACGAACAGCTACAGCACCCGCGAAGCCACGGTGTCCGGAACGTTCGGTTCTATCGATTTCTCGTCCGCCACTGCGGTGCTGGAGCGTTCGGAAGGCCGGGCCATTGTGCCACCGGTGGAGCACTTGCAGAATCATGATCAGATGATGAAGCTGTTCTGGACCGAAATCGGAGAGCTGGAGGGTGTCGCGGGAGATGCGCACACCGGATATGTGGGCCTGTGGGAGGACGGGAGTGGTTACGGGGTGATCACCGATTGGACCTGTCCCGAGGACGAAGTTCCTCCAACGCAATCCAACGGTGGTGCAGACTCGAATTGCGTCGAGAACGGGACCCGGGATCTGTACGTTGACGAGCCGCTGGAAGTCTCAATGGACACCCGGCTAACGGGGGCCACAGCAGTTGGCGCCATGGTGCAACTGGATTGGGAGTCGGGCACCTTCAAGGAAGTGCCGGTTGATATCACAGCCGTGGGCCAAGGCGAAGTCGAGAAATTTGAGTATCGCCAGCGGATCCATGAGGATGGCCAGATTGTTGTCGAAAATTATTCGACTGATACACGAGCCTTAACGGCCACCGAGACAATCGGTGCCATGGGCCTGGGGGATGACGCTGATGATGCCACTTCGGGTGAGCTGGCAATCGATCGGTTCGTTTCGATAGCCAAGTAAGAGAGCTGGCAAGCGGCGCGAGCAGATGGGGATGCTCGCACCGCTTGTTTTCTGCTCGCCTGCCTGCGGAATTCAACGACGGTTATAGGATGTGGGTGTGGCGATCAACAAGGAACTCGGCTTCCAAATCATCGATATGACCGAAAAGCACTGGGATGAATTAGCCCGGATTTATGCGGCTGGAATTTCCAGCGGCCTGGCGACCTTCGAATCCGAGCCACCGGCCCGGGAGAAATTCTTGCGGAGCAAAATCGCTGCTCTGAACATCGTGGCCCTGTCACCATCGGATGAAGTGCTTGGCTGGGCAGCCGCCGGGCCGATTTCTGAGCGGCCTGCCTACCGTGGAGTCATTGAGCATTCGGTGTATGTTGATCCGAAAAGTTCCGGCCGGGGAGTCGGGCAGGCATTGCTGAACGAACTCGTCAGCCGCGCCAGGGAGCTTGGCTATTGGACCATTCAGTCCTCGATTATCGCCCAGAACAAGGCGAGCCGTTCCCTGCATCTGAAAGCCGGGTTCCGCGAGGTGGGCCGGCGCGAGCGCATCGCACAGGGCGCTCGGGGCGAGGTGGCCGGACAGTGGCTGGATACTTACCTCTATGAGTTGAGGCTCTAGAGTCTTTCGACTACTTCTTGGGTGTCACGAGGGTGGAACTCAGCGATTCCAGAGCTCCCGGCACGAGGGAAAAGTAGGCCCAGACTCCGCGCTTTTCGCGATGCAGGATGCCGGCATCCACCAGGATTTTCAGGTGATGCGAGACGGTGGGCTGCTTGAGTCCCAGCGGTTCTGGCAAGTCGCAGACGCAGGTCTCTTCGCTGTCGTTCGCGGCAACAATCGAGAGAATACGCAGGCGGTTGGGGTCGCTCAGCGCCTTGAATCGTGCAGCCAGCTGCTCTGCTTCTTCGGCCTGCAAGACGTTGTCGCCTTGGGCTGGTACGCAGCACGGGGCATCAAGGATCTCGGCTTCGAGTTCCGTTGAATTCACTGCGTTCGCGCTCATATTTTCGTGCTTTCTTGTTGATCCTGCCATATATTGACAAACATCTATATATGTCATCATACTCAAGATATCGATAATCGTCGATGTCTAATCTTGGAGTGATGACTCAGTGACAGCCGCGCCCGCGCCAGACACCGCCCCCGTGGTGCAAAAGCTTTCTTTCCTCGACCGATATCTCGCGCTGTGGATCCTGCTTGCTATGGCCGTGGGTCTGGGAATCGGCCGTATCTTCCCGAAGCTCGGGGAATTGCTTGACCAGTTCACCGTCGCCGGGGTCTCGATTCCAATTGCCATCGGTTTGCTGGTGATGATGTACCCCGTCTTGGCCAAGGTCCGCTACAACGAAACCGGCAAGGTTCTGGCCGATAAGAAGCTCATGATCACCTCGCTGGTGATCAACTGGGTGCTCGCACCAGCCTTCATGTTCGTGCTGGCCTGGATCTTCCTTGCTGACTTGCCCGAGTACCGCACCGGGTTGATCATTGTCGGCTTGGCCCGCTGCATCGCCATGGTGTTCATCTGGAACGACCTGGCCTGTGGGGACCGCGAGGCCGCGGCCGTCCTGGTAGCCATCAACTCGATCTTCCAAGTCATCGCCTTCGGCGCGCTGGGCTGGTTCTACCTCCAGCTGCTGCCATCTTGGCTAGGACTGGAAACCACCAGCGCAGAATTCTCCATCGCAGCAATCACCGCCTCGGTCCTGGTGTTCCTCGGCATTCCATTGGTGGCTGGATTCTTGACTCGCATCCTTGGCGAAAAAGCCAAGGGACGCGAATGGTACGAAGGCAAGTTCCTCCCGAAAATCGGGCCTTGGGCGCTCTACGGTTTGCTGTTCACCATCGTCCTGCTCTTCGCCTTGCAGGGAGATAACATCACTTCCAAGCCATTGGATGTGCTTCGCATGGCGATCCCGCTGCTCACCTACTTCGTAGTCGTTTTTGGCGCTGGCATGTTCATCGGCAGGGCGCTGAATCTCGGCTACCCGCGCACCACCACGCTGGCCTTTACCGCCGCAGGAAACAACTTCGAATTGGCCATTGCGGTAGCCATCGCCACCTTCGGTGCAACCAGCGGCCAGGCCTTGGCCGGCGTTGTCGGCCCGCTGATCGAGGTGCCCATCCTGGTAGCCCTGGTTTACGTGGCCCTTTGGTCACGCAAGTTCTTTCCTTCCACCCAACTCGCCACCACTTCAGCCTAAGGAACATCATCATGACTGATATCAATAAGCCCTCGGTGCTCTTCGTCTGCATCCACAATGCAGGACGCTCGCAAATGGCCGCCGCCTACCTTTCGCATCTGGCCCAGGGAAGGATCGAGGTCCGCTCGGCAGGTTCCGCCCCGGCTGATTCCGTCAACCCCGCAGCGGTGCAGGCGATGGCCGAAGAAGGCATCGACATGTCGGCAGAAACCCCGAAGATCCTCACCACCGAAGCGGTCAAGGAATCTGATGTCGTGATCACCATGGGCTGCGGGGACACCTGCCCGATCTTCCCAGGCAAGCGCTACGAAGACTGGAAGCTCGATGATCCAGCAGGCCAGGGCGTGGAGGCCGTTCGCCCGATTCGCGATGAGATCCGCGGGCGGATTGAAACCCTGATTTCCGAGTTACTTCCAGCCAACTAATCACCTACCGTTGTCAGCAAGGTAAGGAGAAATCCATGAGCCAGCCGTATCCAGTGATTGTCATCGGTGCCGGGCCTATCGGCCTGGCCACCGCCGCACACCTGCGCGAACGCGGACAGGAAGTCCTGGTTCTGGAATCAGGGGAGCATGCGGGCGCCGCCATGCAACAGTGGGCGCACATTAAGCTCTTCTCTCCTTGGCGATTCAACATCGACGCCGCAGCCAGGCGCCTGCTGGAAACCCCATGCGAAGGATATGCGGGGGACTGGGAAGCGCCTCGGATCACCAAGCTACCCACCGGTGGAGAACTGGTACGCGAGTACCTGGAACCTCTGGCTGCCCACCCCGAAATGCAGCCGCGTATCCGGTATGGCCACCGCGTGGTGAAGGTGAGTCGTTTGCTGGAGGATGGCCGCGGAGCTGATAAGGCGCGCACCGCAGGGCGCGACGAGTCAGCATTCCTGGTACGTACGGAAACCGCGGATGGACCGGTGGACCTGATCGGCCGCGCCGTGGTGGATGCTAGCGGCACCTGGAACCAGCCAAGCCCGGTCGGCCGAGCGGGTATCGACGCCATCGGTGAAGCCGAAGCTCGCGAACGCGGATTCATCCTCGGTGGACTTCCTGACCCGCTGGGCGCCGACCGGCAGGAACTAGCAGGAAAATCCTTGCTGGTGCTCGGAGCGGGGCATTCGGCGGCCAATACGATCATCGCCCTGGGCCGCTTGCAGAAGCAGTACCCAGACACGAAGATCCAATGGGGTTTGCGTGGGGTGGCCAACCCGATTCGCCTCTACGGAGGAGGAGCCGCTGACCAATTACCCGCGCGAGGGCAACTAGGCACAAGCCTGCGCCGGCTGGTGGAGAACGGCAACGTGCAACTGCTGGAGAACGTCTCGGTGGCAGCGATGAAGCCTGAAGAGCAACTGACGGTTGTCTTGGCCGACGAGCGAGAGCTGGTGGTGGATCGCATTATTGCCGCGACCGGTTTCCGCCCGGATCTGCAGATGCTTTCTGAGCTGCGTCTGGATCTGGATGAAAGCGTTGAAGCGCCACGGCAATTGGGACCATTGATCGATCCAGAATTCCATAGTTGTGGCACGGTCAGCGCCCACGGGGAGAAGGTTCTGGCACACCCGGAGAAGAACTTCTACATCGTCGGCATGAAGAGCTACGGCCGCGCTCCGACCTTCTTGCTGGCCACCGGCTATGAGCAGATCCGCTCGATCGCCGCTGCGCTCTCCGGGGATGCCCAAGCAGCTGAGCGACTGGAGCTGGAACTGCCGGAAACCGGAGTCTGCTCCACGGATCTGGGTGGCTCGTGCGATGCTCCGGCGCAGCAGGAGTCCTCTTGCTGCAGCAGCGGTCCGCAACCGGTGGCGTTAGGGATACCGACCGGAACCATGCATGGGGGTACTGAATTGGTGGGTAGGCCAAGCGGCGAGTGGTGAGTTTGGTTGAACCCGGCAATCTTCGGCTTATCTCCCGCAGATAATATCAATGGGCTCGGTTCAAGATTTGCTGCGCTTTCCTGCACGTTTAGCGAACCGGTCGATTGCCTGAAGCACTTCGTCGCTACGCCAAAATAATCCGAGCTTGTGCTCGTTTTTTGACTGGAGAACTCCTGCTTCAACCAATGCTTTCAGCGGCGGGTAGACGTTCGGTGTTTTTACGCCGAGGTGTTGTGCTGCGGTTGCCGCAGTAACAACAGGTTGTGTCATAAGCAAATCAAGGATTGCCCACGCGTTGCTTGATTTGCGTGCGTGGAACCGGTCGTTCCATGAATTTCGGAGCTCAGTAATTTCAGTGACGAGCTGCCGTGTGTTCGCGACCGCCCGTAGCGAGGCCGCGGAGAAGGCTTGGATGATGGCCTCTGGTTTGCCTTGCCTGTAGTCGGTGAGTGCCTGATGGTACCCGTCGATGTCTGCTAAAAGCCCGGCGGATACGGGCATGGCTACATTACGCGTAATACCTCGGTGTCGGAGGGTGGACTGAGCTAGTGCACGGCCGGTGCGTCCGTTCCCGTCTGTGAAAGGGTGGATTGCTTCGAACTGGGCGTGAACTAAAGCCACTTGAACCAGCGGGGGAATATCTTGTCGCTGAAGGAAAAGCACAAGGTCATCGACGAGTTCTGGCACACGCGCAGAATGCGGTGCCACGTATTCTGCCCCATGGGGGCTGTGGCTATTGGTGCCGATCCATACCGGTTCATCACGCCACTGACCTGGTGCATGAATATTTTGCGAAGACATGAGAACTTCGTGCATTTTAAGGATTGAGCCGCTGCTTATTTCCTCAGCCAAGTCAATGGCAGCTTCCATCGCTTTGGTATTGGCAGCGATCATTTCTGCGTTGCGACTCTTGATCAGGCCAAGTTCGGCGCTGAAGATAGCTCGTGCGCTGGCGGAAAGGTTTTCGATTTGCGAAGAAGAAGCGGACTCTGACCGTAGCAGTACAGGAGCAAAATTGGCGATCATTGATCCGAGTTCTTGATCGAACCGTATGAGTTCCATGGTTGCTTGCTCTGCATGGCGCAGAGTGCTGGCGTTGAGCCCGCTAATGCTTTGGGACGCGATCTGTGGAGGAATGGCTGCTGCATAGCGCAGTCCTGTGTTGGTGTATTCGGCGTTGACGCCCCAAAAGTGAGCGGAGGACTCCCAAATATGTTCTTCATAGGCGAGTTGTGGCCAGGAATCAGGATTGCTCATAAAGTCCTCCACCAAAATTCTGAGTAACCAATTTACTCATAATTCATACGGCGGACATTATGACTAACAAGCACGCACCTCTCTTATATCGTTGAACCATAGGCATGCAGCATGCGGTTGGCAACGGTAAGTGTTGGGCATCGAGCTCACAATCAGTTGTCAAATTGGAGCAATCGTTTTACCAAAGTTTGCAGATGGTTGCTTCCGTGTTGAAAGCAATGCTCTTCTGGCCTATTCAGAGGCGAACTTCCACATTGTTGGGAAGAAGTCGAAGGTCGTGCCCGACCTTTGCCCGGCACTCAAGGATCCAGTTCCCTTCGTCGTGACTACCCATTCGTTGCCTCCGCGAATAATGATCAGAATCGAAAAGTCGAGTTTTCCACTAAGAGAAGTCTCGCGTGGGTCTTGCTTTCCGATGACCTGTTCAGGGTGATCTGTGAATAATCGCAGGGAGGCACACAGAAGCCGACCGGTTCCCGAGAGTTGCTGGGGAATCGGTCGGCTTGGTGATTGCGACGTGTGGGTGGGAACTAGTGCATCAAATTCGCAAACATCTTCAGGCGCATCGACTTCGCGGTGGCCATATGCGCCTGGATGAGATCGCGCGCCTTGGCGGCATCGCGATCGCGAATGCTGTCAACGATGCTCTGGTGCTCGCCCAGGGAATCAACCCAGCGGGTGCCCACCGACAACGTGGATGAAGGTGCGTGGATCTGGTGCGTGGCCAAGCGCTCCAGCAGGTCCTCCAATACCGGGTTGTGCGCAGCGTGCCATAGCGCCCGGTGGAAGCCGATATTTGTCGACAAGCGGGTGGCGTCATCGGGATCGCTCAGCGCCAGATCGCGATCAACCAGCCCCTGCAGGCGGGCGAGGTCGACCTCGGTGCGCACCGCGGCGTTCATCATGTTCGCCGGCGTCTACTACGGCGGCCTGCTGGCCACCACCGTGGTCGTATTCTTCGCACCGACCCTGGTCAAGCTGGCTACCGCCTTCGGACCGGCCGAATACTTCGCCCTGGCGGTCTTCGCCTTCCTCGCGATTTCCTCGGTGGTTTCCGAATCGATCATCAAGGGCCTGGCGGCTCTGGCCATCGGCCTGGTCTTCGCCCTGGTGCGTGTTGACGGCCCTTCGGGCACCATTCGCTACACCCTGGGCCTGCCGCAGCTCTTCGACGGCATCTCCATTGTCGTGATCACCGTGGGCCTGCTGGCTTTGGGTGAAGTGCTGCACATTGCCTCGCGTATCCACCGCGACCCGGATGCCGAGAAGATCAAGCCCAGCGGACGTCCCCGCCTGCACCGGCACGACATCAAGAAAGCACTGCCTGCATGGTTGCGCGGCACCGCTTTCGGCCTGCCCTTCGGCATCATTCCCGCTGGCGGTTCCGAGGTTCCGACCTTCCTGGCCTACGCCACCGAAAAGCGCCTGGCCAAGCGCCGCGGCGATATCGAGTTCGGCCAGATGGGCTCGATCCGCGGTGCGGCTGCTCCGGAAGCAGCCACGAACGCGACGGCCGGTACCGCCATGGGCGCACTACTGGCGCTGGGCCTGCCGACCTCGGCGACTGCGGCCATCATGATCGCCGCCTTCCAACAGTACGGCATGCAGCCAGACCCGCTGCTCTTCGAACGCAGCGGCCCGATGGTCTGGACCCTGCTCGCCTCGCTGTTCATCGGCCTGGTCATCCTGCTGATAATGAACATGCAGTTCACGGTGCTGTGGGCCAAGCTGCTGCTGGTTCGACGCCAATACCTGTATGCCGGCATTACGGTGCTCTCGGTGCTGGGCGTGTACGCGATCAGCGCGGCCATCTTGGATCTGTGGATCCTACTGGGCGTCGGCCTTCTCGGTTTTGTCATGCGCCGCTACGAGATCCCATTGGCTCCGGTGCTGATTGCCGTGATCCTCGGCCCGCTGGCGGAAACCGAACTGCGCCGCGCGCTGACCGTTTCCGAAGGGGACATGGGAATCCTGGTCTCCAGCCCGATCACCATCGTGCTGTACGCAATCCTCGTGATCACCGTGGCCTTCACCGCGTGGAAGCATATTCGCAGCCGCAAACAGGCTGACGCAGAGTCTGCCTCAGCCAGTGAATTGACCAGCGTCTAGGACCTGCTGAACACGTTGCCGGCGCTTCTTCCCTCCAAGGGAAGAGGCGCCGGCTTCGTGCTGCCGTTGCATAAGGAGCCAGCCAACCAGAACTGGTAAATGACTTGTTAAAAAGTGATTTCTTCCGGGTTTCTGATGCCCATGATCCGCGTTGCTTCTCCACCGAGATCGCTTCGTGGATCCTTCTCCAGGCGGGCATGCCTGGAGAACTTCTTTGACCGGAGTTTGATGTTTGCAGTGGTGGTATGTCCCCGGATTCCGCGTGGATTCGCAGATACATCCGGGGTTATGTTGGGTTCTCGATGGAGGCGTTCAGATGCTGCGCAAGCTTGGTTCACTGAGCGATCCAGTTCTCCATCACCGCCTCTGGAAGCGCAGACACACAATTTCTTCGCTCACAGCGTGGCGTTTATGCTGAACCGTACGAAAAATCATTGCAGCAACGCGTGCAGATTGAACTTTTCTCTAGTGAGGCACCATGGCAGGAACACAAGATCCCTCCAGCAACCCAACCGGAACAACGGCGGAGCCCAAGCGGCTGCGCTCGCGCCACGTCATGATGATTACCCTCGGCGGAATCATCGGCGCAAGCTTGTTCGTCGGTTCGGGCAACGTCATCCGCTCGGTGGGACCAGCGGCAATCATCTCCTACCTCATCGGTGGCCTGCTGGTATTCCTTGCCATGCGGATGCTCGGCGAGATGGCCGCCGCACGACCAACGATCGGTTCCTTCATGGAATACGCCCGGGTAGGGCTGGGCAATTGGGCCGCTTACCTGGTGGGCTGGCTGTACTGGTACTTCTGGGTGGGTGTGCTCGCCTACGAGGCAGTGCTTGGCGGTGAAACCCTGAACTCGTGGTTCACGTTCCTCCCCGCCTGGGCCTGGTCACTGGTGCTGATCCTGATATTCATCGGGACCAACGCCATCTCGGTACGCACCTTCGGAGAGGTCGAATTCTGGCTGGCGAGCATCAAGGTCCTGGCCATCGTGGTCTTCCTCGGAGCCGGTCTGCTCTTCGCCTTGGGCCTATGGCCTGATGCCGAAATCTCGGTCAGCAACCTGTGGGATCACGGAGGCTTTGCCCCGAATGGCTTCGGTGTGGCGCTGACCGGTGTGGCACTGGTGATCTTCTCCTACTTCGGCACTGAGATCGCGGTGATGGCAGCGGCCGAGTCGGAAGACCCAGCCAAGGGAATCAAGCAGGCGACCAGCACCGTGATCTGGCGTATCCTGCTGTTCTTCGTCGGCGCCGTATTGATCATCACCATGGTGATTCCTTGGGATGAGCTGCCTGAACCAGTGAACGTGGCCGCCGCGCCATTCACCAAGGTCTTCGAACTGCTCGGCTTGCCGGGAGCGGCGATCATCATGCAGCTGGTCATCTTCACCGCGGTGATTTCCGTGCTCAACTCCGGCCTGTATTCGGCCTCGCGCATGTTCGCCGCGCTGGCTGACCAGGGCTTCGCACCCAAGTTCGTGGCCCGCCGTTCCAAGAACGGCGTCCCGCTGTGGGCGCTGGTGGCATCCACTTCCGGTGCGGTAATCGCAACCATCGTGAACTTCGCTGCTCCCAATTCGGGAGTCTTCGACTTCATCATGAACTCTGCCGGCCTGGTGGCATTGTTCGTCTACGTCTTCATTTCGCTGACGCAGATGCGCTTGCGCCAGAAGATGACCCCCGAAGAGGTTGCCGGCTTGAAGCTGAAGATGTGGCTGCACCCGTGGCTGAACATCCTGCTGTTTGTCGCTATCGCCGGCGTGCTGGGAGTCATGCTCAGCTCCGAGAGCGGTCGAACCCAGGTGTGGACCAGCTTGCTGGCCACCGTGGTGCTCGTTGCCTTCTGGCCACTGGTGCGCAAGAACCTGAAGAAGCGCGGAACACCGCAAGATGCCACAGCAATTCACGACGACACCAATAGTGAGCGCATCAGCGAGCACTAGAGATCCTCGATCAGGTGACAAGCGCCCTCAGCCATTGATTATGGCTGGGGGCGTTTGCCGTCCTGGCCAAGAGCTTTGGAAGACGCCGCGAGGAACGCCTACCCGCGAAGACCAGGCATGGACCGAAGCAACGCTGGGGTCAATACGGGCAACGATGCGCCGGCTATAGATTCTTGTGATCAACGATCAGTAAGGCCTCGTTCGCTGTTCGCTGGACGCACTGCTTTGTAGATGCCACTGCCTAGGCTTCGAACCTAGGTGTACCGTTTCTCCATTTTTGAACCGGAATTCGATGATTATCAATCTGGATCGCGCCAGAAGGGCACAGATATTCTGCCTCCAGGGCGGCCTTTTGGTCCTCCGCACCAGGTTCATCCTGCAGCAGCTCCGCAAAACCGCCATTTTCTGGGCGATTCTGAAATATCCGCGGAGCAGTGAACCCGCAATTGCCCGAGGCTACAGACATGGCACCGTGAACTCTAATCTTCATTGTCAGCTCCACTTTGTCGTTCTTTAGCGTCAGCCACGGTATCTCTGGACCAAGGGACATGCGTAGGGATCTTGAGTCCGCAATCCCACCTGATTCAGGTACGAAACGACATGGAACAACGCTTCGGACAAGCTCTTCTCTGTGTATCTAATGCCGAGTTCCTTGCAACGCTGACGGACTAGGCCATGCGTTTCAGGCAGTTGTGGGCGCGGGGATGATCGGAAACAGATGGTGTTCAAGCTGGTATTGTAATCCGTCCATCAGAAACCGAATCAGGGGACCGTCGCTGATATTTCGGGACATGAGAACCTGACGTCTTAAGAAGTCAAGATGAACTCCCCGGGGAACTGTTGGCATCCCGATGTGATTGAGTGCGAAAGCACCGCCCAACATGACCCCGAAGACGACTAGCTGAACACCCAGGAACGCAAGGGTCTTTCCCGGAGGTAGGTATGCCAATAGGAACACCGCAAGAGCGCTATGCCTGGCAATGATCATCAGCAGTTCGACTATCCGATGTCTGACTCCAGAGGTGAAGAGCAACATCTTCAGCGAAGCCACGTGCAAGTTCAATCCTTCAAAACACAGCAAAGGAAGGAAGAACCATCGTTGAAAACGAGATATCTCAGCAGGAAATCCTCTTCGGCGGATGGTGGCTCCAGGGGTGAGAACCAGCACCGTTGAATGAACATCCGGGTCTGCATCTTCCTTATTCGGGTTGGCGTGATGCGAATTGTGTTTTGCCATCCACCAGCTGTAGCTCAGGCCCATCAGCAGTGCAGAAATGCAGCGCGAGTCCATTCGTTCCATGCTCGTGAGGCAAAGATCGAACGATGTGCTGCTTCGTGGGTCAGGAACCCAAGTTGCGTCAAAACGACGCCTGCCAATATCGCTACGGCAAGTTGAAACCAGGTATCGCCGAGAAAGGCGACCGCCACCATGGTGCCCGCCAGTGCAAGTATCCATCCGAGGATGGACGCTGCGTAGTAGGCATGTCTGCGCCGAGCTAAACCCGCGTCATGCACCTAGGCACTTAGCTGACGGTAGCTTTCGTCGCAGCGATGAGAATTCATGAGGAGCCTCGATGCAAGATGAGATTTCCTTGGACTTCCGATGGCGCCGGCAGAGCCCTATGGGTACACCATAGGCTCAGCAGTCTGCCACGTATAGATTTAACAGCTGATGTACAGTGTGGCGAGAAATTGTGAGCGGCCAAGAACCGCCTGCATAGGTGAGGGAAGTACTTTGTCATCCGTCAATACCCATATGAAAGTCTAATGACCAGCTAGTAGTGATCGAGAGCAATGCAGGCTATCGTGAGGAAATGACCTCTTCTAAGATTTCCCTCGGCGCCATCAACATGACCGCTGAAAATCCGCAGGCGCAAGCGACTTTCTGGTCGGCAGTGACCGGCAATGAAATCTCCGGTGGAGGCGACAGCTTCTATCTTGCGCCGAACGGGCCAGACGGATTCGGAATGTTCTTCCAGCCAAGCAGCGAACCACGTCTGCAGTCGCAGGACTCGCATATGGATCTGACTGTTCCTTGGGGCTCCCGTGAAGAGGAAGTCCGGCGAGCGATCGAGTTGGGCGCAACC
Organism: Glutamicibacter mishrai; assembly: GCF_012221945.1. Lineage (NCBI taxonomy): Bacteria > Bacillati > Actinomycetota > Actinomycetes > Micrococcales > Micrococcaceae > Glutamicibacter > Glutamicibacter mishrai. The sequence continues at coordinate 1,444,484 of NZ_CP032549.1, read as the reverse complement.
TACAAGTGGGATGTCCTTGAAGAACACGAACACGTTCAGTGGACCACCCTTGCGGATCCAGAAGGCAACTTGTTCTGCATCGCTGAGCATCCACCGGTGAGCTAGCCAGACATCAGTTCTTATTGTCGGAAGACTCTGGCGAACCCCACACGCGCCGCAAGATGTCCCACGCCTTCTGATCCATCAGCGACGTAGGGGTGATTAAAAGCCGAGGGACATGGCGTTCCTCGGCCAGTCGCAGTTCATATTCCAACGTTTCGGGGCTAATGGCGTCGTCTTTGTCCCGCAAGCCGATCTCGATGCCAAAGCGAGCCTGGTTCTGTTCAACATAGAAGTCGGCTGTGAGTCTTGTAGTAGCTGGTCTGGGATCAGCTGGCAAGGTAGGAACCAGGCCTCCCACGGCCGAGAGCATGACTCATAGTGGACACGACCCTCACGGTGTCATTCGGGAGAATTGTCTGTTCCCGGTAGTGAGCGGCCGGCAGCTAACCGGCCCACCACGGTAGCCTGATCAGAAGACTGTCCACCCCATGGGGTGTGACCCATCACAGTGTTGCTCCGACGGTGACCTTTCTCCCGGACTGGTACCGGCCGCATCCCGGCCGAATGCCCCATCCATGAAAATGAAGGATCACTTCAGCCGCATGCCTATCATCTAGCAGACCGTCACCAAAACATACTCCTACATCATCGGCATGGATACCCACGCGAAAAAGCATGTCTATGCCATCCTCGCCAACACCGGCGAGCACATCGAAACCCGCGACTTCCCCACCACTGAGGCAGGCATCAAACGCGCCATTATCTGGGCCGGGCGCCGCACCGGCGGGGACGCTAGCACCTTGTGGGTCATCGAAGGCTCAGCCTCCTACGGGACCGTGCTAACGCTGACTGTATGAGCTGGATTACGTGTTCACTAGTTGCGGGGAAACTCAAATACATTTATGAACATTAAAGGCGTGGTACCAACTATTTTTGAGTTTCTAAGGGTAAATCAGTGAACGCAAGATCCTGACTCTTACGCCGGCCCCCTCGCTGTGCCCCGGCTCCGGCAGCGATCACGATAATGATGCCAAGGGCCTGGAGCCAGCTTGGAGTCTGGGCCAAAACGAGCAATCCGATAAGAATTCCAAAGGCCGGTTCGATGGAAAGCAATGTACCAAAAGCGGTGTGCGTCATTCGTTTCAGGGCCAGCATCTCCAGTCCAAAGGCGATGACCGGGGTGATGAGGGCAATGCCTGCGGCAGCGGGCAGAGTCCACCACGCAAAATCGTGGCTGATAACTTGTGGCAAACCCACCGGCATCGTTGCGATGGCAGCCACGGGAATGGTCAGCGACAAGCCGCTGATTCCCGAGAAACGATCACCAACGTGTTGAGTGAGTATGTTGTACAAACCCCAACAGGTTCCGGCACCCAATGCGAACAGCACACCTACGCCGTCGATTTTCCCGTGCCACGGTTCGGTGAGCAGTACAACGCCTAGAACGGCCAAAATTGGCCATATCAACGCCTTGCGGTTTTTGCTCATGATCCCCGCAACAGTGAGCGGACCGAGGAACTCGATGGATACGGCAGTGCCCAGAGGGATGCGGTCAACGGCTTCGAGGAACAACGCGGTCATAAAACCGGTGACCACGCCTAGCCCGATCAGCGCTGGGATGTCTTGCTTGCGAATAGAGCGGAACTTTGGGCGCGCGATGATCCAAAGGAAAACAACACCAAAGCACATACGTAGCCATGCTGTGCCGCCGGCGCCAACCTGCCCGATGACAAAGACGGACGTGGCGTTGGATAGCTGGACTGCCAGCATCGCGGTAACTGCCAAGGTCCACGGCGGCAGACCGTTCAGTGTTGAGCGAGGGCTCACTGGGCACCTACCATCCGCTTGGAAACTTGTACTGCGGTGCCCAAAGACTCCAAGGCTTGGCTCAAGGCTTCGCCGGTCGCCTCCAGCTCTTCATCGCTCATGGGTGCCAAAGCATCCAAGATGAAGAAAGCATTAGTGGTGTCTTGGGACAGCGCGGTGCGCTTACCTTGGCGCCAGTTCCAGCGGCGGCAGGTCACCCCGGTGTTATCTCGCCAAATCACTTCGCCTGTTTCAGGGTTTTCAAGCACCACTTCGCCGCCAGCGGTCGTATCAAAGGATTCATCCCCGGTAGCACGGGTGAGCGTGGCCGGTCCGTCGTAGAGATCAAAGTCTTCACCACCAAGCGGAATTTGATGTAGTACAGAAATGGCGTTGTAAATATCAGTCAATGCATTCACACGCGGTAACCCTGCACCCGCGCGACGAGTGAGTGCTTCGAGGCTATTGCGGGTGCGCTGAGGCTTGGCACCAAAACCGCGGTAGGCCTCGCGCCAGGCGCTGATCTGTGGCAACTGGTCCACTGGGGTCGCGGCCAGCAGCTCATTAGCGTGGGCTTCTGCCTTGTTGATCAATTCATGAGCAATCTCAGAATTCGCCCGTGGGTCGATACCTTCAACCACCAGCAACAGTGCGCGGTAGTCCGGGCGTAGTTCTAGGACTGACGGGTCAATAGAGCAGCCGTAGAGGAATTCGGTGGGGGTCAGCCTATTCGTCATTGCTGTTCTCCGTCTTATGTGTGTGGCCCACACCTGGTTCGAATACGCACAGGCTGAATGTGGCGGTGGTCTTGTGAATATTTGAGTAAGAGTGGATGGTGTCCCCGTCAAAGGACATGGCATCACCGGCTTTGAGCTCATGGGATTCACCATCAACTACTACGGTGATAGAGCCTTTAAGGAGGTGCAGAAGTTCGCGGGTTCCTGCAGCGTGGGCTTCGCTCTCGTGGCGCTCGCCGGGAGCTAAATTCCAGTCCCATAGCTCAAGTACTTCAGGGGCTTGGGTGCCAGCCACCAGAATTCCTCGGCCGCCATTCTCACCGTTCCACAAGACGGCGCCTTCGCCTGCCCGCGTCACATTAGAGTGGCGTGCTTCCGGTGGTTCGACCAAGGCGGGCAGTCCTAGTCCCAGCGCATCAGAAAGCTTAAGCAGAATGCTGACGCTGGGGTTGGCTGTTCCTTGCTCAACGTTGATGAGCATGCGGCGGCTGACCCCGGCATGCTCAGCGAGCTGATCCAGCGTCCATTCGTGCTTTTTGCGTTCGTTTTTTACTCGCGTACCGATGGTTTGCGCAAGCCGTTCGGCGTTAATCTCCATGAGTGCATCATACTGCACTAAAAGTGCAAAGCCCATATTTAGTGTCCGGAATGACCGTAACTTCGGGGTAATAGGGCACCTGTCATATGAGCGAAATTCATTGACCGGCACCAATTGATCACCTAGGGTAAACAAAAAATGCATATAGGTAATCCACCTCACGCCATATGCCTACCTAGAAGCGTCCGAATCCGGACCTCAGCCTTGGGAGAACCGTTGAGCACAGTTGCACCTACCGAAAGCGACGTACTGGCCGCCGCCGCCAAGATCGTAGAAGCATTTGGCACGACAAACACTGAAGAATACTTCTCACACTTCGCGCCAGACGCATCCTTCATTTTTCATCCCGAAGCATCCCGCTTAGATGATCGCGCTAGCTACGAAAAGCTTTGGGGCAGCTGGCTAGCTGATGGATGGCAGGTTACCGGTTGCCAGTCCACTGACCAACTCGTTCATGTTTTCGCTGGCGGTGCAGTCTTCAGCCACAGCGTGGCAACACAAACGCGCAGTGGAAATGATCCAGAGAACTACACCATTGACTCTTACGTAGAACGTGAAACTATCGTTTTCCGCCTCGAAGCAGACGGTTCACTCATTGCAATCCACGAGCACCTTTCAACCGTGCCGGAGCAAGCGGCAACTGAAGCCACCGGTGAGACCGCATGAATCTCTACCGCAAATTTGAACAGAAGCTAGAAGCCGGCGCCGAAAGCTCCGGCCCGATTCGCGGACAGCTGGGCACCGGGCGTATTGGCATGATCTGGCTAGCAGCCAACCTCGTGGTGACCACGCTCTTGACCGGCACATTCTTTGTGCCCGGACTGAACTTCTCACTTGCACTGGTGATGATTGTTGTCGGCACGCTAATCGGTGCCGTCATCTTGGTCCTGGTAGGAAACATCGGCACTCGTACCGGGCTGCCCACCATGGCCATCACACGCGGTGCCTTTGGTGCTCGCGGTAGCTTGCTGCCGGTGGCAGCCAATGTCATCGTGCTGATGGGCTGGAGCTGGGTGCAGGCCATGCTGGCAGGCGTCACCGTCAACTACCTCGTTGATTCGCTGACCGGGTTCAGCAATCCCGTCCTATTCTCCGTGATCTGCCAAGTCTTTGTCGTGACTCTGGCACTGTTTGGGCATGAAGGAATTTCGAAAGTTGAACCCTGGCTTGCTGTCTTGATCTTGGCCATCATGGCCTACGTCTTTGCCATGGCCTTCGGCAAATATAATCCTGAAGAGTTTGCTGCGATTCCGGTTGATGCCTCCCTTGGATACACACCGTTCATCGTTCTGGATATCGTGATTGCCACGGCGATTTCATGGACCGTGCTTTCGGCGGATATCAACCGTATGGCTCGCAATACTCGTGCCAGCATTGTCGGTTCAGGCATTGGCTATACGCTTTCTACCGTCTTGGCCATGATCCTTGGCGCCACTGCTATTGGGTACGTCATCCTCTCCGGTGGCCAAGCAACAGAGTTTGACCCAACAATTCTTGTTGCAGCCTTTGGTGCCCCACTGGCTATCGCCATCTTCTTGTCAGTAATGGCTACCAATACAATGGCCGTCTACGGAATGATCACCTCGGTGGTCAACTCCCGTCCCGAACGTAAGTTGCCGTTCTTGGCCACAGCTTTGGTAGTTGGCGCAGTATCTATCCTCGGAGCTACCTGGCTAGCACTACTGGATCAGTTCACTGATTTCTTGACACTCATCGGTGCATTCTTCGTTCCGGTCTTCGCCATCATGATTGTGGACTACTACCTGCTTAAGCGTTCGCGCTACACGCGTGACATCCTGCGCCACAGCGGTGGTGCCTACTGGTACCGCAACGGAGTGAACCCGATTGCCGTTGGCGTGTGGGTGGCAGGTGCGGTTGTCGCCTACCTGCTGACCTACATGTTCCCCAGCCCAATTGGCGCCACGGTTCCATGCTTCTTTGTCAGCTTCCTGCTCTACCTGGCTCTGTCACGGAAAAACCGAGATCAGGGCCACACTGCACCGTCTGAGCACCTGGTAAGGGAGGAATCTCAGAACGTCAGCTGAGCGGCAAGAGTGCACCGTCTGGGGCTTACATCTGAATCCGCGGCACCGGTAGCCATCGCTTCACTTCTACACATAGACTTGCGAAAAACGGGACGAGTCAAGCTCATAGCTACTGACCTGGAAATGACCGTCAGCAGTGTTCTGCGTCGTAAGAATGTGAGTAGTGACTATGGAAGTTACCGGTGCTTTAACACCCTTCAATTCACCGATTGTGAAACTTGAGAGGCTATTCGATTCAAGTGAAATCGAGCTTTTCGCCAAGCTGGATTCACTGCAACTTTCTGGCAGCACCAAGGAACGCACTGCTGAATCTCTGATCACTGCGTTCTTAGAAACAGGTGAACTCAAGCCTGGCGGAATGGTGGTGGAATCAACCTCAGGTAACTTGGGGATCTCACTGGCCCGGCAATGCATCGTGCGAGATATCAACTTTGTTGCCGTGGTTGATGAAAACGCCAACAAATCAGCTCTAGACATCATGCGCGCCTACGGAGCAACCGTAGATCTTGTCATGGATCCACCCGATGGCAACAGGCTAGCCGCGCGCCGCAAACGGGTCGCCCAACTGCTGTCCGAAAACCCTGGTGCGGTGACCACCAACCAGTATGGATCCGCACGCAACCCTGAGGCTCACTACTCTACGACCATGCCAGAAATTATGGAGGCGATGGGAGGAGATCTAGATATGCTCTTTGTCGCCACCAGTACCACGGGCACGATTCTCGGATGCCAAAAGTACGTGCGAGAACATCAGCTCAAAACAAAACTGATTGCGGTGGATGCACTTGGCTCAGTGCTCTTTGGTGGCCAATCGGCAGAACGGCGCCTGCCCGGTCTGGGCGCAGGAATCGTCCCTGATCTGTCCCTAGAAGTGCAGCCCGACGAAGTTTTCCGTATCCCTGAAATTGAGATGGTTCGTGGCTGCCGACTACTGGCCAAACGGGAAGGCATCCTTGCCGGAGCCTCTACCGGAGCAATTGTCGCGGCCATGGGGAAAATGCTCCCAGGCATTCCCCAAGGCTCACGGGTTGCCTTCTTGGTGCACGATTCCGGGGTTCCCTATCTACACACCGTTTACAACGATGAATGGGTGCAAAAAACTCTTGGTGAGTCACCTCAGTCTGCGAACTTGTCTGAGTTAGAAGTTGGCGCTGAACGATGATCCGCATAGCGATGGTCGGTGGCGGCCCAAAGTGTCTGTTTGCTCTGTTGGAACTCAACGATGTGCTCAGCGACAACGAAGGCCAAACTGTTCAGGTTGATGTTTATGACCCCTACCCGCCGGGAGCCGGACGGGTATGGAATACCACGCAGCCCAAAGAACTGAGGCTGAACGTCAACTCGCGCATAATCGACGCGTCTTCTAGTCTGTGCGAAAAGACGTTTGATCAATACAGGCAGCCGCATGCTTCGGATAAAATCCAAGACGTCTTTGCACCACGGGCCGAGGTCGGCGCATACCTCAGCGAGCAATTTGAACTGTTGACCAAACACGGTGAGCTATCGGTATCCCATCGACCGCTGGTGGTTCAGCGGGTTCAACGGCAAGGCGAACAGTGGGCAGTATCAACGACTTCTGGTGCTGAACTCTATGATGAAGTTGTCCTTGCTACCGGCCACGGGTTGGCAGGCTACAAGAATGAAGAGCAACCGGTTTCAACAATTCCCGCAGCAGCGCTGAGCGTGGAACAAGCCCCTGAAGCCATCGCGCAAGTACCAGCTGGAAGTACGGTCAAGATTCGCGGTGCCGCACTGACAGCCTATGACGTGGTCATGGTCTTGACCGAAGGGCGCGGTGGCCGTTGGGAACCTGTTGCCGATGATGCCGGGGGTGCGCTGCGATATCTGCCCAGCGGAAACGAGCCAGCGCTGATCACGATGGTTTCGCGCAAGGGTATTGCGATGACGCCAAAGCCAAGAGACATTGGCGAAGACCTGCACAGCGTTCTGGGCATTTACCAAACTCAACTGCGTGCCTGGGCGGGCTCTTCAACGCCTTATACTAGGAAAATGTGGAGCATCCTGCTGGACTGCGCGAAGCACATCGCTGATTTCAGCGGCGTACCGGCCACCAAGGAATCACTCTGGGACACCGTATGTACCGGTAGATCCGCACAATTCTCAGAACATGAGCGACCTTTTGAACAATTACGCTATAGCCTGGAAGCTAACCGTGGACTAGTAAGCGGAACCCATGAATGGGTGTGGGCGGTAACTTGGTCAAAGCTATATTCAGAACTGGTCCGTGCGCTCTCTAGATATAACTGGAGCCACACCGAGCGAGGAGAATTTAACCTAGCAGCAAGCAACCTTGAACGTATGGCCTTTGGCCCACCAGAGCCCACAGCACAAAAACTGCTAGCCCTGCACGACGCGGGGATCCTGCGCCTCCAACAATCCGTAGCAAGTACAGCTAGTACTGATCAAGGCGAAGATCAAAGAACAGACACCGTTGAAATAGACTCTGTGACTGCCGCGCCGGGCGTGCTCACCGCCGCAGCTCCTCACGGCAAACCAGCGAACTCGCTCATTGATGGCCTGTTGGCGGCAGGAGAAATCATGATCAGGTCCGGCGAGCGCGGACTGCTCACCGACACTGACGGAACCTGCATCGATTCACAGGGCCAACGCAATGAGTCGTTGAGCGCTCTGGGGCGTCCGACGGAGGACCCTACCTTGGGTCATGACACCTTGAACCGAACTTTGCATACCGAGTACCGAGAATGGGTCAAGCGCATTGCAACGCAAGTGACCGTTCAAAGCCAGAAAGTAGCTTATTGATGCCACCGCTGATGCACGGAACCCTACCTCTGACGGCCCGTCTGGAACCATGGATGACAGAACTTGTTGAGAATCCTAAACTCTGCCAAGAACTACTCACCAAGTATGGGTCACCACTAAACGTTCACAACTTCTCATCGATGGCACGGAACATCACCGAGCTACGTGAGGCAGCGGCTGAATATGAGGTTGACTTCCAAATCTATCTAGCGCGCAAGGCCAATAAGACCCTTGGTGCTATCGACAAGGCTTTTGCCGAAGGCTGCGGAGTGGATGTAGCAAGCTTCCACGAATTAGATCAGTGTCTGAAGCGTGGAATCAGCTCCGATTCATTGATTGTCACCGCTGCGGTGAAGTCCCAAGCCCTACTTGAGCTGGCAGTCCAGAACAATGTGGTGCTGAGTCTAGATAATGAAGATGAAGTAGATGATCTACTTCAGATCGCTAACGCTACGAACACTCCAGCCCGGGTTGCCCTGCGACTGGCTTCTGCTGATCCGCAGATCCCACCCACCAGATTCGGACTGAGCGCAGAGCGTTGGCTGGAGTTTTTGGGTGGCGTCACCAATCAAAAGGCGCTCGAAGTCATCGGTGTGCACTTCCACCTCAACGGCTACGACGGTGGGCAGCGCGCAGCAGTGCTGCAGGAGTCACTGGACTTAGTTGATGCGCTGCGTCAGCAAGGTCATTCGGTGAAGTTTGTAGATATGGGCGGCGGTATTCCCATGTCTTATCTTGATGATTCAATCCAGTGGAGAGGATTCTGGGAGGCGCTCGCCGAGCTGCCCGAGGGGGACGAATCTTTGACCTGGAAAGCTGATCGGCTTGGTGCCACGGGCCCGCAGGCCAGCAAGGCCCTATATCCGTATCACCAGCAGTTGATTCGTGGTCCGTGGCTAGAACAGATCCTGACTACCAAGGGAGCCGATGGATCTCAAAGCGTAGCCGAGATGCTCAATGAACGCGGGATTCAGCTGAGGTGTGAACCGGGGCGCTCACTGCTCGATGGCTGTGGGCTCACGCTGTCCCAGGTGGCCTTCACCAAGGAACGCAGTGATGGCGTAAGCCTTGTGGGTCTCCATATGAATCGCACCCAGTGCCGTTCAACGGCTGCAGATTTCCTAGTTGACCCACTGCTGGTCAAGACGGCGGGTAGACATTCAAGACAGCTCGCACCGTACAGCGGCTTCCTCGTAGGTGCTTATTGCATTGAAGAAGAACTCATCTTGCGCCGCCGCTTTGAATTCCCGCAAGGCGTAGCCAAGGGCGACATCGTGGCGTTCCCAAATACCGGGGGATACCTGATGCACATTATTGAAAGTGCCTCTCATCAATTGCCACTGGCCAAAAATTTGAAATGGGATGACGGGCAGTGGGATCTTGACGGTATTGATGAGATTCGTCTGGGATAAAGCCATGTAAGCGCCGGGTTTTGGTCAATTGACTGTTTGCCCTGACACAGTGAGAATCAAGGTATGACGCGAATCTTGAAACCTCTCGGTCGTTTTGATTTGGCGTCACTGGCGCAGGGCCGATTCTTCATGAAGTTCATCTTCTTGTTCACTGGATGGACTCTGCTCTCTACAGTCTGGGGATTAGAAGATCTTGATGAACTGACGCTGGCGCCGTGGATCAATGCGCGCAGCTTTGCAGGACAGATTGCCGAAGCGTTTGCGCTGCTGACTCATCCGGCGCTGGTATTTGCTTTCATTCTGGCGATGGCATTGTGGACCTTGCGACGCCGGATACGACGGTTGGCCGGAGCACTGGGAGCAGTAGCCTTCGTTATTCCGATAACCGCTGGGATTCAGTTCATTACCAACCAGCCGCGTCCAGCTTCGCCCTTTGAAGATTCGCTGACCTATCAAATCTCCGCTTATCCCTCGGCCCATATGGTGGCGGTGTCTGTACTTGCCTGGGTGCTGGCGACCCTGGGCCATGCACAACGACTAACAACTAGTTCAGCGTTGCGTTCGCGACTTATTGCTACCTTATTGATCCTCATGGTCTTAGGCGATCAATGGATAATGCGTACCCAAACAACAAGCCAGCTCATTGGCGGAGTCCTGTTGGGAATCACGTGGGCCAGCGGCGTCCTTGTGGTTACTGGGGTAGGTCCGATACTTCAAGGGTGGGCCGGGCTGGGCCTACCCGTTGAACAAAGTGACAAGCGTGCTGCGGTAATTTACAACCCCACCAAGGTATTGGACTTTGCGCTGTTCAGACGACGTGTGGAGTACGAGTTACAAGCTGCAGGGTGGAAGCCGCCTTTGTGGCTAGAAACCGAACGTGAAAACCCCGGGGGCAAGATGTCTCAGCAGGCTATCGATGCCAACGTTGATGTGGTGATCGTGGCCGGAGGCGACGGCACGGTTCGAATGGTCTGCCAGGAATTAGCCAATCAAGGAATCCCGGTTGCACCGATTCCGGCGGGTACCGGAAACCTGTTAGCCAGGAACCTTGGAGCCTCACTAGATGAGAGCGAAGCCATCCGTACCGCTCTTGCTGGTGAAGCGGTTCCCATTGACTTGATCAGCTGCACCACTGAGGCAGGAAACTCTGTTTGCGCCGTGATGTGTGGTCTAGGTTTTGATGCCAAGATTATGGGCAATACCAATCCAGAGTTGAAAAAGACCATCAAAGCCGTAGCCTACGTGGTAGCTGCGGCACAACAGTTCAGCCTCACACCTTTTGAATGTACTCTCACCATCGATGACCAGCCGATTCAACACCATTCTTCGATCATGACCCTCATTGGCAATGTCGGCCGATTGATGGGTGGAATCAACTTGATCCCTTCCGCCGTCCCCACAGATGGAAAGATCGACGCCATGATCGCTTCGCCCACCGGAGCTCGGGAACTAGCCTCCATAGCTAGAGGAATTGTCCTAGGCACCGATGCGAAGTCGCTGAGCCATCAGCAGGGTCAGGTCATTGAGATTCGAGCGGATCAGCCGGTGGCCTGCCAGCTGGATGGTGACTACGCCGGAGAATCCACGTTCTTCCGGGCTGAGATCATGCCGCAGGCACTATCCATCATGCTTGATGCTGGCGGGCCTCGCCCGTGGCAGAACTAAATCAGTCGAGGCACTGCCAGTGCATAAGTCAAAGGGGGTTCAAAAAGACGACGTTTTGAACTTAGATCACCGTGAGACTGGATGTATATCGGGAACGCCCGGTTCTAGGAGAGGAAAGTGGTGAGCATTCGTAAGGCAGTCGTCGCTGTAGCCCTTTTAGGAACCGCAGCGTTCACTTACCGCTTGGTTCGCCGTATCGCGTACTAAGCCAAGAGAGCCAAAGAACGCGTTGCAAGGCGCGGCAGGGTGGGAACTGAACAAGTAAGTACAGTTCCCACCTTGCGTCATTTGATCATTTAACATGCCGGCTGAGCGATTGAAGTTATCCAAAAATTTCAGTAGTAGACCAACAGCGACAGACAGCAAAGTGTGCCACTGAGGTCAATGACCAAAGAGGTTACCGCGACGTTGAACGAATCACGAGATTTGTATCAAGCTGGACGCTCTCGCATTCTTCGCCTTGAATGTTCTTCAAAAGTAGGTCAAACCCCCTGCGCCCAATCTCATGCATCGGCGAATGCACGGAAGTCAGGCCAACTCCGCTGGCAAGGGGAGTGTCGTTATATCCAACTACCTTCACATCTTCCGGAACCTTAAGACCGCGCTCGCGTAGAACACCTAAAGCGCCAATGGCGGCGAAATCGTTGACAGCGAATATTGCTTCCGGAATGCCGTGTGCATCGAGCAGATCACGAGTGGCTTTTTCGCCACTAGACGTATCGAATCCACCGTAAGCGATGTGGCTGACAGGAAGATGAATTCCCTGTTCTGCTAGAGCTTCGATGAAGCCTGTTGTGCGATCAATCGACGTGGACATTCGATGATCACCAGCGAGTAGAAAAATTTTCTTTGAACCAAACTCCGCGAAGTGTTCACCCACGAGACGCCCGCCCATTTGGTCGTTGCACGTGACAGATAAATGTCCTGGAGATCTGCGGTTGACCAGGACAAATGGTACTTTTTCTTTATCTAGAGACTTCAACGTCGCCCCATCAAATGGAGTGTCGCCAAGGATGAGTCCGTCGATTCTGCGATCCAAGAATTTACGGACACGCAGGTCGTGGGTGGCGGGTTGGTCTAGAGAATTTGCGACGACCGCGGCGTAACCGTGTTCGAGTGCAGCTTCGTCAATTCCTTCATACATGGTGGCGAGCACGTAGTCCTGAAGTCTTGGAACCACGACGCCGATCAGGAGAGATTTAGCAGTTCTTAATGAAGCGGCGTACTGATTCTTGACGTATCCCAGTTCAGTAGCGAGGTCATAAATCTTTTGGTTCGTTTCGGGCGAAGCCCAGCGAGAGTCGATACCAGATGGATCATTGAGTACGCGGGAGACCGTCGAAGGGCTCAGTTCTAGCGCCTGAGCTAACTCCTTGAGTGTTACTGCGCTTCGTCTGGCCACGTGCTCACCGCCTTTCCTGCGGTCAAAGACGACTTTGGTCTTTGTGTCATTGCGTTGCCAGTCTACTTTATGAAAATTTTCCCTTGCGCCAAGTAAGCCCCGTCACTTATGGTGTTCTACGACACAACACAAACGTTTGTGGCAATCGTTTGTGTAGTTGTCGACAAAGCAAAGAAATTGAGGGAAAACGAATTGACGAGAGTTCACATCATCGGTACCGGAGGGACGATTGCCTCTAAGCCTGAAAGTGCGAGTCGTTCAAATGATCTCGACGATTCGACTTCCGGGGCTGTCGCTTCGGTTGGCATCGCGGACATCATTGGGGTTACATCCGTAGAGGGTGACCTGGAAGTCTCGTCGGAGGACCTCCTGCTAACCGGTAGCTACGCCTTGGACATGAGTCAGATCTTGATGATCGTCGATCAAATACAGAACCGGATCAAGGATCCGCACATCAACGCGGTGGTAGTAACTCATGGCACTGACACCATGGAAGAAACGGCGTTTCTAAGTGAGCTTGTCAACGACGGTTCTAAAGCAGTTATTTTTACTGGTGCGCAGCGTTCAGCAGAGCATGCGGATACAGATGGTCCGCGAAATCTCAGACAGGCGATCTTGGCAGCAACCGATCCAAGGGTGAGCAGTATGGGCGCGCTGGTGTGCTTTGACGGTGTAGTTCAGTCGGCAAGAGGCGTACGAAAGTCTCACACCACAGCTAGTCAGCCGTTCTCAGGCGGAGCAACGGTGGCAACGTTCCATGACAACAAACTGGAGATGGTCGCTACTCCTGACCGACGCTCGACTTTGGCCTTACCTGCCAATGGCTTTGGTTCAGTCCGAATTGACGTCCATTTCGCCTATCCCGGTTCTGATTCTGGTGAATTGATCAAAGCTGCACGTGGCGGCGCGAATGCAGTCGTCTTGGCGGGTACAGGCGTTGGGAACGCAGGTCCTGGTTATGTTGAAGCGGTCATGCACCTGACTGACATGGGAGTGCCAGTTGTTTTAGCTAGCAGGGCACCATCTGGACCAGTGGTTCCAATCTATGGCAATGGCGGTGGTGTGGATTTGATTGCCGCAGGAGCAGTAAGCGCTGGAGTTCTTAGCCCGTTCCAAGCGCGAATATTGGCGGCTTGCCTCATTACTCAAGAAGTTTCGGTTTTCGAATTCAAGGAACTATTCAGCAGCTATCGCTGAATAAGAAAGGAAAGAAAATGTCCAAGAAGATCTATGTATCTGTCGGTATCGATGTTGACGCAGTAGGAGGATGGCTCGGCTCCTACGGTGGCGAAGACTCGCCAGGCGACATTTCACGCGGCATGTTCGCGGGAGAAGTCGGCGTCCCACGCCTGCTTCAACTGGCGCAACGACGCGACATTCCAGTGACTTGGTTTTGGCCAGGACACTCAATTGAAACCTTTCCAGAGCAGTTTGAGCAGGTTGTAGCCGCTGGGCATGAAATCGGTGTCCACGGATATTCGCACGAAAATCCGATTGCGATGACCCGGACTCAGGAAACTGAGATTCTCGACTACTGCACTGATCTCATCGAGCGCCGTTCAGGTAAGAAGCCAGTTGGATATGTCGCACCGTGGTGGGAATTTTCAAAGGTGACTAACGAGATCCTGTTGGAACGTGGTTTTCTTTACGACCATTCTCTGATGCACGATGATCACACTCCGTATTACGTACGTGTGGGTGATTCGTGGACGAAGATCGATTACGACGCCGCCTCAGCCAGAGACTGGATGAAGCCATTGGTGCGTGGGGAAGAAACCGATCTCATTGAGATTCCGGCGTCCTGGTACTTGGATGACCTTCCTCCCATGATGTTCATCAAGTCGAGCCCAAATAGCCACGGATTCGTCTCGCCCCGTGACGTTGAACAGTTGTGGAAAGACCAATTTGACTGGGTCTACCGGGAAAAGGATTACGCGGTATTCCCGATTACCATCCATCCAGATGTTTCTGGGCGACCACAGAACTTGCTGATGCTAGAACGGCTATTTGATCACATGCAAAGCCACGATGGTGTCGAATTCTCCTTCATGGAAGATGTTGCACGCGACTTCGCAAAACGATCACCGCGCTCCGCGGGATAACCCTTCGCATCTAGACCTAAGGAAAATCATGTCCGATTCCAGTACCAACGTTCGCGGTCCTGTCGCCCCATGGGACGTTGCCGTGACACCGAAAATGATCCGTAACGTTTCGATTGTCTGTTTCGTGGCCTGGGTAGCTTCAGTCTATGACTTCACGCTTTTTGGCACTTTGCTGCCACTGATTGCGGAGGACTTCGGTTGGAGCACAGCGCAATCCACGACGATAAACACCATTGCTCAGGCGGGCGTATTTCTTGTTTCTCTCGCCGTTGGCCCCATCATCGATAAGTTGGGCCGTCGAAATGCCTTGGTCATTCTTATGATCGGTGGCGGCATAGCTTCGGGTGTGACCGGATTAGCCGGCGGAGCCGTGGCATTTGTGATCATTCGTTCCGTGACGGGTTTATCCCTGTCAGAGGAAGTGGTGAACGCCGTTTATCTCAGCGAGATCTACAAGGATGTTAAGAACAAAGGGTTCTTCTTTTCTGTTGTTCAAGCTGGATATCCGATCGGGGCTCTCGTCGCAGCTACCATGTCAGCGCTCCTGTTGCCCGTTATAGGGTGGCGCTGGAGCTTTGTGGTGGCTGGAACCGCGGCTGTAGCTGTCGCGCTGTGGGCCACGCGCCTGCCAGAATCGCCAACCTTCGCGGCCATCAAAGAGGCGAAACGACGACAAGCTGTTGGGGACCTGGATGGGGCCAAGGCGCTTGTCGACGAACATGGACTAGCGCTAGGCGAAAAATCTAAAGGTGGCCTCAAAGAAGTATTTTCCAAGGGGCTACGTAGACATACGATTTTCCTTTCCCTTGCCTGGTTCTTTAACTGGATCGGCATTCAGGTTTTTTCGGTTCTGGGTACCACCGTATTGGTGGGGGCCAAGGGCGTTTCGTTTGAAAATGCGCTCGTAATTCTCATTGGTGCCAACGCTGTCGGGTTCATAGGCTACCTTTTCCATGGCTGGCTGGGAGACAGGATCGGTCGTCGATCCACAGTGATATTCGGCTGGTTTGCGGGTGCCGCTTCAAGTCTGTGCATGCTGCTTATTCCTGGCAGTACATGGTTCGTTATCGCAATGTATGGTCTAACCTTGTTCTTCCTGACGGGACCTTATTCAGCGTTGCTTTATTACATGGGAGAGTCGTTCCCAGCTCACATTCGAGGTACTGGCGCGAACGTTGCTCACGTAATGGCCCCGGTAGGTGCAATCGCGGGTTCAGGCGTACTTAGCCTCGTTCTCTATTCAGGATTTAGCATGACTGCCGCCGCGATCTGTAGTGGAACACTGGGACTGCTCTTCTCAGCCCTATGCATGCTTGGAACCAAGAAAGTTGAATCCGAGGACAGGGATTCCTCGGACCTCGTAAATGAAGGAGTAACGGCATAATGACGGTACAACGTGACGACGGCCTAGAAGGTAAAGTTGCGCTAATTTCCGGAGGAGCAAGCGGGATTGGACAGGCCTTAGCAATTGCTTATGCCAGAGCCGGTGCACGCAGCGTGGTCAACTATTTTCCACAAGATCCGCATGATGCTCAGGAAACGGTAAAGGCAGTAGCGAATATAGGTGGCGAGTGCATTGCTGTTGCCGCCGATGTGCGAAGTACAGAAGATTGCAATGGACTCGCCGACGCCGCTA